>CAITIQ010000487.1 GCA_903892415.1 uncultured delta proteobacterium | reverse complement strand
GCGCGCTGGCCTTTGATTTGATCGTGGCGCCGTTGGAAGCGCGTCTGCGCCTCGTGGTGGAAGAAGCGCGCGGGCTTGGCCTCAGCGAAGCGCCGCACACCGTCGCGCTGCGACTCGTCAGCGCGCTACTGCCGGCTTCCACGGCCCGCAAAGGCAGCTTGTTCACGCTGGAAGACCCCGTACGGCAGGTGATGCTCGACGTGCTGCCTGGTGCTGGCGCGCGCGTCCCGTCGACGGAAGGGCTGCGGCTTGGCTTTTCGGTGTCTCCGCGATCGGGCCGAGTCGTGCTCGGAAGTGGCGAGCCGCCGCCAGCGCTCTCCACGCGCGCGGTGCGTGCGCTCGAAACGGCGGCGTTGCTCGAAGAAGCGGATGAGCTTTGCTTCAAGGGCGAGCGAGAACTCGGCCGCGTGGCCTACCTCGCCGCGCTCGAGCGAGCACCGCGGCACCTCGACGCAACGCGACGCCTGGCCCACATCGATCTGCAAGAGGACCGCGTCGAGGCGGCGATCGGCTCGATCATCGAGGTCGAGAATCTGGTGAGCGCCGGCGTGCTCGGTGCTGTTGCGCTCGCCCGCAGCGGCGAGGAGCAAGCGGCGTATGCAGCGTTCGCGCGAGCGGGAGCTGAAGAGCCGTCGGCCGGGCTGGCCTCGCTCGCCTGGTTCCAAGCAGCCCAGGTTGCGATCGATCGCAAGAGTCGCGCGGCAGCGCTCGACGAAGCGGTCTTGCGCTGGCCAATGTTGGCGCAAGCACGCTGGCAGCGCCTCCGCGAGCGCTTGTTGATTGGCGATGACCGCGGCGCGCGAGCGGACTTCGAGCATTTGGAGGCGAACGCTCGCACTCGCGAAGAACGCTGCCAAATCGCACGGCGAGCCGGAGAGTTGTTCGCAGAGCGCGGCTTTATCGATCAGGCCGAGAAGCTCTTTGAGCGAGCGATTCGCTTCGAACCTCGGGATCCTGTCGCGCTAGCGGGGCTCGCGCGCGCTCTCCGTGAACGCGGCAAACTCGCGCGCAGTCTCGATCTTTTCAGTCGCGCCATTTCGCTGGGCGCAGAACTCGGACAGGACCTCTCGCAGGCGGAGCTTGAACTGGCTGAGGCGCTCGTGGCGTACGCCCAGGATCGACCCAACGCCATCGCCCGCGTGGCGAACGTCGCCAACGATCGCGAATGCGCGGCGAAGGCTCGTCTGTCGGAAGCTCGCTGGCGACAGGAGCTTGGGGACTCTGCGGGAGCCGCACGCGCGCTCGGTCGACTTCGTGCGCTCGCTGAGATGACCGTGCCGGAGCCGACAGGCGCGCACCAACCGCCGACAGAGGCCACTCTCTCGCTGTGCGACGTATTGCTCGCGGCCAGCAACTTCGAGCAAGAGGTGCTCGCCGATGGTCGTGCTGCCTCGCGCACGCTCTATCTCTTGTTGCGGCTATCACCGGCGCACCGTGAGGCCAGCCGTCGCTTGGCTTCCTTGCGAAGTACCCAAGCGTCCGCTGAGCCAGCGTTCGAGCAGCCGCTCGAGCCCGTTCGCTCGCCGCAAGCTCCGCTGGCCGCCCCCACAACGAGCGTCGCTGAACCGGAGCCTGCGTTCGAAGAGCCCGTTGCAGCCCCGCCGCCCTTGGATCCAGCACTCGCCGAAGAACGCGTGGAGGTGCTCTCGCAGCGCTTGCGAGCCGACCCGCGCGACGAAGCCACCGCCGAAGAGTTGGGAGGCTTGCTCGAGCTACTTGGTCGCGACCTCGAACTCTTGGCCTTGCTATCGGCTCGCGTCGAAGACGCCGACGCAGAACAGGTACCAAGTCTGCATCAAGCGCGGAGACTCGTCCTGCTGCGACTCGCGGACAAAACGCGCGCCGAGGGCCGCGAGGACGAGGCCCAACTGTACGAGTCGATGGCGGAGGGCTGATTGCTTGGCCCAAAGCGGTGCTGCGTGCTAGCGCCACACGGAGGAGAGCCGAGTGTCCCGTTCCCGCCCCATCATTGTTCAGAAGTACGGCGGTTCTAGCGTCGCCGACGTCGAGAAGATTGGTCGCGTGGCCGATCGTGTCGTGGAAGCCAAACGAGCTGGCAACGACGTGGTGGTCGTGGTCTCGGCGATGGGCAAGACCACCGATGGCTTGATCTCCCTGGCTCACAACGTCGCTACCGTGGACGGCGCCAAGCTGGAGCCTGCGCGCCGCGAGCTCGACATGCTGGTCTCGACAGGCGAGCGCGTGTCGATGTCGCTGCTCTCGATCGCGGTGCAAGCTCGAGGTTTTCCGGCGATCTCATTCACCGGCTCACAATCGGGCATCCTCACCAACGACCGACACTTCGACGCGCGCATCATCGAGGTACGGCCGCACCGCATCGAGGATGAATTGCATCGCGGCAACATCGTGATCGTCGCGGGCTATCAGGGCATGAGCTACAAGCGTGAGATCACCACGCTCGGACGCGGTGGCTCCGACACGACCGCCGTGGCACTAGCGGCAGCCCTCGAGGCAGACCGCTGTGAGATCTACAGCGACGTGGACGGTGTCTATTCCGCTGATCCCCGCGTCGTTCCGGAGGCGGTGCACCTGCCTGAGATGGACCACGCGATGCTGCAAGAAATGGCCGAGAGCGGGGCGAAGGTCGTGTGCGCGCAAGCCGTCGAGTGGGCGCGCCGACGTGGAATCACGCTGGCCGCTCGCTCGACCTTCGAGCGAGGCCGAGAGACGGTGATCACCCCCAACCGACCTCAGCGGAGTCACAACGTTCGCGCGATCTCGAGCGAGACCAAGCTCCTCCGCGCATCCTTCAGCGGTCTCTCGCGGAGCACGGTGATCGCCCAGCTAGTCGAACTCGACTTACCGTTCAAAGATCTCACCTTCGGCCAAGACAGCGGGATGGCGCTCTTTCCGATGCTGAACCACCCCACGCCTGGCGCCGCCGCCGAGCAGCTGCGTCGCGCGCTACCCCGAGCAACCATCGAGGAGGACGTAGCCGCTGTCAGCGTCGTAGGCGATGGGCTCGCAGGAAACGGGGCCGCGCTGCGCGAGTTCGCCGCGATTGTCGAAGCAGCGGAACCCCTCGCTGTCGTTGGTGGTCCCCTGCGTTTGACCGTGGTGGTCCGCCCCGAGCAGACCAGCGAGCTCTCACGAAAGCTCCACGCCGCATTCGTCGTTTAGGGCGCTGGCACGATCGGCCCAGGACCGGACGAAGCGAGCGTCGCGTCGATCGCATCGATCTGACCATCGAGCCGCTTGAGTTGGTCGCGCGCCTTGGTCAAAAGAGCATGCGCCTCGGCGGCGTCCTTGATTGGTTCGCGCTCGCCTAGCCGCTTGGGCAGCTTCGGCAGCGGCTTGCCCTCATCGAGGTCGAGCAGCGTCTCGGAGATCACCGCGCGGTCACTATCCGACTCGGCCAAGGCACGCGCAGCCTTGCGCGCTCGTTGAATACGCAGCACCAGAGCGTCGATCGTGCGCTTGGTCTCAGCCTGCCGCTGAGCCAGGCCAAGTCGCTGCGCCGCTAGATCTTTGAACGCATCGCTCGATGCAGCGGACGGCTCGACTGCGGGCGCCATTCGTAGAGAGCCCTCGATGCGGGTGATTCCGTCGAGTACGCGCGGGTCCGTCATGGGCGTCGGTGGCGGACAAGGCGGGACAGCCGCGCGCCGCGGCGGCGAACAGCCAGCGGCGAGCCCCAGGAGCATGGTGAAGACAAAAGCCGAGTTACGGTCGATCACGGCCGCAGACTAGTCCATCGCGAGCGATTCGTCCTCGACTCACAGGGTCTTTCGGCTTGCTGCCGAGTCAATCTGGAGAGTGCCAGGCCGAGATGGCCGTGCTACTTCCGCTCCGTGGCAGAGGGGCTTACCGCACATTACGAAAAGCGACTTTCCGCTCTGGCGGCGCTCCAGAAGACCATCACCGACCGCAGCGACGCGTTCTCCTCGCGCAGAGGACTTACGGTGCTCGCGTCGATCGGCGTGCTCATCGCAAACATTGCGCTGGGATGGCCATTGTGGTCGACGATTGCGCTCGCGGTACTCGTAGCGATCTTCATCGTCCTGGTAGTGCTCCATACGTTCGTCCTGTCCGAACAAATGTTGCTGACCGAGCGGGAGACCTACCTCAAGGCTGGTCAGGCTCGCATGCGGGGAGAGCCAGTCCCGAAAGCGAGCAAAAAGAGCAATCCGGATCCGTTTGGGAAGAGGTTCGACAAGCCCGAACACGAGAACGCCTCCGACCTTGATCTGTTCGGTGAACATTCGCTGTTTCAGTCAATTTCAAGGGCTGAAACCTCGATAGGTGAGGAGTCGCTGGCGCAGTTCTTACTTGCGCAAACCACCGCCGCTGGCGTGCGAGCTCGCCAAGATGCCGCCAAGGAGCTGCTGCTGACGCCGGCGTTTTTAGAGGATCTAGCCGTGCACGCTCGCCGCGCGGAAAGTCGCGGGCGAGCCGCTGAACCGCTCGCCGTCTGGGGAGAAGCCCCCGCGGAGCTTCCGATCGGCGGGGCGCCCAACGGGGCTCCAGCCTCGCGCGCAACGCTCATCCTCGCTGCGCGGCTCGTGGTTCCGCTCACCATCACACTCTTTCTGGTGCGCGGCCTCTTGAGCAGCGTGGCTCCGCTCTTGGGCTATGCCTACCTGATCTCCTTCGTGGGTCAGCTGGTCCTGCTTGGCTCGTTGTTTCGCCCAATCGACCGCATGGTCACCTTCGTCTCGTCGCGTGAGGCTCCGCTCGGCAAGTTCCGTCGCGTGTTCGAGCTGGTCGAAGCACAGACGTCCTTCGAGTCTCCGAGCTTGAAACGGATCGTTGAGACCCTGCGCTCAGGCGAGCACACGGCCAGCCGAGAGATCGCGCTGCTGGAGCGCGTGATCGGGTTTGCCGACCTTAGGCACAACGCCATCGTTCACATGTTCGTGAACGCGATCTTTCTCTACGACCTTTGGGTAGCGTTGGCACTCGAACGGTGGCGGGCTCGCTGCGGCAAGCGAACTCGCACGTGGCTGGTCGCCCTGGGGGAACTCGAGGCCCTTGCGAGCATCGCCACCTTTGCCGGGGAGAACCCCAGTTATGCCTGGCCCTCGGTGACAGATGGAACGCCGGCTCTTGAGGCCAAAGGCTTGGGACATCCGCTCATTCACAAGGACAAGCGCGTCGTCAATGACGCGAGCCTCTCACCTACCCAGCGAGCCTTGCTGATCACCGGCTCGAACATGTCGGGGAAGAGCACATATCTACGCGCGGTCGGGTTGTGCTCAACCATGGCCAACGCGGGGCTGCCCGTATGCGCGGAGCAAGCCACCCTGACCGTGATGAAGACGTGGACGAGCATGCGGATCGGGGACGCCCTCGACCGCGGGATGAGCCATTTTTACGCTGAGTTGGTGCGGCTCAAGGCAATCGTAAGCTCCGCACAAGCCGGAGACCCCGTGCTGTTTTTGCTCGACGAGATCTTGCACGGAACCAACTCGCATGAGCGCTCGATCGGCGCTCGTGGAGTCGTCTTGGACCTGATTCGACGAGGTGCGATTGGTGGTGTCTCCACGCATGATTTCGCGCTCGTAGCGATCGCAGATGAGAGCAATGGGCTCGTCCGCAAAGTTCACTTCTCCGACCACATCGAGGACGGCAAGATGGTGTTCGACTACAAGCTCAAATCGGGCGTAGTCGAGAGCACCAATGCGATTCGACTGATGAAACACCTTGGGATCAACGTTGACTACGAACTTGGTTCTGAGACACCGTCCGACGCACCCAACTAGCTGCTGAACAGGTCAAACGATGAGCAATGAGCGCTTGGCCATAGCTGCGGCAGAACTCGACGACCTCGATAAAGACGCACTCTTTCGCTTCGTTGAACGTCGAGCCGGGACGTTGCTTGCGCTGCACACGCGAGAGGAAGTGGCCGTTCGCCTCGGTCTTTTATCCAAACTGACCCCGCGCTTCGTGCCAACGACGGCTGGCCTCTATCTTTTCGGTTTGTTGCCCCAGGCCTTTTTCCCTGAGTGGGGCGTTGTCGCCGTTCACCTGCGCGGGACGGATCTCACCGCGCCGGTGATTGAACAGCAAAACCTCGACGGTGCTTTGCCGGCGCTGCTCTCGCAGTGCCTGGAGTTCGTTGGTGCTCGCAATCTCACGAACGAACTGGCTGAGTATGACATTTTGAAGGTTGGCGAGGCCCTTACCAACGCCCTCGTGCATCGCGACCTACGCAAGCCCAGCAGAGTCGCAGTGCGGCTGTTCTCCGATCGCCTCGAGATTTGGAGCCCAGGCGGACCGCCCGAAGGCTTCTCCGATCTCGATGAAGTCGCCAAGGATGGTGGCGTCTCCCATCCGCGTAACCCGATCGTTGCAGCCTCGGCTCGCGTTCTCGGCATCGGTGAACAGATTGGACGAGGCCTGCCTATCCTGGCTCGAGAAGCTGCAGGCGAGTCGCGTGTGGACTTCCACGCCTCCCCGAGAGACTTCACCGTGACCTTGCCCGCACGTTGGCAGCGCGGGCGCAGCACCGAGGAGCTCTCGTAGCCGCGAGCTAGATGCCCAGACCCCAACGGTCGTGAGGGCGTTTGATGCGCGGCTTGGAGCTAGGGGTGGCTGGCACCGAGGGCACGCCGCTTGGCGCAGGTTCGCTCGTTGGCGCAACTGGGGCCCCGGAGTCGGCAGCGACCGCGCTGACGGTGGCGGTCGCGGACGGCACCACGACCCTCGCCGAATCTTCCACGGGTAACTCAGCAGACGGTGGTGAGGGCAACAACGTAGCCGTTTCCCCTGGCCCAGCGACGAGCGATGGTGCGGCGCTTGCCACAGATCGGCCGCTCGAGTCAGGCGGGCTTGGCTTGGGTTTGTCGATGAAGGCCAGCACCGCCCAAAGCGAAAGCGAAGTGGCAACCACGAGCAGCGTGCCGACCAAGAACGCTAGTCGTCGTTTCGAGGGCCGGGCATTGAGTTGAACCGAAGACTCAAGCTCCCACTCCGAAACCGCCGCGTTGGGTAGCAACGCGCGCCGCAGCTCTTCAACGAACTCGCGTCCAGATTCGAACCGCTCGTCGGGGTCGGCGTCGGTCGCACGACGAAACCAAGTTTTGAACGCGGGCGGTAAGGCGCTCTTGCTGAGCGCGTTCTCTCGGGCAGGCCCGACGATCTGAACGAATAGCTCGGCGACAGTGGAGGCTTCGTAAGGTAGATGGCCGGTGAGGCATTCGAAGGTCACGATCGCCAGAGCCCAAAAGTCCGTGCGCGCATCGACCGGGTGGGTGCCCATGATTTGTTCATGGCTCAGGTAAGCAGGCGTGCCCACGACCACTCCCTGCTGCGTCTGGGTCAGCGAGCCGAAAGACTTCGCGATGCCGAAGTCGAGGATCTTCACCTCCTCGCCCAGTTCACTGTTCGCGAGAAATACGTTCTCGGGCTTGAGGTCCCGATGGACGATCCCCAGCCGATGAGCGACGGCTAGGCCCAGTGCCACTTGGCGCACGACGCTCACCGTCTCGACAGGGCCCAACTTGGTGAGGCGGCGCAACCTCGAGGCGAGCGTCTCACCGCGCAAGAGCTCCATCGTTATGAAGGCGATCCCTTCGTGATAGCCGTGGTCGAGGATCTTCACGACGTGCGGGTTGTTGATCGCACTCGCAGAACGAGCCTCGTTCGTAAGGCGATCGAGTCCACCCTGCTCGCGCTCAATGGCCACTAGCTTCAGCGCTACTAGAGCTTGCGTCGCGTGGTCTTTAGCGCGCCAAACCTCACCCATCGCGCCTCGACCGATGAGTTCGTCCAGTTGGTAGCGGGCACCAACCAACAGCTGAGGTCTTCCAACGGCCGTCGACAATCTTCCGGAAGCCTAGTCGATCTTGTCGCGACTTCGCGTCGGATCGCGCTCTGGCCTTCGCGCCAACTAGCTTACGTCGCGTCGCTTTACGAGCAGGTGATACCCGCGAAGGATACCGAGAAGACGTTCAGCATCGACCTCTGAGCCCCGACCCATTCGAAAGAGCCGGGAGCCAGCTACGAGCAACACCCAAACTGGCGCCGAGGCATCGGCCGAACGCGTCGTCTCGATTGCGACCGTGCTCAATGAATGCCGCTCCGAGTTGCCACGTAAGGTCTCGATAACGACGGTACCAGCTTCAAGATCCATCAGTAGCCAGCCAAGCTGACCACGACGACGACGCACGTAGAGCACGGCGATACCGCTGCCGATTAGCCAGGAAGCCGTGATCGATCCGATCAGAGGCGGCACCGCCCCCATGACAATCAACGTGCCGATGATTCCGGAGAGCAACAAGGCGCAGGACACCACACGCCGCACCGCCAACTCGATCACGGGCCCCTCTGAGAAGGACGCGATCGTTAGCTGAGACATCGTCACCGAAGTCTCAGCGCTGGAGAGCAGCTTGCGACCAGCTGACATGGTGTCGCGATAACGTGGTTCAGTCGTCAGCAACGCCACACGCCTTCTTTTGCTAGCCGAAGCTCATCATCGGAGGACGCCGCTAAGATTTGCGCTGTCGAGTCCGAATCCCGTGGTGTCGACGCCGACAAGGTTTGCGTTCGACAAATCGGCGTTGGGAAAGCGCGCTTCGGAGATTGATGCGCCCCTTAGATCGACACCGCGCAGCACGGCGGAGGCAAAGACGGCGCCTGCGAGCCTGGCCCCCGCCAGCGAACCACCTTCGATTGACGCTGACTCCCAATTGGATTCCTCGGCGATGACCGAGTCGAAAAGGCCGGCCGGAAGTCGCGCATGGGCGAATTGCGCGTTTTGCAACGTTGCACGACTGAATACCGCGTTGCGCGCAGAAAGCTCGGTCGCCCTTAGGTCCGGCAAAAGACTTCCCTCAAGATTGGCGCCATCCAGCGAAGCTTCGGTGAAGTCAGCAGCGTCGTACTGAACGCCGAGAAACTGCGCATCGAGCAACTCGCAGCGTGCAAACGTGATGCGCTGCCCCGAGGAGGCGTCAAACACAGGCCGCTTGCCCTCTGCGCCGGAGAAGCTCGCATCAGACAGGAACGCGCCGCGCAGCGAAGCACCGTCCAGTTTGGCGGCAGCAAAACTCGCTCGCTCCAAGTTGGCAGATTCGAGAGTAGCCCCGGTCAGATCCGCCCCGCGAAATGACGCTCCCGCAAGGTTCGTCCCAATGAAGCGGCAGCGCACCAGACTCGCGCGATCGAACTTGCAGCGCGAAAGGACCTTGCCCGAGAAGTCGAACCCAGCGAGGTCCAGGTTCGATAAGTCGAGCCCCTCGAGCGGCTCCCCTTCCCGCATGCGCCGCTCGACCTCCATCCTCGTCTCGCCGCGATGAACCTGCGGCGCGGGGCTTTGAGCGGAGATGGGAGGCGCCTCCATTCCCGTCATGGTTGGACGCCCGGTATCGTCCTCGTCGAAGTCGTCAATGGGCTGGGCAATCAACACCGAGCCGTGGTGCGACGGGGCTACGACAGCAGCCACCGACTCGGGCCCTGCCCAGGAGAGTGGCGGGTTGGGGTTGGGTGAGGTGGCAGGAGCCATGGTTGCGGCGAGCTGCGCGGCATTCGTTGCAACGACCGTAGGCTCCGCACTCAGGCCCGAGGCCCCCGCCGACATCCTGAGCAATGCATCGGGAACGGCCAATTGCCGCGTTGGACCATCTCCTCCCGAAAGCAGGTCCGGTGCACCGGGTCCGGCGTTGGTTGGCGGTGGCTCTTCGCTCGGCGGCGCTGAGTCGCGAGCTCCGAGTCCCAGCCCGCGAATCGTCGTGCGAAGCGCCCGACCGCCGACGGGCTCCGGCCGTGTGCCCACGGGCTCCGCTTTCGGCACTGGAGTTCGCACGGGCTCAACCGCTTGCACTGTCGAGTCTTCGGCGGAGCGAAGGATCTGCGCAAGTTGCTCCATGCCTGGAGCAACGGTTGGTGAGTCCTCAAATGGGCCTCGGCGCTGTGGGGCCGGCGCGGAGGGTGCAGCCTTCGCAAGCAACCCCTGCAGCTCACTCGGAGCCTGCGTCATCGTGGTATTGAGACGCTCCCAGTCGGTTGCGGAGTCTCCGGCCAACACGCGCCGCTCCGCCTCGTCGAGCCAACCGGGATCGACTTTGATCGAGGTAACGCTCTCTGGGCTGGGCGCCGACTCGAGCCGTGGCAACACTGCAGCGCGGGGAGAAGTCACCTCTGGTGGGGCGGTGCGCGCAGGCGCCCGACCGCGAACCACGGTCTCGATAATCGCAGCTGTCGAGGTTCCCGGAGACGCAAGAGTCCGCTTTAGCTCGGCCTTCGGATCAACCTCGTGCGGCGCGCCACTGGCTGCCCGCTCCGTAGGCTCGGGTGCAGCTTGCGTATTGGGCAACGACAACGCGGCTTGGACCTGGCCGGCGTAGGTAGGCTCAACCAAGGCGACAGCGACTGGAACCGCCGGTGCCGGTGGTGGCAGAGACGGCGTCGGCCAGGGCACCGGCCGACCCGGCATCTCGAGCCCAGCAAAGATCTGCAACGGGGAGACGTCCTGCTGAACTTCGAAGTTGCCGCGCCAAGACACGCAACAAAGTGAGCGATCGCTGTCGATCCAAAGGGTGTCAGCAAACATCTGCACAGCCTCAAACTCGGAGTGTGCCGTCGAATAGACCCGCGCTTGTCCCAGAGCACTTGGCAGCTGCGACTCGAACCGCTGAAACTCAGGGTGCAAGCCTTCAAGCACGATCCACTCGCTGCCCTCAAAGAACGGACAGCGCTGATCCGGCGGTGCGACGTGGAAATAGCTCCACGCGAAGGTGTCGGGCAAGGCGGGCTCCGATTGATCGAGCACCGAAGCGTCAAGATTGCGCAGCAGCCGTTTTCGAGTCGGCCAACGACCTGAAATAGCGCCAAACCCAGCGCAAGCATCTTGATCCTGCGGATCAACGACATTGGGAGCAGGTTGGCCCACGGCCTTGACCATCCCCACCGGATTTTCCTCGTAGCCAGCGGGGCCGGTCGCCCCCCGTTCATAGCGCAGCGGAAGTCGGGTGAACGGGACTGGCGCCGTCAGCTGATCCCCCTCCAGCCACAGTCGCTCGCCAAACACCTGCAAAGTCTTATCAACGAGCGGTCGATTGCCCACGACCGTGAGTCGGACCGGGACCATCGGACTCGGCGTTTGCGCGTGAGCGTGCCCGGTTAGCACGACCTCTCCGCGCGGAAGGTAGGGCGCCATGTCGGAGGGGGCCGCAACGCTTCGCTCGCTATTGTTCTCGTGATGCTGGTCTCCGAGCAGGATGGGCGCCGGGTTCACCAAACGCATCGGCCCGCCACGAACCAGAAAGAAGGTCGCTTTGACGACAACGGTTGCGCGACGACGACCGGCGGTCGACCAAAGACGCACCCCGCACGCGACGTCTTGCGTCGCGTTAATCGCTATTGGCCAAGCCCCTTGCTCCACAACCCTCTCATAACACGAGAAGGCTACTTCGCGCTGCGTCGCGCTTTCGTCCAACCGATCACGCGGCGTACGTTCTCGCTGAAGATCTTGTGAACGTCCTCATTGGACAGACCGGCTTTGCGCAGCGCAGCAGCGAGAGCCTGAACCCGCCCCGCATCCGCCAATTCGGGCACCGGATCCCCACCGTCGAAGTCGCTGCCAATGCCCACATGATCAACGCCGGCGACCTCTATCATGTGCAATGCGTGCTGAACGAGATCCTCGAGATGAGCCTCAGCGTCGATCCGCACGTAGTCGTCGTAAAAATTCAGCCCAACCACGCCGCCGGTCGACGCGATGATCTTGAGCTGCTCGTCAGTCAAATTTCGAGGGTGATTGGCCTTCTCCCGCGCGTTCGAGTGGGTCGCCACGATCGGAGCATCGAACTTGGCCGCGATCGGCACTGTGTCGGCGAAGGACTTATCCGACATGTGAGAGACGTCGACCAAGGCCCCTTTCTCGTAGATACGTTCACAAAAGCTTTTGCCCAGCTCTGAAAGGCCCTTGGTCGCCTTGCCTTTGTCGGTGGCGCTGGTAGCGAATTTGTTGTCACGCCAATGAACAGGGCCGATGAACACGGTTCCCCGCGCGATGAAGCGGTCGATCTGTGGGACGTCCTCAGCGAAAGCACCAGCTCCCTCGATGGCGATGAAGGCCGTGATCTTTCCCTCCGGCGTCGGGCCATTGGTGTCGGGCCACAAGACCTTGTCGTGGCGCTTGAGAATCGCGTCGACGGTCTTCAGAATCAGGTCGGCGTCGCGAATCGTCGGGTGACCACCGTGGAGCTTGTCTGAAATGTAGATCGGATAAACGATCCCGCCGTAGCCACCGTTGACGACCGCCGAGATCGCTCCTTGGCCCTCCTTCAGCGCAATATCCCGGCCTTTGTAGCGAACCTGCCACGGCGTATCGACGTGCATGTCGATGGCGCGCGGCACCGTATCCCAACGCGGGTCCGGTAGCTTGGCGCTGGAGATCGCCACGGCCGAAGGGGCGGAGGCGGAGGCGGAAGTGGAAGCTGAAGGCGCAGCGGAGCTTTGGATCGCCGAGACGGCTTCTGCGTCGGTTGGCGCCGGCTGCGGGTGGGCTGGCTTGGTCTCGCAGCCAGCTCCTGCCAGCGCCGAGACGCCGAACAGCAACGCAAGACCGATAGACGTTCGCCCGCGCTTCACCATTACGCGGAGACCCCATCCGCCTTGGCGGCCGCTGCGGCATGCTCTACCAACTGGCGCAGTTGCTCGAAGTGCACGCCGTCCGGAAGGTCGAACCCCTCTGCGTTGAGCAACTGGCGAATCGGTTCTCCCATCTCGCGCATGGCGGCCGTCACCAACTCCGCGCGCTCGCTAGCGAGCTTCGACGAATAGGCGATCACGTCCGAGGGTATCGGGCCCGCAACTGCAAGGATGCGGATGTCCGAGTTTTGCACTCCGCTGTCTTGCCATCCCGAGGACGTAGGAGCCGTCTTTCCGGCTTCGAAGTGGGCGAACGTAGCGCCAAAATCGGCTTCTCCACTGAGCACGACCTTCACCACCGCCTCGTGTGTACGACGAAAGGACTGCTCGGTGAGATCGGTCTCCGGATTTACACCGGCAGCGAGCAGCTTGAGTCGAGGAACGACGTAGCCAGCCGAGCTCTCTCTCGCTACCCAAGCAGCCTTCTTGCCGGCGAGATCCTTCAGCGTGGTGAGCTTCGAATCGCTGCGCGTGAAGATGGCGGACGAGTAGTCGGACTTGCCAAGCCGCCGAGCCGAAAGGGCAATGGCCCCGACCTTGGCACGCTCCAGATCGATCGCCACCAGAGGAGGCGCCCAGGCAACGTCAACCTCGCCTTCCTGCATACCGCTGAGAAGCTTCTCGTAAGACCGCAGCACCAACGGGCTGAGCTCGAGTTTGGTTCTCTTTTTGATCTCGTCACAGACCACCTCCAAAAGAGCCGCCGCCGCCGGCGCGTTGGAGATGATCGCAAACGTTACGTTGTCACGAGCTTCAGCCATTTCGGGGCCAGCATAGCCTGGTCAGCTCCCGCGCAACAGGACGCGAGCCTCCGAAAGCAGACGCCACGCTTCCTCCTCACGGCCCGACCGAAGCTCACTGTACCCCCGCTCCCGCAAGGCCTGCCCACGCAATAGCAAGGCCTTCTCCTCGCGCAGGCGGACCGCTTCCTCAAGATAACGGTCGGCAACCGCTGGCTTGCCAAGGTCAAGCAAGCGAAGGCCTATCGCGCTAAGTTCAAACGCTGGAAGCGCCGCCGTTCGACAAAGCATAGCGTCCAGAAACGCAACAGCAGGCGCAGCCGCTTCGCCGCCCACCTTGTGCAAGGTGAGCACTGCCAGCGACGAAAGGGCGACTGGCACTGACAGCTCCGGAGAGAGCAGGCCCGCGGCTTGCTGAAGCAACCGCCCCCCCGCAGAGATGTCGTCGCCGCAGCTCTCTGCACGCCTTGCAAGCTCGAAGAGGGGGCTTCCCGACGTGGCGAGCGTCGGCTCCTCTGCGACGTCGTTCACCCGAGCAACCACCTGTTCACGCAGCTGAGGGTTCTCAATATGCTTTGCACAAGCTGCAACACGGTCGCGTTCAACAGGCGAAATACGACCCGGAAGGTTGTCCAAGTGACGCAGTGCGATGACCACGGCGCGCTCGGCTATCGAGCTGCCACGCAAGCGAGCCAGACTCTCCAAAGAGCTGAGAGCAGAGGCCCTGGCGAAGCGCCCTGCAGCCAGTAACTTTCCTCGCAGTAGCGCGAGCCGAGCCTCGCGCGTTTCGAGCAGCCCATCCTGAGCGTTCTCGCAGGCCAACGCCAAGCGAGCACGCGGCAGTTGATAGCTGGGGTCTCGCGCGGCTCGCGCAAACGCCAAGCCCGCGAATCGTGCTGCAGAGAACGCTGTCACTCGTTCATCAGAACTAGCTCGGCCCTGCAGCACCACGGACCACCACAGCTCGATGACATCGAAGGGGTCCGCATGGTCGTCCACCAACCTAAAGACCTCACAACTTCGCGCATCGATATAGGCCGCATGCGCTGTGCGCGACCGGGCTAGCTCCGCGCTGGCTAGCCAGTGCGCCGCATGACCGCGACCTGCACGCAATAGCGCACCGGCCTCAGCAAGTACGTTGACGCGCGAAACAGGTTGGCTGCGCCAAGCCTCTGCACAGGCCTTGAGGGCCTCTTCATCCGCAAGCTGGATCGCACAGCGCAAGGCACCAAGGATGGCGGCCTCGCGCGTGGCCCCTTCACCCGCAAACAGCCTGCGATAGGCCGCCAACGCTAGGAAGGGCCCAACCGAGGTCTCGAGCCCAGCTGCAGCACGCAGCCCGAGATCGTCCAAAAAAGTCACGAGCCACCGCGCTGCGGCCCACGGTCCGTTACGAGTCCAAGCGAAGGCACACGAAGCGCGGCCTCGTCCAGGCGCTCCAGTTCAAACTCGAGCGCCTCGAGTTGACGTCGGACAGCGTGATGATCGGGCGCGGGCGCGGTGAGAGCCTCCTTGATTGGCGCCGCTCGACATGCGGATAGCAGGGTAAAGAGCCTGTTGCGTTCATTGCGCTGAAGCTCCAACAGCTCCGGCGTCCTCGAAAGCTCGAGCTCATTGAGCAAGCGGTCGATGCGATGGATCCAACGCTCCACACTCGAGGCTCGACTCATGAGAGCCGCAGGATCGTCAAGACGGCGAGCGGCAAACTCCTCTTGCTGCGCCGTCTCGAGTAGCGCTTGCACCTCGTTGTACACCCGCCGGAAGGCCACCGCGTCGACATCGACTCGGGCGCGCTCGGCCCGACTTTCGAGCGCAGCGAGACGCTTGTCCCAAGCATCCCGGTCCATGCCAACCAAGGTGCCGTTCGTTCGATAGACAAGACGCTTGAGCGCGTGCAACTCAGCATCGAACGCCGCGACCGATGGCCCCATGCCATCGGCCGTACCTTCGCTGAGGTCGGACACCAGGCGACGCAGGCGCGTCGCGTGGGCGCTGAGCTTCGCCGGGTCTGTGCCGATGGTCTCGCGCACGCTCGACGACAGCTGCTCGACCTCTCTTCGAATCGCTTCCCCCGTATTGCCCCAAGACCCGCGACTCAACTGCTCGGCATCTGCGAGCAATTGCTCGATCTCCTGGTCGTTGAGCGCGGGGTTATCCACCGCCTCCACGCTCGCCCACAGCTTCTGACCGAGAACGGTAGCTTGAGCCTCGACCCGCATCGAGCCGTCGCAGCGCAGCACGAGCTCAACCCGCGTGCCGACCGGGGTATCGCGAGGGACTGGCAACGCCAACGTCTTGATTGGTACCCGTCCCTCCAAGATTCGTAACACCACAGCCCCGCTCTGATCTGCAGTCGAAAACTCTTGCGTGGTCTCGGTGGGCAGCCCCGTCCCGCGCTCGATCAGGACCTTTCGATCGCGGCGCCCCGAGCGAACAACCTCGACCGAAAGATCCTTTGACGTCACGCTCGGACGACTCAGCGCCGTTGGGCGCGGTCGCGCGGTCCCGCGATAGATGACGAAGGGGATCTCGGGCATCAGAGCCCCTTCCGCATCCCGTGGCAAAAGCGAAAGACGACACTCTTCATCCTCAGGAAGCTCGACGTCGACGCGCGCGGTGCGCTTCTCCGAGAGGGCGCCCTCGGCCAGGCTCTTCCCGTCGCGATGGATCTCAAAGCCTACTGCTGTCGCCGGTTCAAGCCCGGCGATCGCGAGCCGGACCTTGGAAGCATCGGTGACGAAGCGACTGCTGAAATGGGCGGCTGCCGCCTCATTGCGGATGATGAGGCCTCCCAACTCCGCGGCATGAACAGCCGCCCCTAACGCCACGACCGTATCAACGCTCTCGCGCAAGATCTCCGAGGAGCGGCAGTGCGCAGCTAGCCGTTCCTGAACCAAATCACTGATCGCGGGGACCCGCGTCGAACCGCCAACGAGCACGACCCGATCGATCTCCGCCAAGCCAATGCCGGCCTTCTCGGCGCTCTGTGCGAGTGCCCGTTCGGCGCACTCGATCGTGCGCAAAGCGAGGTCCTTGATCAACTCTGCATACTCCGCGCGTCCGATCTCGAGCTCGATCGAAACGTCTTCACCATTTTGGTCGCTGAACAGATTCTGCCGAGAGAGCGACACAACGTCATTGGTCGAGAGGCTGTGCTTGGTCTCCTCGGCCAAAGCGCGCAATGACTCGAAGCGAAGTCGATCGGCGGGGCTGTGACGCAGATCGAGGTCCAGCTTGTAGCCACGCTCGCTCAGCTTCTTGCGCAGTAGCTCGGCCAATCGCCGATCAAAGTCGTCGCCGCCCAAGAAGTTGTCGCCGTCGATCGCGAGCACCTGATACTCGCCGGCGACGCACTTGAGCACCGACACATCGAAGGTACCGCCGCCGAGGTCGTAGACGAGAAAATTTCCGGAAGGCAGGCGGGAGTGAAACGTGTGATAGATCGCAGCGGCAGTTGGCTCTTGCAGTATTCCGAGCACTTTGAGGCCGATCGCCTCGCCGGCTCGACGAGTTGCCTCGGTCTGCAGCGCATCGAAGTAGGCCGGAACCGTGATCACCGCTCGATTGATCTCGAAGCAAAAACCTGGAGCGGCCTTTTCCTTGAGAAAGTCGCGCATCGAGCGCACGAGCTCGGCGAGGATCTTCGAGGAGACCTCTTCGGCCGAGAGCTCATGCGGACCAAGCTGGAACTTGGTGCTTTGCCCCATGCTGCGCTTTACCGAGAGTACGGCTGCATTCTCGACTGCACGTGCGGCCTTGGCTGCTCGCCCCACGGTGAACTCACCCTTGCTCGCATCCCAGCCAACGGCCGAAGGAATGGTGCTGCGACCAAAGCGGTCTTGATAGAGCACCACCTCGCGCTCCGAAGGTGCGAGCAGCGCAATTTCGGAATGAGTGGTGCCGAGATCAATACCAACTGCGCGATCGAGCAAGATCATGACTTCTCCAAGGGCCCAAGCAGCGGGTCTTGTTCAAGCGGAATGTGACCGGAGCTAAACGAACTCCGCAGCTTCTCGGCTGCCTCGGGCGCGGACCTGGAAAGCTGCTCCCAATACGACTCGAGAGCACCAAGTCCAGCGAGCTTCGGCTGCAGCAGCGTCGGCGTTGAACGCTGTAGCGCGCGCGCTTGATAGGCTGGAAGCGGCAGCTCAGCCTCCTCCATGAAGGACCCGAGGACGAGCTCGAACCGCTCATGCGGCGAGCGAGTCAAGCGGTCGAAGGCCGTGCGCAGTCGAGCTTGCTCGCCCTCATCGGCGTCGGCAAAGAGCTCTTGCAAGCGAGCCGTGATCTCCTCCGGCGTCGCCAGCGGCGAAATACCGAACTCCTCGAAAGGGTCGTTGCTCTTGTGCGGTTCACTCACGGTATCCCCCATTGGCGCTTGGCCTCTGCAACCTTGAGCGTCGTTTCCTCGACGTTGCGGCAACTCGGGAACAGCCCACGCGCATCCTCCAACAGCTTGGCGGCTTCTTGGATGCAGTTGCGATGGTTGGCCGCATTGGCGAAGTTGAGTCGTGTCTTCGCGCGTTCACACAGAACTTGAGCCATCGCTTGCCGCGCGTTGCGATGACCGGGGCAAACCCGCAACGCACGTTCGACCAGGGCTGTGTACTCACCGGGGGGCTGCTCGACGCCAGCCCAAAACAACAGCATCTCCGCGCAGATCGCGGCACGGGCCAAGAGCTCCACGGGCTCCCGCAGGATGCGAGCCTCCATGCTGAACAGCAGCTCGATGCTTGGCGCGAGGATACGGCGCAAGCGCGGCATGTCCTTGGCGCGCGAGAGGTGCCAAGCCACCGGCGAAAGCTGCTCGAGGGCGAACACCTCCACATGCATCGATCGTCCCGTCCAAAGCCAAAGCGCCCTCATTTTAGCACTCAGTTCTTCCGCAGCACCCACCCCAGCGTCCGCCGCCCGAGCCTCGGTAAATGCATCACGCAGGCTCTCGAGCGACTGGTCGATGACGCGGTACACACGTTGGTCGAGCTGTTCGCAGAAGGCTTGAACAACGTCGCTTGGAAGCTGCTGCCGCCGTACAGCATCATCGAGTCGGGCGAGGGCCCCGAAGCAGAGCGTGCCAAAGTGGCTCTGCCGAACCTGTTCGTCCGCCGCCTTCAGCGTAAGGGCGACCATCGGGCCATGGATGTGCTCAGCGACGCTGAGCTCGGTCTTGGCAAGACCGAGCCGCTTGGCGATCTGCTCGAAGTATTCCTTCTCTTTGGCCAAAGACAGCCACAGGCTCTGCTCGCGAAGTCTGTTTGAAAGCCAGTGCTCCCAAGCACTATCGAGCTGGGCCCGCTCCTCGGCAGAGGCCTCGGCGTCAGCCGAGCGCCGCAAGCGTGACTCCCAACTGTCTGCCACTTTTCCCGCAAACACTGCGGCCGCGTGCCGCAGCGATGCGGGCCAGCCCAAGAAGGGCCCCGCTAGCAGCGCGCTGAGATCCTGTGCAAAGCCCTGTAAAGCTCGTTGAACGGCGTCCGCAGCCTGAAGCTCCTGGCTCAGCTCACGGATTAGCCGAGCCCCGCGAACACCCTTTCCACCGAACCACGGCTGCCCGGGAACAGCCTCGAGCGCCCAGAGAGCTTGCAACGCTCGCTGCTCTTTGAGCCGCGTGAACACCAGCTCATCCGCAGAACGCCACTCCCCCGCAGCTCCAGACGGTACGCCCGAACTCATGCCCCTACCACCCAACCGGACCAGGTCCTCATGCCCGGCGCATCATACTCCGACAGCTCGAGTCGCACCACGCGCCCGCCACCAAACGCGAAGGGCCTCTCGGTCGCCAGGGCTCAATAACGCAAAATAGTAAGCCAGCGACACGAGCGAAAATGGTCCTACCTGCAGAGTCAACAGAATCCCAAGGTGCAGGCATACCCCAACAAGGACAAACGGCTTTCGCAGATCCCAACGTGACAGTGCTCGCACGAAACGCCCACCCGACTCGCGCCTCCTGCGCGCCCAATAGAACATTAGCAAACCGGGAGCCATCACCTCCCAATGCCAGGTCACCGCAGTCATGAGCGAGAGTGCCCACGAATAACCTGCCGTCCAATCCATGTCAAAGCGCCGCCAAGTCGGATCCTGATATACCCAATAAAGCGCCGAATAACCTCCTAACGGTGTCCACACTGGGCTCACCTTCTGAATCCCAGTAAATCCATACATCACAAGCAGCTGAAAAATGAGCAGGTAGCGTGGCCAAGCCAGAATAGGCTCTGGCGGAGTCGACTTGGCCTCACGCCGCCGCGCGAGCCACCGAGTCAAGGAGAGGTCTGTATGGGCGCCGCTCAGGAACAGGAGCAGCATGCCATTGACCATTAAACCATCATACCCGCCAATCGTCTCTCCTTGGATTCGGGTAAGAGCAAAGTACGTCTGCGCAGCCACCAAGGCGGGGGTTCTTCCGCCCACCCCGAGTAACACCAGCGCCGTCGCTACGAGAGACACGATGGCGACCGACCAGACGACAGCGGGAGTGGCACCACCTAACCAAGCGACCAATCCCGATGGATTGAGCGTCAGCGCGCCACCGTATGCGCGGTCGATCCACATCGCCGAGAGCACGCCGCTGTACATGGCGTCGATGATCGTGCCCAACAGGACCGTTGAGAGCGCGACGCGGAACCACGCAAGAGAGATGGGGGCTTCCGTCTCCGAGGTGAAGTCCACCCAAGCGGCGAGCCTCCCCCGCTTGCTCACGGCAGCCCAGGTCGGTCGAAGACGTGCGTGACCTCGTAGCTGCCCTTGGCCTTGAGCCCGCTTCGAACGGCCTCCGGTGGCAGGCTCTGTTTACGTTCGAGTCGAACTCGAACCGCCTCTGCGTTTGGGTGAGCCGCGAGAGCTCGCTTCGCCAAGTACGCGGCAAACTCCTGAAAGCGTTTGCCCTTCCACTCACGAGCAAAGCGACCTTGAAACTTGCGGAGACGATGATGCGCCAAGAACACCGCATCAAACGCAGCGGTCGGATCGTGTGGTCGGTAGATAGGGACCCAGTGACCGTCGACTTTGGCATCGACGTGCACCTCCGCTGGGTAACGTTGCGGACTTGAGAACATCGCCCAGCCTTGCCGGGCGCCGGTGCTCTCCGCATAGAGACTGAAGGGTGCCACCACTACACCGCGGACGTCTGCATAGCCTTTGGCCACGCGGCGAAACCACAACGCAAAATCGTTGCCTTCACCCAGACCGCTGCCCCACTCGGCGAGGTCGGCCTGCGTTCCCTTCGACTTCCAGCGCTCATCAGATACCGCGCCAGTAGGCAGAGAAAGCAGCACGACCGCCGCTGCGTGAAAGGCAACAAACCCAGCCCTCAGCCGCGGGGAGGAGAGCACCCGACGCACGGTCGACAGCACTTCAGCCTCGACGAGGGCGTTTGGCTACGGCGCCGCGCAACAGCGGCTCTGGATCGAGCGGAGGCAACGCCAATACCAGTCGTTCGATGCGCGGCAAGGCGTCTCTGACCGCACGCTCAGCGCGAATCTCGTCAAAAGGCTGGTCGAACACTAGGACAAGGCAATAGATACCGGCAAAGCTGCGCGCGATGTAGCCGCCATCAACGCCTCGTTCGGTGTGATTCAGGTGCGACCCTTTATGCAACTGGGCCAGCTCCCGCAGCGTCCTTACTTTTCGCACCGCGTCTCGAAGCGCCGCGTCTTCTTCTTCGTTTGCAGGCGATAGCTCCTCGTGCGGCGGCTCAGCGGCGGGCGCCGGCTCCGGTTCAACGCCAAGCGCAATCAGCACGCCGCGGTGGCTCTCCCGCACGAGCCGAAGCGTCTCTCTGGCCTCGGGCGGGAACGGAAACACGTTGTTCGGCTCCTCATCCATCGCGCCTTCGACGCGTTCAGAGGTTGCCGCCCAAATCACTGGCGAATGAGCGTCAATGACCAGCGCGCCCAGAGAACTCGCTCGCGCTGCGAGCGCGCGCAGCTCCTCTCGCAGCGATGAAGCCACCGGCGCACGTGGTCGACGTTGCGGTTCACCGACTAGCGCCTCCTCGAAGGCGCGCACCAAAATCTCCAGCCGACGCAAATTTGCCTCAGCGATAGCCCCTGCCTCGGCAAAGCGAGCAACCACCTGTTTGCCACCGGCAAGCGCAACGCGGAGCGAAAGCGGCTCGTGAGAGAGCTCGCCCTCGAGCACGGCAACCTCGGCGGCGCCCAGTTCCCGACACACCAGGTCCACAAATCGCTGCGTGAGGTCGTCCGACACGTCGATTCCTTTTGCACAGCTAGCGCTGGGCGTCATCGGCGGCCATGAGGAACCTGCTCCCCTTTTGGCCCGAGTCGGCCTCGCATGGTCCACTAAGCCCATGGGATTCTACGCTTCCGCGGCGAATGCACCGGTACCCGTGGGGTACAGGCTGCTCTCGGCCTTTGGCATCCTCGCCATTCTGGGCATCGCGTTCGCGTTGAGCTCGGACCGTAAGCGAATCTCGCTGAGGCCGGTCTTGTGGGGAGTTGGGCTGCAGCTGCTTTTGGCTGCGGTTGTGCTGACGCCCTCCGTGCAGAGCTTCTTCTTCGTCTGGATCGACGCTGGTGTCCGCCGACTCCTTTCGTTCTCGGAGGCCGGGTCGACGTTCGTTTTCCAATCGATTGAACCGCACAGGGTATTGAACCCAGATGGCTCGCAAACCGATGTCATCGTTGGTCGTGTCTCCCCCCCAGCGAAGACCTTCGCCTTCTGGGTCTTGCCGACGATCATCTTCTTCTCGAGCCTGATGAGCGTGGCCTACCACCTCGGCATCATGCAGCGAGTCGTCTACGGACTTGCCTGGATCATGCAACGAACGGCTCGCATTAGCGGGGCCGAATCCTTGAGCACCTCCGCGAACATATTTCTCGGGCAAACCGAGGCCCCGCTTACGATCAAGCCCTTCATCGTCAAGATGACGAAGAGCGAACTCTTCCTCGTGATGGTGGGCGGCTTCGCCACCGTCGCTGGTGGCGTCATGGCGGCCTATGTTGGTTTTCTCCCCAACATCCCAGGCATTGCAGGGCATCTCGTTACCGCGAGCATCCTTGGAGCTCCGGCTTCTATTGCGATAGCGAAGATCATGCAGCCTGAAACGGAGAGCCCAGAGACCTCTGGCAAGCTCGAGTTCAAGGTAGAGAAAGCTCATGGCAATGTGCTCGAGGCGGCCGCTGATGGCGCGTCGGAGGGCATGAAGCTGTTTCTCAACGTGATTGCAATGTTGCTCGCCTTCGTTGGCCTCGTTGCCATGTGCGATTATGCGCTGTCCTTCGCCCACGTCGCCGGCGAGCCTCTGTCGATGGCTCGCATCTTGGGCTGGGCATTTGCGCCGGTGGCTTTCGTAATGGGTATTCCCTGGGCGGAGGCTCCCTTGGTTGGGCGCTTGTTGGGCGAGAAGCTGGTTCTCACTGAATTCGTCGCTTACATCCACCTGGGAGAGATGACGAACGGAGCATCCCCTCAGCTGAGCGAGCGAAGCGCCTTGATCGCAAGCTATGCGTTGTGCGGCTTTGCCAACTTCGCCAGCATCGGAATTCAGCTCGGAGGGATCGGTGCGCTGGCGCCGAGTCGGATGCCCGACCTATCGAAGATGGCGCTTCGAACCATGATCGGCGGGGCCCTGGCGAACTGTCTGATGGGCAACGTGGTTGGCATCTTTGTTTAGTGGCAGGGGAACTCATACGCTCCGCCGGTGTCATTGGCTGGCCCGGTGTCCGCTACTGAAGACCCCAACTTCTTTGCTGAGTGGTCGACACGCCGTCGACGGCGGATCCGAATCTCGTTCACCCTCTTGGGGTCCGTTCTCGCCCACGGCCTTTTGGCCTTGCTGGTCACCTCAGGCAAACCTGAGGTGGCAGCTCCTCCCTCCCCCGAACCAGCTCATGAGTGGCTGCACGGGGTAGCTGCTGGGACAAAGCAGCTGCTCGCAAAGCATCGGCTCCAGCAAGCCCGCCGGCTCTTGGTCACCGAAGCGCGCGCCGCACGGCAGCAAAAAGCTCTGGCGCTCGGCGACTTCCTACTGCGGGCAAACGCGATTGACGCGGAGGAAGAGGGCACCGCCTTCGACCTAAGCTCTGCACGCCGCCTTTTCGTAGAACGAATAGCGTCACTCAAACGGGAACTCGCCAAGGCCAATCCCGCGAACGCCGTCTCCACAGTGTTTGCGGACCTTTCCTACACTGGTGTTCCGGGCGGTCGCCTGGCCGACGTGCTGCAGAGCCGCAGCGGATCGTGTGAACCGTTGAGTCACTTGTTGGTCGCCACACTCCACGACGCTGGACTTGGGTCGAGAGCGTTTCTTCGCTACTACGGTGGCAAGTCTGCCGGGGTCTCACACCTTGCGCCGCTCCTCGCCGAACTCTCGCCAGACGGCCGCGTCATTCGAGTACGGGATCTGGTCACCGCCCAGGAGGCTCCCCCGTCGGGAGCATTCTTCCCTGCGGCAGACCTGGTCGAGGTGTACGCGCGAGCGCACGACCTCGACCAAGCCCCAGTTCTGCGCGATGACTTTGCCGTTTCCAGCCAAGGCTTGACCGAAGCCTCCGAGCTCGATGGCGGTCCTTTTAGTCTGCAATCGGTTCCAGCCACCCAAACCTTGGCCTCTGGCTACCCAGCCAATAGTGACCGCTTCGAAGGAGCCCTTCCGCTCTACTCTGAACGGGCGATCGCCAATGCAGACGTTTCGGACGAATCCCAAGCTGGGCAAGCTGGACCTTCTGTGCCATGCGCCTTTTACCTCCATATGGCATGGATCGATCCTCCGCACGCGCTGACGGGCAAAGGGGCGGACGTTAGCGTTGAACTCGTACGCATCCCCTCCAGCGCAGCCTTAGAACGGCTCGCGACGCTGATTCAATCGGTTGAAGCTTCTAAATCGCCCAATACGCTCGCTGGTCGACTCGCTCAGAGCGCCTGCCTCAAAGGGCTGTATGGGCGAGCTGGATTACTGTTCAGTCTCGCAGGCAAGCGCAAGGTCTCAGATCGGGCGCTCCACGCCGAAGGTCAGGCGAGAAGCCAGGGCGCGCTCGCGCTGGCTGAGCTTTCCAAGCTAACACCGCAAGATCGACTCGACGTGCTCGTAGAGATGGACGACCTCACTTTTGGGCGCGCCTGGGCGCTGATCTTTCTCCCCGAGGCAACAAGCGTGCTGGTGAACTTCGTCGGCGCCAATCGAGGCAACTTCCGGCGAGTTCTGCCGCTGGCAGCGCTACTCATCAATCCCTCCTCCCGAAACCAAGCCACCGAGCTTACGGAGAGCCTGCCTGTAGACAGTTGGCTTGACGTGATGGCGGAAGTGGCACACGCCCACGATAACTCCCGGCCTTGGACGGTGATTCACCCCTTGGGCGCGGATGAAGACGAGCAACCAGCCTCACGTTTCCTGCGCACCTACCGGGTGTTCTCGCGAATGTCGTGGCGAATGTGGGAGGCAGCGCGCTCGCCGGAAGAAGTTGTCGTAGCCATCGCAAGCGAGGCCGAGCGCTATCAGCTAGCTGGAGCTGAACGCGATGCAATTGGCCAGTACTATTTGCGCCAATTCACCCTGTTAGAAGCCAACCGCCAGGGCGGCCCCGCGCGCATTCATCGGGCTTCTGCGGCCCTGCGGGCCAATGGCTTCATCGGCGCGAGCGTCGCCCGTTAGTTGGGAGGTTGCCCTCGACTGACTCCTGCAAAACGGCGAACATGCCGCCATGCGAGTCCTCGTTGCAGATGCGTTTCCCGAACACTACCTGAGCGACCTCCGAGCGCTCGACATTGAAGTTCACTACGATCCCAATGCCACTGCGGCCGAGCTCCCGGAAAAGATCCAAGGGGCCAATATCCTGATTGTGCGCTCAACCAAGGTGGACGCGAAGACGATCTCCGCAGGCTCCGGCCTCGCGATGATCCTGCGCGCGGGAGCGGGCTACGACACGATTGACGTCGTCGCAGCCAGTGAGCGAGGCATTTTCGTCGCCAACTGTCCTGGCAAGAACGCCGTCGCTGTCGCTGAACTCACCTTCGGCATGATCCTGGCGCTCGATCGGCGCATCGTCGATAACACCACCGATCTGAGGGCGGGCCAGTGGAACAAGAAGGAGTACAGCAAAGCCGCTGGACTCAAGGGGCGTACGCTAGGAGTGCTTGGGCTTGGTTCCATCGGTTGCGCAGTGATCGAGCGCGCACGCGCCTTCGAGATGAACGTCCTGGCGTGGTCACGTTCGCTCACCGGTTGGCGCGCTGATGACCTCAAGGTGGGCTACTGCAGAACGCCCGAGGAGCTCGCCGACCGCGCTGATATCGTGTCGGTGCACTTGGCGCAGACCAAAGAAACAAAAGGCATGTTCGGAGAGGCGTTCTTCTCCAAGATGAAGCGGGGTGCGACCTTCATCAACACCAGCCGCGGTGGTCTTCATGACGAAGCCGCGCTGGTGAAAGCCATGAAGGATCGTGGGCTAAGAGTAGGTCTTGACGTCTTCGCTGATGAGCCCGCTGGCGGAACAGGCGAGTTCAGCGCTGAGATCCTCAAGCTGCCCGGCTTCGTCGGAACTCACCACATCGGCGCCAGCACCGATCAATCGCAGGACGCAATCGCCGAGGAGGCCGTGCGCATCTGTCGCGAGTTTCTCGCCACCGGTCGCCCCCCGAACGTGGTCAACATCGAGGTCCGCGCACCTGCACGCAGCGAGCTCGTCGTACGCCACTTCGACAAGGTCGGTGTGCTCGCGCAGGTACTCGGGATCGTGCGCAACCACGGGATCAACGTGGCCGACATGTCGAACACGATCTTCCAAGGTCAGAAAGCCGCCGTGGCGTCCATCCGCATCGCCTCGGATCCCCCAGCTGAGCTGTTGCAAGAGATCGCCGCGCTCAAGGAGCTGGTCATCTCGGTAGAAGCAAAACGCCTAACCTAAAAAAAAGTCCTAAGACAAGCCGCACCAGCGCGTCATCCCAGCGACGACGGAATCGGCCCTATGCTCGCAATCCTCTTAGCCACGCTAGGGTCGAACGCGCCCAACAAGAATTGGGTGCTGGAAGCCATGAAAGCCCATGAGCGGGCTCTCTTGCGGTTTGCCACCGCAATTGTGGGACCGGATGAAGCCAAGGACGTAGTTCAAGAGACATTCTTGGAGCTATGCCGAGCGGATCCCAAGGAGGTCCAAGCGCACTTGGTTCAGTGGCTTTTTACCGTCTGTCGAAACCGAGCCATCTCGCTAAAGCGAAGAACGAGGCGGCACACAGAGGTGGAGGACACGATGGGACTGGTAAGCGAAGAGTCGGGCCCACATGGCGCACTCGAGAAGAAGCAGGCCGAAGAGAGCATCGCGAAGCTGATCGCCGGCCTTCCGGATCGGTCAAGAGAGGTTGTCGCCCTCAAGTTCGGCGGTGGCCTCAGCTACAAGGAGATCGCAGACGTCACTGGCCTCTCCGTCAGTCACGTGGGAGTCATCCTGCACGAGGCGCTGCGCGCCGTCCGGGAGAAATTCGTCAAAGCCGAACGACGCTTGGCGTTGCCGGGCGGGGGAGCCTAATATGGATATCAACGACCCTCGCCTTACAGCATATTCGCTCAACGAGATGTCGCCCGAGGAGCGCGCCCTCTTTGAGCAGGAGCTCGCACAGTTCCCAGCCGCAGCCGAGGAGGCAGCAGCCTTGGCAGCGGCCGCAGATCTATTGCACAGTGAGCTTGCGCAACACGCTCCAACGGCCCTGACCGATCAACAGCGCTCCGAGATTCAGCAGGCCAGTGCGGGTGAGAAGCTCTCTCCTCCGTCAAACGTGGTGCCCTTGCCAGCGCAAACACGCTCATCGAGGAGCAAGCGAGGCCTGCTCGCGGGTGGCACAGCACTCATGATCGCCGCGGCTGCAGGGGCCTTCGGCCTGATGACCGTAAGAAAAAGTAGCGACGTCGCCAGCGCTAGCCGTCAAGAGTCCAAACTCGAATCGCCAGCACCTGCAGCCGCGAGTGCCAAGTACAAGGCTGCGCCCGCCGCTACTGCAGCGGCCTATGCTGGCGACCGGAGCATGGCGCTTGACGGCGCAGAAACCAATGGCAGGGCAACTAAGCCGATGGCGTCAGCCCCGCCCGCTCCCCCACCCAAAGGCATCCCTGGTTCGGTTCGCTTGCCCGAGAACGGGTTCATCTCCACGGCCAAGGACCGCCAATCGACCTTTTCGATCGACGTGGACACGGCCAGCTACTCGATGATTCGCTCGCTCTTGAACAGCAATCAACTCCCCGATGCCAGCCTCGTGCGCATTGAGGAGATGATTAACTACTTCAAATACGCCTATCCAGCTCCCGATGATGCGGCGTTCGCAGTCTCCACGGAGGTGGGGGCGGCGCCATGGCTCGCAAGCCACCGCCTCGTCCGTATTGGCATCAAGGGCCGCGAAGTGACAGCCAAGAGCCGCCCCCCGTCGAACCTCGTATTCTTGATCGACGTCTCGGGGTCGATGCATGGCGCCGACAAGATTGGCCTACTGAAGCAGGGATTCTCCATGCTCGTCGATCAGCTCGACGCGCGCGACTCGGTCTCGATCGTTACCTACGCTGGAAGCTCCGGCATCGTACTTCCACCAACCAAGGGCAGTGATCGAAAGACTATCTTAGCTGCCTTGGAAGACTTGCAAACCGGAGGTGGGACCAACGGCTCGCAAGGCATCAACGCTGCCTATGAACTAGCGGCGCAATCCTTCGTGGAGGGCGGGACGAACCGAGTCATCCTGGCGACCGACGGAGACTTCAACCTTGGGGCTTCGAGTCCCGCTGAGCTACAGAACTTGATCGAACAAAAAGCCAAGACAGGCGTCTTTCTCTCGGTCCTCGGATTTGGCACTGGCAACTATCGCGATCAAACGATGGAGACCTTGGCCGACAAGGGGAATGGTAACTACGCCTATCTAGATTCAGCAGCAGAGGCAAAGCGGGTTCTTGTCAGCGAAGCCTCGGGCACGCTTATCACCATCGCCAAGGACGTGAAGATTCAGGTCACTTGGAACCCCGACTTCGTACGTTCTTTTCGGTTGATCGGATACGAGAACCGCGCGCTTGCTCACCAGGACTTCACGAATGATCAGAAGGATGCCGGGGAGATTGGCGCGGGCCATACGGTGACAGCGCTTTACGAAATAGAGCCCACATCGATAACGAGCCAAGGCAAGGCACTCGGCAACCTTGCTATTCGCTTCAAAGAGCCGGACGGCGTTACGAGCCGGCAGGTGGATGGGCCGATCACCGGTGCAGATACAGCCTTTGATTCGATGCCGACGGACTTTCGCTTTGTTTCAGGAGTTGCCGCGTTTGGAATGTTGTTACGCGGCTCGGTGCACTTGCAAACCTTCGACTATGCGGCTGTTAGTCGCGTGCTGAGCGGAGCCATGGGAGACGACGCGGACGGCTACCGGAAGGAACTTGTCGAGCTCGTTGGGCGGGCCTCCAGCCTCAAGCACTGACAGGCACGATTCGGCACAGACGAGAGCAGAAGATCGCGCTCACGCTGTCATACTTGCTTCCGCCCGAAGTATTTCAGCGATGCCAGACGCTGGCATCGCTATTGCTCCCGGGAGCGCATGCTGGCGAAATCCTCCTTGCTCTTGGTCACCGCGTCCATCCTCTCCGTCGCTTGCAATGCGTCGGTCATTTCCGGCAACACCGGCGGCGGCAACACCGGCGGCGGCAACACCGGCGGCGGCAACACCGGCGGCGGCAACACCGG
>CAITIQ010000486.1 GCA_903892415.1 uncultured delta proteobacterium | reverse complement strand
CACGCTGGCGTATCGGTCGCCCGCCCGCGCACGTCCGCGGCCTCGCACGCGTCCGCCTCTGGGTCCAAACCGCACTCGCCCTCGACAAGTTCACCCAACTCGCTCTCCACGCCAAGACAGCTTGATGCAATTGGTTCTTATCGCCGGAAGGAACTCGAAGCCTTCCTGGATCGGATCACAGAGAATAATCCACGGTGAGAAAGGCGGGTTCGACGGTGGTCAAGAAGCATGCGGTATCGCTGGCATCGAACGGGAAGTACTGGCTCGCCCGGTACTACGACTCAATGGGCAAGCGGAAGGGGAAGCTGCTTGGGCCAAAGGCAGAGCTCGGACGCCGTCAGACATTGGTGCTTTGTGAGCGCTTCGCTGTCGAGCTTCACAGCAATCCCGCTCGTGCGGACCTGTCCAAGGCCCCGACGATCTCCAAGTGGATCGAGTCGTTCTTCGCCTTGAAGCCGGATCTGGGTCCGAAAGCACGCCGCGCGTATCTGATCGCTGGGCAGAAGTTCAAGAACTTCGTTGGTGAACACACCCGAATTGATCGCATCACACCTGCCATCGCAGCGGAATGGGTCACGAGATTGAGCGAGCCAGCGTCGACGAACAACGCGAACATCGTCGGTAAGGACCAGAAGTCGTTGTCTCCGGCGACCGTGGCCCACTATTGCCGCCATATCCGTTGTCTTCTCAACGAAGCCGTTCATCAAGGGATCCTCATCGCCAACCCGTTCGCTCGCATTCGTACCCAGCCCCGCAAAATTGAACGGAACTGGCACTACGTTCCTCGCGAGCTCTTTAGCCGCATCCTTGACGCATGCCCGAACACCGGCTGGAAGTGCTTCCTTGCACTTCAGCGAATGGGCGGACTTCGCAAGGGCGAGTCACTGGCGACAAAGTGGGACATGTTCGACTTCACCCGCCGCGTGCTGACCCTTCCGGAAACGGTCACGAAGACCGGACAGGAGCGGATCATCCCGCTGGACCCCGAACTGTTTGCGCTGCTTCAGACGGTCAAGGCCACTCGCGATGCCAGCGTGAGCGATGTGGTTCCTACATCCGAAGTGGACCGTTCGAGTGACAGCAATCAGCACAGCCGGTTCATCACGATCCTGAAGCGGGCAAAGGTCTCACCTTGGGAAGACCTCTTCCAGACCCTCCGCCGCAACGCCGTCCAAGACCTTCGCGAGACCCTCAAGGATCCGTGGGCGGTGACCGCCATCGCCGGTCACTCGGAGGAGGTGGAGCGGAAGTACTACCTTGGACGCATCCGCCAGGGCGACCTCGACCGCATCACCGGTATCGGCGGCGACAAGCAGACGGCTGAACTCATGGACCTTTGGGCAAGGCTCACGCCCGATCAGCAGTCGAAACTGCTCGCGTTGTTGAGGGCCGCGACGGTTCGTGCTGAAACTGGCACAGAAACTGGCACAAAGTCCGCTCCCGCTCTGGAAGCCACGCCGGGCAAAAACGAAAAAGAGCCTGCAAAACCAGGCTCGAAAGGAAATGCCCCCCGAAGGACAGCAACAAACGCTGATTTCTGCGGGAAATACGCTTGTTCTCGCCATCGTGGTTGCAGAAAGCGCTGCAAAACATGCCTATTTCGATTCTGAGCGACCGCAAGCGACTGCATGCGACGCAGAACCAATGCGTGCAATCGACGCTTGGATCGTAAACTGTCCCGTCGTGCTTCCTGAGGCTATGACCCTTGGCATCCGGGCAATGGTGCTGGCGGCATCCGTGCGTCAATAGCGTCTGACTTTCCACATCTGCATCATCTCAACGGACTCTCAGGCGGTCACCCCTACCAATCGTTAGCGAAGCAACACGATCCTCGGCCGCTTCTTGGACTGGCAGCGCCCGAAGGTCAGTGCGTCATGCCCGTTGAAGAAAGATTCGAAGCAGAAGTCGTGTTCGTCACCCGCGTCGTCTTGGATCGGAAACTCACCGTGGCCAATAGGGCCACGACGACCGAAGCATCGAGCCCGCACCTCGCGAAAGAGGCTCGCGGCCCTCACCTTGGAGAACTGCGCGGCAAAGGTTGGCGACTTGATGAAGTAGCGAATGTCCTCCGACACTTCGCCTGTGGCGGAGCGAGGGTGTTTGGTGACTAGGCCAAAGCTGGACTCGGTGGAGAGCTCAACTACACGCCACAACGTCGTTGTCATCGTGTTGCCGAACCGGCCGTGAAGCTCGTGCACTAGGCTGAAATCACAGAGTGACGACTTCAAGACCTCATCGAAGTGCTTTCCGAGGAAGAGCAAACGCCCCGCCCCGTAATTGGCCTCAGCCTCGACTTGGGCATGACAAGCGGGGCTAAGGGTGGTTTCTGGATCACCGTGCGCGATGCCGTCGTGCCAAGGCAAGATGTCATGCGTGATCTCGTGAGCTTCGTTCCAGCGGTGCTTGGGCTTGGGTACCTCTTTATCGAGAAGGATTTGACGTCTATCAGCAAGCAACACGCCTTTGAGCCCGAGGCTCTTCACGACAGAGAGGATGAGCGAAGGACGCTCAATCACCTGCTTCCCGGCCACTTTCATCTGATGCACCTTCTCCCGAAGCCAAGAATCGTCATCGGATGAATAGTAGTTAAGGTCGAGCTTCAGGAGCTTTCGGGTATCAGCCAGCGAGAGCGGCGGCGATGGGTTGCCAAGGTCCTTTAGCAGCTTCTCTATGCGGAGGTCAATAGCAGCCGCGGTCTTCGGGTTGAGGAGCCGGTTCGTTTGCAATCGTCCAGCCCCCAGTGCCTACTCGTGTAAGGCCTGAATGAAGTCGTGAAGCGCCTGTGCCTCCGTCCGAGTTAGTTTATCCATCGGACCGGAGCTTGCGGCAAACCGCAGTGTCTGCCGCTCAAGCGACTGATCCCGACTGACTCGGTAGCCGACAAGCACTTGGAGCTTGTCGTAGGACACACGAAGACCTGCGCTAACCAAGTACAGAACACGAAGTTCGGGCGTGACGCATCCCGATTCAACGTCGAGTAGTTCCTTCAAATCCAGCCCGAGCTTGCTCGCGAACGCTTCCGGCTCCAAGCCCTGCTCCCTCCGAGCCAGTTGGACTAGGCGGCCCAATGCCCCGAGGCCGGTCGGGTTGCAGCCCGAGGCGTCGTCTGCCGATGAGGGCTCCTCAGAGGTGAGGAACATCCCGAGTCTGCTCGCGAGACCGCCGACAGAGATGCACCCTTCATCGTGATCAAGAGCACGAGCGATGAGCTTCTCCCGATTGGCTGGAAGCCGAAGTGGTTCGTGCTGCATGTTCGTCATCGCTGATTCTCCAGAAACGCCTGTGCGGCCTTCTCGCTGAGCTCAAAGTACCGCATGGGCGGCTTGTAGCGGTTGTCCGGTCCAAGATCCGTCATCCCGCAGCGTATGGAGTAGAAGCTCTCCGACTGTCGCAGGGAGTGCAAGCCCACTCGGCCCTTGAAGCCAAGGTCGTCACTCCATCGGACGGCTAGCTCGATTAGCTGTGTACCAATGCCCCGAAGCTGCGGTGATCGCCCGAGGGCCTTCACCTCCCAGTTCCAGGGCGCTGCTTCGACTAGGTCCACATAAACCACGTCCCGAGGCTCCGTATGGAGCTTGGAGTGGTGGCCCACACAGCAGCAGACCATAAGGCCTTGCCAGCGACCTTCTGCCTTCATCCCGAAAAGGCGATAGGGACTCAGTGGGCCCGAGAGCAGAGAGCGCAGTTTGAGAGTCTTCTGTGACCAGTTCCAATGGGTGCTCTGCGGCACGTCTGCATCGGAGACCTTGGCCTTGACGCACTCTCTGAGTATCCGAACACGCTCAGAAGCCCAGAGTTCCTCCGCCTCGAAGAATGCGTCGAGCGGAAGCTCATCATGAAGCTCCGCTTCGACGGTTTCTCCGGTGGCGACGCGCTTTAGCTTCGTGGAATGAGTGCTCACCCCAACACCATAAGCTCCGCCTTCTTCTTCTGGAGTTCGTCCTCAAAGAAGAGCTTCTCGCCCTGAGCTATACGGGTGTCCACGGTCTGGAGGAGTCGCAGCGCCTGGCGGATCACCGCAGTTTTGGTCAAATCCTTCCGCCGGGCAAGCTCGTCCAAAGCTTCCATTTCTCCAGCCGTTAGATTGAGAGTCATGGTTCGCTTGTCGTTCATGGCATCACTCCTGTCCCAATAGTCTATACCATGAACGGCCAAAAAGTCAACCAAGTTTGGCCAACATTGGTTGATTCAGTGGCCAGAGTTGGTATACTCTATGGCCATGAGCCCGGTAATTGCCAAAACCGATCCGACTGGACGCTGCTTCGTGAGCTATCGGAGCACCAGACTTGGGGAGATAGAGCGACTGGTCCCATGCCTGCACGAGCATGGCATTCCCACTTGGCAGGACCGCAGGAACTTGGCGTCCGAGCCCACCATCGAGGCGATCCAAAGGGCTCTTGAATGCCCCAGCACGTCGAGCGCCATTCTGTGGCTCTCGGGTGACGTGGCTGCGTCCCGTGTGATTCTCGATGAAGAGGCTCCCAGAATCGTCAAGCGTGCCCGAGCAGGCGACGGATTCACTGCCAAGCTCTGCCTTGCCAACGGGCTCAGTTTTGCCGCCGCAAGCAACATTCTCAAAATGCCGGGCACTCTCGAATCGCCGTCCAAGACGTGGAATCTCCGGACCATCGACGGCGACCCCGCTACGGACGAGGCGATCCTTACGGTCACGAAAGCAGCCCTTTCCGGGAGGCTCTCCGCGATTCATGCAGCGCTCCCACCAAGCGAGCGACTTCGCATCGCATTCCACGCTCATGCCCAAGCTCGCCCGGCGTTTGAGACTGGGTACTCGCTGATGGTTGATTGGACGCGGCACTTTCAGCTTCGCCACGCTTCAGCAGATGCTTGGAACGGCCAGATACTTCCCGCCTTGGCGTCAATCCTCGACGCCATCCGCACCGCGGCTCCTCGCCGTGCCGTGTTGGCTGAAGGGTTCGTCTCAATCGCTTCCGCGTTCGCGATCGGTCGGAGCTTCATGGAGCCCTGCGGCATTCCCATTACTTGGCGACAACTCCCAAAAGGCGACGAGTGGACACTTTCCTCTTTGCAGTCCGACTCAGGCTTCTCCGCTGCGTTGGCTTCTCAGGACGTGAGCGCCTCCTCGCTCGCGGTGCTGGTTTCCATTCGCGGCAATGTGGAGCCCGCAGTGGTGGCATCGCAGCCAGCCCTGCCCGCCTTCAGGGCCATTCTCCGCGTGCAGCCGCAGCATGGCCAAGCCACAGCCCACATCGAGAGCAGCGAGCAGGCTTCACACCTTGCCCGCTTAGTCGCAGACCGCATCCGTGAGGCCCGCTCAACCTACCCGGGTATCCGGACCACTCACCTCTTCTACTCAGGTCCAGTGGGCGTCGCAATGATGATCGGCCAGCAACTCAACGCCTTGGGTCCCGTCCAGCTCTACGAGCATCGCCAAACTCCAGAGGACGCGGTGGGATCGTACGTCCCGGCAGCACTCCTCTGCGATTCACCGAACTGTGTCTGAAAGGAATACATGCCATGGAACTGCCGTCATATTTCGAGGACTTTCTCCCGCTCATCAGCCCGACCAAGCGCCAACGCGAGGTCATGGTCACTGAGAACCGGCGACTTCGCGAACTGCTTATGGGTGACGAGCAGTTGAAGGCCGTGCTCCTCTCCACATTCATCCAAGGGAGCCACCGCCGAGCAACCGCCATTCAAGGCAACAAGAACCACCCGTGCGATGTGGACGTAGTCGCCGTCACCAATATCCCCCGAAGTCCAACGACGGCCGAACACGCACACCGAGTCTTCCAGCCGTTCCTTGAACGTCACTACAAGGGCAAGTACGAGACACAGGACCGCTCGTGGTGTATCACCGTGGACCCAGAGGTAAAGCTGGATTTAGTTCCCACGTCCGAACCCGAGAGCAAGGAACTCCGCGAGGCCGTGATCGCGAAGTCCCTTCGTGATTGGGATCCAGACGGGGGATTCGGGGTCCGGAAAGCCATGGGTGTGCAGTCGCTCACCGAGGCTGCACTCGAAGAGGCCCGCCGTGACCGGGATTGGGAGAAGTCAGAGCCCCTGTGGATTCCAGACAAGACGCGCCGCACTTGGGAGAAGACGCACCCTCTCTTCCTTATTGGCTGGACGGCAGAGAAAAATCTCCAATGCAACGGCCACTTCGGACATGTTGTCAAAGCGCTCAAGTGGTGGCGACGCCACATGCAGCCAACGCCCAAGTACCCCAAGGGGTACCCGATGGAGCACATCATTGCAGACTGCTGCCCAAATGGAATCAAGAGTGTCGCTGCCGGCGTCTCTTCCACTCTGGACGAGATCGTCCGTCGCTACGCGCAGGACGCGACCGCGAAGCGCACCCCTTTTCTCCCGGCTCGTGGGGTCACAGATCCACAAATCAATGTGCTGCACCGTGTGACCGGCGAAGATTTCGCGGGCTTCTACGAAAACGTTCGGAACGCTTCTGAGCTTGCGCGCCAGGCACTCAATCAGGAAAGCGTGCGGGAGAGCGCACTGCTCTGGGGCAAGCTCTTTGGTCCTGTCTTTCCTAAGCCGCCCGAGGAGAAGAGCAAGGTGAGTGTCGGCTACACCCCGCCATCAGCCCCTGCGCGTCCGCAAGAAGGTCGCTTTGCGTGAGAAGGACGTGGCCTGAGCCAGCCGAGGCTGTTTGCGAGGCTCGGAGAGGCCTTGAAGGACATCACTGCGCCCGTGTCGTGGGAGAGCTCGTCTGGCATGAAGAGGACCAGCGTTGGGCTTTTCCGGTTGAGTTGAAGGTGGAGTCGAAGAACCACGACCTCATCCCTGCACTCTCAACGTGGTACTTCATACTCGATCCGCGCTACCCGTGGGGAGAGATCGAGATTTGTCCAGCGATTGATGGTGGCATCAAGCTCACGTTTCATCACCAAGACCGCAACGACGCAGACGATTCAAAGGTTCCGTGGCGTTCGGGCGATATCTGCGTTCGCGCTCCCGCCTTTGCGTTAGACCGTTTGGGCAATGACTCGGACCCGAAGGGCAGCCCCAGTCGGCTTCTCTGGTACGTGGAGCGAGCCGTTGAGTGGCTTGCCAGGGCGTCCGACGGAACGCTTGTGAGACCCGGAGATGATTTCGAGTTGCCGCAGTGGAAGGCTCGCCCTGCCACGGTCGGCTTTGTCGAAGACGCTGAAGCCTTCAAGGTGTGGGCATCATTCAGCGACCACATGGGCACTGCTGAAATCGTACAGATCGCCGCAGGAGGCCCTTGGGTAGCGAGGCGATTCGCCAGCATCCAAGGCGCGACGCTAATCGAGCCTTCTTGGGGACGACTGGTTGAGGGCTCGAAGGCGGTCAAGAGTGCTGGATGGTTGCGATTGCCGAGTGTGCCGATACTCCCTCCGTACAGAGCACCGGCAGTCTGGGGGGATCTTGCTGCCGCAGTCGATGCTCTAGGGCTACGACTCGATGACCTTTTGCAGCAAGTGCTCAAGCCACTCCGGGACGGAGAGCCGCACATTCTTCTGCTCGGCTTCCCCGTCCCCCTTCGAGTCGGCGAGGAGCCGAGTCAGATGCATTGGCAGCCGTTGCAGCTTCCCCTCTTGTCTTCCCTTAAGAAGCTGAAGAATGGCTTCCGGGCGAATGACGCGGGGTTCTGGAGTGCAGACAAAGCCACCGTGCTGGCTCCGAGGCAGAAGATCGACTGGATGACAGGCCGCAACTGGTCGCAAGCAGAGATCTCAACGCGAGGCCGCTTCTCCTCAGCGCTCCGGACCAAGCGAGTGCTTTACCTTGGTGCCGGGGCAGTCGGCTCCGCCGTTTCGGAACTGCTCGTCCGAGGTGGCGTGACCACTGGCGTGCTTGTCGATAACGACTCAGTAGCAGCGGGCAACCTTGTTCGACACACCCTGTCGCTGACGGATGTCGGAAAGAGCAAGGTAGAGGCCATGGCCCTACGTCTGAATGGCCTGAACCCTCACGCCAAGATCGAAGCGCTCTCGGCGCACTTTCCGAATCTTAGCGAGAGTGACTCCAAGAAGTGCCTCTCGTGTGACTTGGTTCTCGACTGCTCCGGCTCAGACGACGTGCTCCATGCTCTTGCGGACCAGGAGTACGCGGATGGGACACTTTTCGTGACGCTTGCCATGGGACGCGGGGCTGGACGGTTCTACATGTTTCACGCTTGGGGCAAGCGGTTCCCAGTCGAGCTATTCCGCGACGACATCTCACCGTGGCTCGTCCGTGACCAAGAGCAGTTTGCCCACGTGGAGTTCCCGTGGGAAGGGGTTGGCTGTTGGCATCCAGTCTTCCCTGCGACTCCTGACCAAGTGTGGGCTTACGCTGCCGCAGCCGTGCGGCACCTAGACAACATGGCTGGCTTGATTGGCGAACCTGCCCTCAAGGTCATTGAGCTATCGAGTAACAATCTTCCGCAGCGTGTGAGCACCAATGACTGAAGCCCCCTTCGACTACTGGACACAGGACGGTCGATTCGGGGTTCGGATTGATCGGCGTGCTGTTGAGTCGATCGTTGCCGACTGCGCCCGCAGCGGACGGCGAGAGACCGGTGGCATCATTGTCGGTCGCTACACAGACGACCGACGCTTGGCACTCGTACTGTCCGCGTCTTCGCCGCCTCCAGACAGTCGTGCGGGCGGCTTTTGGCTGCTTCGCGGCGTTCGCGGGCTTCAAAGCTGGCTAGACGGACTGTGGAAAAAGGATGGTACGCACTACTTGGGTGAATGGCACTTTCACCCGTTCGCCTCTCCGACACCAAGCTGTCAGGACGTAAGGCAGATGAAGCGAATCGCGACGACAGAAAGCTACCAATGTGAGGAGCCCATATTGCTTATCGTCGGCGGGGATCCTCGCGGAGCGTGGCACATTCACATTGAAGTCCATACGCGTAAGGGCGAGCGTCATCAGTTGACGCGAAGGCCAGATCCGAAAGACCCTCTTGGGTGAACACAGCAACAACTTTTTCAGAACGCCATGTTCTCAGCAGCTTCACAAAGCTGCTCAGTGGTCCGCGCAACATACCGCCTCGTCGTGT
>CAITIQ010000485.1 GCA_903892415.1 uncultured delta proteobacterium | reverse complement strand
GACACCTTGCGGCTGCTCGAGCTCGCTTGCCGCGATTGGCGGGTCCGGACTTTGCGACGCGCTCCGCGCATGAAGACCGCTCATGCGCCCGGGAAGAAGCGCGCCGCCGGACCCCATCGTCGCGGCGCGACCGTGCCTAGAGCACCGAACAGGTTGCTTCGTTCGTCTTTCCGACGATTTCCATCGCATCGCTTCGTTGCTCCTCCTCAAATTGGCAAGAGCAGTTATCGTCGGAGCGCCTCGCGCTGCTCGGAACTTGTCGGAAATACTCGGTCATCAACCTGTTCGGTGCTCTAGGTGGCTGGTGCCCAACCGCGCAAGGCGCGGTTGGACCCCAGCCACCGAAACGGTGGGTGGGCCGCTGAAATGGGCGAAGGCCGGACATCGACGGCCGCGCGGTCAGCCGGTAGGGACGCTCAGATTGAAGCATCCGCCCGAAATGGGCGCGCGCGGCAGCCCCAGCGCCCTCGGTCAGCCGATCGCGCCGCCGAGGGTCGCGAGGCGGGCGAGGTTCACCGCGGCCGCGAGCAACGCGAAGTCCTGTGCGACGCGGATGCGTCCACGCACACGCGCTCGACGTCCGCCGTGCTTGCGGCGCATGAGATGAGCAATCTTGCGCTCGACCTTCGGGCGGATGGCGCGGTAGCGCTGCTTCCACTCCGGGTCTCGTTGCGCTGCGCGGCTGCGCGCAAGCGTCTTGTGCTTCGGATGAGTCCGCACCGTCCGGCCCGATGCCGAGTCGGTGCACTGCGTGCGCAGTGGGCACGACGCGCACGCCACACCGTAATCTGCGGTGCCTGCTCCGTCCTTCTGAAGCCGCAACTTCACGAGAACACCGTTCGGGCACACAACCGTTTTGGCGTCGACATCGATCGTGAAGGCATCCTGGGCGAAGTGCCCCTTCGCAGCGGAAGGTGGCTGGACCTTCACGTTGGCCTCTGCCCCAGCCGCTTCGATGTGCTCGACCAGGTCTGCCGTGCCATAGGAGCTGTCGCCGTAGATCGCGACGGGCTCGTCGGCCGGTGCCGTCTTTGCCGTGGCGAGCACCTCCTCGAGCATCGTGGCGGCAGGTACAGCGTCACCGACGTTTCCCGCCGTCACCTCGGTCGTCACGATGAGCTCCGAGTCCGGATCGATCGAGACGTGCCCCTTGTAGCCGTCGAAGCCCCGCGCGGCAGTTTTGTGCCCGTGCCGCGTCTCGGGATCGACGGTGGAGATCACGCGGTCTTGGGCGACCCTACGAGCAATGCGAAAGACGTCATCGTCGCCTTGCTCGAGATCCTGCCCGAGAACCGTCGCGAGCAATTCAGCGGCTTGTCGCGCGCGTGGGTCGAGCTGGAGGCCATGCACCACCGCAAGCGCCGCTCCGCCGTCCAGAGCAAGCGCATCGACCAACGCCTCGCGAGCCTTGGCGTCATCCCAATCGCACGAGGGCTTGCCAGGCTTCCTGTAGTCGTCCACGCGTTCGAAGCCGCTGCGCATCTCGTCTGCAAGCGCGGAGTCTACGACAGCGAGAAGACCCACGAGCGCCGACCGAACCAGCGTGACGGTGTCCTGCGTCGCGACCGCATCGTAGAGCGCGGTCGAATCCAGCACACGCTTGCGACCGATGAGCCCCGCATCGCGGGCGGAACCGATCACCGCCTCGAAGATCCGATGGGGGCGCTCGGAGCGACGCAGGCGCTCGCGCATCTCCACGAGGACGGTATGAACGAAGCCAGGAAAGTCGTAGTCGAGCGCGCCTGCGGCGTACTTCCACCGCGCGTCGAACGCGAAGGCGTCGACGGCCTCGCGATCGCTCATCCCCGAGTAGCGCTGCAGCACCATCACAACCGAGACGATGCGCGGTGCGATCGACGGCCGGCCATTGGCCACGTACAGATCCGCGAACGCATCGTCGGGGAACAGCTCGTGCGCCTTCGCCGCGAGAAGACGGAAGATCGAGCGCTCGGGGAGACGCGCTTCGCACAATTCTCGAGTCGAGCGGAACAAGTCCTCGTGTGCCGGAGCTCGACCAAGAGTCATGGCGCCATTTCGCCAGCTCCAGCGCCTCAGAGCAAACGGCTTCGCGAGGGATCACATAGGGCAACGTGGGATCACGTATGGTCATTGCGGCGACCGCTCGTCATCCCGCTGGTGCCCGACCGCGGCTTTGCGCGGTTGGGCACCAGCCACCTAGGGGGTATGCGCGCCACGCGCGGAGGACGTGGATCGCGGTGCACCGCGTCTGCGTGATGGTCCGGATCGCTGCGAAGACGCACGCGAAGTCCGGCGAGGGGCCGGACCAGGTTCAGGAAAAATCACAAAAGCGACGCGTCTACGTGGTTTCCCCGATGCGGACAGAGAGGCGCTTCGTGTCTTCTCGGGCGGCGCGGCGGCGTTCGACGCCGCGGCGGCGGTTACGCGAAAGGGAAGCGCGATGCGAAGGTTGCTCGGAGGAATCGCCGTAGGCGTGGTGCTCGCGGCGGGGGCATCGTTCGCGGCGTGCGCGTCGGAGAAAGACAGCACCGAAGCTCCGCTGCTCGCGAAGTCGTCGGACGCGCTCACTCGCGTGCAAGACGCACGTAGTGTCTGCACGCCGCGCGTCGACGCCGGCTCACCTCGAAGCGTAGACGCCGGGCCGGACGCGAGCGCGACGTCGGCATCCTCGACGACCGCGGACGCGGGCGCTCTGCCGTCCTCTCCCGCGCGCGCGACCGCAGCGCCGCTCAGCTCGCCCGCGGACACCGCGCTCGCGGGCTACCGCGTGTTGCCGACCAAGCTCGAGCCCGCGTTCGAGAACCTCCCGAGCGGCGCCGCGCCATCGTTCGCGCTCGGGCGCGACGCGGCGAGCGCGTGGTCGCTCGAAGACGTCGCCTCCGGGCTCTCCGCGCAGGTGAAGCTGCGCGGCGCGGCGGCGAAGCCCGCCGCGCTCGGCAGCGATGGGCAGCTCGTCTACGCGGACGCCCTCGGCCAAGGCGAGCACGTGTTCATGCGCGCGGGCAGGGCGGCGGTCGAAGACTCCGTGCTCTTACCGGTGGGAAGCACGCGCTCCGAGCTCGTCTACGACGTCACCCTTGGAAGCCGCGTCGCGGGCCTCCGGCTCGTCGACTCCGTGCTCGAGCTCCTCGACAAGACGGGCACGCCGCGCCTGCGCGTGAACGCCCCGGAGATCATCGACGCGTCCTGCGAGGCGACGCGCGCGACGCTCGAGGTCGAGGGCTGCGCGGTCGACACGAGCGGAGTACTGCCCTGGGGCCGCAGGACGACCTCGCCCGGCACGAACGCGTGCGTCCTTCGCGTGCGCTGGAAGCTCGACGACCTGAAGCTCCCGGCCGTGGTCGATCCGACCTGGTCGTACACGTCGGCGATGTCGGGGAGCCGTGGTGGCCACGAGGCGGTGGTGCTCGCCGATGGCCGCGTGATGGTCGCGGGCAACAGCAACGGCGGCGCGCCCACGAACTCGGTGGAGGTCTACGGGCCGTCGCCGTCGAACCCGGCCGTATGGACGTGGGCGACAGCGAACGCGATGAGCCAGGGCCGGTACTTCCACTCGCTGACGCTGCTGGAGGACGGGGTTGTGCTCGCGGCAGGCGGGCTCTCACCAACCACAGGCGCGCCGCTCGCCTCGGCCGAGAAGTGGATCCCGAGCTCGGGGCAATGGTCCTCGGCCGGGACGATGGTCTACGCGCGGGCGCGCCACGCCGCGGTCGTGATCTCCGGCACCTCGCGCGGCGTCCTCGTGGCCGGCTCGGACGCCCCTGGAGGGGTCAGCGGCCCGCCGCCGGAGCGCTATGTGCAAGCGCTCAACATGTGGGGGCCGGCAAACGGGGGCACGGTGGACGCCTCGCGGGTGGCGCTCACCCGCCTCGCCGACGGCCGCGTGCTCGAGACCGGAGGCCGCGGCTTCTACGCAGATGACGACACGGGCCAGTGGGTGGCGTACGGAAGCGACGCCGTTCGACTCTTCGACCCTTGGGTGTCGCAGTGGACCTACCCGCCGGCCGCCGGGTACCTGCGTCAGTCGAGGTTCGGGCATAGCGCCATTCTCGTGGGCACCAAGGTGCTCATCGCCGGAGGCTCTCACTACGGAGCACTCTCGTCGACGGAGCTCTGGGATCCGGCCGGGCCGACCTCGACGCTCGTCGGCCCGATGTCCACCGCCCGCGCGGAGCTATCGCTGTCACTCGACAACCTCGGCGTTCCCGTGGTCCACACGTCCGGCTGGATCTCCGGAGGCGCGACGGAGCGCTGGCTCGGGGCGAACCCCGCTTCGGCATCGACCTGGTCCGCGGGCCCTTCGCTGCCGAACGGCGGTACGTTCTACTACGGGCGCACGCTGAGCATGTCCTCGGGGCTCACGATGAGCTTCGGCGTCAACAGCTCGGCGGCGTTCTTGCCCAACGCGGTGGCGACGCTCGGGCGCGCGTGCCCCGCGGTCCTTCCCGCGGCCACCGCCTGCATGACCGCGGGCACCTGCGACGGCAGCGGCAACTACACACCGCCTGCCCCGATCACCGACGCCTGCTGCCTGAACGGCGTGCCCAGACCGAGCGGCACGCTCTGCACCAGCACCCCGGCCTGCGCTGCCCAGGCCGTCTGCTCTCGCACCGGCGCGTGCCTGTGCACGACGAGCTTCGAAGACCTGACGACGGACGTGAACCAGGACGGTGTGATGGACGGCCTCGGCATGCAGCTCGGGCTCCAGCCGAACGGCGCGGACTCGGACGGGGACGGCATCTCCAACGCCGACGAGGTGCGCGCCGGCACGAACCCCCTTCGCGCGGACTCCGATGGAGACGGCGTGCCCGACAACCTCGACCCGTTCCCGCTCGATCCGCGCGTCAGCGCCCTTCCGGCGTCCCCGCAAGACGTCACCCCCCCCGTCATCACGCTGACCGCTCCTTCGAGCGCGGTAGCGCAGTAGCGCAGAGGCCTCGAGCAAATCCATGCCCCGAATCACATCTCCGATCGCCGTCTTCGCGAGCCTCGTGGCGCTCGTCCTCGCCGCCTGCTCTGGCGTGACCGACTCCGCGGCGCCGCCTCCAGGGCCGAGCGTCGCTTCTCCTCCGAAGTTCGATCCCACGGAGGTTCGCGTCCCGAAGCCGAGCAAGAGCCTCGTGTTTGACCCGAACTGGCAACCGCCCGCTCGACCCGCCGAGCCTCTCGCGCTCCCCGTGACGCGCGTGAAGTTAACGGAAGAGCGCGGCGTGCCGACGCCGACCGTGAGCCTCAATCCTACGGATGCCGAGATCGGCGCAATGACGCTCTTCGAAGAGCGGCTCCGCCCGGTGCCCGGGACCTCCTCGACCGACGAGACCACCGCGCTCGCCACCGCGCTTCGAGAAGAGGCGCGAGACGACCGCGGGCTCGGCCCCATCACGCGCTTCGTCGAGGCGTATCCGCACTCCCGCTGGGCCCCCGCGATTCACATCGGCATCGCCTCGGTCTCGTACCAAACGGGGTACTTCCAGGACGCGCTCCTGCACTGGAAGGCCGCGTGGGACCTGGCCAAGGCCGGCGAAGATCCCGTCTCCGAGGCGCTCGCCAACCTCGCGCTCGCGGAGTTCGCGAAGATGAACGCGCGCATCGGCCGCATGGCGGAGCTCGAGGCGCTCCTCGGCGAAGCCGAGCGCCGAACGCTCCAGGGAAGCGCCCGGGTCAAGATCACGAGCGCGTCGGAAGGCCTCTGGGCGATGCGTCATCACCCGGAGATCTCGTTCAAGTGCGGCCCCTACGCGCTCCGAAGCGTGACCGAGACGCTCGCGCCGGAGCTCGCGAGCAAGGCCGGGGCGTTCCTCCAGGGCGTCGACTCTCCCAGGACGGGATTCTCGATTCCCGAGGTCCAGCGAATGTCGGAGAAGATCGGCGTGAAGCTCCAGATTGCCAAGCGTGAGCCGGGCGCGAGCGTCATCGTGCCCGCTGTGGCGCACTGGAAGGTGGGCCATTTCGGAGCGCTCGTTCGGGAAGAGGGCGGGCGGTTCCTGCTGAAGGACCCGACGTTCGGCAACGAGACGTGGATGAGCGCGAAAGCGATCGACGGCGAATCGAGCGGCTACTTCCTCGTGCCCGCGGGGAAGCTTCCGCGGGGCTGGACCCCGGCGACGGACGCCGAAACGGCATCGCTCTACGGCAAGGGTAATGCCGCGTTCATCGACGACGGTGGCACAGGCGACGACGACCGCCGCGCCGGCGGCGGTGGTGGCGGTGGCGGCGGTGGCGGTGGTGGCGGTGGTGGCGGTGGTGGTGGCGGTGGCGGCGGTGGTGGCGGCGGTGGCTGCAACGAACCGCCCGACTTGCCGATGGCGACGTACAGCTTCCACGCGCTCGCGACGAGCCTTCACATCGAGGACACGCCCGTGGGCTACGCGGCGGCCTACGGACCGGACGTCCGCGTTCGGCTCGCGTACAACCAGCGCGAAGCCGGACAACCAACCAACCTCGACTTCACGAACTTCGGCCCGCAGTTCGTGAGCAACTGGGTCTCGTACCTTATCGACAACCCCACGAACGCGAACGCGAACATAACCCTGCAGAAGCCCGACGGCGGGAGCGAGGTTCACAAGGCCTACAACGCCGCGACGCTATCCTTCGCGCCACAGCTGAAGTCGGCCGCCATCCTCCGCCGATTGACGGCCAACACGTATGAGAAGGCCTATCCCGACGGCCGCAGAGAGTACTACGAGCGATTCATCGGGACGACGGGGACCCAGCGCCGTGTCTTTCTCAGTCGCGTGGTCGACCCACAGGGAAACGCCGTGACGCTCGAGTACGGGAATGCTCAGTTTCCGAGCCGCATCACCCGGATTATCGACGCGACGGGACTGGCCACAACGCTTCAATACAGCTATCCGGATCAGTCGCTCGTGACCTGGATCCAGGACCCGTATGGTCGCTACGCGACGTTCACCTACGCTTCCATTGCCGGCAAAACGCGTCTTCAGTCGACATCCGACCCCTACGGCATCGTCTCTTCCTTCGAATACAACACCGCGGGCGAGATCGTCGCCATGACGACTCCCTACGGCAAGACGACATTCAGCTCCAGTGCGCCGGCGGTCACCTCGGGGAGGTTTCGGTGGGTCGAGGCGACGGATCCGCTCGGGCAGACAGAGCGTCTCGAGTACAACCACCAGAACGAAGCGCTTGTGCCGAATCAGCTCGAGACGCCGCACCCCAGCTCCCCACCCGTGCGGTATGGGTGTAGATCTTATCGTGACGCGTGAATCGCGGGAATTAATGGGATCGGGCGGGCGTTTGCGGCGGCATGACGATGCCGAAGCGAGCCCGGGCGATGAAGGCGGCCACGAGTGTCCCGGCGGAGGTCGCGACCTCGCCCCTGGAGAAGCTGCGGAAGTTCCTGGAAACTCACCGCATGAAGTCGAAGACGGGGCCCCGTTCCTTCGCCGAGTTCGAGCGCGAACTGCACGAGCGGGTCATGGAGGTCGAGCGCGACCTGGTCGGCGCCGAGATGGCCCGGTTCGACATCGACGCCGACGCCGTCGTCATCGAGGGGAAGGTTCACCGCCGCGTGCTGCGGCAGTCGCAAACGTACGAGACGACGGCGGGCGAGGTCGTGATCGAACGAACGCTCTACAAGGACCGGACCGACGAGGATGGACGGTGCGTCAGTCCGATGGAGCTGACGCTGGGGATCATCGGCGACTTCTGGACTCCACGAGCCGCGCAGCAGGCGCTCTGGGTCGTGACCCAGATGACGCCCAAGAAGGGCGAGGAGCTGTTCAAGCGAGTCGGGAACATGACGCCGTCGAAGAGCAGCCTCGATCGGCTGCCGAAGCTCGTCGCTGAACGCTGGGAGGACAACCGGGAGGCGTTCGAGCGCGCGCTTCGCGAGGGGCTCGAGATCCCGGAGGGAACGGTCTCGATCGCCGTCTCGCTCGACGGCGTGCTCGCGCCGATCGATGGCGGGAACAGCCCGACGGAGGTGCGCGCGAACGCGGCTGCCGAGGGGAGGCTGAGCAAGGGGCCGGCCGGGTACCGCGAGGCGAGCTGTGCCACTGTCTCCTTCTGCGACGCGAAGGGAGACCTGATCGGAGCTGTCAGGATGGCGCGCGCGCCGGAGCCGAAGAAGGCGACGCTGAAGCGGATGCTCGCTGACGAGGTCGCGGCGATCCTGCTCGTTCGGCCCGAGCTGAAGATGATCAAGGTGGCCGACGGCGCCGCCGACAACTGGGAGTTCCTCTCGTCGACGAAGCTGCCTGCGGGCGAGGAGGCGCTCGACTTCTTCCACGCGAGCGAGCATCTGCACGCAGCAATCGCGTCGGTCTATGGCGACGGCACACACGAGACGCGATACCGGTACGAGACGCTGCGCGACACCCTCCGCGACGAGGATGCCGGCGTCGACAAGGTCATTCGCGCGCTCAAGCACCTCGCGACGAAGCACGCGCGTAAGGATGCCCCCGCGCGGGAGCTCGCCTATTTCCGGAAGAACCGCCAGCGCATGCGCTACGCCGATCTGAAGTCGAAGGGCTTCATGATCGGCTCGGGCGTCGTCGAGGCTGCGTGCAAGACCCTCGTCACGCAGCGCCTGAAGCAGAGCGGCATGCGGTGGAGCGCCGGAGGCGCGCAGGCGATCCTGACGCCGCGCGGCTGGGACCAGAGCGAACGCTTCGATAAGGCTTGGGCTCTCGTCGCGGCGACGTTTCAAGCCGAGGTCTCCGTGCTGGCGAACGTCGTCGCGCTCAAGTCGCCGCCCGCACCACCGAAGCCCAGCGCGAAGGCGTCACGATGAGAACTACACCCTGACCGCAGGCCCCGTCACCCTCACGAACACCGCCTTCCAGGGCTCGCTCGTGACCGGCACGACCATGGCCATCTCGGGCATGACCGGGAGCCCGGTTACCCTGTCCCGCACGTTCAACAACTTCTTCGAGCTTGCGGACTGGAACGTCGCCAGCACCGTGACGACGGGCCTGCCCAAGGTGCAGCTCGCCTACGACGCCGACGGCCTCGTGTCGTCCGCGTTCACGGTCGACGCGACGCGCCTGAACTTCCGCCGCTCCGCGCAGACGGGCCTCGTCACCGGCGCCTGGTGGGGCGCCACGTCGGGAGAGACCGGGTCCACGCCCTGGAGCGAGGCGGCG
>CAITIQ010000484.1 GCA_903892415.1 uncultured delta proteobacterium | reverse complement strand
GGTCCCTCACCCGACTTGTCTTGCGAGCCTTCTTTGAGCTTCACGTCCTCGAAGTATCGGGACAGCTTCAAGCGCTGCGCGAACTCGTAGACGTCGCCGCCGTCTCGCGCCAACCCCTCGAGTGTCACAACGCGGGACTCTTCGGCGTAGTTCGTGAGCCAGACGCGGCGAGGATCCCAGCTCGCGTTGAAGACGGCGAGCGGATTGTCCTGCTTCAATTGCTCCATGCGTTCGGGGTCCATCGTCGGCCCCTTGCCCTTGGTGAGGACGCGCGACAGCTCGAGGAGCACGCTCGTCGGTCCCTTGCGGGCGAGGTTCAGCTTGTTGATCGCGTCCTGACGGGCGCGCATCTCCTCGAGGTCTTTCTTCAACTGCGCGTGATTCTTCACGAGCTCGTTGATGTCGTTCACCTGGCTGGTCAGCTGTTCGACCTTGCCGGCAACGACGGTGAACTCGTCCTCTTTCGTTTGGTGAAAGAAGAACAAGCCGACGATTTCAAGCACGACCGCCGCCATGACGAGCAACAGCCACCGCTGGCCCCCTTCGGAGGCGCTGCGGCGCTCGGCCGAGTTGGGGAGAAGGTTTACGCGAATCACGCTCGCTTCTCCTTCGGCTTGCGCATCGAGAGCCCTAGCGCGACCGAGAGCTGGGAGATTCGAGGCGCGAGGATCTGCTGATCGACCTCTTTTTCGAGAGGAATCCGCTCAAGCGGCTGCATCACTTCGACCGCCACCCGCGAGCGACGCTCGATCGCGCTGCCGAGCTGCGGGAGGTTGGCCGTTCCACCCGTCAGGTAAATCCGCGAGATGCGTTCCTCCCCGCTCGTCGCGAGGAAGAAGTCGAGGGACCGCTGAATTTCGCCTGCGACGGTGTCGCAGACGGAGTCGATCACCTGAAAGACCTTTGCGGGGAGCGCGCTCGCCGCTTGGGGCTGCGATGCCTGAACTTTCATGTCTTCGGCCTGCTCGAAGGGCACGCCGACCTGTTTTACGATCTGCTCGGTGACGAAATTTCCGCCGTTGGCGATGTCGCGGGTGAACGCGCTCGCCCCACGCGAGACGACGTTGATGGCCGCTTGCGTTGCGCCGATGTTGATGATCGCAAAGGTCTGGTCAGGAGCCAAACCGCGGTTGTACTCGAACAGGTTCTGTACCGTGAACGCGTCGATGTCCACCACGACGGGCTTCAGCTTCGCCTGCTTTGCTATCTGAACGTAATCGTTGATTTCGTCACGCTTGGCCGCAACGAGGAGGAGATCCATCTGGCCAGCCTCGGGACGCCGCCGCAGGATTTCGTAATCGACGTTCACGTCCTTGATGTCGAAGGGGATGTGGTTCTCCGCTTCCCACTGGATCTGCTCGTCGAGCTCGGCCGTGGTCATGATGGGAACCGTGATCTTTCGACTGATGACCGACTGACCGCTGAGGCTGAGGGCAATCTCGCGCTGCTTGATTTTCGCCTCGGCGAACGCGCGCTTCAGACCATCCACCACCGCCTGCGAGTTCATGACGTGCCGGTCGACGATCGT
>CAITIQ010000483.1 GCA_903892415.1 uncultured delta proteobacterium | reverse complement strand
GGCCGCTTCCCCGTTGCCCCGGTCGGTCTCGGTGCGACCGAGATTGAGCGCTGCCGTCGCCCGATCGACGGAGGCCTCGAGTGCGGTGTCTCCGTCCCCAACGTCGAGCGGTGCTAACAGCGCGTCCACCTCCGCGTATAGCTCCGCCGCGCGATCGAGCCGCTTCGCGCCCGCGAAATGACTCGGGCCGAAGTCAAAGGCCAAGGGGCCTACGGCCGTTTTGTCGCAGAGGGTCCCGAGTCATTTGGGCTCCTGCATCCACCTTCGGTGGAATCAAGCCGCCGCGTTGCCCGCGACCTTCGCCTGAGCGGCGGCCGGCGCACCTTCGCGCAAGCCGAGGGCTCGCGTCGCCTCCTCGACGGCGGGTTCGGCGTCACCGCGCAACAGGTGTGCAAAGGCGAGGAACGAAGTGCGCACGGCGAGCAAGGCGTGGTCCTCGCCGGCGGCCTTCCCAACCCGCAGCGCCTGCGTGAAGAAGCGGATGGCGCGCGGGCCGTCCCCGCGGGAGAGGTAGCAGCTCGCGAGCAGATCCAGCGCGTCGGCGGCGGCGAGCGAGGTCTCGCCGGCCGAAGCTTCAACCGCCGATACGAGCTCGTGCGCTAAATCGGCTGCGCTCGGATCGCCTCGGAATTGCAGGGCGCTGATTCGCTTGCGGAGCTCGGTGACGTCGGTCGGCATGGGCGCATGCTAGCGCGCTCGCGGGTGTTGCGAAGGCGCCCCGGAGTGTGGAGGCCGGGCGGGGTGCGACACATCGGGCGGTGTCACGGTGAGACGGGGCGCAATGTCGCACGTGGCGGTTGGATGCCCGGCCGGCGGAGTGTGGAGGCCGGGCGGGATGCGACACATCGGGCGGTGTCACGGTGAGTCGGGGCGCAATGTCGCAGGTAGCGGCTGGATGCCCGGCCGGCGGAGTGTGGAGGCCGGGCGGGATGCGACACATCGGGCGGTGTCACGGTGAGACCGGGCGCAATGTCGCGCGGAGGGCGCTGTGCGTGTGGGCGCTGCGGAATGCGAGGGCGCTGTACGGGCCCAAAGGCAGCGCTCAAAAAGGAATGGCGAGGTGCAAGCCTTGGGCGAGCTGTGTGCTGGGCTGCACTACAAATTCTCCGGTCTTGTCTTCATCGCGGGAGGCTCCGACGGCGAGCAGCGGGATGCCGATGCCTGCTTGAATCACGCCGCTCGCCATCAGCGGAACGCCGAACAAAAGGATGCCGAATCCGCCGTTGCCACCGAAGCTGCCAAACACCAAGGTGGTGGCGAGACCGGTCAAGAACTCAAAGCCTCCGGTGGAGGTGAGGACGATGCCGGCGATCATCATGCCGGTGCTGTGACGAGGGGCCTCTTCGGGTTCGATCGGCGCGCGCAGTGGCACGAGCATCTCCGACCGCGCGGGCTGTGTGGACTCAGCGGCAGCGGGCGGCGGAGCGGGCGGGAATGCGGCGATGGGCTGCGGCTGCGCAGGGGCGGGCTGCGTTGCGGGGGCGGGCTGCGTTGCGGGGGCGGGCTGCGTTGCGGGGGCGGCGGGCGCGCCGGCCTGTTGGGCGAACGCGGCGCTCGGGGCTGCGGCGAGGCTTGCGGCGATGCTGAAGCGCAGGAGCGATCGGCGGGCGGATTGCGCGAGAAGGGAAGGCATCGCGCGAGGCTACACAGATTGCGAGCCTTGCCTACGCAGCTTCAACGTTGGGCGTGTTGCGAGGGGGAGGCTGTTGCGATTTCGAACGTTGCGTCGATCGACGCGGCGCCTTGCACCAGCTCGACGACCACGCTTTCGGTGGGGCGCGGGCCGGGTTGGCAGAAGCGTCCACCCTGCGTGAAGATGCTCGCAAGGATGCCGTCGGTTGGGCGAGGCTGGATCACGGTGTCCTTTGGAAGGCACGAGCCGGCTTGGCAATCGTTCAAGGTCCACTGGCCGTCGAACACGTTCCATTGGTCCACGTTGACGAGCACGTCGAACTGCTTGGCCGCTAGGCTCCAGGTCCGAAACAGCACGTCGATGCAGACCTCTCCGTCGCTCGCGCGCGCTAGAGCCACCTCGGAGGTGGTGCTGCCGGCGGGCAGGCCGAGCATGACTTCCCCGCTCTCATCCATTCGGAACACGATGCGGGTGGGCTCGAGTTCGCCGGCGGAAGAGCGTTGCACCGGGGCCGAGAGCGAGTGGCTGCAGCCGGCGATCAGGCTGAGACCGAGGCTGAGTCCGAGGCTGAAGAAAGGGCCCAGCCTGTTGCTCGTTCCACCCGCGCTCAACATCTCGCTCACCCCTTACTCAGCCTTTGCGACCAAGCACCCGCTTGATCATGCCGAGGTCCTTAGCACCGAGCTCGCGGGTGAGCACCAGCACGAGCAGGTATACGACGACGAACACGCCGCCGACCACCGGCACCGCGAGCTTGGGCAAGGTGGGCAGTACGCGCGCGAGGCCGAATAACACGGCCACTGCGAGCCCGACGCGCACGATGGTGAGCGGTGAGACGAGCCCGCCGGCCACGCTGCGAAGCACGATCGCGGCGAGCAAAGCGCCGGTGGCGACGGCGCCTGCGGTGGCGTAGGCGGTGGACTTCAAGAGCGGCGCACCGAAGGCTCCGCTCTCGCGGAAGAGCACGATGCCGCCGACGATCAGGCCCACCGAGCCGAGCGTGAGCAGCATCGCCAAGAGCTCGCGACGCAAGCTTGTGAGCGCCGCGCAGGCGACGCCGAAGATCGCCAGCGAAGACATGCCGAGCACGTACAACTGCGAGAAGGGCGCGGCCTCCGTCGCGATGGCCTCGGGGAAGGCGAAGCGCAGCAGCTGCGGGGCGAGGGAAGCGCAAGCGCCGCCGATCAGGCCCATCAGGATCAACGCCAGGCGTACGCCTTGCTCGGTGAAGGACTTCACAGCGGCGGCGTCCTTCTCCGAATGCGCCTTGGCGAGCAGCGGGAAGAGCACGAACTGCACGCTCATCAGCAGCTGGTAGGGCAAGAAGCCGAACAGCTGCGTCGCGCGATACGGGCCGAGCAATTTGTCCGCCTCTTTGACGTCCAGCCCGCGCGCTTGTGCGGCTTCACCGGCTGCGTCGGAGAGCATCAACATGTCCGCTTGCAAGAGCAGGTTGAGACCGATCTGCCCGACGATCAGCGGCGCGAGAAAACGTAGGTAATCCCCGACCGAGAGCACGCTCTTGTTGGCCTCCGGGACGGCCTTGCCGGTGCCCGAACGTGAGAGCGCAACCGGGACGATCAAGAGCGCCGCCGAGGCAAAGCCGATGGCCGCGCCGAGCGAGCCGTCAGCGCCGAGCACACGCGAAAAAACGTAAGCGCCGGTGCTCATCGCCACGGTGCGCGAGATGCCGTAGAAAATGTCCAGCCCGGCCTGATCCAGGAACTTGCGCTTGCCGTTGAGCGCGCCCACGAGCGGCGCGTAAACGCCGTAACAAAGCACCACGATGGCGGCCACGCGCAGCGGCGTCTTGGCGTGCGGGGCCTCCAGCGCATCGGCGATCACGCCGGTGAGCGCCGCGAAGGTGGTGGAGATGATGATCGCCAGCGTGGCGTGCACCGTCAGCACGCGGCGAAAGGCGAAATCCACCTCGCCCTCTTTGGCACCCGCCACCGTGCGCGAAACACCCTGGATGCTCATCGCCACCACGATGTTGTTGAGGATGCTGACCACCGCCAACATGCGCGAAACAGCGCCGTAGCCTGCTTCATCCAGCACCCGCGGAAAAACCAGCTGTTGGATGAAGCCCACCAGCACGAAGGAAATCTTCGCCACCGCGATGGCCATCCCGCCGCGCCCTGCGACCCGGGCGGTGCCGTCGGGGGAGGGGGAGGGAGGAGAGGCAGATGGGGCTGCGTCGCCAGACGGTTTGGCTGGGGAGGGGGCTGGATCGCCGGCGGGGGACGGAGAGGGAGATGGGGCTTGGTCGCCAGACGGAATTGCGCCCGCCGCTCGGTTTTCCTCGGTGCTCACCCGTCGCCCGTAGCTACATCGACGCCGAAGTGCAACACGTCCTTGACTGAGCTTTCAAAGCGAGTATCTTCCGCCCCCCTAGCCGCTCAACACGGCATGTATTCCGACTTAGCTCAGTTGGTAGAGCAGGTGACTGTTAATCACCGGGTCGCAGGTTCGAGTCCTGCAGTCGGAGCCATTCACGCGGGGTCGCGGAAACGCGACCCCGCACTTTTCAACAGCGGCCTCGGAGAGCGATCTCCGGGGCCGTTGCGTTTCTCCCCCACGTTTCCGCGACCTTCGCCGCTCGGCGAGCACGACGCGCGCGTGGACAGCGTTCGCGCAGAGAGCGCCGCGGGCGTGACGGAGCGCGCGTCGGGGGCCTTCTGGACGGCGTTCGCGCTCTCTCTTCTGGCCCGCGGGGAGAGAGGAACCGAGAGCGTTTAACAGCGAGGCCCGTTTTCGCGGGACGGAGCCGCTGATGGTTAGCTGGCCAGCGCGGTCCGCCAAGTGGGCGGTGCGCGGAACGCTGTCCATGCGTGGCACGCGGCTGTTGGTCGCCGGGCCACGGCGTAGCCGTCCACTCACAGCCCGCTGAAGACTTCCTCGACGGTCTTCTGGCGCAACGCCGCGAGGTCCTCCGACTGCTTCGCCATCAGCTTTTCAAGACGGGACGTGAGCAGCCGCACCTGGTTCGAGCACACGAGATCGCGAATCTAGCTCACGAAGTCGTTGGGCCTGCTCGGGCTTGCTCGGAAGCGGCACCTCGACGGTGAGCAACCGCTTCGCTTTCAACTCCGTTTTGATCCCGCTGGGGAGCTGCGATACGGCACGTCGCCGAAATGCCGGACTCCTAAGTTACTCGTGGATGTATCTCGGCAGCACACGTTCCTCGTCCAGCTCGTAGGCGCCGTAGTGGATGGTCGCGGCGACGTCGCTCGGGGCGTTCTTTGGGTGCAGCGCGACCGCGCCCTTCAGTGCGTTGATGCCCGAGACCAGAAGATCGCCACGGCGCACGAGGATCAGGTCCATCGCGTCCTTCACCAACTGGATGTTCTTCTTCTCGATTTCGCTCAACATGACAGATCTCCTCGTCTCGGTGGATGTTGACTTCACGTCAGCCGCGCTTCAGCACGATGCGCCCTCTCGCCTTGCCGCTCTCGAGGTGGTCGAACGCGGCGCCGAGCGCGTCGAATGGGAAGACCTTGTCGATGGCAATGCGCAAGGTCGTGCTCTCGGCGGCGCGCGCGATGCGCTCGAGCCCCGCGGCGCTCGGTACGCTGAGGATCGGGACGAGGCGCGCTCCCGCCTTTGCGGCTCCTGCGTATGCGCCGCGCGTGATCAACGGCAGGAGGAGCCGCAGGATCCAGGGCGCACGTAGCCCGGCGGCGACCAGCTGGTCTGCCGGGGGAGGCACATGTAGCGAGGCGACGACGCCTCCGCGCTTCACGACGCGCCAGGATCGCTTGAGCGTGTCGCTGCCGACCGTGTCGAACACGAAGTCCATGTCGCGTGCGGCGTCGTCGAAGCGCTGCGTGCGGTAGTCGATGGGCTGCGACACGCCGATCGCGCGGGCTCGCTCGAGGTCGCTCGTCCCGACCGTCGCGAACACTTCGGCGCCACGCTGGCTCGCGAGCTGAACCGCGATGCCGCCGACGCCGCCCACGCCACCGTGAACGAGCACGCGGCTGCCCTTGTCGACCTTGCCCGCGTCGAGTGCCGCGAGGGCGCACAGTCCCGGAAGAGGCAGGCATGCCGCTTCCTCCGCGCTGAGCGCGGCTGGACGCCGGGCCACGCGGTCTGCAGGAAGGACGACGTGCTCGGCGAACGCACCCATCCGATCCATCCCCGCGTACGCATAGACGGAGTCACCGACGCGCAGGGTCGTCACGTCGCTGCCGATCGCGATGACCTTGCCGGCGAGATCGCAGCCGAGGACGAGGGGCGGGGCAAACGGAAGCAGCATCTTCGGCTCGCCCTCGCGGGTCTTGAGGTCGACGGGGTTCAGCGCCGCCACCTCGACGTCGACCCGAACTTCCCCTGGCCCAAGCGTGGGGGATTCGCGTTCTTCAAATGCGAGAACGGTGTTGCTCTTCCCGTACTTCCTGAGGACATGTGCGCGCATGGCGGGCTCCGTGAGGTCGTGCTCGGGTTCGACCATGCGCCTTGCAGGAGTATGATGGAAACGAATAGTCTGCATGGGTCATGCACGCCATCGATGTATCGGCCACGGACCTCAACCTGCTCGTCGTGCTGGACGTCCTGCTGCAGGAGCGGAACGTCACGCGCGCCGCGAAGCGTCTGCACCGGACGCAGTCGGCCACGAGCCACGCGCTCGGACGCCTCCGCGAACAGCTCGGCGATCCGATCCTCGTCCGCGTTGGCGGGGAGATGCGCCCGACGCCGAAGGCCGAGCGGCTGGCGGGTGAGGTGTCGCGGATCCTCCGCACCATCAGCCGGGTGCTCGCGCATGAGGGCGCGTTCGACCCCCTCACGACGGATCGCGTGTTCACGCTCGCGGGCCCCGACTTTGTCGCTGCGACGTTGCCCGTGCTCCTCGCCCGCATGTCGAAGGCGACTCCCGCTGCTGGGGTCGAGCTCGTGCCGGCAGGGGCCGGCATGCTCCGCGACGTCGCCGATGGCCGCGTCGACGTCGCCATCGCGCCGACCTCGGTTGCCAAAGTCGACGGACTGCGTAGCGCCCACCTCGTCTCGCTCGACTGGGCCGTGTACGCCCGCGCCGATCACCCGGCAGCTCAGAGCTGGGACGCGAAGGCATGGTCAGCGTACCCTCATGTGCGCGTGCGGACGTCGGGGGGCGAGAGCCCCGTCGACGTCGCCGCCCGAGCACAGAAGCTGTCCCGCCGCACGGGCCCGTATCTGCCGCACTTTCTCCTAGCGCCGCCACTCCTCGCGCGAACGGATCTGTTGATGACCGTCCCGCGAGCGGTGCTCGCCGACGTCGCACCACGCTTTGGCCTCGTCGCGCTGCCGTGTCCGGTGAAGCTTGCCCCGATAGAGCTGTCGATGTTCTGGAGCGCGCAGCTCGATCGCGATCCTGCCGTCACGTGGTTCCGGCAGACCCTCAGCGAGGCAGCCGACGAGGCGTTCGCGCGATCGGAGCCGTTGGCGACGGGCCGCCGCCGCAAGGAGCGCCGCCGCATCGAATAGCCGCTTCCGTAGTAAAGCGGTTACTCGCTCGCCGAGGCGATCAGGACGGTCACGGGCTGGTGGTCCACGGCCCGCCCGGTGGCCAGCGTCGTTCGAAGCTCTCGCCGGCTGCGCAGGCGCGCGCGATCGGTAGCAGGAACTCGGAGAGGAACGGCACAACCTCGGCGAGCGTCTCCGGGCCCTCGGTGTTCGGGAGCTTTTTTCGGAACGCGGTCCACTGGGCCATGGTCGACGCCTGCTCGGTGAACTCTGGTGTGAAGGCGATCGGCTCGATGTCGATGGCGGTCTCGCGGTTCGCGAAGGTGGCGGCGATGGCTTTGGCGAGGACCGAGCCGTCGAAAGCGAACTGCCTCGCGAGGAGCCACACGTCGTAGAAGTCCTTCATGCGGCTGTTCAGCGTGCGCAGGTAGACCATCGCTTGGAACTTCTCGGCGATCACGGTCTCGCGCGGGTAGCCCGAGAGCGCGGGCGCGGGGAAGTCGAGCAGCACTGGGTAGGTGATGTCCACCGCGCCGGGCGTGATGACGTCGCCGAACCCGACATCGATCTGCATCGTGACGCGCGCCTTGCCGAGCAGGCCGACGAAGCGGACACGCACGCCCTCGTAGTCCGCGTCCTCCTTGATGCGCTCGGTCTTCACCGTGGCCGGGTCGAACACCATGCCGTCGGGCTCCACGTCGACGGTGCAGACCTCGCAGACCACGCGCTCGAGGTGCTCGAGCGAGTTGTCGATCCGGCCGAGGAAGTCGAGGTCCTTCGTCGCGCGCGCGAGCGGTGCCTCCCACACGTGCAGCATCAGCGCGCCCTTGAGGACGAAGCGCGCGCGGTGTGGGCTGGTCGACAGCCGGTAGAGGAAGCGCTCCATCGCGTAGTACTGGAGCAGCTCCTGGAACGGCCGCTTCGTCGCACGCGCGTGATTCTGGAGACGAGCCTGCACCGAGGCCGCGAGGTTCGAGACGTTCTTGACGGTCACTGCATCGCCTCCAGGTAGGGGCGCATCGCGCGCTCGACATGGCGCATACGGGCGTACTTCAGGAGGACGTCGAGCTTCTTCTTGCGGCGTTCACGCCAGAGCCGCAGCGCCTCCAGGGCCACGTCCATGCCGATCTGGTTCCGGTACCGGAAGCAATCGACGAGGGTCTTCTCCGGGGCGTAGATGCGTACCTGTACACCGTCGAGCTCGTGCGTCTCGATGCCCTCGTGGAAAGCCGGCCCCGAGAACCAGTAGAAGCGCGTTGGCGGGTAGTCGAGGCGCGGCTTCGTCTTGCCTCGCTCGAGCGCGATGTCGATCACATGCGGCACCTGCGTCGTCAGCTCGTGGAACGAGAGCGCGGAGATGAGGCAGAGGACGCCCTGCGGGACGCGCTTGGCCACCGTGACGAGGTCCGGGTGCGCGAGCGGATCGAGCGACGCGAGGCGGTACACCCCTCGGGAGACGGGCACCACGACCCCGGCGTCACGCATCGCGTAGAGCGTCTTGCGGTTGAGGCCGAGGCGCAGCGCTTCGGCCATGCGCAGGCCGCCGCCATGCTGGCGGAACAGCTCGACCTCACGCTCGTAGACCCGGGCAGCCACGGGGACATATTGCCTTCAAACTTATGCAAAGTGAAGTGGTTTTGTTCCCGGGTTCGGCGCCGAGGGTGGCGGCGGCAGCGGTGGGCCGGGCGGCGCGGGACGGTGCGAACCGTGGAGAGCGTCCCGGCTCGCGTCGCCCAAGCACCTGGATTCGCAGGCGTTCGCATTTTCGGGACGGTGCGAGCGGAG
>CAITIQ010000482.1 GCA_903892415.1 uncultured delta proteobacterium | reverse complement strand
TGTCTCCGCCGAAGCGGCCGCTGCCTTCTGCGCTTATCGCGGCGGCTATCTACCCAGCTACGCCCAGCTAGCGCGCGCTGGCTCAGCCGAGTCACTAAGCGTGGGGCCCCGCAACGTCTTGCTTGATTGGGCAGAGTGCCTCAACGAGTCCAGCGCTGATTGTCGATATCGATCGCGCGCACCCGAACGCAATGCCGAGTTTCGGCCCACTTGGGCGCCGCGGTCAGACCCCAATGACGTAGGTCCCTTTGGGCACTATGATCTTTTTGGCGGACAGCTCGAGTGGACGCGCTCTCATTCAAACTTCGATGGGGTTGAGGCCAGGCCTACTACTAGCGCTTGCGACGAGGACCAGCTCGAAGATCCTGTCGACTTGGGCGATGGTATTTTAACTATTTATGGTCCTGGCTTCGCCATGCTCGACGGTCTCAAGGTGTTCCCCGGAGAGCCGAGATACAGCGGCTCGCTTCAGCCTTACTTCGAGAACATCCTCAGTGAGCCTTCGTTGCAGGGCTGGGTGGGCTTTCGCTGTGCCTTTGATACGCAGGAACAAGAACCGTGACCATCAATAAAAATATTCTATTCTTGTTCGCTATCAGTGTGACGGTGACCGCCTGCGGGGATTCAACGGGGGACGGTGGTGGAGGAGGTGGCGGCGGCGAGAGTTGCCCGTTTGAGGTCCACAACGAGACGCCCAAGATTGAATGCCCGTGCAACACCTTCGGCACGGATCAAAACTACGTTTGCACGAAGGACTGCACCGACCCAACCGTTGAATGCCCGGAGGGCACTGGTTGTGCGGAGGGAATCGGCTCGAGTATCTGCCTAGCGCCTTGTGGCAGCGGCTGTCCGGAGGGCTTTCATTGCGCGCAAGAAGGTGAGGCCTGGGCAGGCTTTTGCGACCCCGATTGATAGGGAAAGCGCCCCGGCAGTACCCACGTATGGACCAAGACCATCGCGACGTACGGACGCCTCGCGATCGACGGCGATGGTTCGAGCGTCTTTGTCGTACCGTTGATGGCCCCCAAAGACTTCGGAGGTGGAGTGCTGCCTTCCGGCGGGACCGACCTGGTCGCCTGCGTAGCGTCAATTGCAAAGCCCCACGATGGGGAGATGTAACTGTCGCTCAGCAGTCGCCGTTAAGTTCGAAGCGCACACCATCGGCGCCCTCGTGCCAGAGGCCGGCCACCTCGGAGGTCTCCCGCGCGGCGATGCGCGGCAGCGTGTGCGCCGCGAGATTGCGGAGCTCCTGTTTGGGCAATGCGCGCCGCCAGCGCGAGCATCTGGGAGGGGGACGGCTCGCTCGCCGCGCGACCGAGCGCCAGGGCGACGAGTTCGCAGGCGGCCCAGCCGGCCCAGCCGTCATCGACGTCAAGTAACTCGCCGTCCGGCAGCTCGGCGAGGCCGCGTAGGAGCTTCTTGATCACCCGCACCGGCGCGACCTCGGCCTCGCGAGGAAGTCCACCGCCGCGTCGTTCTCGAAAGGACCAGATCCCCAGGCGCCCAGGGCGGGACGGATACCACAGGGCTCGTCGCCCACGGAAGGGACGCAGGCGCCGGCCTCAACAATGGGAGCCTACGACGACCGAGTGTTCCGGTTCGTGGTCAGCCGGTCCGTGTCACCCATGAACCCGGTCTGGAGTGGCACCCATGAGCCCGGTCTGCGGTGGCACCCATGAGCCCGGTCTAAACTGTCACCCATGAGCCCGGTCTGTACCCCCACCGAGGGCCCCTCTGAGACTTCCAAAGTCTTATCAGGTACCCACCGAGGGCTCTGCTAACGCCGCGGTGCGTCATGCGGAGACCCACGTTGGGCTCGGTCAAGACTTTGGATCTCTTGGTTGGGGGGCACGGTGGGCTGCCGGAACACCGCAGTGCGTTAGGACCTGGGCCCTCGGAGCCCCCCTCCGAAGACTTTGGATTTCTCCGAGCAGCCCTCGGTGGGCTCCTGGAACAACGCGCTGCGTCAGCGGAAGGCCCTCGGGGGGTAGGTCACAAGACTTTGAAAGTCTCCGGAGGGCCCTCGGGGGGTACCAAAAAGACTTTCGAAGTCTAATCGGGGCCCTCGGTGGGTACCAAAAAGACTTTTGAAGTCCGATCTGGGCCCTCGGTGGGCCATTTCTGCTCGTTTTTCTGAAATCGACAGGGCGGCGGTCGATTGGGCGGAAAAAACGATTTCTCAAAACGCTTTGTACTTGAGGGCAGCGCAGTGGGAGAGCGCCGGGCATTCGGCCCGGTGGGCGGAGCTTTGTCGTTGCCCTTGCAAGAGAGGAATTTGAGATGAGCAGCAATGTGCCCGCAGGGTTGGATACGCCGGTTGATTCCGCCGAAGGCGGATGCAGCAAACAGAATGACTCGGGCCCTCTTCGAGAAAGCGGCCGTAGGCCCCTTCCACTTTAGACTTTGGCACGAGTCATTACACGCTCGCCTACGAGAAGATGCAGCCGCAGTTCGCGTTGCTAGCGGACAAGGACTGCTTGACGGTCAACACCGACATTCCCTTCGCGGCGAATACGGCGTTGTGGGCGGCGAAGAAGATCAAGCCGCTGCGCGCTGCCTGTGCGGAGCAACTGCCGCGTTTCCCGATCAACCTATTTGACGACTTGGAGCATGTGGCCGGAGCGGCCGCGCAAGCGCACGCCAACTTCACGCTCGCGAGTGACACGAGCAGCATCAACAAGACCATCAGCGAGCTGGATGAGAAGCTCAACCTGCGGCGCACGCAGTTCCTCGCGGACATCAACGCGTTGGCGAGTCGCGGCTTGATCGACAACAGCAAGCTCGACGAGCTGAAGGCCTTCACGTTGTTGATGAAGACGTATGACCGCGTGCTGTCAGCGGTGACCTTCGTGCGCTGGGATGAGCGTGATGCAGAGGAGTACATGCCGTCGCTCTTTCTCAATCAGCCACGGCGCACGAGCGGGTCGGATCGTTCACAACCTGCTGCACCCAGTGCGCCCAACGCGCCGATTGGACCGGTGACGCCGGTGGCAGAGCCGATCGCGCTGGCGACCAATCCAGCGCCCGCGCGGCCTGGGCCGGATGAAGGTCTACCCGGCAGTGTGCTGGTTGAAGAGGCAACTCGCAGCAAGGTGCCGGTGCTGATCATTGACGTCAAAGGGGACTTGCCGAACCTGCTGCTGCGTTTCCCAACGTTTGCTGCCGCGCCGCTGATCCCTTGGGTGGAGGGCACCACGCTGGAGGAGGATCCGGTGCCGGTGGCGCACAAGCTCGCCGAGGATCGCAAGACGGGCATCACCGCCTTCGGCCTCGGTGAGCAAGACCTCGCCGCGTTCACAGACGACGTGCACGTGCGGGTGATTACGCCGGGTGCAGACGCCGGTGAGCTCTTGCATGTGCTCTCTTCGCTCGAGCGTCGTTCAACGCGTTGGGACAGCGATCGGGACGGCGCGCGTGCGGCGCTCTCGGCGGCCATCTCGCTTGTGTTGCGGCTGCTCGGGCGCGATCCAGATCCAGCCAAGAGTCGCGAACACGTGTTGCTTTCGCTGCTCGCCGAGCGTCGCTTGCTCGCGGGCCAAGCAGCGGATCTCAGCTCGCTGCTCGCCGATGTGCTGGACCCACCGCTCGAACGCGTGGGCGCGCTGGAGACCGACGCCTTCCTCTCCAAGAAGGCGCGCAAAGAGCTGGCTGCTGCGCTCAACACGCTGCTCGCTTCGCCAAGCTTCGAGAGTTGGCGACAAGGCGAGACGCTCGACGTTGGTGCGTGGATGAAGCCGATCGAAGGGGAGGGCAGACGCAAGACGCCGGTCACCGTCGTCAGTGTCGCCCACCTCGACGACGACGAACGAGCGCTGGTGCTCGGCCTCGTGCTCGAAGAAGTGCTCACCTGGGTGCGCGGGCTTTCGGGCTCGCAGCGCCTGCGTGCGCTGATCGTCTTCGACGAGGTGTACGGCTTCTTGCCGCCGCACCCCGCCAACCCACCAACCAAAAAGCCGCTCGTCGCGCTGATGAAACAAGCGCGCGCCTTCGGCGTCGGCGTCGTGATCGCCACGCAAAACCCGATGGACCTCGACTACCGATCGCTAAGCAACGCCGGCGTCTGGTGCCTCGGGCGCCTGCAAACCGACGCCGACCGCGCCCGCGTACTCGACGGCCTGATCAATGAAGCGCACGTCGGCACCAGCGCCGCCGAACTCGAAGACCTCCTCAAAAGACTCCGCCCCCGCTGGTTCGTCCTCCGCAACGCCCACAGCCCCGACACCGTCCTCTTCCAAGCCCGCTGGGCCATGACCTTCATGCGCGGCCCGATGACGAGGGCGGAGATCAAGAAGGCGAGGGGAGGATGAGGAGACGACCTCCGATTCATCAGCGCTTGGGCGCTGGATGCGGGTGCTCCGCCTCGCGGCTTACTCCGAGCGGAGCGCGGGAGCTTTTGTGAGACCCGAGACCGCGCGTGTCTAAATTCCTTGGTCGCCTAAAGAATCGACCTCGGTCTATCCTCCAGCCCATGAACGCTGCGACCCTCCGCGCCGGCGACGTGATCGGCGGTGACTTTGTGGTCGAACGTGCCCTCTCCTCGGGCGGAATGGGCGCGGTGTACGTCTGCCTGCAAAAGAGCACGGGCAAGCGCCGCGCGCTCAAGGTGATGCTACCCGAGCTGATGGCACACGCGTCGCTGCGCGAGCGGTTTGTCCAGGAGGCCAAGGTCGGGTCACGGATCGAAAGCGACTACATCGTGGACGTCGTCGCGGCGGGGCTTGAGCCGGTGCCGTGGCTCGCGATGGAGCTGCTCGATGGGGAGGATCTCGCGCGACATGTTGAGAAAAACGGCCCACTCGCGTTTCGCACAGCCACGACGATCCTCGAGCAGGCGTGCCACGCGCTGGCGGCGGCGCACGCGGCCGGCGTGGTTCATCGGGACCTGAAGCCCGAGAACATTTTCCTTGGGCGCTCGCGCCGCCTCGGCATCGCTTTCGAGGTGAAGATCCTCGATTTCGGGATCGCGAAGATCACCGACGAGGCATCGACCAAGGCTGGCAGGAACACCTCAGCTATTGGGACGCGCCCATGGATGGCGCCCGAGCAGGCCACCGTTGGCGCGCGGATCGGCCCGCAAGCCGACGTCTGGGCGCTCGGCCTCATCGTGTTCTTCCTTCTGACCGGCAAGTACTACTGGCGCACGATGCACGATCCGAACGCGAACGACGTGATGCTGATGATGGAGGTGATGTCCGCCACCCTCGATCCGCCGTCGGCGCGCGCGGCCTTGTTCGGATCGAGCGGCCTATTACCCGCAGGGTTCGATGAATGGTTTGCGCGGTGTGTGACGCTTAACCCGGAGGCGCGGTTTCGTAACGCGGGGGAGACGTATCGGGGGCTGCTGGACGTTGCCAACTTAGACGGCAAGCCGGCCATTGTCCTTGCAGACACGGTGAGTCCGCCGGCGAAGATCGCTGAGCCGCCCCTGTCTCCAGCTCACACGGTGATTGGAGAGCCGCTGCGACCTGAGCCAGCACCGCCCGGCTCAACCGCCTCGGACCCGCGGCCCGTGAAGATCAGGATGGCGCCCACCAACCCGGACGCGCTGGTGCCTGGGGAAGCCAAACGGCATCCACGCTGGAGCAGGGTTGTGCCGATCACCGTTGCCGCTGGGCTCGGCGTGTGGGCAATCTCGGGCAAGCTTCAAACCCGGCCAACCGAGTTGGGAGGCGGGCCGCTCAGCACTGCATCGGACGCCATCCCGAGCTCTGCAAACGACGATGCAGCGAAGCCCGAGCGCACGGTGAACACTGAGATCGATCGGACGCCCGTTGCTACATCCACAGGTAAGCCACAGCCCAGCGTTAGCTCAGGCACCTGCCCCGCAGGCATGGCTCCGGTGCCGGCCGGCAGCTTCAAGCTCGGTGAGAACGGCGAAGAGGCGAACGTGCAACCGTTCTGTCTGGATGTGACCGAGGTCACCGTGAGCGCCTATGCGGCCTGCGTGAAGACTGGTGCGTGCACATCCGAGGGCACGCAGACGCAGTTCCGGAGCGACAAGGATCAAGGGCCGGGAGCCTGCAATGCCGGCCAGAGCGGTCGAGACAACCACCCAATGAACTGTGTCGACTGGGGCATGGCCATGACGTTCTGCAAGGCGCAGCAAAAGCGCCTGCCGACCGAAGCTGAGTGGGAGTGGGCGGCGCGCGGCGGCGGTGACGCACGGAAGTTCCCTTGGGGCTCCGCAGAGCCCGAGTTCCAAGCGTGCTGGTCAGGCGTGAGCACACGCAACGGCACGTGCGAGGTCGGGAGCTTTGCTGACGGCAAGGCTCGCTTTGGTCATCAAGACCTGGCTGGCAACGTGTGGGAGTGGACCTCTAGCAAATATCAGGCCGACAAAGCAGACCGTGTCCTTCGCGGTGGCTGTTGGGCCGGCGTTGTCGCGTCGGGGCTGTCGGCCTCGTTTCGGGTCGGGGATGAGCCTTCGCTTCGAAGCGACTCCCTTGGTTTTCGCTGCGCCCGGTAACCATTTGAATTTATTATTTATTCTCTTTCCGTTTCCTCCGTCTCCGTGGCGGGCCGAGAGGCCCGCTCCGGCTCTGTCTCGATTGGGTGTATCTCATAGGCTGAGGCCAACAGGCCGAGGTCACGTTGAGGTTCGCCCGGGACCAAGCGCGTCGGGCCGAGCTCGCAAAACCGATCCTTGCTCAGCTGTACGATTGGGTCGATGAGGTCTGTCGCTCGCCTGACGACAAGTCCCCCTTGCGACTAGCGCTTTACTAGCTACGAAATCACCGCGAGCCGCTTGAACGCTTTCTTGACGATGGGCAACTGCGACTCGATAACAATCTAAGCGAGTTGTCGCTGCGTCGGCAGGTCATCGGCCCGAAGAACTGGCTCTTTTGCGGAAGTGATGAAGCAACGCATTGGAACACCACGATCGTATCGCTGATCGCCAGCTGTGAACTCCACGAATTAGAGCCGTGGGCCTACCTTCGCGACGTCCTCACGCTGCTTCCGAGCTGGCCCCGCCAGCGCGCCATTGAACTTTCGCCCAAACATTGGGCGTCCACCAAACAGCGACCCGAGGTCGCCGCCCAGCTCGCCGAACTCGACTTCCTCGCTCGAGCGAAACCCCTCGAGCCCCGTCAAGTCTCAACCTGACCGGCCCTCGCCGGACGGATACCGAGCTCATGCGTCAGGGAGAAGGCGTGATCCCCGAGCGAACCCGCCGCGAGTATCCTCTCGATGCCGCTCAAGGTCTTCGCGTTCGAGCTGACCGGGAAGAGTTTGCGAACATCCAAGTGGACGAAGCGTTAAGCCAACGTTCGCTGGGCCAATACGCTTACGGCGGTGTCCGCAGGGTTCACAGGCCCGCAGCGCCTGGTCGACCGTCGACACAACGTTGGAGCTATGCGAGCCTCGCCGCCATGCGTCTCGACCGCGTCCTTCGCCCGTTCGCCGTTCTGTCCTTGCTCGCGGCCGCCGTTCCGCTGAGCTGCGGGCTTTCCAGCGTGACGGCTCCAGATTTGATAAAGGCTGATGGCGTCGCGTCGGCCTTCGGTGGAAAGCCGGGAGATCCTGTCTGCGACGCGGTGCGACCGCAAACGGAGCCGGACCTGATGGGCTGGGATTCGGGCTCGCGCTTGAACCTCAAGGCGCTGCAGGAGCAAGGCGTGGTCGGGGTGCGCTACAAGGCGGTTGGCTGCAACGTCGAGTTGGAGGTGCTGCAGTGCGTCGGCAAGGGCGTTGAGTACGGCTTCTCTCCGTACAGCGCAAAGGAGAGTAAGACCGCCAAGAGTCAGCGTGATTTGTTTGCTGAGCTGCCGATTGGCGCGGCCAAGCTTGGAGGAAAGGTCGGCGGCGGGCGAGCGCTGCGCACCGACTACATGCTTGCGGGCGTACTCAAAACGCCGGTGATGAAGGCGTTTCCGAGCGAGAAGCTCGAGGGGGACTGCGACCGCGCCACGCACGTGGTTAGCACCGTGTATTTGGGTGGGTTCGCCATGGCCTCGGGCCAGAGTGAGACGCTCGCCGCCGAGGCCAGCATCTTTGGTGTTGGCGTGGGCGGCAGCCAGGATCGAACGGCCGAGCGCCTCGCGTCGGAGGGCAATCCGGAGAGCTGCGCGAAGGCGCAAAAGGAGGGCACGCGAGAGCCACTATGCAATGTACCGCTGCGGATTGGTCTGACCCCGATTGCCGGCCGCGAAGAAGCAGCTCCTGTTCAGCCGGTCGCCACGCCTACCGTGACGCCCGTTGCCACATCCACGGCTAAGCCACAGCCCAGCGTGAGCTCAGGCACCTGCCCCGCAGGCATGGCTCCGGTGCCGGCCGGCAGCTTCAAGCTCGGTGAGAACGGCGAAGAGGCGAACGTGCAACCGTTCTGTCTGGATGTGACCGAGGTTACCGTGAGCGCTTATGCAGCCTGCGTGAAGACGGGAGCCTGCTCGGGTGAAGGGACGCAGACGCAATTCTTTGGTGACAATGACCAAGGCGCTGGAGCCTGCAACGCCGGACAGAGCGGCCGAGACAATCACCCGATGAACTGTGTCGACTGGGGGATGGCCATGACGTTCTGCAAGGCGCAGCAAAAACGCCTGCCGACCGAGGCCGAGTGGGAGTGGGCGGCGCGTGGCGGCGGTGACGCACGGAAGTTCCCCTGGGGCTCTGCAGAGCCCGAGTTCCAAGCGTGCTGGTCAGGCGTGAGCAAACGCAACGGCACGTGCGAGGTCGGGAGCTTCGCTGACGGCAAGGCTCGCTTTGGTCATCAAGACCTGGCCGGCAACGTCTGGGAGTGGACCTCTAGCAAGTATCAGGCCGACAAGGCAGACCGTGTCTATCGCGGTGGAAGTTGGTACTTCGATGTCGCGTCGTGGCTGTCGGCCTCGATTCGGAGCGGGGATGACCCTTCGTATCGCATCGACGACCTTGGTTTTCGCTGCGCCCGGTAACCATTTGAATTTACTATTTATTCTCTTTCCGTTTCCTCCGTCTCCGTGGCGGGCCGAGAGGCCCGCTCCGGCTCTGTCTCGATTGGGTGTATCTCATAGGCTGAGGCCAACAGGCCGAGGTCACGCAGGACTTGGGTTCGCAGGCGGAACGTGTCGCCATGCGCCCAGTGCGCAAACACCGCGCGGAGACGGTCTGGAAAGCGCGTATCATTGGCTTCTCTCGCACGCTTGAGGTTTGCGCGGGCGCGGTTCACCGACGTCCGCCGCACGCGAACTTCGGTGGGCAAGATGCGGAAGCCCAAGAAGTTCACGCCCTCACGCGTTGGACGCACCTCCCATGGGTGCAGCCGCAGGTGGAGCTTCCAAGCCTGTTCCTCGAGCGAGCGAGCCCAACCCGCGAGCTCCTCACGATCATTCGCGAAGAGCAACATGTCATCCATGTAGCGGAGGTATGGCCTTATGCGCAGCCTGTCCTTCGCGCGATGGTCCATCGGTGAGAGGAAGCGGTTGGCGAAGTGTTGGCTGGTAAGGCTCCCGATGGGCAGGCCCAGCGCGCGCGTTGCTGGCGTCCAGAGGTCGTCGCCGGGGAAGTGGAACCGCGGCGCGTCCGCGTCGCGACCGGCTGCGAGTATCTTCTCTATGACGTTCAAGGTCTTCGCGCACCGTACGTCGCGTTCGAGCTGGGCAAACAGGATGGAGTGGTCAATCGCGGGGAAGAGCTTGCGAACGTCCAAGTGGACGAAGTACCGGTAGAAGCGAGCCCATCCGGTCGCTCGGTGGAGTGCCGCATGGGTTCCGCGGCCCACCCGGCAGGCATAGGTATCGCCAATCAGCGAGCGTTCGAGCAGCGGTCCAATTTCAGCGCACAAGGCCTGATGCACGATGCGGTCCTCGAACGGAGCGATGTGGATCCGCCGCTCCTTCGGATCATGAACCAGGCGGGAGCGCTGTGGGCCCGGGACCCAACGCTCGGCTTGGAGCGACTCTTCGAGCTCGAGCAGAACCCGCTCGAGGTCGAACATGATCCGCGCCACACTCGTACGGTGGCGTTTGCCGCGCGCCGCCCGCATGGCTGCTGGCCACAAAGCGCGGAGACTCGTCCAGCGCGCGAAGGAGCACGGGTGAGCCGGGGCGGTCATCGCGCCGGCCCCAGCCATCGATTAGCCGCATGGCGTGTTCGTGTTGGGCGACGGAGAGGTGGCGTCGGTCGCGCGCGCCTCGCAAGAGGATGCGGACGAGCGTCAACGCGCGGTTGGCGTCGATGAGTCGGGGCGCGCGCGCGGAGCCGCGAATCACGGACGCCTCCACGGTCGCGACGAGCGCGTCGAGGGCTGCCGTGAGGATGCGCTGCCCGAGCACCCGGCGAGCCAGCACAGGAAACTGAGTGACGCGCTCGTCGAGCCAGAGCCAGGCCTGATAGCCGTCGTCGACGATGGTCAAGGGATGGCGAGCGGATTCGTCTTTCAAGGTAGCTTCCTGGTCGCCTGGGCATGCAGACCGTGTCAATCGCGGTGGAAGTTGGAACAACGATGACGCGTCGAGGCTGTCGGCCTCGAATCGGAACAGGAATGAACCTTCGAATCGAAACGACAACCTTGGTTTTCGCGGCGCCCGCTCGACGTCGGCCGCCGTCAGCTGGATCACGGTCCGCTGTCCTGCCTCACGTCGAACCGCTGCCCAGGGCCGTGGAGGGAGTTTGTGGCCTTCCCGGCGATGCACCCGAGTCTGTGCAGCGTCTCCCGGTCAGGCGGCCGCTGCACAGACGTTGGGCCTCGCTCCTTGGCCTCGCGCTTGTGGCGCTGCTCTCGGTCCGCTGCGCGTCTGCCTCTGCTTCCGCGCCACCCTCTGCCTCCAACCAGGCGCTCGGCTCCACGGTGGCCTTCGAGCTGCCCTCGAACGAGGGCCAGCTACTCTCCGTTCCCAAGCCGAAGGCACGCATAACGGTGGTGGACGCTTTCGCTCCCTCGTGTGCGCCGTGCGCAAAGAAGCTGCCTGCGCTGATGGCCAAACGTTCCGAACTCGCCGAGGCCGGGGCGAGCATCGTGCTGGTGGCGGTGCTCGCAAGTGATGAGAGCGATACGCAGGCGCTCGAAGCGTTGCGCAGCTGGGGCGTGGAGCAGAGCTTCTTGGTCGACCGCGGAGACGTGCTTCGAAGGGAATTAGCCGTCGCCCAGCTGCCGGCAACGGTGCTCGTCGATGCTGCGGGCAAAGTGCGCTGGGTCGCTCCTACAACGGCAACCGCGGAGGACATCGTGGCGGCCGCGAAGGCTTTGAGCCCGGAGTAGTGACTGTCAGGTGGCCCAACGTCCTCCAATTCCTCCGCACCACCGCTTCACTCCAGCTCCACGCCCTTCAGCTCCAGCGCCCTGATGGCCGGACGGACAGACGACCTCTTTCGGGTGCGGGCGAGGTGCTCTAGTTGGACGCTGAGGGCGCGGCGGTAGAGGGCGAGGGCTTCGGGTTGGTGCCCTTCGCCTTTCGCAGGCTGTTGCGCATGCGGCAACCCCACGCCCGGCGGCATCGTCCGTTGCGACCCGCCTCGCTTCCGAACTACTCCTCCAAGTGCACGTTGGTCTCACTCACCGCGCAGCGCGCCTCGATGCAGCGCGCTTCGACCACGCGGTACACGCCGATGTCAGCGTGATGGATGGTCTCGCCGCAGCGTTCGAGCTGCGCGCTGGCGCGTTGGTTGAGCGCGGCCGCATCCTGGGCGTGGACGACCTCGCGGTAGTCATCCAGGGGATGTCGTGGGCTGAGGATGGTGGTGCAGTCGGTGTCGGCTTGGCAGGGCCGCTCGCGTGAACGCTCGATTTCGGCGAGCAAGGCGGCTTGCGACTTCGCGCATTCGCTGGGCGCCGCGGTTGCGCTCGAGGCCTGCGCCGTTGCGCTCGGCGCGGGTTGAACCGCCGTTGGCGTCGGCGCACAACCGAGCGCCAACGCAAGCACGGTGGGCGGTAGCCGAACTCTCACAGGTTGTTCTGAAACAGCGCCAGCATGCGGCCCCAGGCGCGTTCGGCCTCGGGCTTGTCGTAGACCGGCGAGTCGATCGTGCAGAAGCCGTGCTGCGCGGCGTACACCTCGATCTCGGCGGGGCGTTTGGCGGTGTCTGCGGCCTCGCGCAGTTTGGTTTTTGCGTCGGCTTGACGCTCATCATCGTTCTTGGCGATGGCGATCAGGAAGGCGGCTTGCGTCTTGCCGAGCAGCAAGTGCGGGCTGTCGGGCTTGTCGGTGGCGAGGTTGGCGCCGTGAAAAGACGCTGCAGCGCCCACGCGAGCCGGCGTGGCCGCTGCGGTTCGAATCGCGAACGGCCCACCCATGCAATAGCCGCCGCTGCCGATCTTGCGCTCCACGTCCACCTCGGGTTGGCGGTCGAGCCAAGCGACGAAGGCGGCTGCGTCGCGCGTGGTGGCCTCCGGGTTGATGGCGTCGATCATCGGCTTGAGCTTGGCTTTGCCGGCGTCGGTGCGCCATTCAGCGAAGCTCGCGAGCACCGGCGCGACAGCCGAGCGGTAATACTGATTCACCACCAACACGGCGAAGCCTAGCTCGGCGAGGTGCGTGCCCATCGTCTCGTAGGCTTCGCGCAGCCCAGCGATGTCCGGCCACAAGATGACCGCCGCCGACTTGCGTTCGCGCGGCGCCACGAAGAAGCCGTCGGCTTTGCCATCGGGCGTGCTGATTTGCACGCGGCGCGAGGCTGTTGCAAGCGGCACAATGGAAGCGCTGAACGAGGGCGTCGCGCTGTTCGAGGAGGCGGCGCTGTTCGAGGCCTCTGCGCTGTTCGAGGCCTCTGCGCCGCTGGAGCTGGTTGCGCTCGATGCGGGCTCTTCGGTTCGTTGCGCCGCTCCGTCGCTCGCGCAGCCGGGGAGGACCGCCGCTGCGCCGAGCCCGAGCACCAGCTCTCGCCGGCTCAACTTCTGCTCGATCCAGCCCGCGTTTTCTTCCTCCGTGATGTCGTCGCACATGGTCCGAACTCCTTCGCGGTGCACGGTAGCAGGCTTGCTGGCCGAGCGAGATGTGGCCCGCTTCAGGCGTTAGAGCTCAACTGAAGCGCCAGCCGGCGCGCGCGGCCAGCTCGACGAAGGCGCGCACCTTGGCCGAGAGCAGGCGGGTGGAGGGGAAGACGATCTGAATGGGCAGGGCAGGGGGCTCATACTCCTGCAGCACCACGCGCAGCTTCTTGCGGTGTATCGCCTCAGCGGCTTGGTAACTGAGCACCATCGTCAGCCCTCCTCCGAGCAGCGCGTGGCCAATCGCTGCGTCGGCGCTGTTGGTGACGTAACGGGGGGAGATCGCGACGCGCAGCTCCTTCGCTGAGTCCTCTGGGGTGCGAAAGCGCCACTCGGGGTTCGGCGTCAGCGCCGTGCACTGAATCAGCACGTGGCGCGCGAGGTCCTC
>CAITIQ010000481.1 GCA_903892415.1 uncultured delta proteobacterium | reverse complement strand
CTCGTAGCCCCTGTCGGTCCCGTTGAGGAAGTACAGACGCTTGTCCGCTACCGCCTGCTGCCACGGGGCCGCGCAGTCGCCGAAGCTGACGAATACGAGGCGCAGGCACTTGGTGGTTGCCACTTCGTTCCGATGGTCGATCCCTTTGGTCGTCAGCGGCGCAATTAACAGACTGGCTCAGGATTACTGCTTCTTCTTACGGGACGAACGGCCATTGGTAGGACGCAGCACGGCTAGGCGTTCCAGAGCGTACTGGTTTTCTGGCGCCATCTTCAAAGCGCGCTCGTAGCAGAGCACCGCAGAGTCTGTGGCACCACGCGCTTCATGGCAGGCACCAAGGTAGTCCCAGGATTCGACCGGATGGCCAGTCAGGCGTGTAGATCGCTCTAGTTGCCAGATCGCATCGTCGAGTCGATCCTCGTCGTACGCTTCTTGTCCAAGTACAAAGCACTCATAGGCCCGATTGACTTCGTGCCAATTTACGAAGGAGCGGGCCATTACAATCCCGATGCTCGAGCCGACGAGCGCAACAGCCACCGTAGCGAGTAAGCGCCTCGGGGCCAAGTTGTCCGTCCAAGCCCAGCCTAGTGCCGCGCCCGCCGCGAGCCCAGCAACATGGGCGGTGTTGGCTACCTGCATTTCGCCGCTTAATGACCCAGCAATACACAATAGCAGCCAGATCATGAAGCCTACTATGGTGTCCCGGCTGATGCAATTCGTGTAGGTTTCATCTCGTTTAGATAACACCCAGAGAAAGCCGAACAGGCCGTAGCCGATCCCGGAGAGCCCAATACCTCCATCAAATAACGCCCACTCCCAAGCGGACGACACGAAGCCGAAACACAGTAGAAGCGATATGTACCAACGGGCGCCAAACTGTGCTTCGAGATAGGTGCCGAGTGTCCACAACCAATACAAATTGAAGCACAGGTGCAGGATGTCGGTGTGCAGAATTGTGCTTGTGAGCAACCTATGCCATTCGCCGCGACTGATGTCAGATGTCTCGAGGCAACCGGACAGGTCTGCGATTCCAGTCCACGACGCGGTCGATGCAGCGATGGCTAGCGTGCACGTGGCCAAAGTTACCGCAGAAGGGGGTAGAGGGGGATTGAGTTTCATGAAGGAATGCGGGGGCGAAGGAGTCGCTTGGCCTGCACCTAAACCTAGTCTATTAAATGGGGCAGACTACGTAAAGTTAGCGCGCCCTTGTTAATAGGTTGCTGGTGCGAGCGGCGGCAAGTAAGTTCTAGACGATGTTGAAAATTCTTGGAATGCCTGGCCAAGAGGCTGTCAGGCACTATCATGGGCTGGCGATGCATGCAGGCAAGTGTATGCACAGGCTCAGCATTCCTAGGGTTCAACATGTAATCATCAATCGGTGCGAGTTGCTGCATATGGACAATAGACTCGGGCTGTGGCGGTCGAAAATGAAAGGCGGAACTTCACTCGGCGTCGATGTGAGTCAGTTGGTTGACCTTCGTCCTTTGAACCACGCAGTACATGAAGCGCATCGTTGTCACACCCAGAGCGAGATTGCCGAACTGGGCTCATGAGAGTTTAGCGTCTCGCGTAGGCTTAGAACTAATGGTCAATTGACCTGATTAGCAACTGTCGGGTACATGATCATTGGCCCAGCCGGCTGCGCTCCACCGCCTCCGCCAAGCACTGCCGAATCCGGCTGCCGAGCTGTTGGAACGGCAGCTCCTCAAACGCCTCACGGATGAGCTCCTCATCCGTGCGCAACACCCCGTCCGACTGAATCCACCGCACCAAGGCCACCAGCTCCTGCGGCGGGTAGTCCGTAATCGACTCGCGCGCGCGCAGGCGCGGCTTGGGGGCCGAGCGAGCCGGGGCT
>CAITIQ010000480.1 GCA_903892415.1 uncultured delta proteobacterium | reverse complement strand
GCCCACGGTTTTCTACCGCGCGCAACACCTCCGCCTTGAACTCATCCGTATGCCGTTTGTGCTTTCGCTGCTTTGTCACTGTCGGGCTCCACAAGGGAGGCTAACCCCTCCCAGGGTGTCCGCTGAAACGGCTCCACTTCAACTGGAGCGACGGCTTGGGCTGGTACGAGTCGTTTGCCGTCGCTTCCCCCTTTACTGGACGACGCTTCGTTGGCGTTGGTCCGATGAAGCCCCGCGACGAACAGCCGATCGTCGGCTTTTCCACGCACCTTCCACACCCGGCGGACGTGTTGGAGGACCTGTTCGATACCCTCGCCATAGACCTTGATGACTTGGTCCAACCGCCAGCCCGGCCGTTTCAGCAGTGGGACCTTTGGCGTCAAGACGACAACGGTGTTCGCGCACTCGTGGTCTCATTTACCGGTCGCGCGAAGGCCGAAGCAGCTCTCGAGCAGTTTGAAGCATTGGGACATAAGCAGGCCTACTGGCTTGAGCCGGCGACGGGCGCTGGTGCGTAAGTTTGTGACTTCTGAATAGCGATTAGATAGGTGACCTTGACCGCACCCCTCAGCTTGCGCGACCCCGTCAGCCTCCGCGAAGGCCCAAACCTCGAACGCCTCTTCCAGCTCGCCTGCGACGGCTCCCGCGGCGGCGCAAGGTTCTGCGTGTGCGGTACGAGCGGTTCCTGAGCCACTAAAACCGACTGGTCTTTGCGCGGGTCAACCCTGTGCTCGTGATTACTCCCGGCGCTGATGCGCACTGAGCCTGCGAGGCGCTGCACCGTCGGGACATCGTTTTGCCTCGCGCTCCCGCGTCGTGCGTTGACACGCAACCGCAGCCCGTAGACGACTCGCGTCGTGTTACCCCGCGCTCTTTTCGTCCTCGCGTTCCTGACCATGGCGTTCGCGTGCACGAGCGGCAGGCCCGTATCCACGCCAACAGCGCCAAAAACGGCGGTAACGACGTCTGTGCCGGCGCGGGGCAACCCGGGTGAGGCTGGGCCTTTGGTCATCGCGCAACCCGGCGATCCACCTCCGGCCGATCCGCAGCTGGACGCGCTGCCGGGTGAGGCCCCGGTCTGCGGCGTGCGCCTCGAGGGTCCGCGGACCGTGATCGGCGAGGACCACTCGGTGCGCCTCTCCGGAGCGCAGGTCACCGCCGGCTCGATCATGGAGCGCTGGGAGATGAAGGATAGCGGTATCTCCGAGCACCTCACCTCCGCACGCCTCTCCACGGCGGCCGGCGCTGCGGGCACAACCATCAGCGTTGGCAGCGTCGTCCCCGTCGGCGCCGATCGTTACTGTGTAGTGGGTATATTGTTCGGGCGATCGGAGCCGGGCTCGGTATCGCTGCAGAAGGTCGCTCGTTAGTGTGGTGAAGCCCTCTCACTCGACCCTTTCAGCTCTTCCGCGAGAGAGCGCGAGAACTCGTCGAGCGCGGTCCAATTGGTGAAGTCGTAGTCGCGTGAGGTGTCGGTGGGCAGGCCCTCGCGTTTGGCGATGCGCTTCATTACCCAGCGCACGAGGGCGTTGTAATGCGTGAAGGCGAAGGCGCCTGCGATGGGGCGGACGTGGCGCGGATGCCAGCCGGTCGCGTCGATGAAGGTCTGCAGCTGGGCGCTCACGTTCGCGGCGGACTTCGCGCGCGCCTCGGGCGTTGAGCCTTGTTCGGCGCCGGCCTGTTCGCCGCAGACGGAGAGGAACGTGGCGGGTATCGCGTCGAGCTGCAGTCGGTGCGCCTTCACGAAGGCGATGAGCTGCGGCTCGTGTTTGCCGAGGTGCACCGACCCGACGATCACTGCGGCGTCGCTCTGCGTAAGCACCGCGCTCGCGTCGACATCGCTCACGTCATGGACCGCGACGTCGAGCGTGCGCTCGGCGAGCGCCGCGGCAACCCGTTCGGCCACCTTGTGCGCGTGACCTTCCTTTGTCGCGTAGAACACTCCGACTCGCTTCATTGCGGCCTCCGCTGGCTCGGGGTGCAACTCCCAAGCCGGACGGATTGCGCATTAGCGATGGGCCTGGTGGATGCGACATTGGGGCGCGCGATAAACCATCGTGGGGTCGAATGTCACCTCATGCACTCGCGGAGCGTCGCTGACGGTGAGCGGACCAATGGGCGCACCCGATTGGGCGACAGAGTGGGCGACCTCGCGCACAGGTGTGGCGTTTTTGCGCGAGGCAGCTCACGTTGACGGGCTGGCGCGCGGGCCTTCAGACCTCGGTGGTCGCGCCGTCGAAGTGCTCTTTGTCGGCGTCGGCTCCGGCGCGCGTCCTGTGCACGACGCCGTCGCGATGGTTGGGCGGTGAGTAGATGGTGTAGAGCTTCATCGGCGCCCTGCCGGTGTTGATGATGTTGTGCTTCGTACCGGCCGGCACGAGCACTCCGAAGCCAGCGCGGATAGGCGTGTAAAGACCATCGAGTACTGCTTCGCCGCTGCCCTCCTCGACGCGGAAGAACTGATCGAGCTGGTGCACCTCCGCCCCGATCTCCTCCTTGGGCTCCAGCGCCATGAGCACGAGCTGGCAGTGTTTGGCCGTGTAGAGCACCCGGCGGAAGTCGACGTTATCGACCGCCAGACCCTCGAGATTCTGGACGAAGCCTTTCATGACAATCTTCTTTCTTGGCCTACGCATTGTGAAAGCGCGCTTTGGCCGCATCACCTCGGGGAGCACGTCTCGGGCCAGGAGGCCGTGCTGGCCGCACGGAGCTCCCGACGCGCCCTTGGTGGATGGGACATTGGGGCGCGCGATAAACCATCGCCTGGTCCAATGTCACCTTGAGCACATGCGGCGCCGGGTATGCGCCGACGAACGCGACCGCGCGCGGCCAATGCCATCGAAAAAGCGCTGCGTGTTCGCAGTCCCGCGCAGATGACCGCTCGCAAGGGAGTGGCGCCGAAACCAAGCAATCGCCGCTGGAGCGACATTGGGCGGGGCGATGGTTTATCGCACGCCCCAATGTCGCAGCGCCCAGATGTCGCTCGCTAGGCCAACGCGTTAGCGGCGTACTGGTGACGCCAGTACTGCGTGCTCACGCCCTTCGCGCTGCACGACCTGTGCGGCACGGCGCGTGCGTCGCGCGCCGATGTGAAAGGGTCCACAGCCGCTATCGTTGCGTTCTTTGCGTTGGCCTTCTTGCGTGGTCATGGTCCTGCTGGCTGCTGTCGATGCTCCTTCGGGCAGAAGCTCCAGGGGTATCGACGGCGATGGCGTTTGTCGGCGGGTTCGGGCCGAGTATGGCGGGGGTGGCGGTGGTTGCCCATCGAGGTGGGCGGCGCGGTCTGCGCCTTTGGTTGAAGCGCTGTTTTGCGTGGCGGGTGGGTTGGCGTTGGATGGCGCTGGCCTTCTTCTTTCCTGCCGCTCTCATGGGCCTAGCGGTGGCCGCTTATGTGGCGCTTGGTGGCGTGTTGCAGCCGTCGCCGGCGGCGGGGCACCTGTTGCTGGTGGCGGCGAACTTTATCCTGGTGTTCTTCGTGGGAGGACCGCTGGGCGAGGAGCTCGGTTGGCGCGGCTACGCTTTACCTGAGCTGCAGCGCCGCTGGGGTTGGCGCAGCGCGAGCTTGGTGTTGGGGGCCACCTGGGCGCTGTGGCATCTACCGCTCTTCTACAGCGCAGGGACGGTGCAGAGCCGTCTGCCGCTGGGGCTCTTTGCGCTGAGCGCGATGGCCTCGTCGGTCGTGTTTGCCTGGCTCTTCAACCGCACTCAACGAAGCCTTCTTCCGGTGTTGGCGCTGCACACGGCCGTGAACGCCTGGTCTTCGGTGATCCCCGTCATGCTCACGCCCGATGGTCGTAACCAGCGGCCGTTTCAGATCTTCGTCGGCATCGTTGTCGTCGTCGCGCTGCTGCTCCTGTCGCGGCGCGACGCTGCACAGCGTGACCCAGCTCGGAGCAGGAGGGCTGTGTGCGATCAGTCTGCCGCGGGAGGCTCGCTCGCGGCGTGTTTGGACTTCGCTTCGGGCGATAGCTCGAGCAGGTGCGCGTGCTCACCGAGCGTCTCCCAGAGCCGGCGACGCTCGCCCGCGTCCTCGAGGCCGGGGATCTCGTCGATCAAATCGGCCCAGAGCTTCCCGAGCTCGCGCTGCCACTCGGCGCCCTTGGTCCCCTCGTATTGCGTGAGGCGTGAGAACAAGCGCGTCGCCGCGTAAGCCACGAAGACGGTCTCCTCCCGGAGTTGCTGGAAGAAGTACGCGAGCGCCTCGTCGTCGGAGAGCGCTTCGGAGAAGGGCTCCCCGTCGCGGAAGCCCACGCGCAGCGGCCCTTCGTCGGCCTCACCGTCGATGCGCTCGTGGTCCTTTGGTTCGACCGCAGCGATGCCGCGATCGAGCTCCTCCACGGCCGCGAGGAAGCCCTCTCCTGCCACGACGTCGGTGAGCGCACGCTCGCGTTCGCCGCTTCCGCGGAGCATGGCCTCGAAGCGTTCGCGCGGCGTGAGATCGGCGGTCCCGGGTGGCCGCTCGCGCTCATAACGCTCAGCCGCCTCGGCGACGCGCTGCTGCCGCTCGGCCTGCGCGGCGAAGTCCACGGCGATGGGCGCCTCGGGGCGCGCACCCGCGTAACGCACGCCGCCGCCGTACGCCGGACCGCTCTGCGCGCTATACGCGGTGATCACGTGACCGCTCGGTCGATGCCACAGCGTGACCCCGTCGCCGTCCAGATCGCCGAACAGCGTCATCAGTCGCCCAAGGAAGTCCCCCGCCGAACCGCCCCACACGTCGCCCGTGAGCGCGCTCTTGGATAGGACCTTGCTGGTGCCCCCGCCGAAGGCCGAGGGCAGCCGCTCGAAGTCGTTGATAGGCATGGCGTCGAGCTCAGAACCTGCGCACGTTGCCGACGCCGGCTGCCGCGAAGCGCTCGAGGAGCGCGAGGTCCTGTACGAAGAACTCGACTCGTGCGCAGCTTCCGCAAACACGCGCGGCGAGCTTCACCGGCACGCGCTCCTGCGCGGAGGAGAAGAAGCCCGCTTTCTTGCCCTCGAGCATCGCAGCTGTGAGCGCGACCGGCTCGATCGCGTTGGAGAACTCGTAGTTAGGGCTGACGACCTCGGTCACGAGATAGCCACTTGTCTCACCGCATGCCGAGCAAGGCCGTGGCTCCGCGAGCTGCTCCATCGATGCATCCGACATGGTTTGGAGCCTACACCAGCGCAGCCCAGCGCAGCGCTGCTCGGCTCGGCTCAGGACTGGTGGTGGAGAATCAATCGACCGCTATCAACTCAACATCGAAGGTGAGCTGACCAACGGGAGCGCCTGGACGTTTTGGGACGTCCCCGAACGCCAGCTCCGCTGGGATCCAAATGCGCGCGAGGTCGCCAGCGACCATCTCACGCATGGCGTGGCGCCACCCTGGGATGATGCCGGAGATCTTGAAGGTGGCCGGGCGGTCGCGCTTGATGGAGGTATCGAAGAGCTTCCCATCACGCATCCAGCCGGCGTAGTGAACCCGTATCACGCTTTCGGCGGATGGGCGTACGGTGCCCGTCCCCTTGCGCAGGACCTTGATGCGCACGCCGGAGGGAAGGACCTGCGCGTCGCTGGGAGGGTCCGCGACATCGGCGGGTGCGCGCCCGCTCTCGAGGGCCTGCCGTGGAGCCTCGGTGGGCAAGGTCGCAGACGCAGGGGCGGAAGCGCTCGGGCCGACGCTTGCGGAAGAAGGTGGACTCGCTGATTGGATGGGCACGGTGGTCTCAGCGGTCTCGACAGCAGGCGCCGATGAGGCCGAGGTTCTGGTGACGAGCGGGCCCGGTGCGCTCGGCGCGTCGGTGGCAGTCGTCGCACAACCAGTGAAGAAGAGGCTGAGCCAGAGGGTTCGCACGCCGGCAAAGTACACTGCCCGCGCCGCAGTCGCCACGCGCATCCCCGCGGCGCGCATGCGCAGCTCGCGCGTCAAACAAGCGATGGAGGAGCTCGGTCTCGTGGACGCCGGCTGCGAGCAACGACCCGTGGCGGGGAACCGGCGACGTTGCTGGTCCGAATCCAATGCGATACTCAACGTCCATGGCGACCGACTCGGACCTCTCGGCGGAGCCGACCCTCGCAGTGTTCGCGACGACCATCGCCCGCGACCCCGCGGCTCCGGCCACGCCGTCGGGCAAGAGCGGGGGCCTGCTTTCCGGGACCACGCTCGCCGGCCGGTACGACGTCATCGACCTGCTCGGTGAGGGCGGAATGGGGGAGGTTTACCGTGCGCGCGACCGCGAGCTCGACGAGCTCGTCGCCCTGAAGTTGTTGCGTCCAGACGTGGCCAGCCTGCCCGCTTGGCTCGACCGCTTTCGAAACGAGGTCCGCCTCGCGCGCCGGGTGACCCATCGCAACGTCGCCCGCACCTTCGAGCTCGGAGAGGCCGGCGGGACGCGGTTCCTGACCATGGAGCTGGTTGACGGAGAGTCGGTCGGGAGCGTGCTCGAACGCCGAGGGCCCCTCGACGTCGCCTCTGCAGCGCGTATCGGCCTCGGAATGGCCGAGGCGCTTGCCGCAGCGCACGCCGTCGGCGTCGTCCACCGAGACGTCAAGCCCGACAACGTCATGGTCGCGCGAGATGGTCGCGTGGTCGTGACCGACTTCGGGATCGCCCACGAGACGCGCGACGAAGCTGGAGCGCGCACCTTCGCAGGGACGCCGGCCTACATGGCGCCCGAGCAGGCCGCGGGCGAGCCTGCGACGCCGCTTTCGGACCTCTACGCGCTCGGCGTGACGCTGTTCGAAATGGTGACCGGCTCGCTCCCGTTCTATGCGACCTCGACGGCCGGGCTCCTCGCCGCTCGCCTGCTAAGCGATGCGCCCGATGTGCGCGAGCGAGCGCCAGCTGTTTCGCCGGCGTTCGCCGAGATCGTCAAGAAGGTGATGTCCAAGGATCCGGCCCTGCGCTACGCGTCGGCTGAGGCGCTGGGGACGTCGCTGTCGGCATTGCTCGTGAGCGGCGGGGAAGTCCGTCCGATCGAGCTCGAGGTTCCCTCGTTTCCTACCGGCGCGTTCCGCACCGTCGTGGTGTTGCCCTTCGCCGAGCCGCTGCGCTCGACCTACCTGACCGAGGCGCTGTTCGACCGGGTCACCGAGGTCCTCGGTCGCGTGCCGCGGCTCCGTGTCTTGCCCAGGGCTTTCGTCGATCCGACGATGAACGAGACGAACGAGGACACCGATGTCGGTGATCTGACGGTCTCGGGCCTGCGCGCAGGGGAGGGCGAAGGCGAGGTCACGATCGGTGCGCTCGACGCGGCCGGGCGGCCGCGATTTCGGTTCGAGCTCGCTGTGGGGCCGGCACGGGTCGACGCCGTCGCCGAGACCGTCGCGCGAGCGATCGCCGCCGCGCTCGACCTCGACTCCCGCGCGGACGCAACGACGCTCTCGGAGCGCGAGGGGCAGATCCTCGAGCTGGTGATGCGCGCGCAGAACAAGTACCAACTGCCCCACGCGGAAGACCTGCGCGAGGCGGTACAGCTCTACGAACGAGCGCTCGTGCTCGCCCCGAACGACGCGCGCGTGCTGGCCGGGTTCGCGATGGCGCAGGCCCGGAGCCTCTTCTATGAGTCGCCCCCGAACGCCACGCTCGACCGCGCGGACGCCGCTTCGCGCCGAGCCCTGCTGCTGTCGCCGGAGCTCGCGGAGGCGCACCTCGCTCGGGGACAGCTCGCGCTTCACAGCGGCGAGCCCGTCTTGGCCGCGGGCCGGTTCCGTGCGGCGCTGCGGCTCGCGCCCCAGCGCGCGGAGACCCACGAGTGGACGGGGCGCCTCCTGCTCGAAACAGGCAACCTGCGCGACGGGCTGCCTCGCGTACGAATGGCGATGAGGATCGACGCGCGCGTCATCACGCTCCAATGGGAAGTCGCTCGAGCGTGGGCCCTCCTCGGAGACTGGGACCGTTTCGACGCCGTCGTCGCTGAGATTCGTCGGCGCACGAAGGGTTCTCCCGGCCGCTTCGCCGGGCGCATTCGCCACGCAGCGTGGAGAGGGGATACGGCTGAACTCGAGGCGCTCGAGCTCGAGTTCGCGGCCACGCCCGAGTTGGCCATCTTCGACGTGAGGATCTCCAGGGCGCTCCTCGACATCTACCACCTCGGTCGCTACGCCGAGGTTCGCTCGAGGCTCGCTGACGCGTGCGGCGCGAAGAGCTCACCCAGCTTGCGCCGCGTGACCTTCACCACCCAGCTCTTCGCCGAAGCGGCCGCCTTCGCCGGAGACGTAGAGACCGCGCTCGACGAGATTGAACGGGCGGACGCGGCGGGTCTCATCGATCTGCATTGGGTGGACCACTGCCCGCTCTTCGTGCGCCTGCGCGCCGAGCCGCGCTTCATCACAGCGCGATCGCGCATCGCCCGACGGGCCGAGGACGTGGTGGCGGCACTGTACGAGTCCTGAGCGGATCGACGTCGTCGACGCCGTGATCGCGCCCTGAGCCACGATTCGAGGAGTTAGGCCGTTCGGCTAACGCGGATCTCGACCTCCCGCTCGACGAAGGTCCACTCCTCGCGTGCGCGCAACGTCGTCAGGAGCTCGTCGAAGGCGCCCTCATGCTCCGGCGCGAACTCGAACCAGGTGAGAAAGTCGAACGGTTGCCCGAGGTCGCGCGCCTGGTAGAGCCGCCTCGCAATGCGGGGCAGATACGGCATGCTGAGCTCGATGTGCTTCGAGCGACCCTCGAAGATCGCGCGCCGCTCGTCCTGCGGCAGGCTCCACCACGCAGCGGACTTTCGGATGGGGATGAGCGCTCCGCGCGAGGCCTCCGGGCGCCCAAGCTTCGGCGACGCCGCATCGAGCGGCGCCTTCTCAGCGCGCTCTACGTAGCGTGCATGCCCCGCTACGCCCGAGAGGCTCCAGAGCGCCGCCGGATCGGCAGCGACCTCGAGTACGATATCGAGGGAGGTTGGCGTCGGCAGCGTCTCCCCGCGAACGGCCACGACTCGCTCCACGGTCCACGAGCCCTGCGCGGCCGGCGACGCGGCGGCGCGTGCCCTGAAGGTCGCTGGGAAGAGCCCTGCGCCGTAGCCGGTCGCTGCGCTCGGGGCTGGGTTGGCGCTGGTCTTCCCCTCGTGTGCGGCTGAGCTAGGTGTGCCGCTCGAGGCGCACCCAACTCCGCCTACCAACCCAACCGAGCCAAGGAGCACACGTCGTCTGTCCATTCGTGTGCTTACGCCAGGCTGTCGTTTTGGTTTCATAAGGCCTCAGAGGCCACTCGCCGTACTCTCGGCGGCGAGCGTCGTCGTGAACAGCCGTCGGCCTACGTCATATCCGTCGTCACGAGGTAGTAACGCCCATTGATGTTCATCACCGCGACGTTTTGCTTGGCGTCCACGGCGTTGATGATCTCCGGGCGAACCTCGACGTCGAGTTGCCACGTGCAGCCGTCTTCCACGTCGCCTTTATTGTGGTTCTGCGCTTCGGTGCCTGGCCCAACGTAGGTGAGCTCGATCGGGTGGCCGTCCTTGCGCGCTTTGGCCATGTCGCCGTGGAGTTTGGTGAAGTTCGCACGGAACTTGATCATCTCTTCGGCTAGACCGGGCCCAGTGCAGGTGACCGCGGAGGCGAGCACGGCGTCGCTTGGAAAGAGCGCGAGGCCCGACTCCAGCGAACCCTCGTTCAAGGCCTTGATGAAGGCGCGCGCCACGGCCTCGGAAGATTCGAGCCCGCCAGCTCCTTCCGGTGCAACGGCCGAGGTTGCAGCAGACGCAGAAGCCGGCGCCGCCGCAGAAGCTGGGGCCGGTGCGGAGGCGGCAGCCGAGCTCGACGGGGCACTCGAGCTTTTAGCCTTCGCCGAGGCGGACTGTGTTGCAGGCTGAGCGCTGGTCTTCGTCGCGCTGTCCCCCGAGCCGCACGCCACCTGCAAACAGAGCAATCCGACCGAACCAATGACTGAGAGCTTCATGCGACGTGGTATACCGCTTAAGCGCGCGCCAAGAAGGACAATTGGACCGTAGGCGCGTTCGTTGCGCCGCGACTCTACTGCATTGTGTGACAGGCGGGCGGGCGTGGGCTTTTGTGGGCACGCTGGGAGTGGGGTTGCGATCGGTTGTGCGCAATAGGCTATTAGCGATGGATAGCTAATTAGCGTCGCCAAGCGCACCGAGGGCTGCGGTCGGTGGAGCGGCCTTCGGGGGATCGGCGGGTTTTGGGGGCGCGGCCTAGGGCGCGGCGTTTCGGCGATCGGCGTGCGAAGTGGACGTTTTGTTGAGTTCGGCCGCCGATCGGGCGGGGATGGGCGCCTAATTTCAACAAAACGTCCAGTGGGAGGTTCCATCCTCGAGTGGGCTCACCACTCTTCGCCGGGCGCAGGCCAGGTCTCCGGCCGCTCGTTCTCTGGTGCGCGTTGGAGCAAGGCGTGGGTCGAGGTCGGCACCTCGACGATGCACACCCATGTCGTCGTGAGGTGCGCCTCCTTCGCCGAAGAGGATCACCCGGTGCGGTCCGATCTCGTAGCGGCTGAGATGGGCGTAGGCATAGCCACTGCTCGGCTCGTCCGGCATCTCGAGTACGTCGGCGGTGAGCAGTTCGGTCAGCATCTCGAGCGGCTCGTACGTCTCCTCGGGCTCCCCGGCCCAGGCCAGCGCGTGCATTTCACGCTGGAACGCATCGATGCGGGCAAGGGCCTCTCCCAACGTGCTGGCGTGGCCCGCATAGCGCCAGTCGCCGATGCGCTCCTCCATCAGCAGGTAGAAGAAGCAAAGGAAGTTGCCCTCGATGGTCGGTAGGGTGCCGGCGCGCAGCTGTTCGAGCAGCTCGAGGGTGCGGCTTCGTTCAAGCGGGAATCGACCGAGATCGGAGAGGAGCATGGGCGCAACGATAACGCGTGGTGCTAGCTTCGCGCGTTCGATGTCGGAGGTGGACTATCCGAGGTTGCTCCGCTTTGCGCGGGAGCTGCAGCACGCGGTGGATTATGCGGCGCTGCTCGATGTGGTGCGCGCGGCGGTCGCCGATGTGACGCGTTATCAGCATTGTTGGCTGGCGATGTTCGAGCCGGACTTGGCTCACGTACGCATCCTCGCTTACGCGGGTGGAGAGCCGCCGGTCGGGTGGGAGCGATCGAGAAAGATCCCGATTGCTGGGGATCCAATGCTGGCCGAGATCCTGGGCGGGGGTAGCGTGGTGGTGGTCGAGGACGCGCCGAATGATCCGCGCACCAACAAGGAGGTGATCGCGGCCTTCGGTACTCGCACCCTCATCAACGTGCCGCTCTCGCTGCTCGACGCTCCGATTGGTGTGCTCGGCATTGGGACGTTCGGAGAGGAGGGCGTGCGGCCTCCCAGTGAGGAGGAGCTGCACGGACTCATGGCCATTGCGGGGCAAGTCTCGGTTGCGGTGGGCCGGCTGCGCTGGTTGCAAGAGCGCGCCGCCGCGGAGAAGGAGCGCGCGGAGTCGAATCGGCGCCTCGCGCAAGCCCAGCGTCTCGAGAGTCTCGGCATGCTCGCCGGCGGTGTGGCGCACGACTTCAACAACATCCTGCAAGTCGTTCTTGCCTCAGCGACTTTCATCGAGCAGGGGCCGCTGGATGAAGATCAGCGCGCGGATCTGCAGCACATCGTCGAGGCGGCGGAGCGGGGGGCGGCGCTGAGCCGTCAGCTGCTGGCGATGGGCCGCAGTCAGGCGCAACGGCTTGAGCCGCTGGATCTGAATGACCGTCTGCAAGCCCTTGTCGTGCTGCTTTCGCGCACCGTGTCTGCGGACGTCGAGGTCGAGCTGCTTGAAGGCGAGCCGCTACCGACGGTGCTCGGTGATGGGGCGCAGCTCGATCAAGTCTTTCTCAACCTTGTGCTCAACGCTCGCCAGGCGATGCGTAGCGGTCGGTTGACGTTGAAGTCGGAGCAGGTCGTGCTCGCGCAGGACTTCCTTCTCGCGCACCCGTGGATGAAGCCCGGCCGCTATGTCTCAATCACGGTTAGTGACACCGGTGAAGGCATGACGCCGGAGGTGTTGGAGCGCATCTTCGAGCCGTTCTTCAGCACCAAGGGCAGTGAGGGGACGGGCCTTGGGCTTGCGATCGCCTACGGTATCGTGCAGCAACACGGTGGGATGATGCAGGCGTCGAGCGAGCCGGGCGTAGGGTCCTCGTTCGAGGTCTTCCTTCCGGTGTATGACCGCTCGGCAGCCAGCGGCGGGGTGAAGCTGGTCGCGAGCATCCCGGTTGGTCGTGAGCGTGTGCTCGTGGCCGAAGACAACCCGCAGGTGCGCGAGGTGATTCGTCGCATCCTGACGCAAGCCGGCTACGAGGTACTGGTTGCGGTGGACGGGGAGGAGGCGGTGGCGGTTGCGCTCGCCGCTCCAGGGCCCGACCTCGTACTGCTCGACGCGATGATGCCCAAGTTGAACGGCCGTCAGGCCTATGAGGCTATCTGCACCGCAGGCAAATCCCCGGCGTTCCTCTTCTCGAGCGGCTACGCACCCACGCTGCTCCCCGCGAGCGTCCTCGTCGAACAAGGCATCGACGTGTTGCAAAAGCCTTACGAACCGGAGCAACTGCTGCGCGCAGTGCGAGCGGCGCTCGATCGCGCGGGCGGGTGAGGGAAGAGGGCCGTGCGCGGCGGGGGAGGGCCGGGCCGCTTTCGGCGACGGCGCGCCCGCGGTCTTCGTGGACCTTGGGGGATCGGCGGCCTTCGTGGAGGTTGGTGGGATCGGCGGCCGAAGTGGACGTTTTGTTGAGTTCGGAGACCGATTGGGCAGGGATGGGCGCTCGAATTCAACAAAACGTCCAATTGGAGGGCCCATCCTCACAACGGTCTCCGCCGCCGCATCGAGCGGCGACGGCGGGCCCGCGAACAGGCTAGGCCCATCGAGCCGCGTCAGCGCCTGCGATTCCTGAGGTCGGTCAGCGGATCTCGCTGTTGCGGTATACCTGATCCACCACGAGCTCGGCGCGAACGATGGGCACTTGCACTCGGTCGCCCGCGACGGCCGCGCGCGTTTGCCACGTGCCGTCTTCCCCGCGCGAATGCACGGTGATGCGCCGCTCGCGATGCGAGACGATGATGCATTCACGCAGCGTTGGGATGGTTCGGTAGTGAGCGAGCTTCGCGCCTGTGTCGTACTCTTCGGAGGAGTCGCTGGTCACCTCGAGGATGACGCTCGGGTTCAACGCTGTCGCCTCCGGTCCCGGCGGGTGCTTTTTCACCGGCCCGCAGATCACGCAACCATCGGGGAAGGTTGCCAAGCCGGAGCTCTCGATGAAGAGGCGGAGGTCTGAGCTGTAGACGCGACACGGCCCCTCCCCAAGGGCGTTCTCCAGCGCTGCCAGCACCCTGACGGCGAGAGCTGCATGTTCCGCTGAGCCACCGGCCATCGCGTAGATCTGGCCGTCAACGAACTCGTGTTTGGTCGAGCTGGTCTGCTCCACGCCAACGTAATCAGCGTAGCTATAGCGATGGACCCGGCCCGAGGACGTCATCATGCGACGATAGCACGTAGGCGTAGCGCTCTCTGCTCACGCCGCGGCGCTCGACGGCGCACAAAATGAATCGGCCCGGTGGACCTTGCCGCCGAGCCTTGCCGACGTCTCTCCCCACTGTCTGGGGGCTCCAACGGTCAGCTAGCTTGAAGCTAGCGCGCTTTCGCGAGAAGGCAAGAAAGCTGCAACGTTGTTTGTGCCGGCGTCCCGAAGCGGGAGGCCGCTCGTGGCTTAGGACCGGAGCAAGTGCCAGATCACAGCGCCGAGGATGCAAACGCCGGTGAGCGATAGGCCAACCAAGGCCATCGCTTGGGTCGAAGCGGCGGCCTGCGCGGAGACCTGCTTTTGTCGTGCAGCCTCCTCATCCACCTCCTCCTCTTCGTCGCCTTCCTCGTCGGCGTCGGCGTCTTCCTTGCCCGGCTCGTCGTCCTCGTGCGCTTCGTCGCGGGCGGTCTCGGCGCTACGCTCCGCCGCGCTAGCTGCGTCCAGGAGCTGAGGAACGAGCGGCTCCTTCGCCTCCTTGAGGGCCTTCACAAAGTCGTCCGTCTTTTTGGAAGACGGCTTGAGCAGCGGCTCGGAGGGGGCGTCGGCCTGGGCTCGCCGCTGGATCTGTCTTGCAAGCTGCGCCTCTCGAAGCCCGGTCCTCGCACACAAAGCGCTCACCATTAACCCGCGCTCGTCCGGCAGCTGCTCGGTCGCCACGAGTCTCGCCATGCAAGCGATCAGGACGTCTTTGTTGCCTGTAAAGAGCGCTGCATAAGTCACCAGCGCCTCTGCGTGATTGGGGTCTAGCGTCAATGCTGTATGCAAACAGACCAAGGCCTCAGCCGGCCGCTCCAGTTTGAAGAAGAGAATACCCAGGTGTGCCAGCGTCTCTGCGGCCATGGGAAGGAGTTCGGCGCGTGGCCCTTCTGCCGAGGCGATGGCTTTGAGGTATTGAGCGATAGCGTCGTCCCAACGCTCGTGGTGTTTGTAACACCTTGCTAAGTGCCAATGGGCGTCGTGCAACCCGGGCGCTTCTACGACAAGCTTCTCGAGCAGGCTTTGCGCCGCGTCGAATTGGTCCTCATCCATTAGCTTCACGGCCTCGGGAAATACCCCGGACCAATCGTGCATGAGATTGAAGCAATGGTGGCTGAGGTCGATGCTGCGTTTGCGTGCACCGGTGAAGCGTATTTGCGTAGCGCAAACGCCCAGTAGCTCAACGCCGGCTTTGATCCGTGGGACGTCCTCCGGCTCGATCGGGATACCCCAGTTACCGAGCTGCTTGCTCGGGATCGCCATGATGTATTGGAGCTTGCCGTCTGCTTCTCCCACCGTGAAGCGAACCACGGCGTCCTTCAGCGCCGCCTCTACCTCTCGCCGATCGTCCGCCTCGAAGACGAACAAGGGCACGTCAAGATCCTGCGCCGCGTCAGGCGATTCGAATACGTAGTAGCCGCGAGAGATCATGGGGCGCCGAGCCTAGGTTGCGGAGGACGGTCAGAGCAAGCAGCGTCCTGCTTGGGTAGCCGCTCGGTCGGGTGGTAGGCGCTCAATCGAGCGGCGTCTCGTCGTGTGGTAACGTGACTCATGGTCGCGCGGCTGCGTACTATCGGTTTGGCGGCTCTCGTTGCGTGTTCTGCGGCGCCGGCCCCGGAGCTGCCCAAGCCCACGGCGCTCGACGTGCCACATGGGGAGCCGTTAGCTACAGCTCCGGTCGCGGTGGTTGCGCGGGCCGAGCTTCCGCCTCCGCGTGAGCTGCGGCTGTTCATGATGTCGCACTGCCCGTACGCGGTGCTCATGATCCAGCAGGTGGCGCCGATCCTGAAGGAGCTCGGGGAGCGAGTGCGCTGCCGCGCGGACTTCATCGGGGTGAACAACGACAGCGTACTGACCTCGATGTTCAAGGAGGAGGGCGTCGCGGGCGACATCGCGATGCGCTGCGTGGCCGAGCACTCGGCGCGCTGGCTCGAGATCTTCGAATGCCAAGGGAAGGACCGGAAGAACGCGGCGAAGAACTGGCGTGAATGCGGTGCCAAGCTCGGGCTCCCGGTTGATCGGGTCGAGCAATGCATCGAGTCGGGGGAAGGCCGGGCGCTGCTTAGCGACAGCTACGCTGCGGCCAAAGCGGCGGGCGTGAGGGGCTCACCGACGCTGATGATCGACGGCGTGGTCTACAAAGGTGCGCGGCGGGTGCGCGCTCTGCGAGCCGCCTTCTGCGAGGGCCTCGGCGCGCCGAAGCCTGCAGCTTGCGAGGGCGTCGCGCCGGCGCCCGAGGTGGCGGTGCAGCTCTTGACCGACAGTCGCTGCAGCGAGTGCAGCCTCGAGGCTCTCGAGAAGTCCCTGCGGGCGCAGCTCGAATCGCCGGTCTTCGGCCCGCCGCTCGACATTGCAACGCCGGAGGGGCGAGCGGCGTTCCTGCGTGTGCAGCCAGCCAAGCTTCCGCTGGCAATCTTCGATGCGTCGCTCGATCGAGATCCGGAGGCGCCAGCCGCGATGGGTTCGGCGCTGAAGACCGCGCCTTCGGGGGTGCGCTTCATGGCGAAGGGAGCTTGGAACCCCGTCTGCGCAGACGCTGGCGGATGCGGCCTCGACGAGTGCAAAAGCACGCTCCAATGTCGGGCGGAGCGCCCGCGGACGTTGGAGCTCGCCTTCATGTCGAAGTGCCCGTTCTACGCGAAGGGGATCGTCGCGCTGAAGGAGACGCTCGATCAGCTGCGCAAGCAGGGCGAGACGCTGTCGGTGCGGGTCGAGACGATCGGAGAGACCAAGGACGGGAAGTTCATCGCGATGAACGGAGTGCGGGAGATCGAGGAGAACCTGCGCCATCTGTGCGTGGCGAAGAAGTACGCGACGAAGCTGAAGTTCCTCGACTACTTCGTGTGCCGCGCACAAGACCAGGCCTCCGACGCCTGGGAGGCGTGCACAGGCGGCACGACGGGCTTCGACGCGAAGGTGATCCGCACCTGCGCCGAGGGCGCCGAGGGGAAGGCGCTGCTCACCGCCTCGAACGCTCGCCTCATAGACGCGGGGATAGGCGCCTCACCAACGTGGGTCGTGAACGACAAATTCAAGTACTCGCCGAAGGAGGCCACGCCGTTGCTGAACGTCATCTGCAAGCACAACCAGCTCAAGAGCTGCGCCGTCGCGCCTTCGGGGAGCGCTGCGGCGCCAGCGAAGCCCTGAGCGAGACGGCGGCCGTGGGCCCGCGGTTTGAGTTCAACAATCAGGGAAAGGCGACGGCAACCATCGAGGTCACAGCGGGCCCATCGTCGGGGATCTCGAGTGGCGTGAGGTGTTTACGCAGGCATTCGGCGAGCGTCGGGTGGTCCGGCAACTCTTCCACGGAGAGCGTCTGCTGCTTGCCGTGAACGAAGAGGAACCGGACGCGCACCGTGGCGCTGGCTGACG
>CAITIQ010000479.1 GCA_903892415.1 uncultured delta proteobacterium | reverse complement strand
CTTGTCTGATAGTTGCGTGCGCCGCAGTCCTCACACACGAGGGCTACGCGTAATCTCTCGCCCACGGTTACACGAGAATCTTGGTGACGACGCCAGCGCCGACGGTCTTGCCGCCCTCACGGATGGCGAAGCGCATGCCGGCCTCGAGCGGTACACGCCGAACGAGCTTGAAGCTCACCCGTGCATGACCGCCGGGCTCGACGCTCGCTGCGCCGACGATGGTCTCGATTTCGCCTGTGACGTCGGTGGCGCCAAAGAAGAACTGGGGCTTGTAGCCGACCCCGAAGGGCGTGTGCCTTCCGCCTTCTTTGGCGGTCAGGACGAACAGCTCGGCCTCACCCTGAAGGTGAGGGTCCACGCTGCCCGGTGCCACGAGAGCCTGACCTCGAGCGCGATTCCGCCGAAGGCGGATCCAGCAAACAGAATGACTCGTGCCCTCTTCGCCAGAAAGGGGCCGAAGGCCCCTTGCTCTTTCGACCTTGGCACAAGTCATTCCATCGCGACCAACTCCGCGCAGCAGGAGACCGACGTTTTCGCCAGCCTTGGCCTCGGGACGATCGCGATGAAAGGACTGCACGCCGGTGACGACGACGAGGTGCGGCGTCTCTTGCGAGAGCCCCACGACCTCAACGCTGCCGCCTTTGGGCAGCGAGCCGCGCACCACGCGACCGGTCACCACCGTCCCGCGCCCCTCGATCGTGAATGACTCGTGCCAAGTCGATGGGCCAAAGGGGCCTCCGGCCATTTGTCCGGCAGAGGTCACGAGTCATTCTGTTCACTGCATCCACCTTCGGTGGAATCATCCTCGACGGGCATGAAGAACGGCGCCAATAGATCGCGGTTCGGTTCTGGGATGTGTTGATCGAGCGCGGCCAACAGCTCTTTGATGCACTCGGTCGCCGGACCCTGAACGTCGCCGGTCAGGGCCTGCTCCAGCGCTCGCAGAGCCGAGCCACGCACGAATTGCACTTGCTTGAAGCCGTGTTGCGCGAGCATCTCTTCGACCTCGAGCACCACTCGCGCCCACCGACACCTTCGACATCCGTGTGGTGGTGTTTCAAGGTCGCTCGAAGCAAGACCTCGTGAAGGCCTATCCAACGATCAAGGGCAAGAGCGACTACAGGTTCTTGTCGCGTGAGCGGGCTCTGCAATACCTCGACAACGCTCTCGCGGAGCTGGCCCTCCCGGAGGACTCATCCGACCTCAAGGAAGGCGAGACGCCGTTCGACTTTCAGCCGCTCATGGCGCAGCTGCGCGCTACGCGAAGCAACATCCTGAGCTGCCTCCCGGCCGGCTCCCGTTGAACTAGCTCGCTCCGAAATGCGGCCCGCGAGCCGTTCAAGGCAGCTTGAGGTCCGTTCGCTCGGAGAACAGCCAGCAACTACTCGGCGTGACGACGCGCAGGAGCAGTCCCGTGTCTGGATGCGAGCCGATCGCGAAGAAGCTCGGGCGTTCCCCCCCGACCTCTTCGTCGACTGCGACGCGGACGAGGGCGCCCGCTTCTTCGCGGAGCAAGTAATGATCGTCTTTGCCGTCTGAACCTCGGCCAAGACCGCTCATCCACACGCGGCCGCGGCTATCGAGCGCAGCCTCGGTGGTATCCGAACCGGCGGCGAGGCTCGAGGTCAGCGAGGTCCACCGCCCCGAGGCTTCCCTTCGCGCGGCAAACGCGTTTCCGTTCAGCTTGCCCGTGACGACGAGCGTGCCGTCTTCCGCCGTCAGCAGATCATGCGGCTCGAGCCCCGCCGGAAGCTGCTCCTCGCGCAGCTCGAGCTTGGGCACCGTCCAATGGGCGATGCGCCGCGGAGCGTCCTTGTGACACTCGATTACCAACGCGAGCGCCTCGCTCTCGCTGCCAGCGGCTGCGAGAAGCGTCGGCTGCGCACAAGCCTTGGCCCCAAGTTCGGATAGCCCCGGGACCTCGGGACCGACGATGCGAGGATGCGTCAACGCAAGCGCTGGCTTCTTGCCGTCGACGAAGAACCCGCGAGAACGACCGTCCGAGTCACTGGTCAACCACAGCTCACCGCTCGCACCCGCCGGCGCAACCGAAGTGAGCTGGCCTTGCACCTTGATCCAACCCCGGTCGAGCGCCCAGTGTCGTGCCGTGGGCGCGCCACCCATGAGGATCGGTGCGCGGCCGACAAAGACCGAATCAAGGTCCTCCTTTCCCTTCATCGCGGCGATCTGCTCGCGCTTGGTAAAGCCCTTGGGCCCCGGCTCCCACCAAGCATCTTCGACTTGGAGCAGGTACGAGCGCGCGCCTGGGAAAAGCTCACATCGACGTCGCTTGGAGCCAGCCAGCCCGAGCTTCGCTCGCGCCGGAAGAGGCGGTGTTACCAGGGCAGTCACGCTCTTTGCGCTGTCCACGGCTTCCGCGGTCGACGTCGGACCGCCCGCGACAGCGGAAGCCGCGCTCGGCGCGGCGGACGCGGCTTGGGGCGTGCCGGCGGCCTGTGGCTTTCGTGTTGAAGGCTCACAAGCTGCGAGCAGCGGTAGCAGGGCACACCCATAAACCAAGCGACGAATGCGACCCATTGGCTGTCTGTAGGTGAGCGCCCCTGACTCGTCAAACCACAAGGCAGCGCGGGAGAGCGGCGGATCGTTCGCGCATCTCGGTTACGGTCCAGGCCTCTCAGAAGCTCGCTGAGCCTCGAGTTCGAAGGAGTCGATGGCCCCGCGCAAGGTCGCGACGGGTACCCCACGGATCGGCGCGAGCCGCTCAGCCGCCTCGTTGGCGTCGCCGAGGATGAAGATGGCGCGCGTGCGCAGACGTAGCGCGAGCAGCGCCGCCGCGCCCATGGACCGCACCAACGCGCTCAAGAACTCCGAAGACGACACGACGATCATGCAGGCTCCCCCGATCCTCCCGTCGTAGTCGCGGAGGATCTGCTTACTCTCGCTGAGCAAGCGCGACCGATCCATCCCTGGCGATCCAGGGCGGGCGGTGTGGACGATGATCGCGCGCTCGCCCGCCACGCCGATCGCAGCATCGAGCCCCGTCCGGAAAGCGCGGTAGGCCGCCGTGCTCGGTGAGGCGCACAGGCGCGACAGCAAGACGCCGTCGACGTGGGCAATCTGCGCGACCTCGTCGCGATGCATCCATACCAGCGGTGTCATCGGCGGCAGGTTACCCATGGGACCCCACAATTGGATGAAAACCTGTTGAAGCAGCGCCCTCGAACAGTCCGATTGGTGCGGCGTCTGGCGCGGGCCGTAGGTCGCAGGTATTCACTTCGAGGGGCGTTCGCTAGCGCCGAAGGATCCATGGACCAACACAACGATCTCCTCGAGGCCCTCGCGGCGGTTCCTGCTGCGAACACGTCGGTAGACACCCTGCGCGGCGCCGATCGCACAATCGAAGAGCTGCCTCGCCGCGTCGTCGACGCGATCGAGCAAGGTCGGCTCACGCTCGAGCCCGGCCTCGATGGCGCAGCCGACAGCCCGATCAGCTTCGGCCTGCTCGCGGTGCTCAAATGGCTCGCGGAGCTCGGCGCCGAGCGGCTCGCCGGCGTTCCTGCGAGCTTCTTCGTGGCTAGGCTCGACAACCCCGACAAGAAGCTCCGGTCGGCGGCCGCGCTCGCGCTGGCGAACTTCCCAGCGCCGGCGCTCCAATGGTTCGAGGCGCACGCCGGCGCCGAGGCGGTGGAGACGCGAGAGCTCGCAGCGAGCCTCGTCGCCCGACTGTTCCGCAACGAGCACACGACGCCCGATGACGCGCGACGCCTCGTGCCCATGCTCGAGAAGCTCTCGGCAGGGCTACGCGGCCAGGGCAAGAAGGACGCAAGCGACGCGCTGACGACGGCGCGTGCACAGCTCCTTACCGGCCTTCGAGCCGCCATCGCCTCCGACGACGTCGACGCCTTCGGGCGCTTGTTCGAAGGCGAGGCGCTGGATGGGCGCATGCCGGGCGAACTTTCGAAGCACTTCACCTTCCTCGCTGAGGCCTGCTCGCGCGGAGCACGTCGCATCGCCGCCCTGCTACTGCAGCGTGGCGCCGACCCATCGCGCGCCGTGCTGGGGCTCGCTTGCTCTACGTCGGTCGAGGGGCTCGAGCTTCTGCTCGAGAGCGCGCCCCTCGAGGCCGGCGCTCTCCACACCGCGCTCGAGGCCGCTGTCTTTGCGCCCCATGCGAAACGCTACGAACAAGCTCGAGCGTTGGCGCAGCGTCTCGCCGCGATCGACGTGAGGCGCGTGGTCGCTCACGACGTCCCCCTCCTCGTCTCGCTCGCTCGCCTCGGCTTGCTCGAGATCCTCGAGGGCAAGCCTGAGCAAGCGTTGCTCGACGATCCGCTCGACGCTCCCACCCTCGAGCGGCTGCGCACGAGCAACCTCACGCTGCGCGAGGGCGCGAGCGCCGCCGATATCGTGCCTGCAGCCGCGAAGAGCCTCGAAGCGTCAATCCACCAGCAGAGGCGTCACGGCATGCCCACGATCGAGGACCTCGAGCGAATGGCGTCGCTCACGCGCTGCAGCGCGTGGCTCGAGCGGCTCCGAGCCACACGCTCGGGGTCGTGAACAGCCCCATCCTGCCCGTTAAGTTACGTCGACACCGACCTGCAGGCCGAAGTCGACTCCGGGAAGGCGGCGCCGCGGCCGCTGGCGTTCGAGCGCCACCGCGCGACCGATTGCCCCAATGTGTTTGGCCACGACGAGTGGAATGGCAAGGTCGCTCGCGGTAGGTTTCACTAGAAAGAAGTGCCGTTAATGGACATCGCAGTCTTTCAACCGAAGGTTGATGCAGCAAACAGAATGACTCGGCCTTCTCTCTGAGAAAAATGGCCGAAGGCCCGATTAAACATCCGACTTGGCACGAGTCATTTCGACCCGGACCTACGATCGCCGTTTCCTTGCGGCGGCAAACAATGCGCAGGCTCACAAGCTGCGCTTCCTCGAGGCGCGCCTCGACGCCACCACTGCGGTCGCCGCCTCCGGTGCTCAGGCCGTGTGCGCGTTCGTCAACGACGACCTCGGCGCGAACGTACTTGGCTTGCTCTGGGATCAGGGCGTCCGACTCGTGGTGTTGCGTTCCGCGGGCTTCAATCACGTAGACCTCGAAGCGGCGGCTCGCATCGGAATGGCGATCGGCAGAGTCCCCGAGTACTCGCCACACGCAGTCGCAGAACACACCGTCGCTTTGATGATGACGCTCAACCGAAGGACCCACCGAGCGCACGCGCGCGTACGCGAGGGGAACTTCTCGCTCGATGGTCTGCTTGGCATGGACCTTTTCGGCAAGACGGTAGGGCTCATCGGCACTGGCAAGATCGGCGCGTGCTTCGCGCGAATCATGGCTGGCTTTGGGAGCCGCCTGCTCGGCAGCGATCCGCAGCAGAGCGCTGAATGTATCGCCGCAGGTCTTCGCTACGTTCCGCTCGACGAGCTGCTCCGCGAGAGCGACGTCATCAGCCTCCACTGCCCGCTGACGCCGGCGACGAGGCACCTCATCGGGCACGATGCGTTGTCGTCCATCAAGCCCGGCGCCATGCTGCTCAACACGAGTCGAGGCGGCGTCATCGATACGTCAGCGGTGATCGCAGCACTCAAGGATGGTCAGCTGGGCAGCCTGGGCATCGATGTTTACGAAGAGGAAGCCGACCTCTTCTTTCGTGATCTATCGGATGAGGTGCTCCACGATGACGTCTTCGCGCGGCTACTGACCTTCCCGAACGTACTCATCACAGGGCATCAGGCGTTCTTCACCGTGGAGGCTCTCACTGCCATCGCCGAGACGACCATCGACAACGTCGATTGCTTCGTCGCGACAGGGCGGCCGCGCCACCCTGTCGGTGTTGAGAAGTTGGTAGGATGAGAGGCCCGTCGGCTGAGACTTCGCTGAGCAAAACCTGCGGGTAGATCTTCGGTGCGTCTCGCTCGAGAACGCGCGGCTTGAGTGGGCCTTACGACGTCACTCGTCCATCATTGGCCGCAGGCCTACGGTGAGCTCACTCACCAGCGGCGCGGCAGGTCTGCCCGAGCCTCGTCTCGGCGCTCCGGGCTTTCTGCATGTTCGTTCCAAGAGCTTCCATTCGACGGACATGATCGCGAGTCGCGATCGAGTACGCGCGCACGCGCGAGGCAAGCTCAGCGTTGTTGAAGGTGAGCTTGTCCAGCTCGTCGGCGAGCAGCGGCAGGGTCTTGCTGAGGTCCTGGTGCATCGTGTGGCCGCCGACGAGGAACAGGAGCTGCTCGCATTCTGGGTCCTGGCAACCGCTGATCAGATCGACTGTCCGCTGCGCGAACGAGTCTGACCCGCTGAGGATGGGCATGGCCGAGATGGCGTCGTCGTAAGCCTGGACGTCTGCTTGGAGAGCCGAGCCCACGCGAATCTTGCGCAGCTCATGACGCTTTTTTGCGAGGTCATCGGGCAGCTCGGGCCTGTCGCGAGGCTTGGGCGCCTCGAGCGCGGCGAGTGCCTCGGCGCAACCCATCAGCGGGTCCTCCTTGGTCAGCGGGCCCGGCGACGAACCTGAGGTCTCCGGAAGCGTCACCAGCGCGACAGGCGTTGTCGACTGGGGCGCCTCGCAGGCTCCGAGCAGCGCCCCAAACAGCGCGCCGAGTGAGGCGGCATATCGCCCAGCGCGGGGTTGCGTCGCGGTTGTTACCGTCGCTCCGGAGCACTTCATGTGCGGCACAAGGTACGCGGGTACCCGCATGGCAGGCCAGAGCCGCGGTGCAAACCGGGCGCGGAAGAGACGCCTCCTCGATTGACGCGAACGCGCGCACGTCTCCAGGGCACGGGCTCGGTGCGGTTGCCGAGCGCTCGGGACCGGGCGCTATGGAAGCTTCACGACCGTGGGCGCGCACGCTTGCGTGCAGGCGCTCGCGCTGGGTGGGCCACCAAGCTGGCCATGTTCATTGGCGCCCCAACAGACAACCTCGCTCGCAGATCTCCGCGCGCAGGTGTGGCGACCTTGCGTTCGCACCTCCGTGACCCGACCTACTCCCGGTGGCTCGGCCGGCCGCTCGGGCTCAGCGCTGGCTCGCACCAGCGCTTGTCCTCGGTCGTTTGCGCCCCAACAGCGAACGGTTCGATCGGATAGCAGCGCGCACGTCGTGCTGCGACCGCTCGTCACGGAGAGCACACCGCCGACTTCAACCTGTTTAGGCGTTTCGCGATGCTCGCCCTCGATCCCGAGCTGGCCTTCATGGTTAGAGCCCCAACATCTCAGAGTGCGATCCGAGGCTACGGCGCACTGGTGGCTCCAGCCAACGCCTGCGCTGTTGCCTTGTAGACCGCTCGGCGAAGCGCTGATGAAGGTGCCCTCGACCTCCTCCTTGAAGAAGTCACCCAGCGCCAAAGAGCCACAAGTCAGCCGCTGAGAACTGGAGATCCAGCACAAGGTGTTTCCGCCGCCGAACAGCTCGCGCACCATGCCGCTCTGCTCCAAGGTCCACGCATCCTCGTTCGGGCCATGGGGCGCGCAGACGACGTGACCGTTCCGATTGACCACGCATGGCCAATGGCCGAGCGTCATCCGCTTGCTACCCGCAAGCAGGGAGTACTCGGTCGGCGCGGTGTCATCCGAGTACGGGCGCGGTCCCCAGCAATGGACCGAGCCATTCTCGAGGAGGGCGCAGCTTTCATTGTGGGAGGCAGCGACGGAGATCGCCGCGGCCGGCAGCCCCTCCACCTTGCGCGGGGTGTAGCTACTCGTTTGTGGAGGGCCAAGCTGGCCGTCTGTGCCGAGGCCCCAACAGAAGACCTGCCCGCGCGAGAGCGCGCATGAGTGGCTCCTGCCGACCGCGACGCTCTGGAGCTCGGGCCCCGGCGGCTCCGCATCCCTCGTCTTCGGCCCCTCTGGAGTCGAGTAGGGCTGAGGGCGCTCCGCAGGAGTGGCACTGGCGCAGGCAACCCAGAGGAGCGCTCCTGAGAGCGTGCCTCGTAAACTGGAGCTCTTCAGCATCGAATCATGCATCGCTGTTCTTCGTCGGTGAATCGCGCGCGCGGCCCTACCGAACGAGCTTCACCAAGATGGCGCCGCACACCCACCAGAGCACGGCGATCCCCGGTACCAGCGGGATTACCGGCCCACGTCCCGACGAAGCCGAGCGTCATCGCGGCGCCCACCGAGCCCCAGGTACCGCGCAAGACTGCAGTCGCGGAGTCGGGTCGACGCAGTAGGAGGCCTCTTGCACCGTGCAAGTAGAGACCGGATCGCGACCTTCGCCAATCCTCAACGCGCGGAGCCAAGAATGAACGTGGAGTTGCCCCGATTTGGTAGACAGATTTGACTGCTTGATTTAGGCGGGTGCGTTGGTCTCGAACTCGATGGGGGCGACGTAGTTGAGGTGCGAGTGGAGCCTGACGAGGTTGTAGTAGTTGTCGATGTAGTCGGCCACTATCCCGCGCATGACGCTGCGGGGTCGGAGTGGTTCGACCGCGAGTAACTCCTTCTCCAATGTGGCGAAGAAGGACTCGGAGACGGCGTTGTCCCAGCAGTCCCCCTTGCGGCTCATGCTGGGGCGCGCGTTTAGTCGCTTGAGTGCTGCCAGGTAGTCGTCGCTACCGTAGCGGCAGTCTCGGTCCGT
>CAITIQ010000478.1 GCA_903892415.1 uncultured delta proteobacterium | reverse complement strand
GCCGAATCCCTGCGATGACCAGGAGGCCCAGCATGGCGAAGGCGACGAGCAAAAGCCGTGGAACCCTCGGGGACGGGGGCCATGTCGTCTCGCCAACCTCATCCGAGAAGGCGGCGGCCGCGAGTTCTCGAGGCAACACCACCGCAGGGGGCGGGGTGGGCGAGTTTGTGAGGAAGGATTGCGCCGGGGGTCGCGTACGTTGGCCCACCCGCTGAGCGAACTCAGCCCGCCGGACGTTACGAGGCAAAGGCCCACGAAGCGGGCTCCTCGCTGCGGTATTCGCTGAGCGGCTCATGCCTGCTGGGTGTCATAACCAGCACGAATGGGCCAAATTTTCGCGTTGGCCGTTGGGTACGCTGACCTCTCAGGTGCTGCCAGTCGGGCGGCTACGCTCGGGCGATGCGCGGTTTTTTCTGCGCGCGGGGTTGAAGATCGCACGGGGTGCTGAAATGATCCCCTCATGCCCAGCTATCTTCGAACTTCTTTGGGTCTCGTTCTTGCGGTGTTGCCCTTCGTTGCGTGTGCCGAAGGAGACCCGCCCAACCCGACTGGTGGTGGAAGCGACGCGACCGGAGGCACGAGTTCGAGCAGCGGAACGGCAGGCGCATCGAGCTCGGGGGGCGGCGGCGGTGAGGCCGGATCGGGCGGCGTTGGTGGGCTTGGTGGCAGCGGTGGGACCGCGGGTGAGGGCGGGATGGGTGGAGCCGATCCGTGCGCCTCTGGCTGTTTACCGAACACGCAAGATATCGATCAGAATCCGCTCACCGGTGAGTGCGGCTGCGAGTACGCGTGCACGGTGGTCTCGGCTGAAGACGCGATCGACGAGGACTTCACCGACGAGAACTGTGACGGCACCGACGGCGTCGCGGAAGCGTGCGTCTACGTTTCTGTGTCGCAGGGCGACGACATGAACGGCGCTGGAACGCGCAATTCGCCGGTGCAGTCGATCGCGAAAGCGATTGAGGTTGCGACGGCCAATTCGGTGCCGGCGGTCTGCCTCTCGGGCGAGATTTACGTTGGGACAATCACGTTGCCCGACAACCTCAGCTTGTACGGTGGCTTCGATCATCAGGACGCTGACTTCAAGTTCCGACGCAAGCCGGGCGTGGTCACGACGATTCAGGCCTCCGGCACCGCGATCGCGATTCCAACCGTCAGCAACGAAGCGCACATCGAAGGCTTGAGCATCAACGTCTCCACGCCTGCTGGCGCTGGGCAAAGCGCCTATGGCGTGTTCGTCGCGGGCGGCCTCGGACAGGTCTACGTGCGCTACAACTCGATCACTGTTGCGGCTGGAGCTGATGGGGCGGATGGGATGGATGGTGCGCCACCTTCCCCGGCGACCGCGCCCAACGGAGGGCAGGGTGGTGCCGGCTGTCAGGGCACTAACTGCGGCACCGGCGCTGCCGCTCCGGTCTGCGCCGAGCCCGGCGGCAAGGGCGGAAACGGAGGCTACAACAGCGGCAACGGACAGGCTGGTCTGAGCGGAAGTGGTGGCGCGATGGGCGGCGGCAGCGGAATCAATGAGTCGTGTAGCACGAGCACCGACGGCAATCCGGGTGGAACAGGGACTGCTGGTGCCGACGGAACCCCAGGTGCAGGGGGTGCCGCCGGTCTCGCGCTTGGGACGGCGAACTCCAGCGGCTACGCACCCGCAAACGGCGGAAACGGTGTGCAAGGTACGAACGGTCGCGGTGGCGGCGGTGGTGGCGGTGGCGGCGGTGGTGGTGGTGGTTTCGGTTCCCCGATCCCCATCCCGTGCAATGCCGACACCGGCGGCGGCGGCGGGGCTGGTGGATGTGGCGGTCTTGGGGGCAACCTTGGGCTCGGTGGTGGTGGTGGTGGCGGTAGCTTCGGCGTCTTCGCTGCAGGGGCGAACGTTACGGTGACGGACAACGAGATCTTTACTGC
>CAITIQ010000477.1 GCA_903892415.1 uncultured delta proteobacterium | reverse complement strand
GACGACGAGTATGTCCCCATCCGGTAGCGCATGCGCCGTATGACTGTGACGGGCCGTTGACATTGGGGCCGCCTGGCGTGTTGCCTTCACTTTGGGATCGTAGATCTCGACGGAGTCGAGATAGCCGCTGTCATTATAACCACCCACGACGAGCACCTCGCCGCTCGTAGACAGCAGGGAACTCGTGTGTAGCGTGCGACCCGTCCCCAGCTGGCCCGCCAGCTGCCAAGCCGATTGGGCACTGGCAAGTGACGGGAGCGCAATCAACAAAGCTGCAAGCAAGCCGCATGCACTATTCATCCGGCCGCGACCTTAGCGCCGAATCGTTTAGCATTGCGCACCCGAGCCTTCTGCAACTCCGCCTCCCGCGTACGAGGAGGCCCGTTGACCTCAAAGCTCGCCAGAAGCTTACGAGTGGCCTCGGTGATGTCTTGCACTGCTTGCTCAAAGGCCGCCAAGTTCGCCCGCGGCGGCTTTCGCGTACCGCTCACCTTGCGTACGTATTGGAGCGCCGCAGCTGCGATCTCGTCTTCCGTGGTTGGCGGCTCAAAGTTCAAGAGAACCCGGATGTTGCGACACATTCCGCAAATGTACCGCATCGCAATCGCTGTGAGTTTTGTTAAGGTCCTTGGTCCCGCCCATGTCGAAGCGAGCACTCACCCTCCTGCACAACGAGCTGGACGCCTGCCAGCGATGCCCAGAGATGATAGGACCTGTGGTGCACGGGGCTGCTGTCATGAGCCGAGTGCTTCTCGTCGGGCAGGCACCTGGCCCGCATGAAGGCAAGTTCAGCAAACCCTTTGCTTGGACGGCGGGTAAGACGCTCTTTCGCTGGTTCATGCAGGCGACGGGCGCGGAAGAGGAAGCCATCCGGCGCTCGGTCTACTTCGCTGCCGTCAATCGCTGCTTTCCGGGCAAGGCCAAGGGCGGAGGGGACCGCAGGCCAAGCCCGCCTGAGATAGCCAACTGTCGGCCCTTCCTGGCTGGAGAGGTGGCCGCACTCAAACCGCGACTCGTCATCCCTGTTGGCACGATGGCAATTGCGGAGGTACTTGGCCATACGGGCCAACTGACAGAGGTCGTCGGCAAAGTGCTACAGGCTAGCTACCACGGCCAGGAGACAGACGTGATCGCCCTGCCGCATCCTAGCGGCGCGTCGACGTGGCACAAGCGAGAGCCTGGGATGGCGCTCTTGGCGCACGCTCTTGAAGAACTCGGAGCTCACGAGGTCATGCGGGGCGAACTGCAGCGATTGGGCGCTGTGAGCGGAACAGCGTGACTACTGGCCCCAAGCGGCTCGCCTTGCGTGCGGGCATCTCGCGTGACGAGATTGACGATGCAATGCTGGAGTTGGGACTTATCCTCGTCAACGTCGTACGGGAATCGAGGCAGAGGCCTGGGCAGCTCGTGGCGAGATCCGCAAGCGCAGCATGCACAGTTCAGTTCGTGGAGGATCGACGACTCGACCTCTACTACGCTATCGTTTCGGGCAGCGACTCCGCAGGGCTGGCTGGTGCGATTGAGCAACGGTTGAGCACGCCTGGGGGCGAGACGAACCCGCGTCGACGTCTGTCGGTGGCAGCCCTGTCGAATGACGAGGCGACGGCGTTGGAACTCCTCACACCGCTATTGAACAGTGACCAGCGTCCGGATCGCGCTTTTGCATGCGTGGTCGCCTCCTACTTCGAGTGCGTGAGCGTGCAACGCCTCGCACAGCGAGCCTCATTGCAGGAGGAAAATGCTGAACTCCGTAACGCCCTCAGCGAAGTAGCAAATCGGATACTCGCACCCGGTGAAGCAGTATGAGATATGAGCGACCCAGGCTCGCGGCGCACGTGCTACCACGGAGACACGTCATTGACGGCGAGGAGGTCGTCGTGCTCCACAACGCGCAAACAGGAGAACTGCTGAAGCTCCCCGCGGACCTTTTCGCGCTCGTCGCTTATGCCGATGGCACGCGTGACCTCGACGGATTAGCCCTCGCCGCATCGCGCGACGGCCTCTTCACTAGGATGAGCGTCATTGGCTCACTGATGGAAACGTTGGATGGGTATGGAGCGCTCACGGACGGCATTGAGCCAATCTCGCCGGCGGTTACAGAACACCGCATCCTTACAAAGGAGTCGTTGGATTTTCCCGACCTTCCGCTGGAAAGACTGGAAAAGCACCGGTTCCACTGCTCTGGTACTGGCGCTTGCTGCAGCCAGTACTCGACCATTGGAGTCACTGCTAGTGACCTGGTTCGAGCTCGGAGGGCAGGACTTCAGACCTTGCCGGGGGACGGTCGCGAAGCGCGCGTCACGCTACCACTCTATGGCGGAGCGGATCGGCTGGCCATGACCTTAGTCGACGGCCGCTGCCTCCAGCTTACCGGAGACGGTAAGTGCGGACTTCATCAACGGGGAGGGGCCTCGGCCAAACCCGCCGCGTGTACGGCCTTCCCTACTGTGTTGGTAGAAGATGGCGAGCGGGTTCGACTATCTGCCGCACTCGAATGTGACTGTGTCTTCAACTCGCGAGACGATAGAGCGGGCGAAAGCTTGCTTTCGACAAGTGGCTCGCTCCACCAATTGCCTGCAGGTTTGACGATTCGCCGGCTGCCTAAGGAGCTACGGCTCACGAGCTCACGAGCGGTGCCTACTTCGCTATATGCGCATTGGTCTAGGGATACGTGCACATCCACCAATGCGCCGTGGGCTTGCGCAACGTTGGCTGCTGGCCTCGGCGAACGAGGACTTCGCGATCTCGACGCAAGTGAAGGAGACGAGAGCTTGCGAGCATCGGCGCTCACAGCCATGCGCGAGGGCCTTCATGTTTACTCGACAACGATGACCCAGGCGGCCCAGTCGAGTAACGCTTGGAGAAGTCAAACCGATCGT
>CAITIQ010000476.1 GCA_903892415.1 uncultured delta proteobacterium | reverse complement strand
GTTCCTTTTCGTCGAGCCGACGCCGATGGAGGTGCAAGGCCCGCGCAACCTGCGCTTCAAGCAAGGCTGTGATCGCTTGGGCCTCTCCAGCGAGCCTACCTGGCGCAACGTGAAGGGCTGCAAAGGCTCCGGGGAGTGCTTCACCGGCTGCCGCAACGGCGCCAAGAAGTCGACGGACGTGAGCTACGTACCCGCGGCCATTCGCGCAGGCGCCCGCGTTTACACCAGCGTGCGCGTCGAGCGCGTGCAGATGAGCGGGCGCAAGGTGGTCTCGGTGCACGGTCACGTGGTCACGCCCTTCACCGGTGCGGCCTCGCACGAGGTGACGGTTCGCCCAAAGACACTGGTGCTCGCGGCCGGCTGCATGCAAACGCCGGTCATTCTGCAAAAGAGCGAGGTACTGACGGAGAACCGCTGGGTCGGCAAACAGCTGCTGATGCACCCGGGGCTTGCGATCATGGCCGTGTACGACGAGCCGATCGATCCGTGGGCCGGCGCTACGCAGGGCTTTCACTCGCTCCACTATCTGAAGGAGGGCATCAAGCTGGAGGTGCTTTGGTCGCCGCCGGCGGTGCTCGCCGCGCGCCTCCCCGGCCTTGGTACGAGCTATCAGCAACACCTGCTCAACTACGATCACATGGCCCCCTTCGACGTGATCATCGCGGCCGATCGCTCCTTCGGTGAAGTCAAAGCCAAGCGTGGCTTCGACCCGGATATTCGCTTCAACTTCCATGATGACGACGTGAAGCTGATTCAACGCGGGCTCTCGATCTTGAGCGACATCTGCTGGGCCTCTGGCGCCAAGGCGATCTTGCCCGGGCTCCACGGCGTTCCGGAGCAGCTCAACTCCAAGCAAGAGAGCGAGATCCTGCGCACGATGAAGCTCAAAGGCTCGGACACCATCACCGCCGCCAACCACGCCTTCGGCTCGACGCGCATGGGCGTCACTCGGGAACAGGGCGTGGTGGATATGGATGGGCGCTGCCACGACACCGACAACCTCTACATCGCCGATACCGGCATCTTCTCCGCGAGCCCAGCGGTCAACCCGATGTTGACGGTGATGGCGCTCGCCGACCGCATCGCCGAGAAGATTGCCGCTCGCGTGTAGGGGGGCTCGGGGCGCCGTGAGCGCGTGACAGCGCGTAGGGATTGCTTTGCAGGGTCCTTCGTTGGAAGGCTGTAGCGTGATGCTCAACCAGCCCACCCGTTTCTTGGTGACTCTACTGCTCGCTGCCTGTGGTTCCGCTGAACCGTCGGCGAGCGGCTCGGTGCCAACCTCAGCAAAGCCTGATGCGACTGCCGTCGCGGCGAAGCCGGCGGCCAGCGCAGCAGCCTCCGGAGCGCCGAGCGGTGCTGCTTCTGCACAAGCTAGCGTGGCGACTGCAACTCCCCCTCCACCCAACCCCAACCCGGTTGCCCGCCCTTGCGAGATCACCTTGCTCACCACGCCGAACCAAGGCCAAGAGTGCGTGTACGTGCCGCGGCTTCAACCTGAGGGCGAACCGATTGAGCTGTGCACCGCCACCGCCAAGCTCAGCTATCGCTACGAC
>CAITIQ010000475.1 GCA_903892415.1 uncultured delta proteobacterium | reverse complement strand
GATTTGATTTGATTTGATTTGATTTGATTTGATTTAATTTGATTTATGTCATGGGGTACTCTGGGTACTCTGGGTACCCTCAGCTGCAGGGTCGGGCCACGGCACAGGGGGATAAGCAGCGGCGGAAATGAAACCCACTTTCGGCCGGCGGGGGGGCTCAAAAACATAGTGTACGAAAACCGAGGAGTTTTCGATAAATTTAATATATTATAGCCCACTGCCCAGCGGCTTCCGGGGGTCAGGCCGAGTCACTCGGGCCCGGACTCGGGCATGGCCGGGCGCCAGCAGCCGCACAGTCAGCACAAAGAACCAATACAGTAAGATGGCCCTAGGCCCACTAAAGCGTCAGATGGTGGCATAACTTCAGAGCCTCGAGTTCGGAGCGCGTATGAACCGAGAAGACCGTCTGAGCAGCTTTTCGCTGAGCCTCGGCTTGTTGCTGCTGCTGCGCGTTCGGCTGCACTGCTGCCACGTGCGATGGCCGAGGCCTCGGCCGGGTCACTCGCTTAGGCGCGGCGAGCACCTTGGGCTCGTCGGCCCCGCTAAGCTCGAGGCGGATCTCGCTGGCGTTGATGACGGTGACTTCAGCTGTGGGGTCATACACGAACGTGAGCTTCCGGTCGTCCGCGGCTGACGGATCCCGCTCGCACCACTGTACTGTGATTGCGTGCTCGCCAACAGCCAGCCCGACAGAGTTCGGCATTCTTGTTTTCTCTCGAGCGATGTGGAGCACACAACCGCCGTAGTCCATTCCAATGTCGGCTGATCTCGGCTCGTACCGCGTGCAGTCCACCGTCCGGCAGCACCACAGCTGGTGCCCATCGGCGGTTGGGTCGCTGTTTTGCACGAGCAAGTACTGCCCAGCCCCAATTCGCTTCGCGTTCCACTCCTTCGCAAGCTCGTTGCCTACTTTCTCTGACGCCTTGCGTAGCGCCTGCTCAGCTTGATTGTCAAGTCTGCGGACGCAGCGATCCTCGTACTCATGGAAACTGTCAGCGCTTCTCAGACAGCCCCTGATGACATACTTGCCGTCGCGGTCAATCATCGGATCGACACTCTCATCCTCGTGCGGACGGGTAACACGCAAGCACACGTGGCAGTTGCAGTCAAAGCGTCGCTGAAGCACGACGTCTGTCTCCAACGCGAAGTAGCTGTAAGAGCTCATAATGCCGGGGCACTGTGAGAGCTCGTAGCGGTTCACGTGCCGTGTCTGCGAGTCGACATCGTGGTTCGTCGCATAGAACGTGACAAACTTGCTAATAGCGGCACCGCGCCCCGGATGCCAACTCGGGCCGCACAACGTTGCACGGATATGCTCGTAGCAGTGCTCCGCTGTGGAGATCTTGCCGGCCGCATTCGCGCAGGTGCTGTCGGTGATGGCCCGACGAAGCAGCGACTTGATGACGGCGCCAATGCCATCCCACGGCCCCTTGCCATGGCCCGGACAACCGAAGCACCACCGCACTGTGCGCAGCCACGGAAAGCGCTCTTTCAGATGCGAGAGCCAGTGCAGCGCCTTGACGGTCTTGAAGTGCTGACTGGCGTTGTCGCTGTGCATGCAGATCACCACCTTGTACTCGATCTTGCGCAGCAAATCGCGGCGATGCTCCGTCTTCTGCCCGAACTTGTCCTCCACCGTGACCACTTTCCCACCCTGCTTTAGCTCGACGACTGTCGCACGGAAAGCCTCCTGCCCATTACCGGGCTGGACCGTCACCTCATCGCCTGCAGCCACCCGTATCGACGTCGAGCGGAACACGTGCTCGTCCATCCACTCGCTGGGCTCGGCGACATCGGTATGCGCTACGTCGATGATCTCTGTCTTGATGTACTCCAAAACTTTGTTGTCGAGGTGCTGCGCCAAGAAGCTGTCGTGTCGCATGTCGTCACTGAAGCACGGGAAGGCGTGCGATAGCCACTTGCGCTGGTGCATGCGCGACCTCTCGACTTCGACGACCTTGCCGTCCGCGCACTCGAGCCGATACACGTCCCCGTCGAGTGCAAGCTGGACG
>CAITIQ010000474.1 GCA_903892415.1 uncultured delta proteobacterium | reverse complement strand
CTGCCCACGACGAGAAAGTCACTCTTTTGTGCCACGAACTCTTTCGTGGGACGGTCGCCTTCTGGCGTCAACCCGTGCTTACCACCGGGCGAAGAGGGGAGCTTGACGGAGGGCCGCGCCTCTGCGAGACCCTCGCCCATGGCGGCCAGCTATTTTGACGTCGACGGCACTCTGGTTTCCACCAACCTCGTGCACCCGACGCTCTACTACATGTTAAGGCAACAGACGCCTTTCCACTCGCTCGCGAAGCTTGGAAATGCGGTAGCCAAAGCTCCCCTGATGGCCCTCGCGGAAATGCGCGATCGCCGACTGTTCAATGAACTGCTCTTCGCGTCCTACGGCGGCATGAGTGAGGACCGTTTGATGACGCTGTCTGAGGAGGCCTTTTCCCGAGTCCTCAAGCCTGCGCTCTTTCGCGGGGCCAAGGACCTCGTGCGCTCTTGTCTCGATAAAGGTCACGACGTCGTTCTGGTTTCGGGGGCGCTCGACTTCGTCATTCGCCATCTAGCCGACTACCTAGGAGCGACTGGCGTTATCGCCAACCGTTTGGAGCTGAAAGATCGCTTTGCCACTGGCAAGCTGCTCCGGCCAGTCGTCGCAGGGCCCGAGAAGTCCAAACTGGTGCGTGATCACGCCAAGGCCCATGGCCACGATCTCGAGACGTGCTTCGCGTATTCGGACAGCTACTCCGACGTGCCGATGCTCAGCATCGTGGGACACCCCGCGGCGATTAACCCGGACAATCGACTGCGCACCTTGGCCAAGACCTACTCATGGCCGATCATTGAACTGCCGAAGGGGAACCTCCCCAGTCTCTTCGCGCGTATCTGAGGTCCAATGACTCGGGCCAAAGCCCCGCGGACCGAGAGAACAAGGGCGCCGTCGTCAGCCGGTCAAGAACCACCCGCTCCGCGCGTAGCCACGGCCAGCGACGTATCCGCAGCTCTCGCTCTCCTGGCCAACGAGCAGAGAGCGGCGGTTTCCAGGCGTTTCTTCAAGACGGGAGCGGGTCAATACGGAGAAGGTGACGCGTTTCTTGGGGTGACCGTTCCAGCTCAACGTGTCGTCGCCAAGCAGTTCTCAGCCCTCGAGCTTCCTGAGGTCCGCAAGCTGCTTTGGTCCCGGTATCACGAGGAGCGGCTTACTGCGTTATTAATCCTCGTTCGGCAATTCGAGCGGTCGAGGAAGGTACCTGCGAAGCAGCAGGCGATCTTTGCGTTCTACCTCGCTTCGCTCACACAGATAAACAATTGGGACTTAGTGGACTCATCTGCCCCTGCGATTGTTGGTGGGTATCTATTCTCCCGCGAGCGCAAGCTCCTCTACGAGCTTGCGCAGCGAGAGCACCTATGGTCGCGTCGAGTCGCTATCCTGGCTACGCAGTACTTCATTCGCAAAGGAGACCTCGCCGATACGTTGGCATTGGCGGAACAGCTGCTGGGCGACCCGGAGGATCTCATTCACAAGGCAGTCGGCTGGATGCTACGTGAGGTAGGCCACAAGAGCGTCCCGACTCTCAAAGGCTTTTTGGATCACCACGCGCAGGTGATGCCGCGCACCATGTTGCGCTACGCACTAGAGAAGCTAACGCCTGAAGAGCGTGCCCATTATATGTTGGCAGGACGAGGTGAACGAGGCTGAGGTATTCGCCAAACTGCTTTAGAAGAAGAACGTCTTGCAGCAGGAGTTCTCGACTTCGCAGGAAAGGAAGTCCTGATCGCACTCGCCAACGAAGGTCCCCTCGATGAAGCAGCTGCACTTCGCCAAGCCCCCATCGACGCAGGCGCTCTCCACCGGCAAGCCGTTGCATTCACCAGTGCAGCTACAGTCGGTGTCGCTAGCGAGACACCCTTGGCTGAAACAGGCCGGCTGCTCGATGCATTGACCAAAGGACTCACTCTCCGCGACGCACACGCCAACTGCCTCGCAGTTGTCGGCGATAACGGGAATCAAGCAAACGAGTAACGCATCGAGCTCATCCAAGCACTCGCTTGGCACGCCCGGCTCGGCGCAAAAAGTCAGACACTGCTTGGCGTCTCCGCAGGCTTTGGCTGCGCCGCAATACTCCTCACACACCGTCGGCCCTAACGTTGTCAGCCCACCACCCTGCCCAGGTCCTGCACCCTGTCCAGGTCCTGCGCCCTGTCCAGGTCCTGCACCCTGTCCGGGGCCGCCACCACTGGCATCCGAGCCGCCGTCTGCGTTGAATACGACATTGCCTCCGCAACCAGCGAGCAGCAGGAAGGCGTGGAGCGTAAGCCAGTGCGAGCGAGACATGCTTCGCAGTGTCGCTGGTTTGACCCCTGTTGTCAGCGGCCGATCCAAGACCTTGCGTTCAAGCCAAGCCGTCTACGCGCTCCGTGGAAGCTGTGACTATCTCGGTCTCGCCAGCGTCGTCAT
>CAITIQ010000473.1 GCA_903892415.1 uncultured delta proteobacterium | reverse complement strand
GTGTTGGTGCCCGGTAGCTCTCGGCCGATCAGCGAATCTGGAACGAAGCGCGCCACTGTGCGCATGCTACTCGCTAACCAAGGCTTCGCGAATCTTCGACAGCGGCACGACCTCCTCGGGGAGTTTACGGGGATCGAACGCAGCCACCAAGACTTCGATCGAACAGTCCTTCGGCACGGGCTGTCCGTAGGCGCGAACAAGCGCGCCGATCAAACGCTGCGGTGCAACGCCGGCGTCGCGATAGCTCCGCACACTGCTTCCCCCGTCACGTTTGGAGAGCTTGGCGCCGTCGGTCCCGACGAGCACAGGCACATGCAGGTAGCTGGGCGGAACTCCACCGAGCAGCCGAATCAGGTAGGCCTGCCGCGCTGCGGAAGAGCGCAAATCAGAGCCGCGTACCACCTCGCTGATGGCCATGGCAGCGTCATCGACCGAAACGGCGAGCTGATAGGCAAACACGCCGTCTCCACGGCATAAGATGAAATCGCCGACCAACTCGGCTACGTCCTCCGCAAGCTCACCGCGTAGAGCGTCGACGTAGCGGGCCGGCTCGTGCGAAGTGATCAGGCGCAATGCCGGCGGACGACGAAACCCCTGCTTCGAGCGAGCCCCGCGCGGACGACAGGTGCCTGCATAAGGCGCGCCCTCCTCACCGAGATGCGGCGCCGCGACCACTGCCGCAAGCTCGGGCTGGCCGGCACGCAGCTCTTTGCGCGAGCAATCACACGGGTACACCAAGCTGCGCGCGGCTAGGTCCGTCACCACGGCTTGGTACAGCTCGACGCGCTGGGATTGAACATAAGGGCCGTATTGCCCTGACTCAGGCCCCTCATCGAAACGAAGGCCCAGCCACGCAAGATCGTCGAGTTGCTCCGCAAGAGCTCCGCGAACCAGCCGGGGGCCGTCCAAATCCTCAACGCGCAGAACAATGCTGCCTTGCGACCTTCTTGCGCTTGCGTAGGCGAAAAGCGCAGTGGCAAGCCCGCCGAGGTGTAGCGACCCGGTAGGCGACGGGGCAAAACGACCGCGAACCATCTGCGCTTTCTAGCGCGAACGCTCCACAGTTGACACGAACGAACGGCCACTGAACCGTGTGCTGCCAAAGATGGAGACGCGCGATCAGAGCTCGCTCGAGGACGAAACGGCCGCCGAGGATCCGCCCTCGGTCGATGACCCCGTCGAGCACAGGCCCAACTTTCGCTTGGCCGGTCCACTCTTCCTGGCCACCGCACTTTCGATGTTCCTCGCTGGTGGTCTCTACGACGGCAAGCCCGGCGAATCCTTGCTCACGCTGCTGCCTCGCGGATGGCGCTTCGCCGTCCCCCTGCTGCTGATCCTGCTCTTTCATGAGTTCGGCCACTACATCGCCGCTCGCATTCACAAGGTCGCAGTCTCCTTGCCGTACTTCATCCCGGTGCCGTTCCTGACGCCGTTCGGCACGATGGGCGCGCTGATCGCCATGCCCGACCGCATTCGATCACGCAACGCCCTGTTCGACATTGGCGCAGCGGGCCCCCTGGCGGGGCTGCTAGTTACCGTGCCGGTGCTGGTGATCGGCCTCGACAGCTCGCCCGTTACCATCAGCAAGCTCCCGTACACGCTCGAGGGCCAGAGCATCTTTTATTGGTTGATGAAGCGACTGGTGCTCGGACCCATCCCGGATGGCTCCGATGTAACGATGAACCAAACCGCCTTTGCGGGCTGGGCTGGGCTTTTCGTCACGGCCATCAACCTCATTCCAGTGGGCCAGCTTGATGGAGGCCACATTGCCTACTCGCTGTTTGGCCCCCGCCAAGACCGCTACGCCGACGTGATCCATTACGGGCTGTTGCTGGTCTTTGGCTACAACCTGGTGAAATTCGTTTTGCCCGCGATTTTGAACGGGACCAGCTTGGGCACAGCCATCTCCAACTCCACGTTTTACGTGGTTTGGTTCTTTATCCTGCTGTTTCTAAAGCGCAGGACGCGGGTCAACCACCCGCCCACCGACGACCACAACCTTTCTCCCGTGCGTCGGGTGATGGCGTGGCTGTGCCTCGCGCTGTTCTTGCTGTTGTTCATGCCGACTCCGTTCGCCGTTTACGAATGAGTCGCGCGCAAGCTAAGGACGCGGAAACTAAGGACGCGGAAACTTGTTTCGAAGCGCCGCGCACACGATCTCTGGCGCATAGTGACTGACGTTGCCGCCGTGGCTTGCGATCTCCCGCACCAAGCTGGCGGAGACAAAGCCGTAGTTGGCCCGAGTCGGCAAGAACACGGTGTCGATCTGGGGCTCCATATCCGCGTTGGCGTGGGCGATCTGCAGCTCGTACTCGAAGTCGGTCGCGGCCCTCAGGCCGCGCACGATCACGCGCGCGCCAAGCGCCTTGCAATAGTGGATGAGCAGGCCGTCGAAGCGCTCCACGCGCACGTTGGGGAAAGGCTTGACCACCTCGAGCAAGAGCGAAAGTCGCTCCTCGAAGGAGAACAGCGGTTTGCGCGTGGGATGCACGCCGATCGCCACAACGACGTCATCGAAGAGCTTGGCGGCGCGCTCAATCAGGTCCAGGTGGCCAAGCGTCACCGGGTCGAAACTGCCTGCATAGACGGCCAGATTTGAAACGTTGCTCACGGAACGACTCCAGGGCTGAGCGGTACAACCGGAACCTCGGGGGCAGTCAAGTTCTGCGGCGGCGGAGCGAGGACCGAGCCGAAGTCATCCTCTTCTGCGGCCATACGCCGAACCTCGGAATCATCCTCGAGGTAGATCACACGCCCGCTGTCGGCGAAGGTAAACCGGTAGAAGGCCAGCAGCGGTACACCAATCACGCCGTCCACGTCGAACTGCAGTTGTTTCTCGACGTCGGTGAGCGGACCGCCAAAAATCGCCGGGACTTTCTTGAGGTCAAAGGCTCCCAGGCGAACCACCGGAACGACTCCCTGACGCAGCTTGGAACCAGGGTCTGCGGTGAACGCCGTCAAGTCGGACGTCTTGATGCCGGCCTTGGTCAGGCCGATCTCGTCCATTGAAAGCGGGTGTCGGCTCGTACTGTCGACGAAGAAGGTGCCAGTCGTGTTCTCACTCTCTCCAATACCCGCGGCGAGCATCAAGCCGCCTCCGCGCGAGTAAAGCGCACGTAAGCGGGTCGAATCGGGCGGTGGAGGTGCTGCTTGCTGGCGCACGACGAACTGCCGTGCCGCGAAGTCGATGGTCACGTTGAGCTGCCGCAGCACATTGACGCCGATCAGAGCCTTCAAGTTGGTGTTCACCTCGCGGCTGATGCCGGCTAGGTCTTGCGGCAAGGCCGGAACGTCATTGAGCTCGACCACGGACCGCTGCCCGTTGAGCGGTGAAGGCGGCGACTTGAAGCGCAGCGACGCCCAGCTCGGCTGTGGATGAGTGTTGCTCTCGACCAGGATGTCCTCGACGTTGGTCGCGATCAACGCGAGCCCTTCCTCGCCGTCGACCTCGACCTCCACCACGAGATAGGGCGCGGAAAGGCTAACCTGAGCCATATCCAGCACCGCTCGAGGGTCCCCCGACATCGCATACGGGGTTCGACCTTCGCCACTGCGAGCGAGCCCTGCAACAGAGCGCGCCCAGTCGTCGCGCACCGTAGGGTCATTCAGCATCGCCTCGAACTCTTGCGCCGCAGGCGCCAGCTCTCCCTGGTACCAATGGGCGCGCCCGCGCAGACCTTGGGCTTCTGACCCCGGAACGTTGTGCAGTAGCCGCAACGACTCGTCGAACTGCAGCTGCGCTAGCGCAATGCGTCCGCCCAAGGTCTGCAACTCGTTGTCGTTCGGTGCGATCGCCAGGGCCCGCTCGATCGCGTCTTGCGCCTCATCAATGCGCGCCTGATCAAAATCTTCAGCCGCCCGCCGAAAGAACTGTTCTGCCGCCCGGTCTCGTTCGGGCGCCTTTGGAGGCCCGGGATTGCAGGCGGCGAGAGCACCAACGAGGGCGAGCCCGAAACCAAACGAGTAGGAGGATGCAGCCATGTTGTGTTCCTGACGCGGATTAGCCAGCTTGCGAGGGAATAACCGAAATGATTCGGTCCAGCCGCAACTGGGTTCGTCCACGGCTTGGGAGCCAATAGCCAAGAACCACCGGCGGGTCGAGTTCGGTCTCCACCTTTTGCACTGACAGCACCCCCTCCGTGATCGGCTTCCCCGTACGCCGGTAGGTTACTTTTACCGGTGATGCGCTGGTCAAACTGGCCTGAAGTGCTTCAACTACGGCTTGGGATGGTCCTCGCGGCCGAATGCCCACCTCGAACAGTTCCCGGAGACAGGCCGGCTTGAGCCGAGCACAAAGTGCGCTAAAAAGCCGCCTTAACGTTGCAACGTCACCGGCTGCGCGATGCGAACGCTCGTTGCCCAGACTGAGGGTCTTGGCGAGCTCGGAGAGGGCATGGCGAGGAAACGGGAAGGCGCGCCTCGAAACGGGCAGCGTATCGAGGAACGTCGGCAGCGAAAGCTCGCGGCCGGCGCGCTCCGCCTCCTTGCGCAAGAACACCACGTCAAAGGCCGCCCCGTGGGCGACCAAGACCGCCTGTGAGAGCAAGGGCTCGAGTTGCGAAAGCACCTCCGCAAAGCTTGGCGCGGGCAGGAGGTCTTCAGCCTTTATGCCGTGAATCCGTTCATTGCCGAAGCGACCACACTCGGGCCGAATCAGCGAATCGATACGCGCCAGCACCTGATCCCCGCGCACCAACTCCGCGCACAGCTCGATCACGCGATCCTGCTCAGGCTGCAGGCCTGTCATTTCGAGATCGATGAACAGGAGACACGCCTGCTCGATCGGGCCATCCCAGTTCGAAAGCTCTTCGGGCGGTCCAGAGGGAGGCGCGCGAAAGCCACGAACGGCGGTCAACGGAGCGCCCCTTCCATCACGAAGAAAGCGCCGTCTTCATCGCAATAGGCGACGCTCTCCCAGCCAGGCTCGGTGCACAGGAAGAAGTCGAGGCACCCCGTGAGACAAGGGTCGCATAGCCCCTCTGCGGCTGCGGCGGGGCAATCGGGAGACTGCAGGTCCGGCGTGCAGCCCCTTGCCTCTAGGCTTCGGTCGAACACCAAATCGCAGCCGCCGCCCTGTCCGCCCCCCATGCCGGCCTGCCCCCCGCCGGCCCCTTGACCGCCAAAGCCTTCACAGGTTTCAGCAAGCGTCCAGGCACCGTCGATGCAATCGTAGAGAGCGGCGCAGAACGGGTCCTCACACGTACCACCACGGCCCAAGGGGCAGCCGTCTACGGGGATTTCACCGCAGAGCTTCAGTTCTTGCGAGCTGCAAGACAGCGCAGCCGATGCCACCGCAGCCAACAGCAGGACTCGAACCATGGGGACGAGTTAACACCGCGAGCAGCCCTCCCCTAGCGAAAAGCCCCCTCCAGGCTGGGGGTGGCTTGATAGCATGCCGCCACATGCAAAACCGAGCCCCCCTCGCCGGCCTCGCGCTCTCCACCATGGCAACCGCGACGTTTCTGGCACTGGCCTGTTCAACGAGCACGGGAGCAGACCAAAACGCACACGGCTCACACCCAACGAGTGGAGCTCCAACCTCGGCCCCCGCGCCCGACTCAGCGACGGCCGCGCCGGAGCTTGCCCCGACGCCTTCCGAGACGGCGGTTGCGCTGGGCAGCGCCGAGAGCATCAATGAACCGCCCGACGCAGGCACGGTGATGAACAACGCGCAGCCGGCCGCCGATGCCGGCTCGAGCGACCGACTGGAGGGCATCAAGAACACGGTGCTGGCCAGCCGCGACAAATTCCGCGCGTGCTTCGATGCTTGGGCCAAAACCAACCCGGCAGGCAAGGAGGTCAACGTCATGCTCTCGATCAAGCTAAACCCAGACGGCTCGTTCGCCAGCGCAGCCTTCGATCCGAGCAAGACCGACCTAACCGACAAGACGGCGGAAACCTGCATGGTCGACGTCGCAAAGTCGCTCAGTTACCCCGCGTCCCCGAGCGGCAAAGAGACGACCTACCGACATCCCTTTGTGTTCAAGGCTCGCAAATGAGCACCCTCGGCTGAATCAACGCAATGCCTAGCCAAACGACTCAACCCAACGCCTACGCCGAACTGCTGCGCAACACGCGCGGACTGCGGCGTGAGCAACAACTTGCGCGAGACACATGGTTCGCGGGGCTCAGCGCAGACCGCAAAGACGAAGTCCTGTTTGAGCTGGAGGTCCTGCTCAAGGGCGTCGCTTGCTTCGCCAATCCGCGCAACCACACAGGGGCCACCGGCCGTAGAACCTTCGTGTCGTTGGATTTTCGCGATCACCTGCGCGAGACCCGGGACGGCATGCAACGCATCGTTCAGCTTTCGCGGACGCTGCTCGGTGACCGCGACAAAGCCTTCGTCTTCCATCGCTATCTCGAGACGGTCTTGCCCGAGGACGGCGCGCGCTCGCGTCTCCTACGCTCCTCCCTGTCGGGACAGGAGCTTCCCGAGGAGAGCCTGGTTGTCATGCGCCATGGCTTGACCAACCTGATTGAAGTTACCAACGGCCTACTCAAACTGCCGAGGGTTCCGTTTCGCCTGTTCTACTCGATGCTCGCGGTGGCGATGCGCGAGTCTGCGCAAAGTACGTTCTTCAATCCGCTATCGGCGCTCGAGTTTCGTCCGGAGTTCGACCGAATCCCATCGACGCACGTTCTTGAGCTGATCCAAAACGTCAACGGGGACCAGGCCCATCGGCTTGTCGCGCTCACGTTCCTCTCGCTCTTTCGTCTGCTGCGTTACTTGAAGTTGCTCGACGCCATCGCGATGGACCATTCGGATCGTCGGATTGGAGGGCGGGCCTTCCTGACGCTCGCAGTGCTGCGCAGCGACGCGCGCGCGCTGTCCGGGTACTTGCGACGACGCGCAGGCGGGCTTCTCGCCGACGGCTACCAAGCCGACCTGCTGCGCGTTCCGGCGAAGGAGATCGCCGGGCGCTTCGACGAACTGCGATCCGAGGGCGACAGGCTCATGGCGATCAAGGGCGCGCTCACTGGCGTCGCCGCCAACTTGCGACTGGAGATGCGGCGCACCTTCGAGCACGACTTACCCACCGTTGAGTCGGGACCTTCGGAGGCTGAGCTGCGAGTCAAGCTGCGCGAGGTGACCAAGAACCTGCGACCGTCGATTCAGAACGCGGTGCTCTTCCTTGGCAAGTCGCTCAAGTCGGGCTTAGACGATGGGCAGGTGTTCGATGACTTCGCCGCGCGGCGCGCATCAAGCGAGCGCCTGAGGCGCGACATCTGGATGTTCGCGCAGATCGTCCGCGCCTTTTCCAGCAAAGCTCGCCACACGGATCCAACGATCGATCGTTGGGGCAAGCTGCAGAGCTTCGCGTTCGTTCGCGAGTTCCTCGGCTACTTCCGTGCGATGGGCTATCCGCTGCTGCGGGTCGGGGACTACCCGCGCTTCGACGCCTTCATGGACGCCATGGCGGCACTCTCCGACACCGAGCTCGTGGACCCCCAGCGCTTCATCATGGCGATCGAGGAGGCAGAGGCCTTCCACTCCTACTTGGTGGAACTCTTCGACCGAATCAGCGGGCGCGTTGAACTGAAAGACGCCCCCTTCGACAAGCAGGCCGCTGCACGAGCACTCAGACTCTATCTGGGTGAGTAGCCGTACCAAGGCCACAAAAGCACGAAAAGCAGCCACACTTCTTCAGTGTGCTACTTTCTTGTGCCCCCGTCAGAGATGCGTGACTCCGAGCTTGGAGTCCCTTTCGCAGCTCAGCTGAGAATCGACATGCACGCTAACGTGCGGCCAGTCGCAGCGAATCAATGCCGCGTCGGCAAGCCCTTCCTGTGATAGCAGCCACAGTTCGAGCTTCACCGCGACTGGGCCGTACTATTCAGATTCGTCGTGCGAGGTCGGCTCGGTCGCAGGCGCCGCTGGAGCCGGGGCGGCTTTCGCCTTCCGGGGAGCAGCCTTCTTGGCGGCCTTCTTAGCAGCAGCCTTCTTCGGTGCAGCCTTCTTGGCAGCAGCCTTCTTCGGTGCAGCCTTCTTGGCAGCAGCCTTCTTCGGTGCAGCCTTCTTGGCAGCAGCCTTCTTCGGTGCAGCCTTCTTGGCCTTGGCGACCTTAGCGGCCTTACCAGCAGCCGGCTTCTTCGCCGTCTTGGTGACTTTCTTCACAGCAGCCTTTTTTGCAGCAGTCTTTTTAGCAGCCATCTGGATCCTCCTATTTTCGCTTCCGACAATTCCGGGCTTTCACGAACGTGTCAGCCCCGCCCAATCTCAATTCCGGACTCGAACCCGCCGAGCACGGAACCTTTGTTCAAGCGTCTCACCTGAGAGATGAAACTCCAGAAGCAACAGATGTTGCACGACGTATATTGCCACGCATGGGCACGGTCAAGGAAAATTTTTCAGGATGTCGATTGTCCACAGGCGCTTTTCCCCAATTGAGGTCCGCAAGCGTTGCGGAGCTTGAACAGCCACCCAGCAGGATTCATCCTGCCAGCCTGCAAGATTCCCACTTTTTTAGTTGACCTTTCCCCTTCGTCCATGGAAGACGCCTAGCCCCGACCGACGTCACCCTTGAACCAGGATGCCAGGGTGGACTACGTTGCTGCCCGCCGGGGCGAACCGGCACGGAGGTTTGAATGCTCACTGGTCGACGAACGCGCGGGCTCTATTTTGCCGGCGTTCTTTTGGCATTCGTTGGGCTGGCTGGCTGCGGGCCAAGCCAAGAGCAGTTCGACGCCAAGGTCCGGGAGATCGAAGATCTCAAGGCGCGGCTAGCCGCGGAGTCGGCGGCGAACAAGAACGCCCAGCAGGAGCTCGCTGACGCCAAAGCGCAGATCGAACAGCTCAAGGAGCAGCTGCGTGACGCCGGCGTCGACATCTCGAATCTCAACGCCAACATCGAGCAACAAGCGCGAGCCCTCGACGACTACAAGAAGCGCGCGGAGCAGCTCGAGGCGATAAGGCAGCGCTTTGAAGTGCTGCGCAGAAAGCTCGACGAGCTGACAAAGTTCGGCCTGAAGGTTCAGATTCGAAAGAACCGCATCGTCATCCAACTCCCGGGCGACGTGCTCTTCGACTCTGGGCGAGACACGCTGCGCAGCGGCGGCAAGGAGATCCTCGCCAAGGTGGCCGAGGTCATTCGCAGCGACGCTGGGCTAATGAATCGCACCTACCAGGTGGCAGGCCACACGGACGCGCAACCCTTCAAGGGCGTGTTCAAGGACAATTGGGGCCTCTCGGCGATGCGCGCTCGCGAGGTGCTCGTGTACCTGACGGATCCCGATACGAAGACCGGCGGCGGCCTGCGGCCGGGCAATTGGTCGGCGGTTGGTTATGGCGACACCGACCCCGTCGCCGACAACGCAAGTGAAGACGGTCGCAAAGGCAACCGCCGCGTCGAACTCGTCGTGATGCCCAACGTCGAGGAGATGATCGACCTCAAGACGATCACGAAATGACCACGCCGAAGGCTGGTGCTGAGGAGCTCGTAGGCACCATCGACATCGGTACCAACTCGGTGTTGCTGCTGTTGGCGCGTCGGACGGTGTCCGGCCTCGTTCCCGAGTACGAAGCGGCGACCATAACCAGACTCGGAGAAGGTGTAGACCGAAAGCGAGAGCTTTCCGCTGCTGCCTGCGAACGCACGCTCGAGTGCTTGGCGGCGTACGCAAAGGAACTTCGCGCAAGGGACGTTCGACGTGTGGACGTCGTTGGCACCAGCGCGATGCGAGACGCGCGTGGGGGTGAGCAGTTTCGAGCGCGCGCGGCCGAGATCCTCGGGGTTGAACCGCGGGTGATCGGCGGGGAGGAGGAAGCACGGCTCACCTTCAAGGGCGGGCTCTCGGGCCTCAATCTGCCGCCAACCTCCGAGGTCGTCGTATTCGACATCGGCGGCGGCAGTACCGAGTTCATTCGCGGCTCTGCTTCTGGCGCGGTGACTCAGGCAATCAGCCTGGACATTGGCAGCGTGCGTTTGACCGAGCGTTGTGTTCAGGAGGATCCGGTTTCAGTCGCAGATCTCGCGCGTCTCGAATCGACGATTGCGGAAACGCTCACCAACAACCCCGTGAAGGCCGGAGGCGACGTCCGCGTGGTGGGCGTTGCGGGTACAGTCACCACGCTGCTTGCCATCGCAAACAACATCGATCCCTACGAAGCAAAGCTCGTTCACGGAGCCGAGCTTTCGCTAGAGAGCGCGCAGCGTGTGTTCGAACTGCTGAAGAAGACACCGCTCGATGAGCGTTGCCGTTTGCCGGGGCTGAGCCCCAAGCGCGCGGATGTCATCGTTGCGGGAGCCTTGCTCTGCGCGCGCGTTCTCGAAAGCTTGGGCGCGACCACGATGCTCGTGTCTGACCGCGGGGTACGCTGGGGTCTCGCTGACGAACTCAGCCAGCGTTGACTCACCCGTACGTGCCTGTTTCGGAACGGCGCGTCAGAGGGGGTCGCCGCGTCAATTTAGCGTTGACAGTTCCACAAGGACTAGCTACAGTGCGCGCGCTTGGCGCAAAAAAGGCAGTCAAGTCGTCGGCCGCGGAGCCTGAATCTTATCTGACTTCGGGCGCTGTTTTTGACGGAATGTGCCGACGCGCCAGTTGTTAATCAGGAGCGCTCAAGCGCTAACACGTTCGTGAACCGCCGAAAATGGGCGGAAGTACAGATTCAGCTCCGAAAGGTTTTCCGCCTTGGGAGAGCTGAAGCCACCGCTCGGTGGTGAAGGAAAGGAAAACGCTATGCAGGCTCAACCCATTCAGTTCAAGGTCGGTGACAAAGCAGTCTACCCGCGGGGTGGCGTCGCTGAGGTCATCGGCATTGAGGAGCTGGATATCGGGGGTAACCGGCAGCGCTTCTACGTGCTTCGGCTGTTGCAAAACAACAGCAAGATTCGCGTCCCGGTCGGCAACGCTAACGCGGTTGGACTCCGACAGCTCATCAGTGACCAGGAGATCCAGGAGGTGTTCGACATCCTGCGAGAGCGCACCGTGGCTTTCGACAAGCAAACCTGGAACCGGCGGTATCGCGGTTTCATGGACAAGATCAAGACGGGCTCCATCTACGACGTCGCAGAAGTGCTTCGTGACCTCTACCGGCTCAAGACCGACAAGCAGCTCTCCTTCGGAGAGAAGCGTATGCTGGATGAGGCTCGGTCATTGATCGTGAAGGAAATTGCGATCGCTCGCGGGCAAACCGAAGAAGACGTAAAAAACGAGATCGAAGCGATCTTCCTCTCCAACTGACGAGACCGTGGCCCAACGCTCAGCGGGGAATCCTTCGCTGGGCGCTTGGGCATTGTCTTTGGTGTACGCTGACGCAATGGACGGCCCATCGTGGCGAGGCGTTCTCCTCCGAGGGCGGATGCAACGGACCGAATGAATCGGACACGCTTCGCGGAGCGCCTCCGTCAGCGTCGAACTTTGGCTCGAGTCATTGATTGTGTGCCGGGGTTGCTCCCTGAATCTTCGCGGACTCTGTCCACGCTAGTCTGCGTAGCTCTGACGCTCCTCGTTAGCGCGACCGCACCGGCGCAACCGTCGCCGCAAGCTTCGGCCTCGACGAGACCTTGGACCTCAGGGCAAACGTCGGCTTCGGCGCAACCTTCGGCCTCGGCGCAACCTTCGGTCTCCGGGCAACCTTCGGCTTCGGCGCAACCTCCTGGCTCGGGGGCCGAGCCCAGTTTGCCCCGCCCACCGACGCAACCGCGCGTGGTGCCCCCGACGAGCGCGTCTACGCCACTGCCGTCAGCGGTGCCGCCGCCGGCTCCGCTTCCCTCTGCGCAGCCGATTCCACCACCGCCGCCTCCGACAGTTGCTCCCGCTGACGTAATGCTCGGGGATTCGCTGGCGTTCTCTGTGCGAGCGAACGCTGGGGACGTTGAGGCCAAGCAAAGGGCAAAGCGGGCGGAGAAGGTGCTTCGCGAGGTGTTCGACTCAACGAACGAGGAAGACGTTCGGGTGGAACGCGCTCCCGAGGTTGCCGTCATCTATCTCGGACAGACGCCAATCATTCAGTTGGGGCCGCAAGACGCCTTGGCGAACGGCGAGAGCTCTCTCGATGCCCACGCTGACGCGGTCGCCGCTCAACTACGAAGCACGATCGCAAAGGAGAAGGCGCGCAACGCGCTAGCCCGCCGGCTCTTCGGAATCAGCATGGTGGTGCTGTTTGGCGTCATCGTTCTGTACCTTCTGCGCAAAACCGGCGAGTTCACAGAACGCGCAAACGCGTGGCTCGATGACAACCCTCAACGAGTGCCCGCGCTTCGCGTTCGGAGCGTGACCTTGCTGACGCCCGCTGCTGTTCGAAGCGGCTCAGCGCTTGCCTTGGGCGTCGGGAAGTGGCTGCTTCAGTTCGCAGTCGTCTATTGGTGGATCATCGCTGCGCTCAATCAGTTCGTGGGCACGCGCGGCTACACGCAGCGAATCAACACACTGATTCTCGAGCCCTTCGTTGAGCTGACTACACGAGTGGTCTCGACCTTGCCGATAACGGTGGTGGTGGCGATCGCCGGCCTGGTGATGCTGCTGCTACTGCGCGTGGTCGGGCTATTCTTTGAGGCGGTTCGCGACGGAACTACGTTGGTTCCGTGGCTGCCTGCTGATCTAGCCGAGCCCACTCGTTTTCTGTCACGGCTGGGCATCGTGCTCGTGACGCTGGTGTTCGCCGCGCCCGTACTCACCGGCCACGCGGAAGGTGCGCTTGCTCGCGCGGGCTTCATCGGCATGGTTACCCTCGGACTCGCGTGCACACCTCTCGTCGCCAATGGAGCGCTCGGTGCGTATGTCGCGTTCGGTCGCCGGTTAAGGGTTGGTCAGCGCGTCACAATCGGGGAGGTCAGCGGCGAGATCACGCGGGTAACCTTGTTCGACGTGGTGCTGCATTCGCAAGCGCGTGATGTGCGGGTTCCGCACTTGCTAAGCCTGGTACGCGTCCTTTCGGTCCACGCCGAGCGCGCTCAGCTCGTTGAGTTCTCGCTCCCGGTCGCCTTCGCAACCAAGGAGTTCGAGCAGTGCGCACTGGGCAGGCTGCGCGCTGAATTGGGTGATGCGCGGCTTGAGTTGGTAAAGCTCGAGGCGCACGCGGCCAGCTACCATGTGCACCTCGAGCACAAGGCAGCGCAGCGCGAGCTGGTGCTCAAGCTCGTCAACGACGCGCGCCAAACCGTGCCGGGACACGCCAAGGAATGAACCCGATCTTGCTGCTGACCGGCCTGATGGCTTTGGCCTACCTGGGCACGATGCTCGTCAGCGGCAGAACACTACGCGGCTCAGGGCTACCTTCTGGCACCGAGTTTTTACTCTTGGGAATACTGCTGGGCCCTAAGTTCCTGGGCCTAATCAGCTCGGAGACGCGAGCCGCTTTCGAGCCGTTCAACGCGGTCGCCTTGAGTTGGCTCGCGGTTGTTTCCGGGGGACACTACGGCTTCGCAGCAGGCGGCGTTGGCGTACCGACGCGCACGATGGCGCGAGGGCTCGGGCTAGCCGCACTCTCCGCAGGCTTTGCCGCGCTCGCGGCGAGCCTGGTCGCGAGGCGCGTGGAGGACCTCAGCCAAGCGCAACTCGTGCTCTTTGCGCTGGGTATCGGCGCCGTGAGTGCGGAGACCACGCGACATGCCGTTCGCTGGGTGGTTCAGCGCTATGGAGCAACGGGTCCGCTGACCTCGTTCATTGGAGAAATGGCTGAAGCAGACGATGCGATCGCGCTGGTGTTGCTTGCCCTGATTGCCGCCTTCTCAGCAACGGCGACACCAATGGCCGGGGTGCCGTGGTCGCCCGTGCTGAGTCTTGGGGTATCGCTCTTGTTAGGCGCGGCCTTGGGCGTGACCATCTCCGCGCTCTTCAACATCGAGCCCAGAAAGGGCCAACGCTGGGGCATCCTCATCGGTGCAACCTTGCTGGGTGTCGGCGTCAGTTTGAAGCTTGGGCTGTCGGCTGTTTGGGTAGCGTTCGTGATGGGCGTAGTGGCCTCGTTGGCCTCAGCGCAGCGCATCGAGATCGGCCAGATGCTGGAGCCAACCGAACGACCAACGATGTTGCCCGCCCTGGTGCTGGCGGGAGCGTACGTAAGTCTCCCTCCGTCGTTGGAGCTGTGGGCCGTCGCAGTCGCCGCGGTTTTTGCGCGTTTGCTGGCCAAAGGACTTTCGGGGCGACTGCTGGTGCGTTGGCATCGCCACTCATCCGCCCAAAAGACGAACGCTGTGGCAGCTGGGGGCGCGCTTTTGCCGGCGGGCATTCTCTCGATCACGGCTGGTCTCGCATGTGCCGCTGCGATCAAGGGCCCGATCGGGGAATTGGTTTTGTTCATCGCCGTGGCGAATACCGTCACTGGGGAGCTGCTCGGAACGCCTGCCCTTCGCTTCGCGCTAAAACAAGCCGGGGAGCTCAACGAGCCGGCAAAGAGCAGCGGCCTCGTGCGTAACAAAGGTGCGGTGCAGTGAGCCCGCCGCAATCAACAGCAGCGAGCAGCTTGCGCAGACGCCCGATTCAAGCGGCGGCGCTCGTGGTGATCGCTCTGGTATTGATCATCGCTGTACGCATTGCGCCTGCGAAGAACGCCACCGTCGAGACGATCGCGGCGCTTGGTTTTTTGATGCTCGCCGGCACACTGCTCTCCGAACTGCTCGAGCCGCTCGGATTGCCGCACATCACGGGCTATCTGCTGTGCGGACTGCTCTCCGGACCGCACGTCCTGGGGTTGATCGCGCCTTCGGTGGTGGTCGGACTTGCTCCAGTCAACACCATCGCGCTGGCGCTGATCGCGCTCGCTGGTGGCGCCGAGCTGCGTATCGACGGACTTCGCAAGAACCGTCGCAGTCTGACTTGGGCCACGCTCTTGCAACATCTGGTGGTGCCGCTTGCGGCAGGCACCGCGCTCTTTCTCATCTCACCGTGGACCGCGTTTGCTGGATTGCCGAGGGCCACCGTGCTCGGGATTGCCGTGCTTTGGGGCACGCTCGCGGCCTCGCGAAGTCCGGCGGTCTTGTTGGGCGTTTTCTCCGAGTTGAGGCCGAAGGGGCCGCTTGCCTCCTTCTCGCTCGCGTTCGTTATGTTCTCCGACCTGGTAGTGATCGTGATGATGGCGGTGGCGATCGCGCTGGTCCAGCCATTGTTCGATCCCTCGATGGCGCTCTCCCTCCAGGAGATCCGTGAGCTCGGATTCGACATGCTCGGCAGCGTGACGCTCGGCGGATGTGTGGGAATCGTATTGGCGATCTACTTTCGCCTGACCGAGCGAAGCCACCTGATTCTCTTATTCGCTGTGAGCGTCGGCCTCTCGGAGTTGATTCGCTATGTGCACTTCGACTCGCTGCTTTGCTTTCTGGTCGCGGGCTTTGTGGTCGCTAACTTCAGCGAACAAGGCCCCAAGCTGCTCGAGGCCATCCACCAAACGGGCATTCTCGTGTTTGCCGTTTTCTTCGCCGTCGCAGGGGCCAAGGTCGATCTGACGCTGCTCGGAGAAATGGGCCTCGTGGCGGTTGGCCTGTGCCTCGTACGCGCCCTCGCAACCTACTTCAGTGCGCGCGCCTCGAGCGCAATCGCGAACGATGAGCCCACCGTTCGTACCTGGGCCTTCGCGCCGCTGATCTCGCAAGCAGGTCTGACCATCGGCCTGACCGAAGTCGTGGCGCGCGCCTTCCCGTCGATCAGCGGCCCCTTTCGAGCGCTTTCACTCGCCGCCGTAGCGATCCACGAGTTCGTTGGGCCGGTGCTGCTCAAGACGGCTCTGGTTCGCGCAGGCGAAGTGACCAAGCCAACGCGCCTATAGTTGATCGTGCGCTACTTGCGGGTTGGTCGCTTCTCGTCCCGAGTGCGGACTACCACCGGGGGAAGCGCTGGCAGCGGGATGTGGACGCGCCAACCACCCTCCTCGTAGACGCACTGAATCAACGCATCGTCTTGCTCGAGCAGGCCGTGAACGTGAACCATTGCCTGGTTCCCGCGGATCTCGGCCTCGATCTTCTCGGCCTCGAACGCCTCGCGAAAGCTCGCCGGCGCGAGCATTCGAAAGGCGGGGATGTGCTTACCACTCGCGGCCGAATAGCGATCTGCGCGCAACTGCAGGTTTGCCTTGGTCTCCGCCGAGAGAAGGTCGAGCGCCTTCTCGGCTTGGTCGTTGGAGCCGTCCAGCTGACGCAAATGCTCGACCAGCGCGCGGACTGCCCCCTCGGGCGTCTCGTTCGGTTTGGGCTCACGACAGGCCGTAACGAACTGCGCAAGCGCGATGGCGACCAGCAGGCCGCCCACCGATCGCTGCAGCTGCGCCACACGACCTAGCTTCATGGACGGCTTAGCGCGCCTCGCACGCCGGCGGCATCCTTGACGATGGCCATCGTCTCCTTCGCCCGAGCACGACACCGTTCAGCGCCCACCTTGAGCAGCTCGGTCACGCGCTCAGGTTCCGCGTTCAGGGCAGCGGCGCGCGAGCGGATCGGCGTAAGTTCGGTCTCGAGTGACTCGGCCAGCACCTTCTTGCACGCACCACAACCGATGGTCGCATTCTGGCAGTTGGCCTCGATCTCGGTGACGGTCGCCGCGGGGGTGACTACGCCGTGCATGGTGAAGATGTTGCAAACCGAAGGACGCCCCGGCTTCTCCAAGGTGGTGCGTTCCGGATCAGTGAAGGCGCCCTTGAGCTTCTTCCAGATCGTGGCCTGACTATCGAGCATAGCGATGGTGTTTCCCCGGCTCTTCGACATCTTCTCGTTGCCGTCGGTGCCGCGAATACGCAGCGTGAGCGGATAGGGCTTCGGCTCGGGGAAGACTTCACGCTTGAAGCGGTGGTTGAAGTGGCGAGCCACGTCCCGCGCGAACTCGAGGTGCTGAAGCTGATCATGCCCAACCGGCACCAGCGTTGCTCGGTACAGCAAGATGTCCGCCGCCATCAGCACGGGATAGGTGAAGAGACCCGTCCCAACACTATCTTTGTTCTCACCCTTCTCTTTGAACTGCGTCATACGCCCGAGCTCGCCCATGGGCGCAACACAGCTCAAGTACCAAGCGAGCTCTGTGTGCTCCGGTACATCCGACTGCACGAAGATGTTGACCTTCGACTCGTCGAGACCAGTCGAAAGCACCGCGACAGCGGTCTCGAAGACGCGCTTGGGCAGGTCTGCCGCGGCGTAGGGCAAGGTGAAGGCATGACAATCCACCACCGAGAAGGTGCAATCATGACCCTCATTCGCCAGCTTCACCCACTGGCGCAAAGCGCCCATGTAGTTGCCGAGGTGAACCTCTCCGGTGGGCTGAATTCCGCTGAAGACCGTTGCCATCACGCAGCGATAGCCAAGACGCGCGCGGGAGTACAGTGCCGCGCAAACGCTAACGGGCGGCCTCGACCGCTCGTGCGTTGCCTAAACAGCCAACTTGCCGCAGCGCCTCGTAAAGGACGATCGACACCGCGTTCGCCACGTTGAGCGAACGTACCGAGTCGATCGCCGTGGGAATCCCGTAAACGTGCGGTTGCATCCCTTGCACGAGCTCTTCAGCAAGACCCACGCTCTCCTTGCCGAAAACAAGCGCGTCCCCGGGCTGGAATTGGCAATCCACAAAGCTCTGCTCGGCCTTGGCGGAGAAGCAGATCAAGCGCGGCGCTGCGACGGCCGAACGAAACTCGGAAAAGTCAGCGTGATGAGTCAACTGGACGAGATGCCAATAGTCGAGGCCGGCACGTCGCACGGCCTGCTCATCGATGCGAAATCCGAGCTTGCCCACGAGGTGCAATGGGCTCTTCGTGGCAGCGGAGAGTCGGGCGATGTTGCCGGTATTCTGCGGGATCTCCGGCTCGACCAGCACCAAGTGAAAGGGTGTTGAAGGTGACTCGAAGCGCAGCCGCTTCATACGCCTTCTCCCAGCGAATACCCGAGTTCCTTGAGTGCCGCGATGAACAGCGTGTCTTCGGTCTTGGCCGAGTCGAGCAGCTCGAACAGCGACTTCACGTTACCTTCCGAGGCCGAGAACGCAGCCCGCTCGACCTTGGCGAGGGTGAGCAGAAAGTGCGGATGAGCTTTCGCGACCTTCTCGGGAACGTTCATCTCGGCGGCGGCGGATGCCCGAGCCTTCGCCACGGCATGGATGGCTACCGCAAGATCCCGGTCGCTGGGCTTCTTGCGTAACATTTGTGCGTCCTTGCGATTGCTACCGACGAACAGCGTGGCGGTGTCCAAGTAGGTCCCCGCGAAGGCGCTGGGCGCGACCGCGAAGAGGCCCAAGCCCAGCGCTATGGACAGCCACGTTCGCCGATCGATCTGCGACGCGCTCATGGCGTCTCAGCGAGGGTGTAGAGCGCCGCGCGTGCCGCAGCATGCTCAGCGACCTTCTTCGACCGACCACGCCCACGGCCAAGACTGCGCCCGAGCGCGACGACCTCCACTTCGAACTCCTTTGCGTGATCGGGCCCGTGCATCCCGAGCACCTTGTAGCGCGGTGGCTCCCCTGCGAGCGCCTGGACCTTCTCCTGCAGCTCACTCTTCGAATCTCGGCTGGTCACCTTGGGGCGGTCGGCGAAGCCGGACTCAAGGATCCGGCCGACGATCAAGCGCGCAGCTTCTAGTCCACGATCGAGGTAAACAGCGCCGAGCACCGCCTCGATCGCGTCGGCCAAGACCGAGGTTTGGGCGCGCTCGTTCGAGGCGTCCGCCCCACGGCCCATCAAGAGGCAAGGGCCAATGTCGATGCTGGCCGCGAACGCCGCGAGCGCGTCGGTGCTGACGATGTTCGCGCGCATGAAGCTCAACTGCCCCTCGCGCGCATCCTCGAAGTCGCTCACCAAGCGCTCGGAGACGCAAAGCTGAAGGACCGAATCCCCCAAGAACTCGAGCCGCTGATAGTTGCGCCGAGGAGCACCTTGGGAGGCGGGTTGAACAGGCGTACCGCGCAGCTCGTTCGAGTAGCTAGGATGCGTGAGCGCCTCCTCGAGATGCGGCAAGTCCGCTGGATCGCCGAGCAACCCCAAGAGCCCCTCCGTCAGCTTCACGAGCCCGCCTTCGTCGACCTCACGTAGAGGGCGGCGATCTCGTCACAGAGGTGCGCCAAGAGCCGATCGAGATCCGTTAGCCCACCGGCATCATGCGTGACCCACCGCACCGTAACGACCCGGTAGCCGATCACCAGGTCCGGGTGATGGTCCCGCTTCTCGGCCAGCATGCCGATCTGTACTGCGAAGGCGATGCCCTCGGAGTAAGTGCCAAAAGTGTATTCCCGCTCGAGCGAGCCGCCCTCGACGCGCCAAGCCGGATGAGCGTCCAGAAAGGAGCGAATCGCGTCTTCCTCTAGCCGGGTTCGAGTCATGCTGTGACGCTAATCCGGGTCATCACAGCACGCAATCTCGCGAGCGAGCAGAAGGTGAGCGAATTGGGGCAGCGCTGTGCCATGCTTGCTGGGATGCGCGCCCTGATGGCTTGCCCGTTCTGTCGGGAGATGTTTCAGCCGAGCGAACGACGGACCTGCCCGACCTGCGGATTGCCGTTGGCCCGACTCGAAGACCTTCCTGCCGCAGCCGTCGTTGGAGATGAGCTAGCAGAGCCGATTGGCCCCGAAGATGTGACGCTGCCCTTCAGCTTCACGGGCCACCGTCGCGCACTTTTGTTCGCGCTGGCCGTGGCTGGGTTGGCGGTGTTCTTTTTGCCGTGGGCACATGAGCTCGCCCCAGAGCGACTCACGCTTTCAGGGCCGCAGCTTGCGCAGCGCCTGGGCACCATGTGGTCGCCGCTGGTTGCGTGGTTCGTGATGGTGCCGCTAATAGCCTCGCGCCGCAGCAAGGCGAAGATGCGCGGCGCTCGAGTTGCCATCGCCTTCCTCGCGGCGATGAGCGCGATAGCGGGGTTGACCCGCATCTTCTTTCCCCCCAAAGGCACACCGCTCGATCCGCACATCGTCGAGTGGGGGTTGGGGCTTTACGCGAACGTCGCGCTCTCCTTCGCCACGTTGGTCGCGGTTCCAGGCTTTGGTGGTAAGCGAGCCGTTGTGCCCACTGCATCCGAGCAAGCACCGAAGGGACCTCCGCGCGAGAGCCGGGCCAAGGTCGGCAACGCGGTCCCGAAGTCGAGTACTCCGCGCAAGAAGAAGTAAGCGCCTTATTCGAAAGCGCTCAGCGAAGCCCGGCTGGGCCTTCTTGCACGCGGACGTCGGCCGTGCGCTTGGCGCGTGCGAAGGTGCCTGGCCGTTTGGTGGGCTCCACGTCGCCGTCTTGGGCGATGCCAATCAGACCGCAAAGCTCCGGGTACTTCTCCGAAACGTGCGTCGACCGCAAACCTTCGAGCAGCGTGGTCATGCCCTCGCGCACCCGCTGATCCGCGATGGCCGCACGAATGGCCGGCGTTTCAGCCGCCATCGAGCGACTCGTCGGTGGCAACGTCTGGCGCTTCCAAACCAGGGCAAAGTTGCGTCCGACCTTCACTGGCTCTTGCAGGAGCTGACCGTCCTTGGCGTTTTCAGCGGCCTTGAACAAAACCGGGTCCACCTTGCGTTCCTCGTCCTGCGTTTTCCCCTCTTCTGTCACCAAACCGAGGGTCCCAGCGCGCATGCTGGTGTCCTTGTCGATCGACTTCTCGCGCGCAAGTTCGGCCCAGACCTTCGGGTCTGGTTCCTCACCGAGCTCGGCGATGAGTTCTCGCGCCGCCGCCTCCGACTCGACCACGATCTGGTGGAGCGCCAGTCGCTTCGGCAATACGAATTTGTCGGGATTGGACGCGTAAAAGGTCTTTACGTCCTCATTCGTAATGGAGTCGGACTTGGTCTCGCGACGCACTTCGTTCACCAGCGCAAGACGCAAGATTCCGAGCGTGTGCTCTCGCACGCCAGGGTTCTGCTCGAGTCCCCTCGCCTTTGCTTCTTCGGCGAGCAGCAGTTCACGCACGATGAAGCGCTCAACGAAGTTCTTGCGCACCTCTTCCGGCGTTGAGCCCAGCAAAGCCAGCGCAGCCTGCGGAGCCTCTCGCAGACGTTTCTCAATCTCACCGCGCGTAACGCTGGTCGAGCCAACACGCACGACGACCTCCTTCAGCGCGGGGTCCGCACTGACGACCGGCGCGGGGCTTTGGGGAATGCCCGCGGCAACAGGTGCACTCGAGGGGGTTTGCCCAATGGCGGCTTCCTGACCGAGCAACGCAAAGACGAAGGGCAAAGTCAGCAGCGAAGCTCGCCGCAAGAGGCCACGCAAACGTCGACGGTACGGCACTGCAGCGTTTTTGCAGAGCGCGCCGCCACGGTCAAGTCAGCCCTCCTCAAGCTTCAGGCGGCGCTGCGACTCGCCCCCGGCCTTCGCCGGGGACGTTTCGCCTTCTGAACCGAGCCTTTCGGCTGAGAGTCGTCATTGGACGCCTTTACGAATCGGGCCTTGCTCGCGCCGAGTACGCCCGCCTTTCGAAGGGTATCGTCGTCCAAGCCCACGAAAGCGTAAGCCTCCATAGGAAAGCCGTAGGCCAGGTGCAAAGCCTTGATGCCCGCCACGACCTCGTCGGTGACCTGGACTTTGCGCGGCACTTTGCAGACCTTGCGGATCGCCACCGCCGTCATGCCCAACTCGAGCAGCGTGGCGACGCGTGTGAGCACGTCGATCGGCTTGAGGCTGGCGCCTGTCGCCCGTGCCACGCCCTCTCGAAGCTCCTCGACGATCCGTTGCCGACGCTTTTCGGTTCGCCCGTCCAGCGCAGCCGTCGTCGTCCCTCCCCCGCGCAACAAGTCGTTGAACTGGCGAGCCACCCTGCGTTTCTGCACGACGTCGGGGCTTGAACGACGATTCGGAGCCATTCCCGGAGTTTAGCGAACGGGTCCTACGTTGGCCCACAAACGGGCCAAACCGCTCAGCGACCCTGTGCGAAGTGGTCCAGCACCGCCGCCAACAGAATCACCAGCAAGAGAGGAGCGAGGGCAATAAGTGCTCGGCTGCCAGAGCGCTCCCGTCGCAACAGTTCCTTCCGGCCAATGCGGCGCTCCCGGTCTTTGGCGATGACGAATCGCTCCTCCTCGTCCACAGGATCCTCGCCGCGCAAGAAACTCAGATGATGCAGCACCTCGTGTTCGATCGTCTCGAACACCTCCGCTTCGAGCGGGAACCGCGGATCGAGGCCAGCCTCATGCTGGAAACTGCGGTAGTAGAGACGGATCTCGGCCGGTTCCGAGAGCGGATCCCCGTGCGGGGTGTATGAGCCCAGCAGCGGAATACCGCCCTCATCGACCGCGGGAACGTCCTCATCCACCACGAGGCGCAAAGACGCAATCCCATGTCTGCTGAAGATCGTGCGTTTCGCCGCACGCACGATCTTCTCGAATTCCGCGAGCGTCGGGAAATCAGCCGGCAGCGCTGGGGGCTCATGGCCAAACTCACGCCCGAGCACATCGAGCAACGAGGCCTGTGGAAGCCTGACCAGCGTCGTTGCGCCGCACGAGCAGAGGTGTGGGCCAGACAAACGCGCTGGGAAGTGCGCCTCGAACCACAAGGCGGAGAGGCGGCCTAGCCTGCGCGAGCCCATGCGCCGAAATGCTTTGTGCATCCGTTTTGGCTGCTTTGAGGCGAAGCCGAGCAACGAGAGGACGAACGGCGTTGAGGGACGAATGCGGAAGCGCCCGTCTGCCGCGCCGCTCGATAGCAGAGGCACGATATCGGCGACGGTACGGGGTTCGACCGAAGCCGAGCACCGACTTCTGGCCGCACCGAAGACGAACTGCCTTTTCCAATCGAAGGGCCGATCGAGCTCGGGATCCGAGAGTTCACCGTCGACGAACGGCCCCCACTCGAATGAGCTCGCAGCGTCTACTTTGCTCATTCGGTGGCAATTGTCGCAAACGACTGGGAGACGCGGTTCGTGTAGCAAGCCAGCCCGCAGCAAGCAGGCGATCAGGGTGTGAAAGTCAGCGAGCGTGAGCTGCAGAAGCCCAACCTCCGATAGTTGCAGCACCTTGGGGGCGGCCAAGATTGAAAGGGCACGCGAGTACAAGTCGCCTTTTTCGCTGCGAGGTACGTCGCGCGCGGCAACATCCGAGAGCAGCGCGAACTTCCCGCTTGGTAACTGCAGTCGCCTGGGAAGCAAGAGGGCCGTATTCGCAGCCGAACGCGAGCCGCCCATGCTCGGTTAGCGCTTGAACAGCCGCTTGAGAAAGCCTGTCTGACCGCGCGCGGTCAACTTTGGAGCCAGCTCCTCGAGCTCACGCTTCGCCTCGGTGTGCAGCTCACCACTCTCATCCGTCAGCTCCAGCACCCGTCGGTAATCGCTGGTGGCTCCATTCGAGTCGCCGAGGCGTCGCCGTAGATTTCCGCGCACGCAGCGAGTGATTCCAAGATCGTCACGCCCGCGAATCAGCTCATCGAGTTCGATCGAAAGCGACTTCAGATCCGCCTGCGGCTCGAGCGCGAGACCGCGAACCTGCAACGCCTTGACCTCGTGGTAGAGCGGCGAGGCAGCATCTCCCTCGAGCTGCAACTTCGCTTGGGCTGCCTCACACGCTTGCACAGCAAGGGCTGCCTCGCGGGACTTGAGCTTCTCCTCGGCGAGCGATTTGAGCGCTGCAACCGACATCGCCCGTAGCGTTTCCGGCACGATCCGCCTGGAGGACGTCTCCTCGACCTCGTCCTCCGCCTTCGACGCGACCTCCGCAGGAGCTTTGGCCGGCGCCTGGACCGCGACGGATTCTTCCTCGAGCAGCTCCGGGTCGAGTTCAACCTCGCTGGTCTCGATCACACCGACATCGCTTGGATCGAAGGCCTGTGACTCGAGCGGGGTTGGCGGAGAGACCTCCGAGATCGGCACTTCCGAAGGCGGGGGCTCGGACGGGGGCGTGTCATCGCGAGGGATCACTCGGCGCCCGCTAACGGTGATGCTTCGCGTCGAGGCAGCAGGCCAAGCATCAACCGCTGCCCCAACCCGATGGGTCGTCGAGCGAAGCTGAACCTTCGCCAAGCTAGCCGGACGTTGGTCACGTACACCAACAGGCGAAGTTGCTCCGCCCAAATCGAGCTGGCGCAAGATCACGAGCGCATAGACGAGACGACGAGCAAGCTCAGCGTCGACGCCGTCGATAGACAAAAGGTCTTCCAAGCTCGTTGGTTCCGCCAAGCGGTCCGCCATGGCGGTTTCGCTGGGCTCCAACCTCAGCCGCGAGAGCGGCGCTCGTGGATGGAGCTGCAAAGGCCGCCCGGCCAAACCGCCCACGGTGGCCTCGTACGAACTCGACCTGCTCGCATGCTCTTTCAGCCCACGCCAAATCAAGGCGATTGGGTCTTCACGATTCGGCTCGCCACCCCACTCCGCCAACGTCTGCGACTTGTCGAAGTAGCGGAAGGTCGTATCCGGACCGAGTTCAAAACAGCGCTGGACCCGACCATGGAACTGTTCCTCGAGCAAAAGGTCGATGGCGTCAGTATCGGCGCAGCCGCCGAGGACGAGGACGTCGCCCAAGAGCCCCCCGGTGAGGGCTGCTCCCTCGACCGTTTCGCGCGGGCATAGCTCCGCCAACACCACGAGATCCCCGAGACGTAGGAAGCTGTCCGAAACCCGAACTTTGACCGGTACCCCCAGGTCCATCCGCAGCGCGTGGACGGTGCCGTTTGCTTCTTGAAGAAACAGCTCCCCCGTCAGTTGCCGGTCTAGCGCATAGACCAACAAATGCGAAAAGGGCGTCTTTTCAAGCGTTCCCTCCGCGCTCGGAGGGCCTTCGGGGATCATGGCAGCAGACGGTATCACAGGTCCTTTCCAGCGGAACGGCTCGCAGCCCATTGGGCTAGGTCACTGACCCGAAGACAGCTAACCCAAGGCTAGGCTGCGTCGACCCAAAGCCCTTGATGCTACGCTGCCACTATGCCCCGTGGCCATGTTCTCGTTGTGGACGACGAACGAGCGATCCTGACGACCCTGCAAAAAGCCCTCTCGCTCGAAGGATTTGCAGTTGACGTTGCAGGAGGTTGCCGCGTCGCTGAGGAGAAAGTCGCTCGGCAAAGCTACGACATCGCCTTACTCGACGTCGCCTTACCCGACGGGGACGGAGTCAGCTTGCTCGAACGACTGCGCAAAGCCGGCAACGACTTCCCGGTGATCATGATGAGCGGCCACGCGACGGTGGACGCGGCGGTGCGAGCGACCCGACTCGGTGCCTTCGATTTTTTGGAGAAGCCCGTGTCGACCGATCGGCTGCTCTTGGTGCTCGAGAACGCGCTGCGCTTGGCCCGTGTCGAGGCAGAGGCCACGCTGTTACGCACCCAAGCTGGGCTCGGCGAACTCGTCGGCGAGAGTCGCGCCATGGAGCAGTTGCGCACCCAGATCGAGCGCGCGGCCAAAGCGGCAGCCAACGTGCTGCTGATCGGGGAGCGAGGCACAGGCAAAGAGGTCGTCGCACGCGCGATTCACTCCAGCAGCAAGCGCTCCAAGGGTCCGCTAGAGAAGATGAATTGTGCCGCCATTCCGAGCGAGCTGTTCGAGAGCGAGTTGTTCGGACATGAGGCAGGCGCCTTTACCGGAGCGACAAAACAGCGACGCGGCAAGTTCGAGCGCGCCAGCGGAGGAACGCTCTTTCTCGATGAGATCGGCGATATGCCGCTCGCGATGCAGGCCAAGCTACTGCGCGTCCTGCAGGAGCGCGAAATCGAGCGGGTCGGCGGCAACGAGGTGCTCAAGGTCGATGTGCGTGTGGTCGCCGCGACCAACCGTGATTTGGCGACCATGTCACAGGAGGAGAAATTCCGTCCCGACCTGTATGACCGCTTGAACGTCCTTCCGCTTTTCATCCCGCCGCTCCGCAACCGACGCGAGGACATCCCCACCCTCGCCAGGCATTTTCTCGAACTGGCGCGCAGAGCGAATGATCGCCCGAGCATGGTGTTCGGCAAGGATGCAGAGCAGGCGCTGGTCTCGCATAGTTACCCCGGCAACGTGCGAGAGCTGAAGAACCTTGTAGAACGGCTGGTCATCCTCTCGCCGGACGACACCATCGGCGACGCCGACGTGCGCGCCTGTCTTGGACCGAGCTCGACTCCGACCGGCAATATCTTCCGCACCGGCGTGCCCTTTCGGGTGCTGTCCGAAGAGTCCGAACGAGCGATTCTCGAACAAGCGCTGCAGCACTACGGCGGCCAAATGGCCGCGACCGCGCGCGCGCTCGGCCTCGAGCGAAGTCATCTCTACAAGAAGTGTCGCGCCCTCGGCTTACGCCGCGCCGAAGGCGAACCCGAAGACGAAGCCTGAGAGCTCGCTGGGCAGCTGAGAACTCGCTGGGCAGGCGAGCGGCTCAGCGCGAACTGGCGAGTTCCGTCTTCACACGCTTCTGCACGCGCTCTCGGTACTCGAGCGCCTTCTTGGCGAACTCGGGTTGTTTCATCTGCTCGTAGCCCTTCGCCAGCTCCGAGTAGATGCCGACCGCCATCTCCGGGGGCGCGCCGGAGAGCAGCGCGCTGTTGTATTCGTACACGGCCTGAACGCGCTTACCCAGGTTCGCCAAGGTGCGAGCGTAGAGCCGGTGCAGCTCGGGATTGGCGACGTCGACGAAGATGGCGCTCTCGGCGACCTCACGCGCTTCTTCCCACCGTTGTCGCTCGACCAAGAGCTCGAGTAACCGCAGGTAACCCGAGCGATCGTGTTGCTCGAGCTGCGTGTAGCTCTTGAGCGCCGTGAGCTCCGCCTTGGCATCCTTGGCCTTGGCTTCCATCTTGGCGCGCTCCATGTGCGGCTCCGACTGCACCGGGTCGAGCTTGCTGGCCTCGTCGAGCGCGAGACGAGCACCATTGCCGTCTCCAGCAACGTCGAGAATACGCGCTCGCTTCATCTGCACGGCGTAGCCATTCACCCCCGCGGCGAGCAGCTGATCCAAATAACCGAGCGCCTTCTTCGCTCGCTCAGCCTCGGGGACACCTTGCTGATCGAGCGAGATATCGGCCAGGAAGTAAAGCGCGTCGCCGTTCTTGGGATCCACAGTCAGCGCCTCTTCGAACAGTTTGCGTGCCTCGTCGTCCTTGCCCGACTTGGCCTTGGCCAGCGCCAACTCAACCAGCTTGCGGACGTTCTTGGGCTCGGCGCGCAGCGCCTCCTCGGCCTTCTGCACCGAGGGGGAATCGGGGTTGGGCGTAAACTGCGTCTTGTAGCGCGTGTAACGCTGATCGAGCCAGGCGCGATACTCCGCATCGAGCTTGCTCGCCTCCACGCCCAACGCGGCGCGGATCACCTCTGGCGTCCGCTGGCCCTTGCCCCAAAGCTCCAGCGTGGAGACCGTCTTCTCCCAACCGAAGCGTTCGACCATGAACACGACGATCTGGCTCGCGGCGTAGTACGCCATCACCACTTCGTCGGCCGAATCGACGTGAGTGAACGCGCGATTGAAGCCTGCAACGGACGGCACGCGCTTCTCCTCGAGGCCTTTGAACAGTGCGCGGTCTTCTTCTCGTTGCCACTCCTTGCGGCGAGCGATGGTCTCGTACTCGGATAAACCTTCGGTGAACCAACGCGGGACATGCGCCTTCGACTGTTGGATGGCAAAGACGTGCCCGAGCTCATGCCAAAGGATGTTGCCCCAGTTGAACGGGGCTGCGGCTGGGCTCATCAACGCCAGCGACTTGCCGAAACAGACGCCCTGAATGCCGACGTTGGGCAGGCCGCTCGTGCGCACGCTGAAGTGCTCCTCGTCCGCGTAGAACTCGACCGAGATGGGCATCGTCGGCGTGAACTTGTAGCGCTTGACCATGCTGCCCCAGGCTTCGTCGAGAAATTGGGGCACATAACGTTCGAGAATCGCCCGTTCGTTCTTGGCGTAACGGATGCGAAAGGTCGGGCCGTCGACGGTCTCGTACTCGACTGGGATGGTCTTCTCGTACAGGTTCAACGTATTGAACGCGCGCACGTTGAAAGGGTCTTTGGCGAAGGCCTTGTCGAGCGCGGCAACCCCCTCCTGCTCGCGCCCGCCGCGGATCAGGTTGAGACCGAGCTGGGCCAAGGCCTGACCGTCGGCCGGGTCTACGGTGAGGGCCTTCTCCATGAACGCGACGATGTCGTCGTAGCGGTGCTCCCACTCGGCGTACTCGCCGACGATGCGATAGAACTGCGAGTACTCGGGGTTCAGCTTCAAGACGGCGGTTTCTAGCCGTGTGAAGCCCTCCTTGTCGTCCGCCAGAAAGCGCGTCGCCGCCTGCATACTCAGCAGCTCAAGGTCGTTAGGATTTGCGGCCAAACCGCGCTGAAGCGCCTTGTCCGCCGCTTCGATGTCGAGGTCTCGCAGGGCGAGACCGGCCGCCAGATAGTGCGCCGAGGGCAAGCTGGGGTTGACCTTAAGCGCCTTGGCCACCTCTTCGGCGGCAGCGCCGAAGTCGTGCTCACTCATCATCCGTGCGCTGAGCGAGAGTACTCGCGGATCAGAAGGCGCTAGTTCGAGTGCGGTTTGCACGGCGCGCCCACCGTCTTTCTCGTTGTACTTGTCGAGAAAGAGCTCCGCCGTCCACAACAAGAGTTCGAGCGGCGGCTTCTTACCTGCGGCCTTTTCAGCCTCTGAGAAGGCTTGGTTGGCTTCGCGTGCGTTGCGCAAGAGGTGCAGCGCTCGGCCAACGTAGCTGAGCCCCAGGGCGTCGGACGCGGAGATAGCATCAGAGTTGTAATCGGCGATCAGCGTGAGCAACACTTTGCGCGCGTCTTTGCGGCGGCCGGTCTGAATCAACAGTTCGCCCAGCCGCAGACGCGCACGTCGAGCCGACGGCTCTGCTTCGATCGAGCGGAAGGTCTTTTCGGCTTCGCTCAGCTGCCCCTGCGCGGCTTGGATCTCGCCTCGCAAGGTGGTCGCCTCGAATTTGCGCTTTTCATCCTTCTCGGCCTTTGCAGCCTGCTTCTCCGCCTCGGCTAGCTTGCCGGTACGAAACAGCACCTCGGCACGTAGCAACGCCGCATCTTCTTTATCGGCGATGCGCTCAATCAGCTTCAGGGCTTCATCGTATTCGGCCCGCTCGACCAGGCTGCGAGCCTCAACTGTGCTGGCGTCCTCCGCTAAGACCGGGAGCGCGAGGGAGCCCATGACTGCGGCCACGAAGGCCAACCCAAACGTTCGTTTCATTGCGTAGGTCCCAAGGAGAGCGGAAGGGCGGAGACGTGCGGAGACAAAGGCAACCCTCAAAGACAGGTGCGGGCGGCGCGCGCGAGAGCCTTGGTGAAACCCTCCGCTTCCCCGAGCGCCTTCGCTCGAGAATAGCTGGCAAATCCAGCCTCGAGCGCGAGCTTCTTCGCCTCGACGTCGAGATCGTAGAGGGTCTCGACGTGCTCCGCGACGAAGCCGATCGGGGCGACTAGAACGTGGGTCGATCCACCCGTTCGCAAGCTGCTGAAGGTCGCCGGCAGGTCGGGACCAAGCCAAGGTTCGTTCGAGGCGCCCTGACTTTGAAAAGCAATCGAGACCGAACGAACCTTGGAAGCGAGTCGAGCGGCGACCGCGTTGGCCATCTCACGAAACTCGGTCTCGTAAGCGTCACCACTGCGGATGACCCGCATCGGAAGCGAGTGCGCCGAGAGCACTACGTCAACCTCCGAACTCGGGCGTTCTGAAGCCGCGACAGCCTGGTTGATCGTGGCCTCAAACGCGGTCAAAAGCTCGTCGTAGAGACCGTACGCGGGGACCTCCGCCACCTCCAACCCCAGAGGCTGCGCGGCCTCTTTCACCGAAGCGTGGTAGAGCGAGACCGATTGGGGAGCGAGCGGCAAGCTCACAACTCTGCTCACGCCCTCCGCCTTCATTTGCGCAAGCACCTCGGGAATCTCCGGCGCCCAGAGCCGCGCTGCGACGCGCACCGGAAGCCCGAGCTCCACTTCCAAAAGAGCGGCCTGTCGCTCCGTTATGGCCAATAGCGGCGAGCCGCCAATCAGCTCATAACGATGCCGGACCTCCTCGAGCAGTTCCGGGGGCACGGGCCGTCCCCTCCGGATCCGCAACAAGAAGGCGGGAAGTTCATCAAGGTGGGCAACGGTACCGTGGAAAGTCAGGAGGATGGCGGTAGACACAGACCGAGTCTATGCCATCCCTTGACCACTCAGTCACGTTGACGCTTCGCACTTGCGCTCAAGTCGTGCACGAGGCGTGATGCGAGCCGATGTTTCCCCGAACGATTGCCCTCGGAGACCTACATTTGGTCAAGGAGACCCCGCGCGCGGTGGTCGACGACTTTATCTCCTTGGTGAAGGCCAATGCCGGCTCGCGCATCGTGATCGCCGGGGACCTCTTCGACCTTTCGGCCGATCATCCTGGAACTTCGAAGCAGGAGGCGCTGCGCCGCGCCTTCGAGTCCCTGCCCGAGGTCCAAGTTTGTTTGCGCCAACATCTCGACCAAGCCGGTGAGCTCTGGCTGCTCGCAGGCAATCACGACTCAGCCCTGGCTGAGGTGGGTGCCGAAGAGATGGTTGGAACGGCGCTGTCGCTAGCACCGGAAACACGCAGGAGGCTGCGCACTAGCCCCTGGTTCCTGCGAGACGAGGGCGTGCACTTCGAACACGGCCATCTTTTCGATCCCGACAACGCAACCGATCACCCTTTGGCGGCCGACCTACGCAGCCTTGGCGTTCGCTTCGTCGAGGACTTCATCGCGCCAACAGGGGCCTTCCGCTACCTCAACGCCAACGACGGCACACCGCTCAAGCTGCTCGTATCGGCGTTCACTTGGTACAAGTGGCGTGGCCCTTATGTCGTGTTCAAATACTTCGACACGGCCTTCCGCGCGGTGCTTTCGAGCGGACCGTTTCGCAACGGTGGCACCGACCAAGAACTCGGCCGAGCACGCGAGGCGGACTTCTTCGCCAACAACGTGGACGACCCGTCGCTGCGCGCGCTGCTTTCACTCGTGGCTCGCCCGACCATGTCCTCGCTGCCCGAAACGCTCTCGCGTCTCTACCTCGATAGGGTGGCAGCAACCTGTGCGTTGATGGGGGGAATTGGGCTATTTGCTGCGGGAAAACGCAAAGAGGCCCAGTGGTTGCTCGGCCTTGGTGGGCTGGCCATGGGACTCTCGTGGGCGCTCGGTCACGATCGTTATGGTGGTTCGGTTCCAGAACGTTTGCGTGAGGGCGCGCAGGCAATACGAGCGGTCACACCGACGAAGCTCGTGGTGATGGGCCACGCGCATCGCGAGGCGAGCGACGCTGGCTACGCCAACACCGGCAGCTTTGCCTTCCCCCGCGGAGCGCCCGGGCGCCCCTACTTGGAGCTGAGCAAAGGAGCGAGCACGCCCATCGCCGAACGACGCTATTGGGCGGGAACTTGACAGCTCCGCAAAAGCTCACGAAAGAACGCACATGAACGAGCTGTGGCAGTCCCTCGTAGCCGGTCGCTCCGACTTTGTGCTGTTCGGGTTGTCCTCCACCATGGTGGTGACGGTCTCGTTCTTGATTGGGGCCCTCGTCTCGTGGCGCATCGAGATCAACGCTGGCCTCAAGAAGCACAAGCTTCAGCCTCGCAAGAGCAACTCCGCAGGTGAGTGGCTGCACTGCATCAGGCACATCTTCTTTCACAAGCTGACGAGTGAGATCCCTTTAACGATCGGCGCTTTTCCTGTTTTTGCGGCGCTTGGCATCGCTAAAGATGCGCCGTTACCTGGCGTGCTCTCGATCGTTGTCACGCTGGTGATTTCCTTCGTGATCGAGGACGCGTGGCACTACTTCGCCCATCGGGCTCTGCACGGAAAATGGGCCTACAAGACCATTCACCACGTGCACCACAAGTACGTGACCCCATTTGGCCCCGCCGCCAACTACGCCCACCCGCTGGAGACGCTATTCACCGGCTTCGGCACGCTGCTCGCGGTGATCATCGTGCGGCCGCATCTTTTCACGCTCTTGATTTGGGTGGCTGTGCGTCAGTGGCAGGCCATTAGCGTGCATATTGGCTATCACCTTCCCTGGCGGCCGAGCCGCTTCATCCCCTTCCTCGGGGGAGCGCGCTTTCACGACCGACACCACGAACGGTTCACCTGCAACTACGCTCCAACCTTTGTGTGGTGGGACCGGCTGCTCGGTACCGCGGATGAAAAGGGCTTCACCCGCGGCTGATCCAGCGACGCGAGCGACGCGAAGCTTAGTCTGAGCAGCCGATCGCAACACCGTAGACGCTCACCCCCGGCGTCAGCACTCCAGCGATGGTTCCGTCTCGCTCCATCAACGTCAGCTCCAGCCGCCCGTCGAAGTTGTCACGGCCTTCGAGCCACAAGGCACCAAAGCGACCATTTTTGAGTCCGCACGGCGAGACTGCTCGCCCCAACGTAGCCGCCGCGGGCTGCGGCTCGCCCTCGGGCGGCAAAAGCCAAATCGTCTGCGTCGTTTCACCATCGATCGGCCAGCTGCCCTGGAACAACACCCCATCCAACGAATCGTGAGGGGACTGGAGAAAAACCGCACCGGCGTCTGGTAACGCCATCGAGTCGACAAGGACGCGGAAACCCGACCCATCGAGCTGGACTTCACAAGCAGCTGTCCCGTCCGATTCTGGCGCGGGACCATTGGGGTAAGGGTCGAAGCCACATTCGAAGAGAACTCGAGTCTCGTCGAACGAGAGGGAGGCCGTATTGTTGAATGGGAACGTCGAGTCTCCGGTCAACAGAACCGGCTCGCTCCAACTGTCGTCGCTTTTCGTCGTGAGGAATAAGTCGACCTCATGCGGCCCGCCGGCGCCTGGGTAGACCACGGTGTCCCCTGCATTCGTGATCGCGGGTGAGCCCAAAACGGAAACGTCGTTGCCGCCCGGCGTCACCGTAGCGAGGAACGAAAACGCTTCATCCGTGACGGCCAAGCACGAGCCGTTGGAGCACTCCAACTTGGAGGTTACGAGCACCAGCTGCTCGCCGTTTGGCGAGGGCATCAACCAGGCGTCGCCGCCGCTTCCGAAGCGGCCGAGCGCTTCACTGACGTTCTCCGGCGTCGCTCCCAAAGCCGCCTCGATGCGAAAGACCTCGGCCTCGACGCTGTACGTGAAGCGGCCGGGGAGCCCACCACCAGCGCCCACCCCTCCTGCCCCGCCTTGTGCAGCACCTCCAGCCCCGCCATCCGAAAGCCCCGTCGATGAGTTCGCGCTGCATGCTGCCGCCAACAGCGCAAAAGGCAAAAAGCGTCTCATGGTACGAAGTATGCCTGAGCCCTCGCGCGGGTATGCAGCCAATGACTCGCCGTTTCTTCGTTCTCGCGAAGCTTCTGCGTTCCCACGAACGGTTTGCACGCCCTGAAAAAGGCGCCCGGGAGAAATGCTGCGAACTCGTGGCCTGAAGCTTGCTCGGCAAAGGTTCGCGATATGACCGTAGCCCAACCCCACGGAGTTGTTGTTTGGTTCACCGGCTTGCCCTCAGCGGGGAAAAGCACGTTGGCGGAGGCTGTCCGACGAGAACTCATTCGCCGCGGACATAGCTGCGTCGCGCTCGACGGCGATGAGGTGCGGGCGGCGATCGTTCCTCCTCATGGCTACTCACCGGAGGGGCGCACCGCTTTCTACACGACGTTGGCCCGCTTGGCGGCGCTGCTATGCAGACAGGGCCACATCGTGTTGGTGCCGGCTACTGCGCACAAGTTGGAGTACCGCGAGATTGCCCGCGAACTCGCCGGGTCCTTCCTGGAGGTCCTGGTGGACACGGCGTTTCGTGAATGCGAACAGCGCGACAGCAAGGGGCTCTACCATCGTGCGCGCAGCGGCCAGCTCGAGGACTTCCCGGGCGAGGCATTCGAAGCGCCCCCCGCACCGGATCTCGTCGCCAACGGCGGACATGACCTCGCGGGCATCGCAAGGATCGTCGATCGCGTGATGAGGGTGGCGTCATGATCCCATCGAACAGAGCTGGGGGTGACGTCGTTTTGATGGAGGCGCTGCGCGAGATGATTGAGCGCCGCGAGGGGACTCACGTTGAACAACTCGTCGTGGAGCCGATCGCGGCGGATCGCGCGGCGGGCGAGCTGAAGCAGATCGGTTACGGCCTGCCGCTCCGACTTCGCTATCGCGCCCACGGGCAAGAGCAGACCGCCGTCTTTCGCACGCAAGCACCCAACTGGTTCGGCCATGATCGCCGTTCGGATCGAGCCTGCTTGACCTTGCTGGCAGCGGACACCTTCGCCGAGCAGCCGCAGCACTTGCGCGTGCTCGAGGTCGGCGCGCTTTGCGGGGACAAGCTTGTCGCGCTGCAAGGCGGTGGCGAATTCTACCTGCTGACCAACTACGTCGAGGGAACGCTGTACGCCGACGACCTTCGCAGAATCGAGAAGGAGCAGGTCGCTTTGAAGCGCGATCTCGAGCGAGCAACCCGGCTGGCGCAACATCTCGCCGAGCTTCACGCGCCGTATCAGGGACCAAACAGCGGTGAGCTCTATCAACGCGCAGTCCGCGATTTGCTCGGCAGTGGCGAAGGAATCTTCGGCCTCGTCGATAGCTATCCACGCGACTTTGCCGACAGGGAGCTACTGGTCCGTATCGAGGAGCTAGCGCTGCGCTGGCGATGGCGGCTCGGTCGGGTCGAGCCTCCCCCACTGTGCCGAACCCACGGTGACTTCCACCCCTACAACCTGCTGTTCCGCGAAGGAGTCGACTTCACGGCCCTGGATGCGAGCCGCGGCGGACTGGGGGATGCGGCCGACGATCTTTCGGCTTTGGCGGTCAACTACCTGTTTGGTGGCTTGCGCTTCCCTAACGCCTGGCCGACGGGCTTTGGCGCCTTGTGGAAGACCTTCTTCGCCGAGTACCTCGCACGCACGAACGACCCGCTGGTGCTAAAGCGAATGGCGCCATTTCTCGCCTGGAGACTGCTCGTTCTGGCCAGTCCGATCTGGTACCCCGCGGTGACGACCGAGCTGAGGTGCGTGCTTTTGGGCATCGCTATCCATTGGTTGGAGGGCAGGAGCTTCGACCCCAACGAGATCGAAACAGCGCTCGCAGCCGAAGATCTCGCGTTGCTCAGGGTGAGCGTAGCAACGCGCCTAGCGGCGACTTGACGAGAGGTAGCCCTTGACGAGGGTGTCGAGCGCCTCGAACAGCTTATCGATCAGGGTTTCTTCGACGTTCACGTCGGCGCTCTCAATCAGAGCGAGCGTATGTCGACGTTCGGAGGCGGAAAGGAAGATGGGTCCACCACCACAAGCGCGGCAGACCAGCCCACCGCGCGAAGGATCGAGCAGCGAAGCCGAGTCACTGCCACAGACCTTGCCGCAGCGAACGCACGCGCTGAGCTCGAGCGAATAGCCCAGCTCGCCGATCACGCGAAAGCTCGAAAAGAGCAACGCTCGACGGACGTCTCCAGCCTCCGCCAAGAGCTCGAGCGCGTCTTCAACGACAGAAAAAAGGCCCGGGTCCCGAGCTCCTGGCTGCACCGCTGTTCGTACCAGTCGCAGCAGCTCTAGCGCCGAGTTGAGCCGTTGCTCGTCATCGAGGATCGGGAGCCGCGAGCGCTCGACTCGGGACTCGCGCAAGTTCGCCACGTCCCTCCCCTCGAAGAGCGCGAGCCGGACGAACAACGTGTGAATCGGCTCGAGCACGCCAAAGGCCGAGCGTGCCCGACGCGCCGAACGTGCCGACACCGAGAGCAAGCCGCGCTCTTCGGTAAGCAGTTGCAGAAGCAAATCCGCGTCGCCGACCGGGACGCGACCAAGGATGAGTGCCCGCGTCTCCACCGTCTCGAAGAGACGGCGGCTCCGAACCGGGCTCACCCGTCGCTGGGCTGCGAAACCATGCTCGACGGAGTGAGCTGGGAGAGTTCGCGCGGAGCGCCCTGACGCCGAGGTCGCATCACGATGCTGACCGCAACCGTAAACAGGATCAGCAACAGGACGAACGCAATGGCCACACCAACCCGACGACCGGAAGGCCGGCGCCCTTCCGGCGTCGACAAAGGAAGCGGAGTGACAGCCGCAACCCGACGACTCGAGGTGTAGCGCGCCAAGACCTCGTCCACCGGGGCATGAACCGCCCGAGCGTAGGCACGCAAGAAACCCCGAACGAAGACTTCACCAGGAAGGTCATCGAAATGGTCGCCCTCGACCCGCTCGATGGAGGAGATCGGAATACGCGTGGCCCGAGCGATCTCTTCGACGCTCATTCCACGGGCTTCTCGCATGCCCTTCAGGTAACGGCCAATCGACTCCATCGTTCCAACTGCGGGTCCCACCAGACTCTCGAAAAACCGAGGGGAGCTGGCGCGACCGAACTGTTGGTAGCGGATCTTGGAGGAGCTTTCGCTCTTGACAATTATTTATTTTTTACGGCTGGGTAGGATGCCGGCCCCTCGAAGGGAGCTCCAAGCTTACCCACCCTCTGAAGAGGGCTCCACGGCTGCACCCTCCTCAGAGACACTAGCGACCGGTAACGAAGCCAGAAGGCTACCGCAACGAGCTCCCGATGGGGACACGCTGGACATCTTTGCGCACTGCTTCGAGTCACGTCGCGCGTCTTCGACCAAACCCAGACGCTCAGACACTCGCGCTCGGCCTTCCCAAGCCTCCTGAATACGCTGACACTCTGGGCGCTCGGTCTCCAGCGCACGAGTGAAAGCAACCTTTGCGGCCTGCAGATCTCCTTTGCGCTCGTACGCCAAGCCAAGCCGGTGGTTCCCGACACAGAACGCGGCCTGTGCTGCAACGGACCTCCTGAGAGCGTCGATCGCCAGGTCCACTTGCTCCGACTCCAAGTAGGCCCAACCAAGGTTGCCCCACGCCATCTGCGGTGAGGAGTAGAGAATGTCCTCAGAGAGTGGCTTGAGCACGGCAATCGCTTCGTCGTACTTCTTTTGGTGGACGAGGATCACGCCGAGCGAGTTCTTCGCCTCGCGGTAGTCAGGCGCCTTGTCCACCGCCAAGCGCGCCAAGCGCTCGGCATCATCGAACCGGCAATCACTCGAGCCCGCGTCCCTGGCGCAAAACGCTAGGTAAACGTGGGCGCCCAGCAGCGCGGCTTCATGGTTACCGCGGTCGAGTTCGAGGGCCTCGTTGACCTTGGCGAGAGCCTCGCGCAGGTGGCCCTTCTTGAATTCGTCGGAGGCCACGTCTGCAACGGCCTGCGACTTCGGGTCTGGAATATCGGAGGCCGGACCGATACAGCCCGCGGCAAACACGCCGGCAACGAGCGTCAGAACCATCGATCTTTCGGGCAGCATGGCCATGCGCCTACCCAACCTTGTCGCGTCAGGCCAAATTTTTTGCGACGAATCTTTTTGGCCCGCTCAGGCCGACTCGTCCGGGGTGCCCCGAATCTCGTCCTTGACGCCAAGCAAGGCAAAGAGCCGGCGTAGCGCATCGAGGTCTGGCACCTCCAACCGTTCATCGAGCACGCGCAAGTACTGGCCGTCCCGCAGCTCCTGAACCACGCGTTTGACCGTATCCACGTCCAAGCCGACGCGGGTCGAAAGCTCCATCGGCGTGATCGAGAATGAAATTGGCCCAGGAGCGGCCGCATCAAAGTGGTTTTGAGCGAGCTTCAGCAGCGCGCTCACGACCTTCGACTGGGTGTCGGAGAGCATCATGATCTCGATCTGATCCTCCGCATCCCGAAGCCGGCGCACCAGCTGCTTGATCAGCCGAGAAGCCACCACCGGGTTTCTCTCCAGCAGATTCTGCAACGTCTGCTGATCGAGGCTCAACGCGAAGCCAGGCGTCACGGCAATAGCCGTCGAGGAGCGTTGCGCCCCCGCCAGCAGGGCCGACTCACCAAAAAGGTCCCCTGGCTTGAGCACCATGAGCGAGCGCTCCACGCCACGCACCCGCTTGATCAGTCGGACGCGCCCCTCCTCGAGGAGATAGGCGTTCGTCCCTGGCTCGCCCTCGCGGAAGACCACCTCGCCGGCCTCGAAACTGCGACCAAAGCGAGCTCGAAGCCGCTCTCCGTGCGACGAAGACTGAGCGGGCTCACCACCGCTAACAAAGCCCTCGTGGCCGTCCGCCGTAGGCTCATCCGCGGGCTCCAACGGTTCTCCCGAGGCAGGTCCCACCTCGGATTCGTGCTCTGGATTCTCCAAAACGTGGTCTCCCAATTTCCTGCGGGCGAAGGTTACCAGTGTTCAGCTCGTCGGTCTCAATCAGACGCACGCGGGCGGGCAAAGGGCCCGGTTTGTTCGGATAGCGGGGTCGCATCCGCGTCCCTGCCGTAGACCGGTTCGAAGGCGACGCTGGGGTCCTCACTTTGAAGGACTCCGGGCATCGGACGCTGCTGCCTCGCGAGGATCGCAGTGCGACCAATCGCGACCGCGTGGGGCGCTTGCGCCACGAAATCCGACGCTGCAAACCCTAGTTCGGCGTGGATGGCGCCGACGAGCAGCGTCCCCTTGCTGCGTGCCTCAGCCGCAAACCCACGATAGGCGTCGCGGTCGAGAGTTGCACGCTGGACCGAGCTCGTTCGCGTCATTTGCTCGAAGAACACCTCACCCTTCTGAGCATCAACCGCCACCAACACCGACTCGGCCTGCGTATCGATCAAGGCCAGTTGCCCAAGCGACGAAAGTGCACCGACACCGACCGCCGGGATGCCGAGGCCAAGCACGATTCCGCTGGCGGCAGCCAACCCCACGCGAACGCCAGTAAACGAACCTGGACCGACGTCGCAGGCCAGCACAGAAAGCTCCGTACGGGTCACGCCTGCAGCCGCCAAAACTCCATCAATCAGCGAGAAAAGGCGCTCTGCATGGAGCTTTCGGTCGGGGGACTCCAGCGTCGCGAGCAGCGAATCAGCACGGAACAGAGCCACGGAGGCAACGGCGGACGAAGTAGAGATTGCACACAACAACATGGGCGGAGTTCCGGACGCTCAGCCTCACATGTACTAGCCTGAGCTTCATGTGGAATCGTCTTCGATTCCGAGGGCACCTCGCGGTAGGGGTAGCGCTCGGCTTCACGCTTTGCCTTCCCAACTCTGCCAGCGCGCAAGCCGGCATCCAACCTGCGCCGCCCCCGATCGATCCTTCGAGCCCACAGGCGGCTCCGAGCACTACCCCAACCCCAGCAACTGGAATCAGCCCCTGGGGCGACATGCAAGCGGGTGGGCTCAAGCCCCCTGCCCCGCTCGCCAACAACACTGCTAAGCCGCCGCCCAGTGCCACGCTGGTCGAGGAGGCACCGGACGACAAGGCCGAGGATTCCGGCCGTGGACTGTCGTGGTTTTGGCTCGAGGCGCAGGGCGGGTTCGAGCATCTCGGCCTGCAGACCTTCAACGTGGACGAAGCCAATTTCGCCGTCGGGCTGGTTGAAACCGAGGCCAGCGGCGGCGCCATTTCGGCTGGAATCGGCGCGCAGATTGTATTTCTCACCCTGGGAGCACGGGCGAGGATGGCGTTCTTCGACGCGTGGCAGGTCGGCACCATCGGTGGCGAGGTCGGCTTCAAGATCCCGCTCGGCATTTTTGAGCCTCGCTTTGACCTCGGAGCCGGCTACGCGTCGCTTGGCAATTTTGACGGCGTCGTGGCCGAAGCGATCAACATCCGCGGCTTCTACGCGCGAGCCGGAGCTGGCCTCGACATATACCCGGCTAGTGTGATCTCGCTCGGTTTTCACGCCAGCTTCGACTTCATGGGCCTGACGCGGCCAGAGCTCGACCCGGCCAAGATCGCCGAGATTCAGGCTGACCCAGACATCGGGGACCTTCCGGCTGCTCAAGAGCAAGCGCTGGCGCTCGAGGGCTCCGGCTACGGAGCCGCGCTCGCTTTGCAGGGCACCATCGGTCTGCACTTCTGAGACGGCCCGAGCAAGCGCGTGAACCCTGGCCTGCTGACGACAGCACTGCTCGTGCTGCCTCTATCGCTGTTCGCTCCAGTGTGGGAGCGAACAGCCGATCGTCAGTTTCGTTGGTTCACGCCCGGCCTCTGGGCGTTTCTCGGTGGGTTCGCGTTGTGTGCAGTGTGCAGTGTCGTGCTGGCGATCGTTGAAGCGCAGTTGGGCATCGTCGCGCATCGAGCCCCAGACGTCGTCAGCACGGCGTTCGAGCTGCTCGTGCGCTCGCCGCTCGAGGAGAGCGCGCGAGCGCTCGCTGTCGTTGTGCCGCTGCGATCGAAGCGGCTTTCTCGTCCCTACGACGCGATGCGAATCAGCGCTGGCGCTTCGCTCGGTTTCACGCTGCTTGATGCTGTTTTGCGCGCAGAGGGCACGCCGCCTTCAGCGTGGCTCGCGCTCGGTTTGCTCGCTCATGTCGCAGGGCATGTGAGCCTTTCGGTGCTTTGGGGCTACGCCATCGGACGGGAGCGAAGGCGCAGACTTGGAGGGCGCGCCTTCACGCGGGCTTTTACGCTGGCGGTGGTCTTCGGAAGTATCGCAGGCCACCTGATCTTCGAGCGAGGTCGGCTCGCGCTTTCCGCAGTAGCGCCGCTGTTGGTCTCTTCGATGGTCGCCTCCCTGATCGCGCGGCGCGACCTCTTGCGACTCTCCGATCGTACACCCAAGAAACGACTGTCTCGTTTCCTGCCGCTGCGCACGCCCTCCCTCGAGGAACTCGAGCAGGTGCTGCTGCGTAAGCCTGAACGGCCACTGCACCTGCGTTGGATCGCCTTTGGCGCGCTGGTCACGACCGGAGTTCTAGTGAGCTCAATAACGATATCGATCGCGATGGGACAACGTGGTGGCGTTGATTTTTCGACCATCGACAGCAGCGACAGCTTCGAGAACGCCCTGCCACCGCTGATCCTTCTGGGCGTCGCAACGCTACTGGCCTTCCCGCTCTCGGGCTTCTTGGTAGCCAAGGCTTCAGCAGCGCGCAGCGTGCTCGAACCAGCGTTGGCTTCAAGCATCGCCATCCTTGCGATTCTGGTGTTAGTCGGGCTGGCCACGCCGGTCGCGGTGGTATTTGGGCTCGCAGTGGCTCCACCCGCCTTCGCACTGGCCTGTGCTGGCGCCTTCATCGGGCTCGAGCGATAGCGGGTCTGCCGTCACGACCTCGTCGCGCAGCTCACTTGATCGGTGCGACCAAACGCATCGTCATGCCGAACATCGGATTCTCGACCTCTTCAACCAGCCGATACCCCTCGGGGATGGCCTCCCCCGGACCGAGCATGCGCGTGGCCGCGACATCGAGTTCGGACTCGATCAATGGGGCAAAGCCGTCATCCCCGTAGCGTAGAGAGGGCAGCCCACCGAACAGCTTGTCACGGTGCTCTTGCATGCGAGGCCCATACACCTCATCCGCTCCCAAGCCGCCAAACTCCCGTGAGCGCTGCGGTAAGAAACGAGCACGATCGGCCAGAAACACGTCGATCCCAGGGTACTCAACACAAACGAACGGCGGGTCTTCAGGGTCGAGCACGAGCACCGGGTATTCCCCAACGGAGTCAGGCTGCCCCAAGTACAGAATGCGCTTCGACTCCTTTCCCATCGGCAAAAGCATGCAAAGGCCGGGCAGCGTTTTCTCGAGCACGGCGAACTTCGCTGCAGACGGGTGATCACCGTACACGGTTCGAGCCAACTCGCCGATCGTCGAGGCCTTGAACGAAGGCGGCCTGCCCTCGTCGAGGAGATTTAAGAACCCTGTGTCAAACGCGAGAAAGCAAGCGAGCGAGGGTGAGAGCGGCTCTCCGTTTGGTAGCACCAACTCACCCAAGACCTCGGGAGCAAGCGGCTGCGGAGGGCTCATGTGGTTGATGAAGTCCATCCCCGACTGCTCTAACCGCTCAATCACAGCGCGCACCAGCTCAACACCATGCATCCGGCGAGTGTACTTGAGCAGCCGAATACCTGGACTTGGTTTCCACCGAGAAGCGGCGCTGTTGCTTTGAGGGATGCTGGCCGAGCAGTGCGGTAGCATCCGCCACCGAGGTCGTGGCTGGCTCTCTCTCAGCATCGACCTCGACGTTCCCACTGCGTTCGCTGCCCATGAAGAAGCTCAGAATCTTCCTCACGTCGCTTTGGGGGCAGACCCTGGTTGGTGCGGTCGTGTGGCAAGCGCTCATGAGCGTGATTGGGATGGCCATGCAAGTCCTGCTCGTGCCCGAGCTGAGCCGCCGCGTCGGCCATGACCCGCACGTGAGCTTGCTCTCGCACACCGCGATTTGGGACGCCGTCCACTATCTCAACATCACGCAGTTCTTCTACGGCCCTGGCTCATCGGACGCATCCGGCGCGTTCTGGCCGTTGTTTCCCTTAGTCGTTCGACTCGTCGGAGCTCTCACGCTCAATCAAGTCGGCCCGCTGTGGGTGGGGCTGCTGGTGAATACGGTAATGCTCTGGCTCGCGCTGATGGCGCTGCTTCGAATAGCCGAGCGCTTGCTGGGCAAGCAGGCCCGAATTTGGCCCCTCATGATGATGATGTCCGCGCCAACGGCCTTCTACTTTCACCTGTTCTACTCCGAGGCGACGTACGCTGCGCTCGGCTTTTGGGCCTACGAGTTCGCCCTGTCGCGTAAGTTCCGCAACGCCTTCTTGCTGATCGCGCTGCTCGGAGTCGCAAGGCTGCCGTTCCTGCTTTTCTTGGGGCTCATCACGCTCGAGTTCTGGCGTGCCAACGAGTGGCGGCTCGCCCTCACGCTCAAGCATCGTGAGGCGCGCTGGCTATTGGCCACACCGGCCGGGTTCCTCGCGTTCGGGCTGTGGATGAAGTCGCAGCGCGACGACTTCTTCTACATGTTCACGATCTACTCGAAAGGCTACTGGCCCTGGCACAAGCGGAACCCAAACATCTTTGAAACCTTGGGGACGAGCCTGGGAGAGGCCTACCGTTGCTTGATCGCAATGGATGAGAGTTGTGCGCTACCGCGGGAGGAGCTGACTTCCGCCGCGCTTCCAGCGCTCAGCTTGGTTGCGATCGCGTTGTCGGGGCTCTTGGCATTTCGGCTGCGCGGGGCATTCATCCCGTTGGGCGCCATGTGCGTTGCTGCGTGCATCATGTTCACGCTCAACGGCAATGTTGTCTCGGTTCACCGCTACGCGCTCTGCGTGCTGCCGATCTATTTGGTCGCTGGAGAGTTCTTTCGGCGACGACCAGAAAACCTCAAGTTCCTAGCGGCCTGGACGATGTTTGGAGTGATGACGCAAGCGATCTTGATGCTGCTTGCGATTGGCCGATACTTCGTCGGCTAGCGTACTCAGCTCTGTTCGACGTTAGAGCGTAGCTCTTCATCCAGAGCCCGCAGGAGCTCCTCCGCCTTGGTCGAGAGGGTCTTCGGGATGCCGACCTGGGCAATCACGTGCAGGTTGCCTTTGCCACGGCCGTCGATGCGAGGAATGCCTCGATTGCGCGTGGTGATCACCTCGCCCGGTTGGGTGCCCTTGGGGAAGTCGACGGGAACACTCGTCTCGTCGGGCAGTGGGACCTCTCGCGTTACGCCCAGGGTGGCCTCTGCGATCGACAACGTGAGCTTGGTCACGAGATCCAAACCGTCGCGTTCGAAGCCCGGCTCCGGAAGCACCTCAACGTCGACGAACAGATCACCCGAGGGCGCCCCCGCCGATCCTGGGATGCCTTGGTTGGGCACCCGTAGACGTTGACCACTATCGATGCCGGCTGGAAACGTGACCACGACCTTGCGCTGCTTTTCAACGTGACCTGCGCCATGACAGGCTTCACAGGCACTCTTCACGACAGAGCCCTCACCCTGACATTCCGGGCAAGTCTGCGTGAACATGACGAACCCGCGCGACGTCGATACTTGGCCAGCACCGCCGCAGGCACCACAGGTCTTGCGCTTGGTGCCCGGCTTTGCCCCTGAGCCCTCGCACGTTTCGCACGGGACTGGCGTTCTCAGTGCGACTTCTCGCTTGCACCCGAGCATCGACTCTTTGAGCGAAAGCCGCTGATGCACCCGCACATCTGAGCCGCGTTGAGGACCGCCGGAGCGCCTGCCTCCGCCACCACGCCGAGGGCCACCACCACCAAAGAACTCCGAGAAGATGTCTTGGAAGTGACTGAAGATGTCTGCGCCCGGGTCAGCTCCTCCACCGCCCTCGAACGCCGCGTGCCCGTAGCGATCATACTTGGCGCGCTTGTCATCATCGCTGAGGATCTGAAAGGCCTCCGTGGCCTCTTTGAACTTCGCCTCGGCGGTTGCATCTCCAGGATTGCGATCCGGATGGAACTTCAGCGCGCACTGACGATACGCCTTGCGAATGTCGTCAGCGCCAGCTTGCTTGCCGACCCCAAGCACCTCGTAGAAGTCTCGCTTGTCACTCATGGCCGGCACGCTTGGCAGACGATGACTCGTCCAGAGTCAAAGGACCAAAGGGCCCCCGGCCGCTTCTTCCGAAGAGGTCCCAAGTCATTCTTTTCACTGCACCAACATTGCTAGGGCACACTGGGCGGCGGACCATAAGGCGTCGCGCGGCAGTGTCAACCACAGCCATAAAAAAACCTCGCAACCACTAGGTTGCGAGGCTTTCTGCGTCGGCAGGTTCCGAAGGAACCAGCATCGACGGCTCGGGACCTATCACTGACCGCGGCGTTGGAACGTCGGGGTGTCCCAATCGGCGTCGAGCGGGGGAACGAAGCTCGCGCGATCACGAACACTAGCGCTGCTGGAGAGTTCGCGTGCAGGAGCGCGACGGGAGGGCGCCGCACCGAGGTCCTCGGAGGGCAGCGTGGGCCGCATACCGCGAGCCATCGTCGCCGGCATCGGCTCGTCGACGCGCTGTGCGCCGCGCGCCGGGGCGCGCTCGGAAGCACGCTCTGCTTGAACCGCCTGAGCGTGCATGGCTTGGGCATGAATGGCTTGGGCATGCATCGCTTGCGCATGCATGGCTTGGGCGTGCGAGGCTTGGGCTTGCGCGTGGTGGTTTGCCACATGGGTGAACGGGGAGTTCATTCCCATCGCCGACCCCATCGACCCGGCGCCGAGAGAGCTTCCCATGCCTGGTGCAGTGCGAATGGCTTGCGCCTGCGGGATCGCGTCTTCGAGCGAGCGATCGAAGCCGGTGGCAATCACTGTCACCTTCATCATGTCGCCCATGTTCTCGTCCACGGCGGCGCCGAAGATGATGTTGGCGTCCTCGTGTGCCTGCTCCTGAATGAAGCTCGCCGCCTCTTCGATCTCCTTCATCTTCATGTCCGGACCGCCAACGATGTTGATCAGCACGCCCGTGGCCCCCTCCACCGAAATCTCGTCCAAGAGAGGAGAGTTGACGGCCGTCTCAGCCGCGAGCCGCGCCCGGCCCTGACCCTTGGCGCAACCGGTGCCCATCAACGCGCGGCCCATGTTGCTCATCACCGTCTTCACGTCGGCAAAGTCCACGTTCACGAGACCCGACTGCGTGATGAGATCGCTAATGCCCTTGATGGCCTGGAACAACACTTCGTCGGCTTTGCGGAACGCCTCGACGAAGCTGAGCTCCTCGTCGCCGAGCGAGAGCAACTTCTGATTCGGGATGGTGACCAACGTGTCCACGTGATCAGCCAACATCGCCAAGCCTAGTTCGGCGCGACGCGAGCGCTGCTTGCCCTCGAATAGGAACGGCTTGGTTACCACGCCCACCGTGAGGCAGCCGGCCTCTCGAGCGAGCTGAGCGATCACAGGTGCAGCTCCGGTGCCGGTGCCGCCGCCCATACCCGCCGTGACGAACACCATGTCCGCCGACTCGATCGTCTCCTTCAAGCGCTGCACGTCCTCCAGGGCTGCCTTGCGCCCCTTCTCCGGATCAGCGCCAGCGCCCAACCCGCGCGTGACGTTCGAGCCGATGTGAATCTTGTTCGGAGCGAGGCTCGCGGCGAGCGCCTGAGCGTCTGTGTTGACGACGATGAACTCCACTCCTTCGAGCCCGAAGTTGATCATGGTGTTGACAGCATTGCCGCCAGACCCACCACAACCAATCACTTTGATTCGCGCATCGTAGCCGCCGTGATCGTCTGCGAACTCAATTGAGAAACTCATCGCATCCTCCGGAAAACCTGCATCTCAGCCGCGCATCCGATTTCGTTTGAGAACGATCAAACGAGGAAATCAATTCGAACAACGCGAGCCTTCAATCAAATGAACTAGTGAAGTCACGGCCCCAAATCGGGCCCATCATCGCTAAAAAGCTGCTCTCAGCCAATTCCAAAAACGACCATTTTTCTTTGCTTGAACAACCTCGAGTGTCTCCTCCACAGAGGCTGTGGCCAAAGGTCGTTGAATTCGTTGAACTCGTGCTGGTTCAGGTGCAGAAGCTTCGTCACTTCGCGCGGCAAACAGTGCCTTCGCGCCGAACTGTACGAGTCCAACACCAGCAGCAAATTGTGGCCCCGCCACGAGCTGACTGATGCCGCGCACTCCCACTGGCGTCGCGAGCCGCACCGGCATGCCAAGGATCTCTTCGGCGAACTCGGTCATGCCCTCGAGCAGGACACCACCACCGGTCAGCACGACACCGGCTGAAAGTTGCTCGAGCAAACCGCTGTCCTCGATGCGCTTGCGGACGACAGCAAAAATCTCCTCGACGCGAGGTTCGATGATGTCGGAGAGCACGCGCCGCGCAACCTTGCGCGGCATGTGTCCGCCAACGCCCGGCACCTCGATCTCGTCGTCCTCGGCCACCATACGGCCGAGCGCACAACCGAAGTTTCGCTTCAAACGTTCGGCCTCACCCATCGGGGTCCGCAGGCCAGCCGCGATGTCTGCCGTGACGTTCATTCCGCCGGCCGGGATCACGCTGGTGTGCGCGATACCGCCATCGACGAAGAGCAGCAGGTCGGTCGTGCCGCCGCCCATGTCAATCACTGCCACACCGATCTCCTTTTCATCTTCGGAGACGGCGGCCTCGGCGCTGGCCAACGAGCCGAGCACCACGTCGGCGACGGTTAGGTTGCAACGCTCTGCGCAGCGGATGACGTTCTGGACGCAGCTGGTAGCCGCGGTGATCAGGTTGACCCGAACGCCGAGCCGCACGCCGCTCATACCGACCGGGTCACGAATGCCGTCCTGGTTGTCGACCATGAACTCGCGCGGAAGTGCGTGCAGGATCTGCCGGTCCGCATCGACCGGGATGGCGCGCGCCCCCTCGAGCACTCGCTCCACGTCGACCCGTGAAACCTCGCCGCCGCCCACGGCCGCGACGCCGTCCGACGGGATCGAACGAATGTGGCTACCGCCGACCGACGCGTAGACCGTACGGATCTCGACGCCAGCCATGGTCTGAGCGCTTTCGATCGCGTCAGAGATGGAGCGAACGGTCCACTCGATGTTCGAGACGACGCCCTTACGAAGACCTCGGCACGGGACGTTGCCGACCCCAAGGATCGTCACGCCTTCGGAGTCGACCTCACCCACCACCGCACAAATCTTGGTTGTGCCGATGTCGAGTCCGACGACAATCTCCGGTTCGTCCACACGGTTCTTCACGGGGTTCTCATCGAGATCAGGTTGAAGCGAATGACCCACTTCAAGCAGTTGAGTCCTTGGTCATTTCCGATTGGTTCTACGATTGATTCAAACCAATCGGGGCTGAACGGGCCGGACGCTGCCAGAAGCGGAAGGTTTGGGACAAATTTATTGAAGATCCTCAATTAACGCATGCGGATTACCACCCGCTCCGGACTGGCCTCATTGTCCAAAAACACAATTGAAGGTTCAGTCTTTCGTTGGGAAAGTTCGGAAAAAACACGTTCTGCTTGCTCCAGTTTGCCGCGGTAAGGCGGGGCACCGAGATGCAAGGCAATGCCGTTCTGTCCCAGCAAGACCTCCATCGTGCCGTCGCGTTCGAGGTGAAGCTCCTGAACCGGGTAGCGCTTGGCAAACGCTTGGGACTCGAGCTCCTCCAATAGATCGAGCGCGCTAGAAACCGACTTCTTCACCCAGCTGCGATCGGTGGCGACGTCCTTGTTGGTGATGCCTGTGATCACCGGCAGGTCCATTGGGTCTTCCGGCGTTGCTTCCTTGAAGACCTCTCCACCGGACGCAGCCAAAAACAGCTTGCCGTCCAAAGCGACAAGCGCACGCGCCTCATACTCCTCGACCGCAATGATCACACTGCCCGGCAGCTTGCGCGTGACGGTGGCGGAACTGACCCACGGATCTTCCTCGATCTTGCGGCGTACCGCCTCGAGATCGATCGAAAAGACGTTGGCGCCATGCTCGACTCCACCGAGGACGGCGACCGCCTCGTTGGTCAAGCGCACATTGCCGGAAACGCTGATCTCAGAGACCGCGAACCGCGGGCTGTGAGTCATGTAACGCTGAGCCCCCCAGGCCACGAGCAGCGAGCAGCCGATAACAATCAACGCGCCGAACACGAGCTTGGCAATTCCACCGAGCTTGCTGAGCGTGCGACTGCGAGGAGCAGAGGCGGCGCCCTTCTTTGGCGCGACGCTCTTTCCTACGACGGGCGCAGGAACTGGCGACTCGGCCTCCGGAACCTCTCGACGCTCGTTCTTGGGATGTCCGGACATCAGCTCGCCGAGTCTTTGCTAGCGGTTTTCTGGACCACACCCTCGAGACGCGCCTTGAGGGCAGGCAAGCAAGCATTGATGTCACCCGCGCCAAGGGAGATCACCACGTCACCTTCGCGAGTAAGCCCCTCGAGGACCTCGGGCAGACGGAGCTTGTCGCGAACGTGGTGGGTCGCGTGATGACCGTGCTCGCGAATCGACTGCACCAAACGCTCGGAGCTGACGTCAGGGATCGGCGCCTCGCCTGCCGCGTAGATCTCGGTAACGACCAAGATGTCGGCCTCGTTGAAGGCGCGTGAGAAATCTTCGAATAGGTCCTTGGTGCGGGAGTATCGATGCGGCTGGAACGCCACCACGATGCGATGCTCCTCCCCTGGAAAGGCTCGACGAGCGGCCTCTAGGGTCGCGCGAATCTCCGCCGGGTGATGGCCGTAGTCATCAATCAAGGTGCGCCCTTGAGCTTTACCGACCACGGTGAAGCGCCGTGCCACACCACCAAAGGTGGAGAGCGCCTGCTTGGTGACGTCGAGCGGAACCTCCAATTCGTCCGCAACCGCGATCGTCGCTAGACAGTTGAGTACGTTGTGAACGCCGGGCATCTTGACCGTGAAGCCGCCCAAAGAATGCCCACGCCGATAGGCATTGAAGCTGGTCTCCAGCCCGCGAAACTGAATTGCGCGAGCACAATAGTCAGCTTGTGGATTGAGCCCGTAGGTGACGTGTCGTCGTTGGATCCGCGGGAGGATGTCCTGCACCTGGGGGTGATCGAGACACAGCACAGAGAGCCCGTAGAACGGTACGCCAGCCGCGAACTCGACGAACGCATCCTTGAGCTTCGCCAACGATCCATAGTGGTCGAGGTGCTCGGGATCGATATTGGTAACGATCGCGATCGTCGGCGTAAGTCGCAGGAAGGAGCCGTCGCTCTCGTCAGCTTCCGCCACCAAAAGATCGCCCGCGCCGAGTCTGGCGTTGGAGCCTAGCGCTGCCATCTTCCCCCCAACGACCACCGTCGGGTCAAGCCCCGCGGAGCGCATGACAGTAGCGACCAGCGAGGTCGTGGTGGTCTTGCCGTGGGAGCCAGCGACGGCCACGCCGTACTTGAGGCGCATCAACTCAGCGAGCATCTCGGCCCGCCCAATCACCGGTATACCGAGCGCGCGCGCCTCAACCAGCTCCGGGTTGTCCTCACGAATGGCGCTGGAATAGACCACTACATCGGCGCCACCAACGTTCGCCCCGCGGTGGCCAACGTCGATGCGGACACCGATCCCTGTGAGGCGGGTCGTCGTCGTCGACTCCTTGAGGTCGGACCCCGATACGTCGAAGCTCAGGCTTCTCAGGATCTCGGCGAGACCGCTCATGCCGACGCCACCGACGCCGACGAAGTGAATGTGCCTGACGCGACCTCGAAACATGAAAACTCCTAAACGCCTGAACGAGAATGGGCCAAAGACAATAGGTCTTGCGCAACGACCTCCGCCGCGTTCGGCGCGGCGAGAGATGCGGCGCGCTGCGCCATGCGAAGGCGACTCGCAGGGTCGGCAGCAAGGGTGCAAAGCATGAGCGCCAGCTTCTCTTCACTAGCGCGCTGCTGCGGAACGAGCAGCGCTGCCCCTGCAGAAGCGAGCGCCTCGGCGTTGTGCAGCTGATGGTCGTCTACGGCATATGGAAAGGGCACCAAGATGCTCGCTCTGCCGACCAAACAAAGCTCAGCGAGTGCGCCCGCACCACTACGCTGAAGCACTACATCTGCCAACGAAAGCGCCGACGCCATATTCGACACGAACTCGACGACCTCCACCCTGCTGTCAGGGACGTTCGCCTGCCGATAGCGCGCTTTGGTTTCCTCGAGCCGCCCGCGTCCACACTGGTGGAGCATCGATGCGTAAGGCACGGCTTGCAGCAGCTTGGCAAAGGCGAGCGGAACGGTCTCATTGAGAGCCTTGGCGCCCTGACTCCCGCCGAAAACAGCGACGTGAAAACGCCCAACCTGAGGCTCATAGTTCGAGCGTTGAAAGCCGTCGCGCAGGGGTACGCCAGAACGCAACGCCACACCTGACTTCAGCTTCTGATCGAGATTGCCAAAAGCGAAGAAAACACGCTTTGCCAGCGGCGCGAGCACCCGATTCGTGAAGCCGAACACGCTATTGGGCTCGAGAATTGCCAGCGGCACACCAAGCATTCGGGCAGCCAATGCCACCGGTCCGCCCGCATAGCCCCCAACAGACAACACCACGTCGGGCTTGCGGCGTCGCAGCAACTCCCAACTCGTCTTGAGTGAAGCTGTGGCCTTGGCCAACCCCGTTGCGAATCCGGAAAGCCCGCCGCCGCGCAACGGCGCTACATCGAGCAGCTCCAGGTCCAGGCCGAGCGAACCGAGCAGCCTGCTCTCCATTCCGCGCGGCGTACCTACGTAAAATACACGACTATCAGGCGACAAACGCGCCAGCGCCTGCCCCACGGCTACCATCGGAAAGACATGCCCGCCGGTGCCTCCACCGGCAATCAGCACTGTCACCACCCAGCCTCCTTCTGATCAGCCTCCGAGAGCACGACTCCAGTTGCGCTAGGCGCCAGGACTTCAGCTTCGGATTGGGACTTTGCGGGAGCCGGGAGTTCCTTCTTTCGGCGTGGGCGCGAGATACTTAGCAGTACTCCCACGGCCGCCGCGTTCATGAGCAATGAGGATCCACCGTAGCTAATGAACGGTAGGGTGAGGCCCTTGGTGGGAAGGATCGCCATGGCGACGCACAGGTTGACCAGGGCTTGAACACCGAAAAGGGTGGAGATGCCAAACGCGAGGAAACTGCCGTAATCGTCTGCGGCCTCGAAGGCGATCTTCACGCCGCGCGCGACGATCGTCAGGTAGGCCCCAGCGATAACCAAGATACCAATGAAGCCTAGCTCTTCACCGATGATGGCGCTGATAAAGTCTGTATGAGACTCCGGCAGGTACAAGACTTGAAGGCCTCTGCCCAGACCGAGGCCGTACGTTCCACCGGAGCCAAAGCTCATAACCGATTGGAACGGCTGATAGGCGAGACCGTCGCGGTGCGACTCCATATCAACCCAGGAAACGTACCTGGCATAACGATAGCTGGAGAATCGCACCGCGGCGGCCGCGCCAAGGCCCATCAGCATTGTGAACGCGGCGATATACGGGACTCGCGCGCCCGCAACGAAGAGCATCGTAAAGGTAAGGAAGAGGAGAACGACTGCGCTGCCGAAGTCTGGCTGCTTCAGACACAACAGCATGAACACGCCACAAACGAACAGATGCGGGAGGAAACCGACTGCAAAAGACCTGATCTGATCAGCTTTCTTTGAAAGCGAATAGGCCAGCCACATCACTATAGCAAGCTTCGCTAACTCAGAGGGCTGAATATGTACTGGGCCGAGGTTGAGCCAACGATTGGCATTGCCTGCTCGGTGGCCAAAGCCTGTAATCGTCAAGGTGAGCATTCCGGCCACAGAGACGAGGACCGGGTAGGTGAGTATCTTCAATCGCCTAAAATCAATGCGGCTCGCGACCCAAAGCGCAATAAGCGCGAGGACTGCGTAGGCAGCCTGACGCTTCAAATAGAACTGACCATCGTGAAAGCGCGTCGTCGCGTCGACTGCGCTCGAGGAGTAGACCATCACCACGCCAAAGCCGATCAAGGCGATGACGATCGCAGCCAAAACGGAATCCACCGGACCATCAGGGCTGGAGTGCAAGAGCTCCGCAATGGGCTGCGGCAACGCAGGCAACTTAGCCTCCGTGGCTACTTCACGGGGCTTGGGCCGATTCCGCGGTAGCTCTTTAGCTTTTCCGCCATTAACAGAATGCGCATCTCGCATGGTTCACCGAAGCTTCAGAGAAGCCAGACTCACCAATGCCAAAAGCACAGAAATAATCCAGAATCTGACAATGATCTTTGGCTCAGCCCACCCCTTTTTCTCGTAGTGATGGTGAATCGGCGCCATCAAGAACACGCGCTTTCCCGTCAGTTTGAAGGAAACAACCTGGGTAATCACCGAGAGCCCCTCGATGAAGAAGATTCCGCCGAGGAGGACGCTCAAGAGTTCATTCTTGGTGAAGATGGCGAGCATGCCGAGGCCGCCACCCAAAGCCAGCGAACCGACGTCCCCCATGAACACTTGAGCTGGGTACGTGTTGTACCAAAGGAAGCCGATGCCGGCTCCAATCACTGAGCCGCAATAGACTGACAGCTCTCCCGCTGACGCAATCTTCGGAATGTCGAGATAATCCGCCAAAGACAACTTGGCGATCGTCGCGCCCGCGACATACGCCCAAATCAAATAGGTACCGGCGTTGATCATGACCGGACCGATCGCGAGCCCATCCAAACCGTCGGTCAGGTTGACTGCGTTGGAGGTCCACATGACCACCAGAATCGCAAAGACGACGTAGACACCTATCGGAAGGCTGAGAGAGAACTTGCTAAACGCAACGAAGGGTAGACTGAGCTGCGTCTTGATGCCGTTCCAGTCGGCAGGCATGCGCTCGTCGAGCAAGAAGGTGTAGCCAATCGCAGCCCCGCCAATCAAGCCTTGGCCAACCAACTTGTAGCGGCCGGCGAGACCACCGCTGCTTTTCCGTTTCAGCTTTAGGTAGTCGTCGAGATAGCCAATCAAACCATAGCCCGCCGTTACGGCTGTCGTTGCCAGGACGAACGGATTGCGAAGGTCGGCCCAAAGCACAGTCGGAACGAGCAGCGATAAGAGGATGAGCGCACCGCCCATTGTCGGCGTTCCCGCCTTGACCAGATGAGACTCCGGCCCTTCCTTGCGCACGACTTGGCCAATCTGTTTGCGTCGTAGTTCACGAATGAACCACGGCGCGAGGACAAACGTGATGAGCATGGCCGTGATGGTCGCCATGATTGTCCGGAAGGGGACGTAACGCAGAACGTTGAGCCACTTGAGCCACGAGTAGTGGTGCTTCAGCGGATAAAAGAGTTCGTAGATCAAGGGCGCAGTCCTTGCCGTTGGTTTCTTCGTTCGGCGAGGGCCGCGCGAGCTTCAATCCGGTCGTCAAACGGCAGCGTCTCGCTTCCGATAATCTGGTAGGGCTCGTGGCCTTTACCTGCGAGCAACACGACGGATCCTGGCGGCGCCGAGAGCACCGCCTCTCGAATTGCGCTGCGACGGTCGAGCACAACGCTGTATTGGGCCGGGCCAACCGAGAGCCCCGACAACACAGCTTCCGCAATGTCCTCAGGGCGCTCGCTGCGCGGATTGTCGTTGGTAAGAATGCCGCGGTCAGCGAGTTCAGCGACCAGCTTACCCATCAATGGTCGCTTCTGCTTGTCGCGGTCGCCGCCACAACCAAACACGCAAATTAGCCCGCCGGCGGCAAAGGGCCGCAAGCTCGTGAGCGCACGCTGCAAAGCGTCCGGCGTATGCGCGTAGTCGACGACCACTGAGACGTCGTCAACCTTCGGGTCGTCGCAACGCTCGAGCCGACCCGCCACCACGATTGGACGAGAGAGAGCTGACTCGATCGTCCGCGGTGGAATACCGAGTTCCAGCGCGACGGCGGCCGCGGCGAGAAGATTCTCTGCGTTGTGCGCGCCGAGCAGCGGACTATCGATTACCAGCGATTCACCTCTGGATAGGACGACCATCCGCAGGCCCTGACTGGACATGCCGAGGGAACTCGCAAACACATCGGCCGTGGAGTCCTTGGTGGAATAGGTTCTTACCGAAGTTCCTTGGGCGACGCGCTTTGTGAGTTCGCGGCCAAAGGCGTCATCGATATTGAGAATCGCAGCCCCCGGCGCGAACTCGTCGAACAGCCGCGCCTTGGCAGCGGCGTAGTTCTCCATTGTACCGTGGTAGTCGAGGTGGTCTTGCGTCAGATTGGTGAATACGGCGACTCGAAAGCGGATGGCGTCGCAGCGTTTGGCAACCAGCGCAATGCTGCTCACCTCCATCACCAAGTGAGAGGCGCCTCGATCGCGCATGGCGCGCGCAATGCGCGCTAGCTCGTCCGCTTCAGGGCTGGTGAAAGCGGACGGACGTGATTGCGACTCGAACGAGACGCCAAGCGTACCGACTGTGCCCGGCCTAAAGCCCGCCCCCTCCAACAGATTGCGCAGTAAGTGCAACGTGGTGGTCTTACCGTTGGTACCGGTAATCCCAATCACCTCGAGACCAAAGGTCGGATGACCGTAGATAGCCGCGGAGGCCAACGCGAGTGCCTGTGCGACGTCATCCACGTAGATGACCGCGGCGCCTTGGGCATCAACCTCGGTACCGGCTTTGACAACTACGGCGAGCGCACCACGTTCAACAGCTTGCGCTATGAAGCGGACGCCGCTGACCTTTTCGCCGTCGCGAGCGACGAACACATCTCCCGGGGCGACCTGACGCGAATCATGGTGAACGCCAGTGACGACCGAACGGGCTGCATAGGCGAACCCCGGAGCGAGCGTGGCCCCGGGGATCTCGGCGATCACATCGCACAGACGGATCGCTGGGGGAGGCGTCGACACCGGCCCTGGCTTGATGAGGACGTCGCTCACGTTGGCGGCTCGAGCGTGATGAGGATTCGGGTACCAGCCTTGACGACTTCCGACGCGGGCGGCTCGGTGCGCAACACCCGACCTGAGCCGTCGATCGACGGCACCAAACCGATGGCCAGGGCGCGCTGGATGGCTTCGCGCGCGGGATAGCCGGAAAGGTCTGGCACCAGCACCTCGCCGGCCTTGGGCTTCCGTTGTGGGGCCTTGGGCGTGGTGTCTTCAACCTCTTCCCCTTTGCCAACGACCTTGTACGCCTCGGCGGTGGGGTCACCATTCTTGGCCAGCTCGGTAGCCTCGTTGATGCCCTTCTCATTGCGAACGTCGGGGGTAACGCCCAAGTACGAAAGCGCCATCTCGGCGACTCTCCGAAACACGGGAGCAGCGACCGAACCGCCGGCGTAGGTACCAGCGAGGGGCTCGTCGATCATGACGACGATTGCGAGGCGCGGTCGCTCGGCAGGGATGAGCCCAACGAACGAAGCCACGTAGTGCGTGTCGGTGTAGCGCCCCGTCTCGGGGTCAATCTTCTGTGCCGTGGCCGTCTTGCCGGCGACGCGGAAGCCCGAGACGCTCGCCTCGACGCCGGTGCCTTCACCTTCGGTGACCGAGACCAGCATCTCGAGGAGCATCTTTGCGACCGCGGGCGAGGTCGTGGCCCTGCGCACGCGAGCCTTGGGCTCATCAAGCACGACACCGGTCGAATCGGTGACACGTTTCACCAGCACCGGCTCGAGCAGCTGCCCGCGGTTACCGACTGCTGCTACAGCTCCAGCGAGCTGCATCGCGGTCACGCTGATGCCCTGTCCGAAGCTCGCGCTCGCCGTTTCAACCTGCACCCACGGCCGGTCTCGCGGACGCAGCACGCCGATCGATTGGCCGGGCAAAGGAAGGCCGGGGGATTCGCCAAAGCCGAAGCGTCGCAAGCCTTCGTAAAGGCGCTGCTGGCCGAGACCGAGACCGATCTTGGCGCTGCCGATGTTGGAGCTGACCTGGAGGATCTGCGTCGGCGTCAGCCACTTGTGCACGTGCGTGTCGTGAATGACGATGTTGTCGATCGGCATGTGGCCGTCTTCGCAGTAGATCGGCTCGGTCGCGTTGATGCTGCGCTGAGCGAGGGCGGTTGCGACGGTGAAGATCTTCATCGTCGAACCGGGCTCGAAGCGATCAACGACGGCGCGGTTGCGGCGGTTCTCCGGCTCAGCCCCGGAGTAGTCGTTGGGGTTGTAACCAGGGCCGCTGGCCATCGCCAGAATCTCGCCGGTGCGCGGATCGATCACGACGACAGAGCCGCCGCGCGCCTCGTAGGTCCGCAGCGCTGCATCAAGCTCGCGTTCGGCTGCGAACTGAATGGCTCGGTCGATCGTGAGGTAGATGTTGTGTCCCGCGAGCGCCTGCTCGTTCTCGAGCCCTTCGCTGAAGAGCAAGCGCCCCGAGCGATCACGAAGGCCGTGCACCTCAGCGGGCTTGCCTTTGAGTTCCTCGTTGAGCGAAAGCTCAATGCCCTCGCGGCCGTTGCCATCAGGAGCGACGAAGCCGAGGAGCGGAGCAGCGAGCTCCTTGTTGGGATAGAAGCGACGACCCTCACCTTCGACGGCAAGGCCGCGAATCGGGTAACGCTGATCATTGGAGGAGAGCGCCTTCATGGCCGTAACTTCCTCCTCTGAGACGCGGCGCTTGAGCCAGGCGAAACGGCGCCGACGAGCGATCTTCTCTCGCACGTCTTCGATGGGTAGGTGGAGCGCCGTGGCAATGCGCTCGGCGTACTGGTCGATGCGCTGGGGGATGTACTGTTCCTCGATGCCGCGGAGCATCTCGACGGCATCCATCGAGATGCTGGGGACCTCGACGCTCTCGGCGAGCGGAACGCCGTTGCGATCGAAGATGGTGCCTCGTTTGGGCTCGATGTGGAGGCGCCGTTGCCGTTGGCGTTCAGCGACCTCGAGCCATTGCGCCCCATCGCGGTTCTGAATGCGGTCTGCCCCAGACACGACAAAGCCGAGCCCAAGCCCCATGAGTCCACAAAGGACCGCCATGCGGACCTTGATCCAGCGAGCGCGTTCGGGCCGCAGGTTCCTCACGGCGATTCTCCGCTCTCACCGGTCTCAGCGCGCACCTTCAAGCGTGAAGCCGGCACCGGCGCGTTCGAAAGCACGATCACGCGCTCGGGCGGCGGTGGGCTCATGCCCAACAGGTTGCGCGCCACCCGCTCGACGCGCTCGGGCGTTCGATAGCTGGTTTCCTCGAGCGAGAGCACGCGCTTCATCTCACGCAAGCGAGCCTGCTCTTTGCGCGCTTTGCCGAGCTTGTAACCGAGGTCCACGGTCTTACCGCGCAGACCGAGGTGCAACACGAAGGCGACCACCGTCGCGAAGACGGCCAAGGTCCACAGGGCCAGGAACGGGCGCTGCTTCAAGAGAACATCCCTTCGAGGCTCGACTTGCCGAGCCTGCGCGCGGCCCTCAGCTTCGCGCTACGAGCGCGCGGATTTGCAGCCTGTTCGGCTTCGCTGGGAGGCAACGGTTTCTTGGTGAGCGGCGCCCACACTTCGCGGTCCTGGAACTCGCGTTTGACGATGCGGTCCTCCAGCGAGTGGAAGGAGATCACCGCCATGACGCCGCCGTCGACGAGCAACGAACGCGCTGCCATAAGCAGCGACGTGAGCTCGTCGAGTTCGCCGTTAACGGCGATGCGGAGCGCCTGAAAGGTTCGGGTGGCCGGGTCGACGCCACCGACGCGTGCGGGCCCTACGGCGCGCACAATGGCTCGGCGCAGGTCCAAGGTGGTCGCGAGCTCGCCCGCGGAATGAGCCTGTTTGATGCAGCGAGCGATGCGACGGCTGCGTCGTTCTTCACCGAAGCGATAGATGAGGTTAGCCAGATCGTCGTCACCGAGACGGGCAATCAGTTCCAGCGCGGTCTCCCCCGACCCGCGATCCATGCGCATGTCGAGCGGCCCCTCGCGTCGGAAGGAAAGACCTCGCTCGCTTTCGTCGAGCTGCATCGAACTTACGCCTACGTCCGCGAGAATGCCGTCCACCTGCTGAATCGACTGGCGTTCGAGCAGCACGCCCAACTCACTGAAGGCACCGTGGAGCGCGACAAAGCGTTCACCAAAGGGTGACAAGCGTTCGCGCGCCAGCCCGAGAGCCACCTCATCACGATCGATCCCAATCACGGTCGCGCCCTGCTGCAACAAGGCCTCCGAGTGCCCGCCTGCGCCGAGGGTGGCGTCCACATACAGACCACCAGCTCGGGGCGCGAGCGCGTGCACCGACTCGTTGAGGAGGACGGAGACGTGCGCGACAGACTCCGACTCATCTTCTTGAAAAACTCTCATCGGCATCGGCACCACGTTGACAACGTTCACTTTCGCCCCCTTAGCCGGCTCACAAGCCCAGCTTCCCCATGGCAGCCCGCAGTTCCCGGAGGTCGGCGGGGTTCTTCTCGCGCGACAGCGTTACCCAGTTCTCCTTTGCCCAAAGCTCGGCCTTTTGACCGTGGCCAAGCCACATCGCCGACTTGTTGAGCGAGGCGTGCTCGCGGAGCGCGGGGGGCACCAGGATTCGCCCCTGCTTGTCGATCTCCACCTCGACCGCCGCCGACACGTAAAAGCGTCGGAACTCCACGACTTGGGGGTCGAAGGCGTTGAGCTCCGCTAGTTTGGACTCGAGCTTCTCCCACGCAGCCATGGGGTAGACGTCCAAACACGGGTCCCCCAGCGCCGGGGTTACCACCAGGCGGTAGTCCAGATTGGGCCCGAGCACCTCGCGAAAACGCGCAGGAAGGCTGGTTCGGCCTTTCTCGTCGATCGCGTGCTCGAAGTGACCTCTGAACATGGGGGTATCCGTGGGGTTTGGGCGCTGTCACCACTTTCTCCCACTAACTGGGGCCACGCTACGGACCGAGCCCCACCGTGTCAACGGAGCCGTCAGTTTCTTGCGCGCAAATGCGAAATGGCCCATGGGGGGCCGTTACAGCCTACGCCGAACGATGGCCAAATTATTGACGTTTGTTGTCTGGGCTAACGGTGGAAGAAAGTGGGAGAAAATTCTCTCAATTGCTGTTGACAACCCACTGCTCGAGGATCGGTCAGATTGCGCTTGCGGCAGACCCCGTGCAGCCACACCTGCTGGCGAATGGGAGCTTCCCGACGACGAACCGCAACCGCCTCGCTAACCCACGAAACAAGGCAGATCTCGACGCTCTCAGGGGACTTGAGGCTAGCCCTGGTGGCCGACACCCACAGCAAGCCGCATCCCCTCGTCCGGGAGCGCCTCCAAACCCTCCGGCCCGCCGCAATCCTCCATGCCGGCGACATCGGCGATCCGCGGGTGATCGACGAGCTAGCGACCGTTGCGCCCGTTCACGCTGTCCGCGGCAACATCGATGGCAGGGCCGAATTCCCCGATGTGCTGACGCTGCGGGTGAGTGACGGCAGCAGCATACTGTTCTCGATCTTGCTGCTTCACATCGCGGTTTACGGGCCGCGCCTGCGTCCGGAAGCGAGGAAGTTAGCGACCCAAGAGGACTGCGACCTGGTCGTGTGCGGACACTCGCACGTTCCGTTTGCGGCCCGCTGGCCTGGGCTCGCGGTGTTCAACCCAGGCTCGATCGGGCCTCGTCGCTTCGAGTTGCCCATTGTCTTTGGCACGCTCGAGCTCTCAGCCAAAGGCATTCAGCTGCGACACATCGACTGTGAAACGGGGGACGTTTGGTCGCCCCCAAGTTCACCAAGTCTCACTGGGCGGCAAAACTGAAGGGCACTTTGACCGTGGATGACTCGCCCGCCGTGGGGAACTTCCACCCGGAAATCGTCGACTGAACGCAGCTAACGAGACCGGGGTAGTACTTCTCATTACCACCGGAAACCTTGACCGAGGACACGCTTCCGCTCGGCGCGATCGTGATGTCTGCGGTGACCTTTACGCTCGAGGGTGCGTCGGAGGAACGGCCGCTCGAGGCGGCGTCCCAACAACGCTTGCGCACGCGCGCCGTGTTGGAGCTGACTACGCCGCTAACCTGACCCGAAGTGAGCGGACCGTCGCTGGGCGGTGGCTCGCTCGTCGAAGGGCCAGTCACCGTAGGGCCGCCATTGTCGATCGGAGCGACGTACTCGCCCGTTTTGCTAACCGAAGCAGAGGGACGAGGCCCGCCGCCTCCGCTGTTAATCACGGGTTTGCCTGAGGCATCAACTTGGGGCTCGAGCACGGCGCTGGACGACGCCGTCGCCGTGGTGTTACCGGCAGTGGAGGGAAGTGGGACGTTCTGGCCCGGCTGGGCAGCCACGGTGGTGCTTTCACCGGGCATGTAGACGACGTTGGGCTTCCTCAAGAAGATGGCCCAAGCGGCGACGCCACCAAAGGCAGCCGCCATCGCCACAAACGCCCAAACGGCTGGGTGAATGCCCTTCTTTTTCGGCGGCTCGAAGCTTGTGTCAGCTGCGGACGCTCCGGTCGTGGAGAGACCAAAGCCACTCGGGCTGCCGGCCGGCTCACCCCAACCGCCCGCAGCTGCGGCTCCGTTGTTGGAGCTGCTGGTCGAAGCAGTTTGCGCTACGGGATCGGCAGGCTTTGGTGCGGCGAACGGGTCAAACCCGCTGCCAACGACAACGGCAGCTCCGCCAATCGCAGCGGCGTTGCTCGAGGATGACTGCTCCGAGCTCGAGCCACCATTCGGAACGGCATCCCCGATCGATCCACGCGCGTTGACGAGGTTGAACGGAATACTCGGCTCGGGCTGCGGCGCAGCAGCGTGCGGGGTTGGGGCTGTAACCGCTGGCAGATTCGTCCGGCTTGCGCGGGTCTGGCGCGCTTCGTCGATAATGGCCATCAGGCCCGGGAAGGTTTTTGCGGGCTGCCACTCATCAAAGCCTTCACGCCAAACCAAGGACTCACCGTCCACCTGGCCCTGCGCAGCCTTGTCACGCAGCACCGCGAGGCGCACGGGGCCCAGCGGCACACCGTTCACACCGACGTACCAATCTTCTGTCGGAACGGCCGGAGCGTCAGCCGCCTTGTTGGGTGCGTTCACCGCTCGCGCGAAGCCGCCGTAAAGTCCCGGAGCGCTCTGTGTCTGAGTGCCGGGCATCGACTGGGTGCCGGGCACGGGCTGAGTGCCGGGTATCGATTGCGGACGCGGAGATGCGGCGCCGGGAGTCCCTGGAGCCGCCGGAGCGACACTGCTGCGCATCGACGGTCTGGCCGGAGGCACGATCCGAGGTCCGCCTCGAAACGGCTGAGACGTTCCAGCGACCGAAGGCCCTGGGCGCGGGATCCCGCCGGGGGGAGGAGTGGACGGCGGAACGCCACCCAAGCCTCCCGCCTCGAGCAAAAACAAAGGGGACGGCTTCACCACCGTCGCTCCATCCTCATTCCCCATGTCCGCGTTGGGGAACGACGGCTCCAGCGCAGGTTGGCGCGTACCAACCGACGGGTCCTGAGGGGGCTTCTGCGAGACCGAACTCTCGGTGACCGTGGCGGCCACCTGAATCATGTGCCCGCATCGCCGGCACTTCATGCGGAGGGTCTTACCTGCGACCTTGTCGTCGCCGATCTGGTACTTCGCGTTGCAGCTGTCGCAAACGAACTTCACCCGCTTCGAGTCCTCCTACGTGCAGAGCAGCGTAGACGATTGTTGAGGTTGTGCCTATTCGCTCGGATCAACCAAACGCAAGTTGAGACGAATCTTGCGTCAAGACGCACGAATGGTCGAGACCAGAGGCCCTCTTCGCGAAATTAGCCCGGGGTTCGCACTTGGCGAACCGCCAGCGCGACATCTTTGCCGTTGACGACTGCACCTTTGCTCTTGAGCTCCTTCATCGCAACGCCGGTAGCCTGCCCGTCATTGCCCGCATCGCGGATGGCCTGGTGCACCGCCGCGAGCGCCTCGACGATCGCCGCGACGTCGAGACTCTTCGGCAGGAATTCGGCCAAAACAGCCCGCTCACGTTCGAGTACGGCCCGCTTCTCAGCGTCTGTCTCGGAGCCCAGCGTCTCCTCGGTGGACTTGATCAGCTTGCGCAGGATGGCCTGAGACTCCTCGTCGTCCCCCTTACGTCCTGGACGAGCAGCCTCCGTGGTGATCTCACCAACCGCCACCCGCAGGATCTCCTTACGCACCAAGTCGCCCGCCTTCATCGCCTGGAACATCTGAGCCTTGATCTCGTCGAGCAACATGCGGCGGAGACTCGCGCCCATACGAGCGGGGGTCAAGCGCAGCTTGGTGCTGTAGCCTTCGCGGAGTCCATGAGCGAAAAGAGCAAGTTCCCGCTGTCGGCGCAAATTGGAGTGGCGATGGCGTTGGGCCTCTTGCTCGGGCCGGTCCTCGGCAAAGCTGCAGGTCCCTTCGGTGAGATCGCAACCTTGGTCATCCAAATGATCAAAGCCGTGGCCGCGCCGCTCATGTTCCTCAGCATTCTCAGCGCCATCCTCAAGACCGATGTTCGCTTGAGCGGTGGCCTGAGGATGATTGGCTTCGCCATTCTCAACGGTCTTTTGGCGTTGGGGCTCGGCATGCTGATTTCCAACAGCTTGCAGCCCGGCGCTGTCATGCGCGTAGAGCTCGAGAACGGTTTGGCGAGCCGCTCGGCGACGGGCCCGGACTACGCCGGAAAGAAGATCGACTTTCTGAAGACGTTGGTCTCGCACGTTCCCGAAAGCACAGCGAAGCCGTTCGTGGAAAACGCCGTGATCGGCATCGTGCTGCTCGCCTTGCTGTTTGGATTTGGTCTACGGAAAGTGAAACGAGAGCAAGAGGCCAAGGGCGAAACCAGCTTCAAGGTGGTCGATGACGGCGTGTCGATTCTGCTGTCGAGCACCGAGCATGTGCTCGGGTGGATCATCCGATTGGTGCCGCTAGCCGTTTTTGGCGTCGTGGCTAAGACCGTTGGAGAGCGAGGCTACTCACCCTTTGTTAGCCTTGGCCTGTACGTCGCGGTGGGCGTCCTTGGGCTCGTCTTGCACGTGGCGATCGTCTACCAGGCGTGGATTCTGTTTTATTCGCGCCTTGGGCTGCGCAACTTTTGGCGAGCTGCCCGAGAGCCTGTGATCTACGCGGCGGGCGCGAACTCGAGTCTCGCGACGCTACCGATCACGTTGCGGGCTTTGGATCGGCTGGGTGTCTCAAAAGCGTCCTCGACCTTGGGCGCGTGCGTGGGAACCAACCTCAACAACGACGGCATCATTCTTTACGAAGGGATGGCGGTGCTGTTCGTTGCGCAAGCGAGCGGACTCGACCTGAGCCTGGGACAGCAGTTTGCCGCAGCTGGCATTTGCATGATCGCAGCGATGGGCGTCGCCGGCGTACCCGAGGCCGGCTTTATCTCGCTTGCGCTCGTCTTGAACACGGTGGGATTGCCGATCGAAGTTCTGCCGCTGCTGCTCTCGGTGGATTGGGTCGTGGCGCGCGCCCGCTCCGTGACCAACGTGCTTTCCGACATGGTGCTCTCGATTTTGGTCGATGGGCCGCGTGTGGGGGCGATGGTTACAAGTGACACTTCAAGTGCAAGAGAAGGTGTATGAGGCAATTCCGCATAGACTCCGTTGGCAGAGCCGACAGGGCTGCCCTATCCTGCGCCTGTGCGTAGTTCCTCTCCGGATGGGCAGGAGTCCATCCCGGCGAACCTTGGCCGCTATGAGGTCATTTTGCCCATCGCCGCTGGCGGCATGGCAACGGTGTACCTTGCGCAATCCCGAGGAACGGGAGGCTTTGAACGCTTCGTGGCGATCAAGCTCACGCACCCGCACTTGGAGGGAGTCGAGGGCGACTTCATGGCCGACCTACTCGAAGAGGCCAAACTCGCGGTTCGCATCCGCCACCCGAACATCGTGCCCACCCTGGACGTCGGCGAGTCGGGCAAGAGCTTGTTTCTGGTCATGGATTACGTCGAGGGGGATTCCCTCAGCGGGCTGATTCGCCGCGCCAGGAAGGCCGGTCGCGAGCTGCCTTTGGGCATGACCATGCGCATTCTCTGCGACGCGCTGGCAGGGCTTCACGCTGCGCATGAGCTGAAGGACGACGACGGAAGAGGCCTCGAGGTGGTTCACCGCGATGTGTCGCCGCAGAACATCTTGGTTGGAACCGACGGCATGGCTCGGCTCGCTGATTTTGGCATCGCACGCGCGTCCTCACGGATCAGCCAAACCCGTCCGGGTGCCGTCAAGGGCAAGGTCGCTTACATGCCGCCGGAGCAGGTGCAGGGTGGAGCACTCGACCGGCGCTGCGATGTTTGGGCGGCGGGTGTCATCGCCTGGGAACTGCTCGCGCGCCGTCGGCTGTTCGACCAAGCGGACGATTTCGCCGTGGCCCTCCAACTCGTGATGGACCCACTGCCGGAGATGCGCTCGGTCAATCCGAATGTGCCGCCAGCCTTGGAACTCGTGATCAAGCAAGCCCTGCACAAGGAGAAGATGGCGAGGACACCGTCCGCGGCAGCCTTCCGCGCGGGGCTTATCGAGGCCTGCAAATCGAGCGGCATCACCCTATTCGAGCACGACGAAGTGGGTGCGATCGTAGAGGAGCTCACGCGTGCGTCGCTGAACGAACGCATGCGGCAAGCCAAGGCGATTCTCGCCGGGCGCAAGCCTCTGCTCGTGGGTGCGCCGAACTCTCAGCCCGGCCATTTCGGACTGGTACCTGGGGGAATCCCAGTGAAGGTGCAATTCGGGGGCTCGCACTCGGCAGACCTTCCTCCCTTGGTGATCGCAAGCATCGGCCTGTTTGGCGCAGCCGCCGTCTTTGGTGGGGCGGCAATTGGCACCGGGATCACCGGCCTCTCGGCGCGAGACGAAGCGGTGCTGCGGATCGACCAAGGTGCGATCGACGATACGACGAAGGATCTGGTCAGCGAGGCCGAGTCGCTCAAGGTTGCGACCAACGTTTTGTGGACGCTCTCCGCGCTCAGCGCCGTAGGCGGCGGAGTCGTGCTCTTGCTCTCCTTCGACGAGACAGCCGAAGCACCGCCACCCGCCAAAGTGACCGTTGGACCGCGCGGATTGTTTTTGACCGGGAGCTTCTGAGCGCCAAGCTTCGAGCGCTGCTGGGTTGCCTCGACAAAGAATGGCCTGATAGCCTTGTCAGAACCGTTAAGCGGTTCGCGGCCATGACCAACCTAGACACTACCTCGGCGCCCGCTTCCGACATCCTCACGCACGGGGATGAGCACCTGCCTCCGCAAATGAAGGTGGGTGAGTACGAAGTGCTTGGCCTCTTAGGCGAAGGTGGCTTTGGCGCTGTCTATCGCGCGGTCCATCCGGTGATCGGGAAGCACGCAGCGATCAAGGTGCTCAAGCGAGAGTTCTCCTCGCAGCCGGAGATGGTGGCCCGGTTCATCTCGGAAGCTCGCGCGGTCAACCAAATCCGCCACAAGAACATCATCGACATCTTCAGCTTCGGCGTGCTTTCGGACGGCCGGCAGTTCTTCGTGATGGAGCTGCTCGACGGTACACCGCTCGAGAACTATCTCGAGGCCCACGGTGCGATGCCCTTCGAGCAGGCGGCGCCAGTGCTCCGCGCTGTTGCACGAGCGCTGGGTGCAGCTCACGCCAACGGCATCACCCATCGCGACATCAAGCCGGAGAACGTCTTTCTATGCATCGACGACGAGGGAAACGCTTCTCCGAAGCTGCTCGACTTCGGCATAGCGAAGCTCGTCGTCGACAAGAACAGCCAGCACAAGACGCGCTCCGGCGTTCCCATGGGCACACCGCTCTACATGTCCCCAGAGCAGGTCCACGGCAAGGACGTCGACTTCCGCTCGGACATCTACTCCTTCGGCATCATGGCCTTTCAGATGTTGACCGGTCGTATCCCCTTCGACGGTGAGAGCATGATGGAGGTGATGATGAAGCAGCTCAACGCGGAGCCCCCGCGACCGAGCTCCCTCAATCCCGCCGTGCCGCCCGAGCTCGATGCCCCGGTGCTCGCGATGTTGGAGAAGGACCCGGCGAAGCGACCGCAGTCGATCGTGGATGCAGTCGAGGCGGTCTTGCGCATGGGTGGACGGGCAGACACCGGCACTACGGCTAGGTTGCCTCCACTTCCAGCACCCTCGAAGCGCGAATTTGCGCCGGGCTCGACGGCGCTCTTCGAGCGCAATGACACGCTCGTCGCCTCCTCCATCGGAAGCGTCCCGGAAAAAAAGAAGCGGAGTCCGTTCGTCCTGGTCGGCGCACTAGCAGCTGTAGGAGGAAGCCTGTTGGGGCTTGGGGCTTTCATGTTCCTTGGTGCAAAACCGGAAGTCGCAACCCCGCAGGCACCGCCCGCCCCAGCCGAAAGCTCTCCGGCACCGATTCGGTCGGAGCCAACGTCGGCCCCAACGATGACGGTGTTGCCTTCACTCATGCCTTCCTCTTCCAACACGGGAACGGCGAGCTCACCTGTGGAGCAGACCGTCTCGCTCGAGTTCACCGTGGTCCCAGCCGACGCTGAGATCTTCGACGGCGACAAGAAGCTCGGAAAAGCCGGTGAAGTGCTGAAGCTGCAACGCGGAACCACAGCCCTCAAGCTCACGGTCAAACGCGCGAACTACCTGCCGCAGGTCGTCACGATCATTCCGGATCAAGACCGCAAAGAGGGGCCGATCACGCTCAAGTCCGCAGGCGGCAAGCCAAAAGAGTACGGCGAATTCTGACGCCCATGACTGCGCGCAACAGCCGCATAGCGCGATGAAGTCACAACTGCCCGATAACGGCTATGTCGAGCCTGGGACCTGTTTCGCTCTGGCAAAGGCCGCATTCTCGCAGCGGCAGTGCTTCCTTCTGACCGGTCCGCCAGGGATCGGCAAAACCCGTTTGGCGTTGGAACTGGCTCGCAGGAGTTCGACCGAAGGTGGTTGCAGACACGAGTCATTTGCCGAGTTCTTGGACCTGCGACTCAAGGACGTGCACGACGTCGACGGCCTGCTGTCGAGGGTAGCCGGAGCTCTTCGTTATCGACTGCCTCCAACCCTGAGCCGGGCGGCAGCATCACGTAAACTCGTTCAGCTCCTGCTCGGCCCCGCGACGGTTCTGCTCGACCATGTCGAACAAATCGAGGGCATCGAGCCGCTCCTCGACGAGTGGGCGAGCGCCGGCGTGTGCCTCGTGGTCACCTCGCAACGTGCGCTCAAAACCAAACTGGCGCAAATCGAGCTGACACGACTTGCGCTCGTCGACCCCGGGAGTGGACGCTGGGGCGAGGCCGCAACCCTGCTTCGAACCCGCAGCGAAGAGTTGGCCCGCGTCAAACTCGGCGAGCTCGATCGCGAGGATGCGCACGCGTTGGCCGCGGCGCTCGACGGCCATCCCCTCGCCATCGAACTATTCGCACCGAAACTTGGCGTGCTCACCCCGCGTGAAGCGCTGCATCGCCTGGCTCGGCGGGACGTCGCCACCAACCTCGAGCACAACCTCGCGCTCTCGATTCGCACAGCCTACGACCTGCTCGATGAGCGCGCGCGAGCGTGTCTGCAGGCGGCGTCGCTGTTTCGCGGTGGGTTCGTGATCGACGCCCTCACCCACCTGCTCGAAGACGAGAACGCCGCCATCGATGGCCTTTCACAGTTGCGCGAGCGGTCGATGTTGTTCGCGGAACGCGCGCCGTCCGGCTATCGCTTTGACTTGCTCGCGAGCATTCAGCGCTTCGCCGAGCGGGAGCTCGAGTCCGATACTGCTCGCTACCAGGAGCTCGCACGCCGGCACGCAGAAGCAACCCTTCGGCTCGCGGTAGCGGATGGGGACGCCCAGAGCCCGGCTGAAACGAGCAATCTCCAAATCGCGTTCGAGCGCACGCACAGTCGACAACCGGAGCTGGGGGCTCAACTTTGTCTGGCCCTGACGCACCCCAAGCGCGGTCTATCCTACGCCCAAGCCAACACGTTGCTCACGCTTACCCTCGAATCGCTCGGGGACGAGCCATCGATGTCTGCGGAGCTCTACTTACGCAGAGGCACGGCGCGCCGCTTCCTTGGGGACTTACGAGCAGCCCACGCGGACCTAACCCGCGCACACGCCCTCGCGAGTTCACGCGACCAAGCATCGACCGTGGCAGAGGCGCTCGCTGGATTGGGCAACGTCGCAGCAGGTACAAGTCAATGGCAGCTCGGCCGAAGCTACATCGAGCAAGCGCTGGTAGTGCACCCGGCCGCGCGCTTTCAAGCGCTGGGTAAAGTGATGGTGGCCAACACCTTCTGCAACGAAGACAACCACGACGCAGCGGAGCCCTTGATGCGCGAAGCGATCACCGACGCAGAGCGCATCGCGCGACGCCCTCACCAAAGCCGTGGCTCGCCTCGCCCTGGGCGTGCTCTTGGTTGAAAAGGGTCAATTTCGCGAGGGTTACGCAGAGCTTTTTGACGCTGAGGCGGTGTTCCAACGCGAGGACCAAGCGCATTGGCGAGGCATTGCCCTCACCTATCTCGGGCGCATCCAGCACGAAGCCGGTGAGCGTGGCTTGGCTCTCGCTCGTTATGCCGAGGCCCGGGCTTGTATCGAAGAAGCCGATGTTCGCCGCGCCAAGGGCATCATTCTGCTCTTCACCGGGGCCCTGCACTTGGAGGAACGTTCGCTCGATACCGCCGAGGCGTGCCTGCGCGAGGCCCTCGAGATCGTCCGGGAGACCTGCCCAGACCACGAGGGGCTGGCGCTCGCGCTCTTGGCCGTTTTGCTCGCGCTACGCGGCGCCGAGGATGACGCGGAGCGCACCTTTGACCGCGCCGAGAGCGCACTGTCGCGCTATTCGCGACCACTTTTTACTGCGCTATTAACGGTCTTGCGAGGAGTGTCGGTGGAGTCGCTCGATTCCGAGCTCCAACTTGCTGCGGACGTACGCTTGGCCTGCCGATTGCGGGCGATGATGAGTCATGCGCCCAGCGCGAGCTCGGTGGTGTTCGCGGTGGATGCTTCGTGGTTTCGCGTGGGGACCCAGGAGGAGGTAAAGCTGGGGCGGCGCAAGGCGCTCAAGAGCTTGTTGCTCGCGCTCGTGACCGCGCGACAACGAAAGCCGGGAGCTGGCCTCACCATCGCTGAGCTGATTCGCGCTGGCTGGCCCGGCGAGCGCATGTTGCCCCACGCCGGCAGCGAACGCGTCTATGCCGCTATTGCGACCTTGCGACGACTGGGACTGCGAAACGTCCTCGAACAGCATGAGGACGGCTACCGCATCTCTGCCTCGGTAAGGGCGCTTTGGGCGAGCGAGCACCAGGATTGAAGGCGCCCGAACTTTCAACACGCTTTCAGGCGTCGTTCAAAGCTTGCCGGGCATTCTCTTGCATGATGCTTCGCGCCTTTCCTTCATGGTCGACCGCTATACTTTTGAACCTCGCGCTGCTCGTTGGCTGCGGGGATGACTCAACTACGCCGCAAGGCGGTGGTGGGGACACGCCCGGGGGCGCGGGCGGAGCAGGAGGCGAAGGAGCGAGCGGCGGCGGCGGTTCCGACCCGTACACCGGGCCGTGCACCGTGCTCTCGCTCGGCGATACCATGGTCTTTTACGAGAGCATCACCCGCGGAGCGATCGTCCCTGTGCAGCCCGACCTCCCGGACCTGGCCAAGACGCGTCTCACGATGGAGCTTTACGAGGACGATGGCAGCGGTTCATTGCCTCCGCTCGCTCCAGGGACCTTCTCCTTCGCACAGGCCCCGGACGACAACTACGGCACTTGCCAACACTGTGCGCTGCTCGTTGGCTACGCCAAGTCAGGCCAACCGCTGCGGGCCTTCTACCCAAAGACGGGCTCCTTCACGCTGACCAACGTCGACGCAGAGGACTGGAGCATCTTCAGCGCCAACCTGCAAAACGTCGAACTCTTCGAGGTACGCCAAAATGAGGACCTGAGCTGGGAGTTCAAGGGCGACGACGCTTGCTTCTACGTCGAGCAATGGGACGTCGATACGCGCCCCGTCGACGGACAAGCCTGCAGCTCGGCAGAACAATGCGGTAACGAGGTACAGCAGGTCTGTTCGCCCGAGAGCGACACCTGCGTTCCACAAGAATGCGACCTGCTCTTCGACGGGCCCTTCTGCGACGAGACCGACGTCTGTCTCTCCCAGCTATGGGACCCTGACGCCCTCGCTGCCGGCCCCGCGCTCGGAGCCTGCTATGCGCGTTGTGGCAGCGACGGGGAGTGTGCGAGCGATGAGGTCTGCCGCGTGCTCGGTCCGACCCAGAGCTTGGGTGTTTGTATGCAACGTGGCACGCTTCCCCTTGGGGCGAGCTGCACTCCGCACGACAACTCCACCGAGTGTGAAGCCGGCGCATTCTGCTGGGGCGAGCCGGGGGAGTGTCAAAAGACCTGCACCTACCTCAATGAAAACGAGGACTGCCCAGCGGACCGCTTCTGCAGCATCGCGAACATTTGCAAGCCAGCCAGCTTTGGTGACCCAGCGAGTATCGGCGAGAGCTGCGAGGCGAACTCTCCGGAGACCACCGAATGTGGCATTGAAGGCTCGGCTTATCGCGGTATCTGCTTGCGTATCTTTCCGGAGCAGCCCGAGGCGTTGTGTGAGCGGCTGTGTCGCGTCGATGACCCGGCTTGCGGCGCTGGCGAATCCTGCATCGAGCTGTTCTCCAATCCCGAGCTCGGCCTATGCAAGCCGGCCGCGGTCTGCGGCGACGGCATCCTCAATGTGATCGCTGGCGAGCTTTGTGACGACGGCAACGTCAACGCCAATGACGCCTGCAACGCCAGCTGCACCTCGGCCAACTTTGACTTCCTTTGCGGCCAGACGCAGACGCTCTCGCTCGATACCCCGGTTGAAGGCACGACGATCGGTGGCCCCAGCGGCTACGGCTCGACGTGCGATCCGTACGTTGCAACGACCGTAGCGAACTATTCCTTCCTTCCCCCCGGCCCCGGGAGACTGACGGTCAAGCTCTCCTCGCTCGCTGATCTAAGCCTGAACCTGATGTCTGATTGTGCACTAGCGGACTCGCAGCTCGCGTGCGCGGCCTTGCTCGGGGACGACGAACTCACCTTCGATGTCGCAGCGACCGTGCAAGAGCCGCTGCTCTTGCAGGTTCGTGGCCAAACCCCCGCGGAGGCGGGCCCGTTTACGCTGTTTGCGACCTTTGAGCCGGCCGTGTGTGGCGATGGCAAGACCGGCGGACCAGAGGCGTGCGACGACGGCAACACCACCAGCAACGACGGCTGCTCAGCCGACTGTTTGACCATCGAGTGGTCTCTCGTTTGCGACGCGCTGCCCGACCTTCCGCTGACCACCACCCTTGGCAATACCGTTGGCTCCCCTGCCCTCTTCGATCTCAGCGGACTCTGTTCGTTCGCGTCCTCGGATGCACGAGCCTATCGCTTCGTGGCGCCCAGCGATGGCACGCTGCAACTCTTGCTCGCCGAGCCCAACGTGAACCTAGTGTTCTACGTTCAAGACGGCTGCGGACCGATCACCGGAAATGACTTCCTGGCCTGTGGCAACTCCTCCCCGGCCGACGGGAGTGAATATGGCGAAGCGGTGCTGAGCGCAGGCCAGACCGTTACGGTGATCGTCGCTGGCTTCGCTTCGGCGGGCGGCGTCTATGCGCTCACCTCTACCTTCACACCTACCCCGTGACCTACCGAACAGCAGCGGCCGAGCGCTGAGCCTCAGCGGCCGGCCCTGCTACACTCAGGCGATGTGCCTCATCTGCATCGAGTTCGACAAGGGCCGCATGACGACGGCGGAAGCACGACGCGCGCTCGGCGAGATGGTCGAAAAGGTTGGGAAGACGCACGCCGCCGAGGTTGAAACCAAGTTGCGCGGCGCGGTGATGCGGGGCCCCGTTCAGGCGGCCCCGCAAGATCCCAACGCCGACTAGTTCTTCTTGTACATGGTCACGACGCAGGCCCCGCCCAGGCCGATGTTGTGTTGCAGACCCACGCGCGCATTGGGGACCTGGCGCTTATCCGCCTGACCGCGCAACTGCCAAACGAGCTCTGCACATTGAGCGAGCCCGGTTGCCCCGAGCGGGTGGCCCTTGGAGAGCAAGCCGCCCGATGGATTGGTGACGACTTTACCGCCATAGGTATTGGCGCCGTCCCAAATGAACTTCTCGGCCTCGCCCTCACCGCAAAGCTGCAGCGCCTCGTAGGTAAGCAGCTCATTGGCGGTGAAACAGTCATGGAGCTCCACGACGTCCACCTCGGAGGGGCCAATGCCAGAGCGCTCGAACACCTGCTGCGCTGCCGTCTTGGCCATGTCGTAGCCAACCATCTTGATCATGGAGTCTTTGAAGCTGGCTTGCGTATCGGTGACCATCGACTGCGCGATGATGGATACTGGAGTAGCGATATTGTGCTTACGTGCAAACTCGTCACTGCACAGCACCGCCGCCGCGGCGCCGCAGGTCGGTGGGCAACACTGATAGCGCGTTAGCGGGTCGAACACCTCGTCGCTGGCCATGATCTCCTCGAGCGAGAGCACCTGATTGAACATGGCCAAGGGGTTATTGGCGGCGTGCTTACGAGCTTTCTCGCTGATCTTGCCGAAGGTCTCGCGCTTGGCGCCGTACTTCCAGCGGTACTCTCGGCCGGCCCCGCCGAACATCTGCGCGGCGGGCGGCGCCGAGGTGAAGCCCTGCACCTCGTTCATCACGTTGACGTGAAACTCGAGGGGGTTGGTGCGGTCATTGAACTTGGAGCCGAGCGCGCCCTTCTCCATCTTCTCGAAGCCCACCACCAACACGCATTCAGCGATGCCGCCTTCGATCGCCTGCTTGCCGAGCATCAAGGCCGTCGAGCCGGTCGAGCAGTTGTTGTTTACGTTGAAGACCGGAATACCCGATAGGCCCAGCTCGTACACGGCGCGCTGACCGCAGGTACTGTCACCGTAGACATAGCCTGCGTAGGCCTGCTCGATGAGCTTGTAGTCGACACTCGCGTCGGCCAGCGCCGCCTTCCCGGCCTGCGCCGCCATTACATGGTAGTCATCGCTCGCGCCGGGCTTGGCGAACTTCGTCATCCCGACCCCAACCACATTCACTCGTCGTCCCATGGTCGTCATCCTTTCCTTGTCGTCGCGTCAGGACGCGAGGCCCTTGAGAAACGTCACGCGCGAAGCGACTCGCAGATCGCCGTCGAGGCGAGCCTTACCGCGCTGATAGAGGTCCCGGAGATTGCCGGTCTTTGCCAGCTCCTCGAAGTCGCCCTCGGAGAGCTTGATGGTCAGCCCGGCCGAGCCCTGCGTCCCATCGCTTAGCGCTGGGGTCTTGCTCGGATCGATGGTGAAGCCGCGAGCGCCGATCAGGAACGCTATGCTCGAGCCGAGCTCGGCCAAAAGGCCGCTCTCCTTACTCAAGCGCTCGCTCAGCGCAGCCACGATTGCCGGATACGGATCGGCCTTGGGAGCAGCAGCCGCAGTCGCGCCGGAGCTACCCGCCGAGGCTTGTCGCGCCTTGGCGATCGCTTCGCTCGCGCTCTTCGGATCCACCTTCTTGAGGAACATCAGCTTCTGCGACGCCATCACGTTGCCCGAGATCTTGAGCTTGCCGGCGAAGTAGAGCTTTTGCGCGTCGGCGCCGCCGGTGGTCATAGCCATGAAGTCGGCGTCGGTCAGCTCCAGCGTCACATCGGCGGAGCCGACTGCACCTTTGGCGACCGAGCCTTTATCGGCCTTTAGATCGATCGTGTACTGGCTTTCGGGCGCGGTCAGTTTGAACAAGAAGTTCGTCTTGATCTGGCCCGCGAGTTCAGCGTTCTTCTCGATGAAGTCAGCGATCGCGACGAAGATGTCGGCCGACGTCAGCGCCGACGGATCGACCGCGCTGGCAGGCGCGGCTGCCGCAGCCGCAGCGGGCGCTGCCGCAAGCCGGCCCTCGGCGGCCATTTGTTTGCGCACAGCTTCGCCATCGATCTTCTTCAAGAACTCAAGCTTCTGCGAGGCCATCACGTTGCCCGAGATCTTGAGCTGGCCACCGAAGTAGAGCTTCTGCGGGTTGAGCTTGCCCGTCGCCATGCCGATGAAGTCAGCGTCCGAGAGCTCCAAGGTCACGTCGGCGCCGGCCAGCTCACCTTGACCAACTTTGCCGCCGGCTGCCTTCAGATCGATAAAGAAGGCCGAGCCTGGATTGCTTAGTTTGAATTGGAAGGAGGTCTTCACCTGGCCGGCCAGGTCAGCGTTCTTCTCGATGTAGTAGGCAATGCCGTCCACGATCACCTGGCTGGTGACAGCCGACGATGCCGCGGCGGCGGCGGGAGTAGCGGCCGGCGCAGCAGCGGCAGCAGGCTTGGCTTTGGCCGTCGGCACTTCCTTGTACAGCTCTATCACCGCGTTGGTGAGCACCTCTTTGTCGCGCTCTTTGACCTTGCAACGAACGACGATCTTGTCGCCTTCCTGCCACATCTCGGTGAGCAGCGTCTCCCCAGGGAAGACGCTCTCTGCAAAGCGAGCGCGAATGCTCTTGAAGAGCCGCGCATCACCGCCAGCGAAGCTGGCGATGGCGTGACGAGCCGCGTAGCCGAAGGTGCAAAGGCCATGCAGAATCGGCCGGTCAAAGCCGAAGTTCTTGGCGAACGCCGGGTCCGCGTGGAGCGGATTCCAATCGCCGTTCAAGCGATAGAGCAACGCTTGTTGTGCGTCGATCTTCTGCTCGACCGTCTTATCTGCTTTGCGGTCGGGCGCCGGGAGCCCGGTCTGTGCGGGACCGCGCTCGCCTCCCCAGCCGCCGGCGCCGCGCACCACCATCGTCAGTTCGTTCTCAGCGAGCAGGTCTCCGGCCTCGTCGTAGCTCTTGGTCTCGACCACGACGACGGCGTTCTTGCCCTTGTCCCAGATGTCCTTGATCACCGATTTATGGGTGAGCTTGGCGTGAGGCGGTAGCGGCCTGGTGATAGCGGTGTATTGCTCGCCATGCAGGATGCGCTCAAACCCGTAGTTGAGCCCGGGCACCTGCTCGCCTCGCTTGGCCGCCTCGAGGATGCCGCGCAAGATGGGCGTTACCGCGAAGGTGGGAAAGGGCGTAAAGCCACGCGGAGCGAGCTCGTAGGTATAGGAAAGATCCTGCTCGTCTAGAGGATTCTGGCTCGCGCCGATGCTCAACGCATAGATGGATACATCGCGTTCGTCATAGCTGGTTTGGAACGGTGGATATTGATAACCAAGGGCCGCGTCCACATCGATGAACTCATTGCCGCCCTTGCTCTTCCGCTGCACGTTATCGAGCACGGCTTGCATGCTCTCGGCGATGTTGGTGGGGTGCGTCGTCTTGGCGAAGCTCGTGATCTCCGAGAACGCCTTCTGCACGTTCTCAATCGAGATCGCTTTGCCGTTGGGGAAGGACTTTCCGACCGAGCGCTCCCAGCGCAACTTGGCCATGAAGCCGCCTCCCACCTCGAAGGTGCCACCGTTCTCGGTGCAGGACTCATGCGCGAGGTAGGCCACGAGCGGCGCCACAACCTCCGGCTTCAATGCATCGAGCAGCTCCTTCGGTAGGACGGTCTCGGTCAAGCGCGAGCCGGCGATCGGCGCGATGGTGTTGCTGAGGACGTTGTTCTTCTTGCCCTCGAGCGCGAGCGTCTGCGCAAAGCCAATCAGCCCCATCTTCGCCATGGCGTAGTTGGTTTGACCAAAGTTGCCGTAGATTCCCGCCGCCGAGGCGGTCATCACGATGCGACCGTACTTAGCGTCGCGCATGTGGTTCCACGCGGCTTTGGTGACCCGGAAGCTGCCGAGTACATGCACCCGATAGATCAGGTCCCAATCTTCCTCGCTCAGTTTCTGGAAGCTCGTATCGCGCAGAATGCCGGCGTTGTTGACGACGATGTCGATCTTGCCCCAGGTGTCCATCGCGGCCTGGACGATCTTGGCTCCGTCTTCCACCGAGTCTGCGTTGGCGATCGCCTCTCCGCCTAGCGCCTTGATTTCGGCGACGACCTTTTGGGCTGGCGTGCTGTCATTGCCAGCGCCCGTCATCGACCCACCGAGGTCGTTCACGACGACGCGCGCTCCTCGGCTGCCGAGCAGCAAAGCATGCGCCCGGCCGAGGCCTCCTCCAGCACCAGTGACTATGGCAACCCGACCATCGAAGCGGAGCTCGCTCATTTCCAGTCCTCCTCGTCCCTGCTGGTCCACAACTGCGGACCGATGATGCCCGCCGTTCAGCACGCCGGGCTGAATTGGGTCGGGCTCGAAAATTTAGTGTACGAAGCATTATTCGTTTCGCGGACTTCGTCAACGGGGATTGACTTCCAGTCATTGGAAGCAGCGACCGGCCGGGGTGGCCGCAGAAAGAGCGAGCATTTGCGAGTTGTTGCAGGGTCGAGTAACCGGACGCATGCGCCTTGCACTCGCCTGCCTTGGGTTCGTGGCCAGTTGCGCCCAGCAAGCCGACTGCCCCCCAGTGCCGAGTTCGGGTTCATCGAGCGGCGCCGCCCAAAGCTCGGCCGCCCCGTCGAACTCTGCGGCCAAGGCCGTCGCATCCGAAGCGGCACTGCTGGTCTTCAAAGAAGGTGGCGCCGAGCGTGCAGCCATCAGCGCGAGGACGCTGGCGCTCAGCATTGCCCCCGTGACCGTCGTGCAGTTCGATCCGTATTTCAAGCGCGAGAAACGCTACAAAACACTACCGCTGGCCGCGGTGATCGAGCGCGGCTTCAAAGGGGTGAACAACCTACCGCAGCAAGAATTCATTCTGCGCACCAAGGACGGCAAGGCCGTGCCGCTGCGCGGCGCGAAGGTGTTCGAGGAGGGCGCGTACATCGCCTTCGAGGATCTCGACGTCGAAGGTTGGGAGCCGATTGGCCAGCAGCGCGAGAACCCTGGACCTTACTATTTGATTTGGGCCAACAAGGACCAAACGGACCTGGAGACGCATCCGCGCCCCTATCAATTAATGAGCATCGAGGTGGCCCGGTTCGAAGATGTGTTTCCGCGCACCGTGCCGAAGTCCGCCACGGACTCGGAGGCTCACAAGGGCTTCGGCCTTTTCCGTGAGCAGTGTTTGCACTGCCACTCGATCAACCGGCAAGGCGGCAAGCTCGGCCCCGAGCTGAACCTCCCGCAGAGTATTGTGGAGTACAGGCCTGTCGAGCAGATTAAGTCCTATATCAAGAATCCCCTCACCTTTCGCTACTCGACTATGCCCGCGCACGAGAAGCTGTCGCAAAGCGAGCTGGATAGTCTGATTGCGTACTTCTCTGAAATGAAGACGCTCAAGCAAAGTGACCCGGCGAAGTAGAAGCAGGTAGGCTTGCACGATGGGCGCTTTGCAGGCTTACCGATGGGTGGGGTTCGTTTCGCTGATGAGTGCTTGTGCAACCAGCACCGTGCTCACAACCGACGGTGACGGCGTCGGTGGTGATTCAAGCGACGGTGGCAACAACGAGGGAGCAAGCTCCGAAGGTGGAGCCGCAGGCGTTGGCGCCTCGAGTGGCACCGCAGGGAACGGGAATGGCAGCGGCGGTGCAACATCCGCTTGCGGCGATGGACAGATCGCCCAGCTCGAGCAATGCGACGATGGCAACGGCTCGCTCGGGGACGGTTGCAACGCCAATTGCACAGTAGAGGCTGGCTTTCAGTGTGTTGGCCAGCCGAGTCAGTGCGCGCCCACCTGCGGAGACGGCGTGCTCGTGGGCGCCGAGTCCTGCGACGACGACAACGTTACGAGCGGCGACGGTTGCAGCTCCGAATGCGGCGTCGAGTCCGGGTTCCAATGTGTCGGCTCGCCGAGCGTCTGTCAGCCTGCGTGTGGGGACGGCCTCATCGTCGGCGGCGAGGGCTGCGACGATACGAATGCTCTCGCGGGGGACGGCTGCAGCGCGAGCTGCAACCTGGAATCCGGGTTTCAGTGCAGCGGGTCCCCAAGCGTTTGCACCGCCTCATGCCTGAACCCCGGTGGAGGTTCGCTCGCCGCCGAGAACGGACTCGGACTCAACGAGCTTTACTGCTTCCAGGCCGCCGATGACATCCCCACGCGGGCACTCAAAGCCTGTGAATCACACTTTGGGGTTGGCAATTGTTGTGTCATCACTGGTGGCTACCAAGAGCAGCAGTACGGAAACTGCAATTTGGGCGGGGATCCAGGCTCCTTTCATTGGCATTGGGACAACCACCCGCCTGGGCATTGCGAGCCCTTCTACGTTGTGGGCGACGTGGTGACGCCCGGTTGGTGTGGCGCAATCAGCGGCAGCTTCCTCGACTGAAGCGCAAGGCCACGGCATCCGCGGGCAAGCAACACGACTGTGAATCGGCTAGGCTCGCGGCGTGTCACGCACCTACGATTTGGTTCTGTTTGGCGCCACCGGTTTCACGGGCGAGTTGGTCGCGGAGTACCTCGCGAAACGCAAGCTGCCTGAGCTGCGCTGGGCTGTGGCTGGGCGCAACCTCAGCAAGCTAAAGGCCTTGCGACGGAAGCTCTACGATATCGATCCGGCGCTGGGCTCGCTCGCACTTTTGACGGCCGACGCTGCGAATGAGGCAGAGCTGCGCGCCGTCGCCGAGCAGGCTAGCGTGGTGGTGACCACCGTGGGTCCGTACAGCCGTTACGGCTTGCCGCTCGCACGAGCTTGCGCCGAGGCCGGTACCGACTATTGCGACCTCACCGGCGAGGTGCCGTTCATTCGCGAAGTGATCGATGGTTGTCACGCGCGCGCACTGGAGACCAAAGCGCGCCTTGTGCCGAGTTCGGGCTTTGACTCGATTCCCTCCGACCTTGGCGTCTTCTTGTTGCATGAGCACTTCGATAGGAGGGGCTCGGCGTTGACCCGAGCGAAGCTCGTGCTCGGCAAGAGCAAGGGCGGCATCAGCGGGGGTACCGCGCAATCGATGGTCTCGCTGCTCGAGGCGGCCTCGGCCGATCGCCGGGTGCGTCGATTGCTGGGAGATCCGTACGCCTTGTCGCCACAACGCAATAAGGATCGCGGGCCGGATAAGGGCGATGCGATGGGAGTAGGCCTCGATCCGACCTCGGGCAACTGGACGGCTCCGTTCGTAATGGCCGGCATCAACACGAGGGTGGTGCGCAGAACCAACGCTCTGTTGGACTTCCCGTATGGGAAGGACTTCCGTTACGAGGAAGTGATGGGCATGGGGCGAGGCGCGGCGGGGCTCGCTCGCGCCGTTGGCTTCACCGCTGGTTTGGGCGCCTTTGTCGCGCTCTCCGCGAACGATGTCACACGACCGCTGGTCGCGCGCTTCTTGCCGAAGGCGGGCGAGGGTCCATCCAAAGAGACCCGCGAGGCCGGCTTCTTCGAGTTGCGCGTCTTTGGTTGGGGCAGCGGCGAGCGCGAGCCCAGCGCGGTCTGTCACGTCCGCGGCCAGGCCGATCCCGGCTACGGCGAGACGGCCAAGATGCTCTCCGAAACCGCGCTGCTCTTGCTGAGCACCCGGGGAACGGGTCCTTACGGTGTGCTCACGCCGGCCTCGGCGCTTGGCAGCCAACTCGCGGTGCGCTTGCGCGAACGAGGCATGCGCTGGGACGTCGAGACGCTCTGAACTCGAGCCGCACGATCACAAAAGGCGAACCCCCGAATCGTGGCGACGACCGGGGGATCTCCGAGGCACCGAGGTGCCGTTAGCTCAGCAGCTCAGAGGCAAGCCGGGCTCTTGATGCCGTTCTCGGGATTGCAGCTGAAGTCGTTGCAATCAGCAAACGGGTTGCCGTTGTTGTCCACACCATCCGAGCACTCGGTGTAGCTCAGCTCGTGATCGCAGACGGTGATGTTGGGGTTCTGGCTGCAGGAGAAATCGGCGCAGTCAACGAAGCCATTGCCGTTGTTGTCCATCGTGTCGGAGCACTCGGCGTCGCTCGCCTCGGGGCAAACCGTGACGTCCGGGTTGAGCGTGCAACCAAAGTCTTCACAGTCAGTGAAGTTGTTGGCGTTCTCGTCGGTGCCGTTGTCACAAGCCGCGTTGGCTAGCGTGCTGTACATGTTCGGCGGGGGGAGCGGGTTCGCCGGCACCATACCGTTGCAAACCACGATGCCTTCAGCGCGACAGGCCGGATCTGCGCAGTCCTCGAGGCCGTCGAGGTCGTCATCCATGCCGTTGGCGCAGGTGGTGTTGGTGCCCTCGCGCGGCAGGTTCTTGCAAACCGTGGCGTCGGGGTTCACGAGACAAGCGTTGTCCGAGCAGTCGATGAAGGTGTTGGTGTCATCGCTGGTGCCGTTGCTGCACTCTTCATTGCTGAGCGTCACCCACATCGCTGCGGGCGGCAGCGGGTTGGCCGGGACATCGCCGTTGCAAACAACGATGCCTTCGCTCTGGCAGTCGGTGTCGGCGCAGTCGGTGTCTCCGTCGCCGTCGCTGTCCATGCCGTCGCTGCAGCGGGCATTGGACCACTCACGATCACAGGCAGCGAGCTCCTGGCAGTCGAGGTCTTCACAGTCGGTGAAGCCGTTCTCGTCGTTGTCTTCACCGTCGGAGCAGGCCGGGTTGGAAGCCTCTGCCGGCTTGATGCACTCAGGAATGGCTTCGCAATCGAAGTCGAGGCAGTCGGTGAAGGTATCCCCATCGTTGTCAACGCCGTCGCTGCAAAGAGCGTCGGTGTTTTCTGCACCGGTGGCGCCGCCGCCGCCGTTGCTCGGGCCGCCGCCGTTGCTCGGGCCGCCGCCGTTGCTCGGGCCGCCGCCGTTGTCAGACCCGCCGTTCGAGGACGAACCGCCGTCCGCGCCGGTTCCGCCCGTCGCTTCATCGCGACAGCCAAGAGACAGAGTTACCAAAGCAAGCATTAGGTATTTCGTCGATTTCATAGGCCACTCCTACATCTGCCTTACCAGAGGTTTGTTCCGGAGGGGATGGCAGACTCGTGAGGATTGTGTGAACGCGAAAGGCCTGCTACTTCGAGCCCATGGCACGTACGCGCTTGTTTGGGGTGGGGCTCTTGTTGGCAGGTTCATTGACGGCGTCCTGCGCCAAAGAGGCGCCGCCGCCGCCGCCGCCCGCTCAGCCCATCCCGGTCGCTACCGCGCCAGTCCAGGTGGCCGCAACCGGTGACGCTGTGCTCGAAGGGGACCGCATCAAGATTGCTCGGCCGATCTTCTATGACACAGACAAAGACATCCTCAAGCCGGAGAGCTTTCCGGTTTTGGACGCTGTGGCCAACGTGATCCTGCAGCATTCGGAGATCACCCTGGTCTATGTCGAGGGGCACACCGACAGCCAAGGCAACTTCGATCACAACCGCAAACTCTCGGAGAAGCGGGCCAATGCCGTGGTTACGTACCTGATGGCCAAGGGCATCACCAAGCCGATCCAGGCGGCCGGCTACGGTGCCACGGCTCCCGTCTGCGCCACGCCCGACGAGGCCTGCTTGCAGCAGAACCGTCGCGTCGAGTTCCGCGTCAAGCGCTAGTCGGGCTCTCCGCCGCGCCTGCGGAACAGCTAGTCAACCGAGCAGCAACTTGGCATAAGGGCGCAATGGAAGCTGCTCGTACCATCGATGTTGACGTTCTGGTCGCAGGCGGCGGGCCGGCTGGCTCCACGATCTCCACCCTGTTAGCCCGCAAGGGCCACAAAGTGACGGTGCTGGAGAAGGACACGCACCCGCGTTTCCACATCGGGGAGTCGCTGCTGCCCTGCAACATGCCCATCGTCGAAGAGCTGGGCGTGATGAATGAACTGCGCGCCATGGGCGTGGTGAAGCTGGGAGCAGACTTCTCGCTCGCCACCGATGAGACCTGGCGCACCTATCACTTTGCTCGCTCCTACAACAAGACGCCACCCAACGCCTACGAGGTCAAGCGCAGCGACTTCGACGAGTTGTTGTTCCGCAACGCGACCAAGAACGGAGTCGACACCCGGGAGGGCGTGACGCTCAACAGCGTCACCTGGGACAGCGAGGGAAAGAGCCGTGCGGAGGCGGTGACCGCGAGCGGCGAGAAGCTCGTCTTCAACGCCAAGTACTTCGTCGATGCAAGCGGGCGAGACACCTTCCTGTCGAAGAAGTTCGACATGAAGGTGCAGAATAAGAATCATGCGAGCGCGGCCATCTTCGGCCATTTCCGCAACGTGACCCGCCGCCCCGGCGCCGATCAGGGCAACATCAGCATCTACTGGTTCGACCACGGATGGATGTGGTTCATCCCACTGCAAGACAACATCGTGAGCGTCGGCTGCGTGTGCTGGCCCGAGTATCTCAAGACCCGCACCACCAGCCCCGAGGACTTCTTGTGGGCGACCTTGAAGCTCGCTCCCAAGGCCTACGAGCGAATGGCGCAGGCGGAGCTAATCAGCGAGGTTCGCGCGACGGGCAACTACTCGTACACCTCCGACCGGATGATCGGCAAAGGCTACATCATGATCGGGGATGCCTTCGCCTTCATCGACCCGGTGTTCTCGAGCGGCGTCTACTTGGCGATGAATGGCGCCAAAGCAGGAGCTGTGGTGGTGGACGGCGTACTCGCTGACCGCCGTGCCGAAGCAAGGTTGCAGAAGGACTTCGATGAGAGGGTGCGCAAAGGCATTGAGAACTTCTCCTGGTTCATCTACCGCTTCACGTCGCCCGCCATGCGTTGGATCTTCAAGAACCCGCGCAACATGTTCCGGCTCGAGGAGGCGATCATCTCGATGCTCGCAGGGGATGTGTTTGACAGCAAAGACGTGTTGCGCCGCTTCGCGATGTTACGTGCCATCTACGCCGTGCGCGTCGTGGCGAACTTCAAAGACCAGCTAAAGAATAAGCTGACCCGCAAGCGCAACGCAGGCACGGTGTTTCGCGGCGTCACCACAGCCGAAGGACAACCGGATACGGTTGGCTTTCGGGGGGGCGCCAATCCCTGAGCCGTCGTCGCGCGGGCGTTGAGTGCTAAGCTCGCGCGACCGTGACGCTCGCGATTGAGAAAGGCCACATTTGTGGCGCGCGCTACCGCATTGACTCGCTGCTGGGGGAAGGCGGTATGGCGACGGTGTACCGCGCCGTCCACACCGAAACCGACCGAACGGTCGCGCTGAAGGTGGTCCGGCCCGAGTTCGCCGGGGACCAGGAAGTGCGCGAGATGTTCGTGCGAGAGGCTCGGGTCTGCGCGCGCATCGGGCGCAGTGAGCACATCGTCGACGTGCTCGACGCTGGTATCGACGAAGGGCTGGGGCTGCCATTCATGGCGATGGAGCTGCTCGAGGGGGAGCCGCTCGACGCTCGCATTCGAAAGCAGGGCGCGCTGTCACTGAGCGATACGTTGGCGCTGACTGAGCAGCTGGCCGAGGGCCTGGAGCAAGCCCATGTTGCAGGCGTCTTTCACCGTGATTTGAAGCCGCAGAATCTGTTCTTGTGCAAGTCGCGCAAGTCCGTTCCGACGCTCAAAATCCTCGACTTTGGTATCGCCAAGCTGGCCGAAACCACCCAGCAATCGTCGACGCACGTTGGTACACCGGCGTACTCAGCACCGGAACAACTCGGGCCAGCGTGGCGTGCCATCGGTGAGCAACGCGGCATTGCGATCGCCAGCGCGGTCTCAGCGGCCACCGACATTTGGGCGATGGGGCTAGTGGTCTTCGAGATGCTGACGGGCGCCCAATCCGGGGCCCTTTGGGGCGCAACTACGCTGGCGGAGCTGCCCGTCAAGATCGTGCTCGAGCCCCCTCCCCTTCCCTCGCGTCGCGGCTTGGAGGCGGGGTATCAGCTGCCGGCCGGGCTGGACCCGTGGATGGCGCGCTGTCTCCACCTGGACGCGACCAAGCGCTTCGGGAGCGCGTCAGAGGCCTTCCAGGCGTTGGTCAATGCGTTGGGAGAGAGAAGCCAGAGTTCAGCCGCCGCAGCCTCGGTCGCGCCGGTTTCACCTCCACAAGCCCATCCTCTCGCAGTGCAGAAGACGGTTCCAACCGACGCTTCAGTCATGACTGCGCACGCCGGAACCCCGCTTTCGAGTGAGCTTGCATTTGCCGTCACCACACCTCCGGTGATCGCTGCCAACTACAGCCGCCCGCCCGCCGAGAGCTTCAACGTGACACCTCCGCGAGCGCAGCCGCAAAGCCACGCGCACTCGGCCGCCTCGAGCTCGGCCCCGCCCGCGGCCTTTCAGCAAGCGCCGCAGGCTGTTGGTTACCACCAAGCCCCCCACGATCCGCAGCTCTTGGCCTGGGCCAACTACCGCCATATGGAGCTGCGCGCCGTCGGCGATCCGCGACCTTACTTCGCCGCGGGCTCGCTTCATCACTTGGGCCGCATCGTCCTGGTCGGCCGCGAGGCTCGCTTGGCACTACCCGATGGCGAGCTCCTGCTGACCGAGGTGGCTGTCGACGAGGCCTTTCGCAAAACGGTCAGCGAGGACCGGCTGGTGATCGCGGTCGTTCATTCGCCCAGGCTGCGTTACCGCTGCGCCCTGCGCTCGAAGCAAGCCAGCGGTCTAGCGGATGGCATGGCCAAGGGGCTCAAGATGCTCGATAGCCTCGTCAATGTTAGCCGGCCCTTCTTGATCGGGGATCCGTGGCTCGAACAGCGCTTCGATCTTGCAGGGCCGTCACCCGAAGAAGCCCACGCGGCCTTGCCGATTCCGGTTCGCCAATATCTGATGCAGAGCGGATTCACCGGCTCGCTCGAGTTCCGAACGGGGTTCTGTATCCTCGCGCGAGATGGCGTCGCCCGCTTCGAGCCGCGTGGACTCGACTTGCTGCTGGACGCCGCCTCACGCGTGTATTCGGGGTTCGTGGTTTAGCCTCGTGGTGCATCCTCCCGTCGGGGGAAGACTTTCGGCACGTCTCTTGGCCGATACCCGATTGCGGAACATGATGGTGCTCCGTGCCCCCTCCTCCGGACTTCGATCGCGCCGTCCGCATTGCAAACGTTTCTGAGTCGGTGCGCCGACTCTGGCGACGGATCGGACCGGCAACGCTGCGGGTCAACCTTGGTGCGGACGCACACTTCCATAAGACCTTGCCGAAGCTGCTGAAGCTCGCCTCGCTCGAGCCGACGCACCTCTTGCTGGAACAGACGGTGGGCGGAGACGCCACCTCGGTGGCATTCGTTCGGGGCGCAACCACGCTCGAGATCGCTTGGGAGAGCTTGGGCCAGCCGCTCGATCGCTTGATCAACGACGTCGCCGCTCGACTGCTTACTCCGCACGAACTGGTCGGGATCGCTCACAGCGCCTTCGGAGAATTGGCGCGACTCGATGCCCTGCACTCCGCCTTGGGCGTGATGTTGGATCACTCGGCGGCCGGTCCAAAGACGCGTAGGTCGGCGTTGGAAGATCCGCTCGAGCACGCGCTGGCCACCTTTCTTGGGGCGATCACGGCTGGCTCGGGACTCGGGTTTCATCGCGCGGCGCTGTTTGTGAGCGACGGGCGAGACGGCTTCCAAGGGCAGCTCGGCATCGGCCCAGCGGACGACGCCGAGGCGCACCGGACCTGGGAGTCGCTCGAAGAGCAGGCCATCCCCTTCGAGAAACAGCTCGCGGTCGGTTCAACCGTGGGTCGCTTCGGTGAGCTCGTCCGCAAAGCGGCGCTGAACCGTAAAGCGGAAGCTGCACAAGCAGTTCAAGGCGCGCGCGTATTCGACCGTATGAGCGGCCCAGAATGTGAAGGGCTGCGCAGCCTCGCGGCGCCCCGGTGGTTCGTACTCGCTCCGGTAGTCGTGCAGGAGCACATGCTCGGAATGGTCTACGCCGACCGTAAGTTCTCCGACGAGCCGATCGACCCCGAGCTGGTCCGCAACCTGGGGAACTTCGTCGAGCATGGAGGTCTCGCGTGGGAGACGCTTCGGCTGCTCAAGGAGGTTCAGCAGCTGGCCCGCACCGACGTCCTCACCGGTCTCTTGAACCGACGCGAGTTTGAGTCTCGTTTCACCCACGAACGCTCGCGCGCACAACGCGGAAAGTCTTCGCTATCGCTGCTCGTGATCGACCTCGATGATTTCCGTGAGGTCAATCACAAGGAAGGCCATGAGGGCGGTGACCGGGTGCTGCGCAACGTAGGCAAGATCCTGAGCGGCACGCTGCGCGCTCACGATGTTGCCGCGCGCTTCGGCGGCGATGAGTTCGTGGTGCTGTTGCCGGATGCGGGTGCACTCGAGGCGGCGCAGGTCGCGCGACGCATCGGCGTGACGGCTCACCGTAGGGGCGTCTCGCTCAGCCTCGGAACAGCGTCCTTCCCCGAGGACTCGGACTACCCCGACGATCTGTTCGGGCTCGCCGACAAGAACCTTTACGAGGCCAAGGCGGCCGGCCGGGGTCGGGCCAGCCTCGGGAGTGGGAATGCTCCCCTCGTCTTTGCCGACGAAGACGAGGCCACCCGCGAGTTGGAGGGGAAGTGAGGGGCTCCTGAACAACCTTCCGGGCGAACATCGTTCGCACTTTAGATCCTTCGGTGGCGCGGGACGTCAAAGCTGTATGAACCGCGCCTCTCTACTCCTCTCGATTGTACTGACGCTCACAGCTTGCAGTTCGGGCAGCCCCACGGCAGCGACCGCCACATCCACTTCAGAGCCGAGCGCCGTCGCGACCGCTACCACCTCCATCAGCGCCAACGGGACTCCCAGCGAATCGCCGCTCAAGAGCCTGGTTTCAGCGAGCGCCCTCGAGAAGGTTTGCAAAGCGAAGTACGTCGACGATAGTTCGAAGATCTTCATCGCCTTTGCCGAGGGCAAGCCGACACGACTCAACGTAACGCCCTCACGCAACATCGCGGATATGGGCAACCTGGTTTTCGACCTCGACGGCAACGAACTCGGCGAGACCACCGGCGGGGAGTTCCCCTGGGAGGACAAAGCCTTGCTGGAGAAGGAGCAGGCGCGCGTAGCGAAGTTGATGGCGGGAGCCTCGGTGCCGAACGATCAGAAGCCGCTCGCCTGCCCGCGCTGAGCTACGACGGACGCCGCTACTGACAGACGCCCACTTCACATTGGGTGCCCTGGCAGTCATCGTCCACCAGACACGAGTCGTTGGCGGTGCACCAACCGCAAAAAGGGCCACCACAGTCGACGTCGGTTTCACTGCCGTCCTGTTGGCCATTGGAGCAAGAGTTCAAAGGTTGGCAATGAAGGCCGTGCCCTGCATACGAACAAATGGCGGTCGTGCAGTCACCATCATCGAAGCAATCGCGATTGGGTCTGCAAGGCGCGCAAGGGCCGCCGCAATCGCGATCGGCCTCAGCGCCGTTGAGCGCGCCGTCCTCGCAGGTCGGCTGACAGATGCCCGCTTGGCACGCGCCGCCAAGGCAGTCCGAGTTGATAAGGCACGGGTAAAGCGGTGGACATGGGCTGCATGACCCGCCGCAGTTGAAGGCCGTCTCATCGCCGTTCTTCGCGCTGTCGGAACAAGACGGGACCTGACACAACTTTGGGTCGCCCGAGCACACCTTACTCACGCAATCAGCGCTCTCGAGACAGCCGCCGCCATCGGCGCAACGCGCGCAGGCTCCGCCGCAATCAGTAGCCGTCTCGGCTCCGTTCGCGATGCCATCGTCGCAGGCCGCCGGAATGCAGCTACCGCTCTCACAGTGCAGAGAGGCGCAGTCGCTTGAGGTCTGACAAGCCTGGCCGTCGGCGCAAGGTTCACACGCGTCGCCGCCACAATCGACAGCCGATTCTTCACCGTTCTTGAGGTCGTCGAAGCAGGTCGCTGGGAAACAGATCCCCGACTGGCACTGCAGCGAGAGGCAATCGCTCGAAACGCTGCATTGCGCGCCCACCGCGCACGGTTCGCAGTCGCCACCACAGTCGAGCGCGGTCTCCTCACCGTTCGCGACGCCGTCTGTGCAATTGCCCTCGGCGCAAACGGCAGCGAGGCACAGTTCACCGACGCAATCAGGGTGCTCCGCGCATGCAAGGCCCGTCGCGCACGGTGGGCAAGAGCCACCGCAGTCGACGTCGGACTCATTGCTGTCGAGCAGGGCGTTGCTACACGATGCAGCGGGGATACAAGCGCCGTTGAGGCAGCTGCCCGAGAGGCAGTCGGAGGCCACGCTGCATTGAGCGCCCAGCGCACAGCCGCTGCAATTGCCGCCGCAATCAACGTCGGTCTCGCCCAAGCTCGAGCTCAGCTGCTGGTCGCTGCAACTCGCAGCGCACAGCGCAAGCTCACAAATACCACCCACGCAGTCGCTCACTTGCGAGCAGCTCTCGCCTGTATCGCACGCTACGCACGGCCCACCACAATCAACGTCGCTTTCGCCTCCGGAAGCGTAGCCATCGAAGCAGCTCGCGAGGCAAATCGAATTCACGCAGCTCCCGCCAGCGCAGTCCGCTGCGCTGCCGCAGCTCTTTCCTGGTCCGCAGCCACGTTGGCAGGCGACACCACAATCCACGTCGGCTTCATCGCCGTTCTGCAGCTGGTCGGCGCAGCTCGCTTCGACACACGCGCCCTCCACGCACAGCGTGCTTTCACAATCGGCGGGCGCTTCGCATACTTGCCCAGTAGCGCAAGGCGAGCAGCTACCACCACAATCCACGTCGGCTTCATCGCCGTTGCGGGCACCATCATCGCAGCGCGAAACGGCGCAAACTCCCTCGACACAGACCGCTGCAGCGCAATCGTCAGCGCTGTCACAGCTAGCCCCCGCATCACAACGTTGCGGACACGCGTGACCGCAGTCCACATCGGACTCATCGCCGTCCTTGAGACCATCGAAGCACGAAGGCGCACTGCACAGCCCATCGGCGCACACCCCCGAGTTGCAATCGAAAGGCGTTTCGCAGGCTAGCCCGTCGATACAACGAGCGCAGATCCCACCGCAGTCGACGTCACTCTCGGCTTCATCTTTCTGGCCGTTGACGCACCCGTCCACCGCTCCCGACGGGGGAAGCAGAGGCTCCGGCTCGGAACACGCCACGACCGCCATGAGGGCGGTCGTGAGCGTGTTCCAGACCAGGCTAGCCGTTAGCGACGGCGCCTTGCCCATGCCAGCGCCAAGCCGAGCACTGCGAGCAGGCTCCAGGCGTTGTCGTTGCTTGCTCGTGACGTGGTGCACAGGACGCCGTTGCCTTCAGCGAAGACCTCGGTGTCATCGGGCTCCACACACTCACCGGGGTCGGTGTTGTCGGTGCTGCAAACCAGACCGTCGGGACAACCGTTGCCGCCGTTGCCACGGCAACCATCGATGCACACCGCCGCCTCGCAGATGCGAGCCGAGGTGAGATCACCACAATCAGCGTCGGTGAGGCATTCCGGCGGAGTGGTCACGTCGTCGGCTTGGTTGTTCGGGTCCCGCTCGCCAGCGTCGACGACGCCGTTGAGGTTGGTGTCCTCGGTACCGTCGGGCACTGAGCCGCCGTCGGTATCGGCGTTGAGCGGATCGGTCTTGGTCGTGCCCTCGTCACCGTCCGGGATGCAGTTGCCTGCGTCCACGTCGGTAGCGCCATTCGCACAATCGAGGCCGAGCTCGGTGCCATCGAAGAGACCGTCGTCATCGCTGTCGGGGTCGAGAGCGTTGATCTGACCGTCACCGTCGGTGTCTTGGTCGAACGAGGGCTCATCGCCGTCGATCACGCCGTCATCGTCGCTGTCGGCGTCGCCCGGGTCGGTGCCGATCTCGAGTTCGGTCGCGTTGTCGATGCCGTCGTTGTCGAAGTCGTCGTCCTGATCGTCGTCGCCGTTGCCAGCGGTCGGATCCGTCTCGATGCCATCGACCACGCCGTTGTGGTTCGTGTCTTCGTCGCCGTCGATCACGCCGCCATTGTCGCTGTCGGCGTCCACCATGCTGGTGGTGGTCGCGCCGTTGTCGACGTCGGCGATGCAATTGCCAGCGGCTGCGTCCGTCGCTGGGTCGTCGCAATCGTTGCCAACCTCGGTACCGTCGAACAGGCCGTCATCGTCGCTGTCGGGGTCGAGCACGTTGATATCGCCGTCGCCGTCGGTGTCGTCGGCCGGGTTGGCCTCAGCACCGTCGAGCACGCCGTCATCGTCGCTATCAGCGTCGTTCGGGTTGGAGCCGATCTCGGTCTCGAAGACGTCGGTCAGGCCGTCATTGTCGGTGTCGGTGTCGTTGTCATCCGCGCCGTTGCCGGCGGTGGGGTTGGTCTCGCCGTCGGCCGGCTCGTAAACGCCGTCTCGGTCGAGATCTTCCTGGCCGTCGGGCACGCCACCGTCATCGCTGTCGGGGTCGAGCGGGTTGGTCTTGGTCGCGCCAGCATCACCATCGGCGATGCAATGTCCTGCCGCTACGTTGGTCGCGGGGTTCGAGCAATCGTTGCCCACCTCGGTGCCGTCGTAGAGACCGTCGTTGTCGCTGTCCGGATCGAGCGCGTTGATCAGACCATCGCCGTCGAAGTCCTCGTCCCATTGCGGCTCGAGACCGTCGATGATGCCATCGTCATCGCTGTCGGCGTCGTTCGGGTCGGTGCCAGCGTCGGTCTCGTCTTGGTCGTTGATACCGTCGCCGTCGGCGTCGTTGGTGAGGTCGTCAGCGCCGTTGCCAGCGACCGGGTTGGACTCGCCGGCATCGACGACGCCGTTGTGGTTGTCGTCCTCGAGGCCGTCGATCACCGAGCCGTCGTCGCTATCAGCGTCGACCATGCTGGTGGTGGTTGCGCCGTTGTCAGCGTCGGCGATGCAGGTCCCCGCCGACGCGTCGGTCGCCGGATTGCTGCAATCGTTGCCGACCTCGGTGCCGTCGAACAAGAGGTCGTTGTCGCTGTCGGGGTCGAGCGCGTTGATCAGGCCGTCGCCGTCGGTGTCATCGGCCAGGTTGGCCTCGTCACCGTCGAGTACGCCGTCGTCGTCCGAATCAGCGTCGTTCGGATCGGTGCCAAGCACAGCTTCAGCGGCGTTGGTGATGCCGTCGTTGTCGCTATCGGTGTCGACATCGTCGGCAGCGTGACCAGCCGTCGGGTCGGTCTCGCCAGCGTCGACAACGCCGTTGCGGTTGAGGTCTTCCTGACCGTCGCGAACCCCGCCGTTGTCGCTGTCGGCGTCGAGCGGGTTGGTGCGCGTGGCGCCGTTGTCCCCGTCGGGGATGCAGTGACCGAGCGCGACATCGGTCGCCGGATTGGAGCAATTGAAGCCGAGCTCGGTGCCGTCGTAGAGACCGTCGTTGTCGCTATCCGGATCGAGCGCATTGATCAAACCGTCGCCGTCCGAATCGACGTTCCAGAGCGGCTCGAGACCATCGATCACGCCGTCGTCGTCCGAATCCGCATCGTTCGGATCGGTGCCAGCAGCTGCCTCGTCGGCGTCGGAGAGGCCGTCGCCGTCGGCGTCGTTCGCTGGGTTCGGCAAATCGTCGGCGCCGTTGCCGGAGGTCGCATTCGTCTCGGTACTGTTTACTCCGTCGAACACACCGTCGCGATCGTCGTCCTCGAGACCGTCGATCACTGAACCGCCATCGCTATCAGCGACGAGCGGGCTGGTGGTGGTCGCGCCGGCATCACCGTCTGCAATGCAGTTACCTGCGCTCGCGTCGGTGTCCGGATCGTTGCAATCGAGTCCGAGCTCGGTGCCGTCGAAGAGCAGGTCGTTGTCGCTGTCGGGGTCGAGCGCATTGATCAGCCCGTCGCCGTCGCTGTCGTCGACCGGGTTCGGCTCGTCACCGTCGAGCACGCCGTCGTCATCGCTGTCGCCGTCGTTGGGGTCGGTTCCGATGGCGTTCTCGAACGAGTCGAGCAAGCCGTCGCCATCCGTATCCGGTGAGTTCACGAGATCGTCGGCGCCGTTACCAGCGACCGGGTTAGTCTCCCCGCCGTCGACGATGCCGTTGCGATTCAGGTCTTCCTGGCCATCGGAGACGCCGCCGTTGTCGGTGTCGCTGTCGAGCGGGTTGGTGGTGGTGAAGCCGGTGTCGGCGTCGGCGCGACAATGACCGGCGGCGTTGTTGGTCGCAGCCAAGTTGCAGTCGAAGCCGAGCTCGGTGCCGTCGTAGAGACCGTCGTTGTCGCTGTCGGGATCGAGGCCGTTGATCAGCCCGTCGCCGTCGCTGTCTTCGCCTACGAGCGGCTCTTGACCGTCGGGCACACCGTCGTCGTCGGAGTCAGCGTCGTTCGGGTTGGTGCCGATGAGGACCTCGTTGGCGTCGGTGATGCCGTCGCCGTCGCTGTCGCCGGGGCAACCCTCACTCGGGAGGCCGTCGCAGTTGGAGTCCACGAGGTCAGCGCATTGTTCGGCGCTCGGCCCGGTGGTGCTGACGCAAGCCGTCGCGTTGGGGCCTGCACAGGCCAAGCTGCCCGGACCGCAAACGCCATCCAAGCCGGTATCGCAGGCCGCTCCGACGTTGAAGCCTTCGTTGGTTTGACCGTTGCAGTTGTTATCTGCGCCGTCGCAGATCTCGGCGGTGGGCGTACCGGGAGTCGCCGAGCAAACGGTGGTGTTGCCTTGGCACACGTTGGTTCCGTTTGCCTGGCAGGCGCCGACTCCGACGCTGCACGCATCACCAAAGTTTGCGCAGGCCGGGACGGTGATCACCAAGAAGCAAGTGCCGGTGAGGTTGATGGGATTGGTGTAGTTGACCGTCACGATGCGAGTCGTTCCAGCCTGAGCTAGGTTGGGCGTCCAGGAGAAGGTGCTGCTCCAGGGTGCGGCCTGCGCGGTATTGAGCGCTGGGGTGAAACTCGAACCGGCGGGGTTATTGAGCGCCGTGAGCCTGGTGTTTCCGACCGCCATCCCTGGATCGGTGATGGTCGTTAGAATCGAGAGATTGGCGTTGGGATCAACGTCGAAGGTAC
>CAITIQ010000472.1 GCA_903892415.1 uncultured delta proteobacterium | reverse complement strand
GTCACCGCTGTCCCCGGTCAGCTCTTGGTGCGACGCAAGTTGGGCGAAGACGGTCAACCGCTCCCGCCCGAACCCAAGACCTTCGGCACGATGCACTATTGGCTGTTCGCCGAGTGATGAGCCCGTCGCGCGCTGCGCCTACGGCCGTTTTTCTCGAAGAGTGGCCGAGTCATTCTTGTTGCTGCATCCACCTTCGGTGGAATAGGACTGAAGCCCCATGACTGAGCTGCGAACCCTTTACCCCGCGATTGAGCCTTACAACCAGGGCATGCTGAAGGTCTCCGACCTGCACAGCATCTACTACGAAGAGTCGGGCAATCCGAAAGGGAAGCCTGCCGTCTTCGTTCATGGCGGGCCCGGCGGCGGTACCGATCCGAAGCATCGGCGTTTCTTTGATCCGAGCGTCTATCGCATTGTGCTGTTCGACCAACGCGGCTGCGGCAAGTCGAAGCCGTTCGCCTCTTTGGAGGACAACACCACCTGGGCGCTGGTGGAGGATATGGAGAAGCTGCGTCTCCACCTCGCGATCGAACAGTGGTTGGTCTTCGGTGGCTCGTGGGGTTCCACCTTGGCCTTGGCCTACGCTGAGCAGTACCCGGCTCGCGTGACCGAACTCGTGCTGCGGGGCATCTTCTTGCTGCGTAAGTGGGAGATTGACTGGTTCTATCAAGAGGGCGCCAGCCGCACCTTCCCGGATGCTTGGGCCGATTACCTCGCGCCCATCCCGGTCGAAGAGCGGGGGGACCTGCTAAAGGCCTATCACCGCCGGCTCACCTCGGAAGACCGCGCCGTCGCGTTGGCTGCAGCCAAGGCCTGGAGCATCTGGGAGGCTTCCACGAGCTTGCTCTTCCCCGATGCCGCCGTGATCGCACGCATGGGCGGAGATGACTTCGCCACAGCCTTCGCCCGCATCGAGTGTCACTACTTCATCAACCAAGGCTTCTTCGAGAAGGAGACCTACCTGCTCGATAACATCGCCAAGATTCGGCACATCCCGTGTGTGATCGTGCAAGGCCGTTATGACGTGGTTTGCCCCCCGGAGTCGGCTTGGGATTTGAAGCAGGCGTGGCCCGAGGCCGAGCTGCGAATGGTGAAAGACGCCGGGCACGCAGCGTTCGAGCCCGGCAACTTGCACGAGCTGATCCTGGCCACCGACAAATTTCGCTGAGCGCCTCGCTCGCTCCGCCCAGGTGGCTACAGCCAACCCTGAGCCGAACCTCTCCCGGTGCCTACTGGCCGGCGAGAGGTTTTCGTTTAAGAACGCTGTTTCTGAAAATGGCACTCAGTGCCACTTGACACTGAGTGCCAACGGCTCCACCCTCCTTCCCATGCGTATTCCGAGTCAGGGTTGGTCGAAGGAAGAGGTCTTTCAGAAGCTGGAGGACGCACGCAAGGCGGACCTCGCTTGGCGTGGGGGCAAGGCCTTTGCGTACGTCTATGACGGCGGGGCTGAGATCGAGGAGGTCGCCAAGAAGGCCTACGCGAGCTTCCTGACCGAGAACGGTCTCGACCCGACCTCCTTCCCCAGCCTGCTCCGTTTTGAGAATGAGCTCGTCGATATGGCGCGCACGCACTTGAACGGACCGGAAGAGGTGCGCGGCTCCTTCACCAGCGGTGGCACCGAGAGCATCATCCTGGCGCTCAAAGCCGCGCGCGACCTAGCGCGGGAGCAACGCGGGATCACCGCGCCCGAGGTGATCGTGCCGGTTACCGCGCACGCGGCCTTCCACAAGGCCGGCCACTATCTCGGTATCAAGATCCGGACGACGGGCGTGGACGCCCAATCGTTCCGCGCCGACGTCGCCGAGATGGCCGCCGCCATCAACGACCAGACCATCATGCTGGTTGGCTCGGCCTCTGGGTACGCCCATGGGGTAATTGACCCGATCGCTGAGATCGCGGCGCTCGCCGCGGAGCGCGGCTTGCTCTGCCACGTAGACGGCTGCATTGGCGGCTTCCTCTTGCCGTACTTCGAGCGTTTGGGCGCCAAAATCGCGCCGTTTGATTTTCGCGTCCCCGGCGTGACCAGCATGTCGATGGACTTTCACAAATACGCGTTAGCGCCCAAGGGCGCTTCCGTCGTGCTCTACCGCAATGACGATCTGCGGCGCCCGCAGTTCTACGCCTGCGCAAGTTGGGCCGGCTACACCATGATCAACCCGACGATTCAGAGCTCCAAGTCGGGAGGGCCGCTGGCTGCTGCTTGGGCCGTACTGAATTATGTTGGGGATAGCGGTTACCTCGAGATCGCCAGGAAGCTGCTGGAGGCCAAGAACGCCCTGGTTGCCGGCATCCGCAAGATCCCCGGGCTCACGGTGATGGGCGATCCGGAGATGAGCTTGATCGCCTTTACCTCTGAGACGGTGCCTGTGTTTCCGATCGCTGATGCGATGAAGAAGCGTGGCTTCTACATTCAGCCGCAATTGGCCTATGGCCCGTCGAGGGAGAACCTCCACCTCACGATTCAGCCGTCGAATGTGCCGTGGGTAGAGGAGCTACTGCGCTGCCTCGCGGAGTCGGTGGAGGAGGCCAAGGCTGGGCGCGCTGCTTATGAAGAGGCCAAGGCGACGGGCGCGCTCTTCGCCGAGCAGCTGGCCGGTCCCAATGCAGTAGCGATGCTGCCGGGGCTCGTGGCTTCGCTCGGTGTGGGTGGGGGAGGCGCAATGCCGAGTAACATGGCGGACATCAATGCGCTGCTGAACGCGCTGCCGCGACCGATTCAAGAGAAGCTGCTAGTGTTCTTCGCTAGTATGCTATTTACGCCGCAGCGCGAGGGCTGAGCGGTGAGCGACGCTCCCTCGCTGCGCGAACGCAAGAAGCTCGAGGCTCGTCAGGCGCTGTGCCAAGCGGCGCTCGAGCTTGCGGCCGCGCGCGGCTTCGACGCCGTGAGCGTGGAGGAGATCGCCGAGCGGGCTGGGGTCTCGCGCAGGACCTTCTTTCGCACCTTCGCGACCAAGGAGGCGGTGCTGATGGAGCGCCGTCATGCCCAGCTCGCCGCGTTCAAGTCGGCGCTGATGGCTGACAACGAGGTCCCGCCGTTTACAGCGATTGAGCAGGCGCTGACGGCGCTCGGAGCCGAGTATCAGCGTGACAGCGCGCGCATCCTGCGCGAGCGCGCTCTCTTTGCGAGCTCTCCCCAGCTCTCCGCCCACGACCAGCAGGTGGATAGGGCGTTCGAGCAGGTGATCGCAGAGGCCGTGGCTAAGCGGTCGAAGCGTGCGGTGGAACGGCGCCAAGCCAATTACTTCGCAGCCGCCGCCGTCGGGGTATTGCGGGTCGCGATCGATGAGTGGGCTGCAGCGAACGGCAAAGTCGATATTGCCAAGGTCGCGCGGCCGGCGCTCAAGCTGCTTTCGCGGCTCGTGGCCTAGGCCGCGTCAATCGGTGGGCTGGCCGCTGCCCAAGCGTGCGTCGCGCAGCTTGCCGGCCCAGGAGTCGAGATCCTCGCCGAGCTGCGGGAAGAGGCCGGCGACCGGACTGGCCATTACGCCGTCGCGCAGCCGCTCTAGACCGCGGCGCAGGCGGCTGCGCACGGTGCCCTCCGGGACGTCCAGGATTTCGGCCATCTCCGGGCCGGAGAGGCCTTCCCAATAATGCAATTCAAGGGTGACCTGCAGGTCGAGTGGGAGGCTGCGAATGGCTTCTCCGAGCGCTGCTCGCTCAGTGACTTTGCGCGCCATCGACGAAAGTCCCGGCGATAGATCGACAGCCGAAGAGACGCCGAAATCCAGCTTTTCGTCGCGCTTCTTATTGCGATAGTGCCCGTACAGCTCGTTGCGGGCGATGGCGAAGAGGAAGGTGCGGAAAGAAGAGGCACCGCGGAACCTCGGTGCCGCCTCGATGCAGCCCATGAAGGTGCGCTGCACCAGATCGCTCACGTCCCCGTAGACCTTGTTCTCGAAGAAGCGGTAGACCGACTCGAAGTGGCGCTCGAACAGCCGCTGGCCGGCCTGTCGGTCGCCCTTCTGCCACGCCTCGAATAGTTGGGAGTCCACGTTCGGATCGGTGTTCACTTTGGCTCGTTGAGGACAACCCCGAACTCTTCATCGCTCGGGCATCTTTGTACGTTGCTGGGGGTGTCTTTATTCTTGTGGCCGAAGCGGCAAGTGAGCAGAACCGCTTCGTTGGTGCTCCAAAGGAAGGCGCAATCCGTCAACAAAAGGTTCCGTTGGCTCGTCCAGTCCAGTGGATACAACGCTCGAACGCACGCGGCGTAGTCCCCTTTTTCTCTGTGCTCGTACGCTTTCAAGTCGGTATCGGTGCAGCCGTCCATTACGTCGCCGAAGCTGGCCGTATGCTGCTTGCAAGCCGAACGTAGCGCGGCAGTAGAGGCCTTTCTTGCGCAGTCGATCTGCAGCGCCGACAAGAATGGCGCCCGTCGGTTCTGCTGCAAGTAGTCCACGCACTCTTGCCATTGGCCGCGGTTCATCTTCTCCACCGCGATTCGTGCGATGTACTCCACGTCTGGGCCTGAGTTCGATGGCACCGGCGCCACTGGCTTGGAGCTGGGAGCTGGCTCCTCCGTCTCCTCCTCCAAGGGGCTGCTGAGCTGCTGCGGTTTTCCCGAGCCCCAGGCGTAGGCTGTAGCGACGGCCGCGACGACCAAGCTGCTGGCAGCGATTCCTAGCAACGCTGTTCGAGCGAGCCGCCTTGGCTTCGGGGCCGTTTGGTCGAGCGCGGCGATCAGCTCGCCGAGCGAGGGGAAGCGGGACTCGGCCGCGTTCGCGCTGCCGCGGAGCAAGAGCGGCGCCCAGGCGCGAAAGGGGTGAGTGCGATCGGGCTGCTGCTCCGACGGCAGATTGCCGAACAGGGCCTCATAGGCCATGACGCAGTAAGCGTATTGGTCCGATAGTGGATCGGGCATGGCGCCGCGGAGTTGCTCTGGCGCCATATAACGCGGAGTGCCGGCCGCACCTGGGCTCGGATCCGAGGAGGTAACCGCCAAGCCAAAGTCTGCCACCCTCGGCCGGCCATCCAAGCCGATCAGCACGTTCTCTGGTTTGACGTCGCGATGGACCAAACCTCGTTGATGCGCCGCATGCAGCCCCACTGCGATGGCGCGCAACACCCGCGTGAGCTCCTCCGGCGTACGCTGCTCGGCGAGCCACGCACGCAGCGTTCCGCCGCGCACAAACTCCGAGACGATGAACGGCACATTCTCGTGAACGCCGGTCTCATACACCGTCAATACGTTGGGGTGGGTGAGCCGCGCGAGCGCCCGCGCTTCACTGAGGATCTGACCTTGGTCCAAGCTCGCAGCGACGAGCTTGACCGCGACCTCGCGATGGAGGTCCGGATCGAAACAGGCGTAAACCACGCCCCAAGCGCCTTGCCCCAAGCGCTCAATCACCTCGAAGCGGTTGATCTTGAGCGGATCCGGCGGCTCACCGAAGAGCTGATTGCGCAGTTTGCGCCGGACACGCTCGCGCTCGAACTTCTCGAGTTCGGCGTTGGGGCTCTCAGGGACGTTGGGGGAGGGCATCAAAAGCTAGCGGGTTAAGAGTAAGTCATATGACTGAATTTTGGGCAGGGCTTTGGACGTCGAGCAGTACTTTGAGCACGCCTCGGGTCGCCGCTCGCTCGAACGCGGCTTCGGCGTTGGCGAGATTAAAGCGGGCCGCGATCAAGGGCGTCGGTTCGATCCGGCCCTGCTCCAACGCGGTCATCGCCTCTGCCAGATCGCCACAACGTGAACCGACGATCTGCAGCTCGTTGATCACGGCGACCGAAAGATCGACGGGCAATGGCGTCTTTACGGTCGTCTTGAGCACGATGGTGCCCTTGGGGCGACACAGGCGCAGGGCCAAAGCAAGGCCAGCGGCACTGCCGGTCGCCTCGACCACGGTGGCCATGCCGCCGAGCAGCGGGCTGGCCTCGTCCTCGAGGTAGGTGGCGATTGCGCTCGGGGCAGCGATGGCGAGCTTTTCCCGGTGGTGGCCGATCAGGTTAACCGTATATCCCTCGCGTGAGAGGCACAGCGCGATCAGCAGGCCAAGCTTGCCGTCGCCCAAGACCGCAACGGGGTCACTCGTTCGGCCCAGCTGCTTTTTAACATGCAATGCAGCGGCGATCGGCTCGGCGAAGACAGCCCGATCATCGCTGACGCTATCCGGTACGGCGACGAGGCAACGCTCGGGGATCACCAAGCGTTCGGCGAAGGCGCCATTGCGCCCGAGGATGCCGAGCACCTTCCTCGTCGGACAGTGATGGCCTGCGCCGAGCCGGCAGTCTTCGCACGTACCGCAACCGGCGTTGATGTCGGCGACCACGCGGCGTCCGACCCAGGAGGGCGTTGCGGCCTCCAGCACCTGCCCGACAAACTCGTGGCCGGGAACGCCTTTGAACCCCATGTAGCCTTGCGCCAGCTGCAGATCGGTATCGCAGATGCCGGCGACGCGGACCGCAACCAAGGCCTCTCCTTCAGCGCGCGACGGCTCGGGGAAGCTGTTCGACACGTGCGGGGAGCCGTCGAGAACCAAGGCGCGCATGATCCGGAGTATACGGAGCTAGCCCAGCGATGCCTTTGCGAAACGTCCCCATCCTCGTACTCTCGCTTGGCTACGCCGGCTTCTCCTTGCTGCTGTATCGCGCCGGTATTGCGCCCAAGCGAGTGCTCTTGCTCGACCCGGCAGCCTATTACTTGGTTCAGGCGCTGTTCGTTCTGCCGCTTTTTTGTGGGCTCGTCAGCCTATTCGTTGGGGTGACCGCGAGGGTAGCTGGCGGTAAACAGGTGCCGTTCGAGGTCGCGCTCAAGCAGCTCGCCCCGACCTATTGCTGGCCGCTCTTGGGCCTGTTTTTGGTGCCGGACGTGGCTGTGTTCTTGATCGTCGGGCATGGAGCGCTGGCCAAGGCGATGCGCTTTTATGGGCCTATTGCGCCGCTCGTCGTGTGGTGGCTTTCAGCGCTGCGCGCAGCCAGCCTATTCGAGGTAAGCCGTGGGCGGGCAGCCGCAGCGACCTTCGTTGGTCTGCTCCTTCAAGCTTTGATCGGCGGCCTGTTTCTGCGTTGAACCGAGGTGGCTTTCGGAGTGCGGACGCCAGTGATAGGTAGCGCACATGAGATCGCTGTGGGGACCGTTCGTAGCTGCGCTTTCGCTCCTGCTTCCTAGCTCCCCTTGGTCGGAGCCGATTGATTTGGTCAACGACGGCTTTGGCGATCAAGGCGACGCCGCCTTTCAACAGGGCTTCGTCAGCAATGAAGCCGCCGAGGTGACGTTGGGCCCGGTGGAGGGCACGTTTACTGTGCAATCGGTTCGCTTCCTTTATGGGCCTGAAGCGGCGGATACCAGCGTACGTCTCGAGATCTTCGTGGACGATGAAGGCGCGGCTGTGCCCGGGGACTTGCTCTATTCGGCGGACTACTCGGTGATGCCGGGGGACAACGTGCTGCACGAGATTGACGTCTCGGCCGAGGGCATCACCCACGAAGGGCCGGGCAGTATTCGTGTGGCGCTGCTCGCGATGCACGACGGCTCGCCCGGGGTCGCGCGCGACGCCGATGGTTGCACGCCCGGTCGCAATTGGATTCGCTTGAACACGCCCGACTGGGTGGACGCTTGTGAGCAGGGCGTGGAAGGAGATTGGGTGATTCGCGCGACCGTGGATGGTCCGGTCTCGATGGGCACGGGTGGCATGGGTGGCAGCGGCGCTGGTGCAGCCGGCGGCTCGGCCGAAGCAGGCGGCGGGCAAGGCGGGAGCGGTGGAGCTGCGAGTGGCGGCGGAGATCAGGGCGGCGCCGGTGGTTCGACGAGCGGTGAGTCGGGCGGTGAGTCGGGCGGCTGCGACTGTGCGACGCCGCGCGGGGAGCAGGGGCCCTCAGCGTTGGTTGGGCTAGCGCTGGCGTTGGCTGTGTGGGGCCGCAAGCGTTCGGCGCGGAGCGGCCAATGACCAGTAAGATCACCACCGAGCGGCTCGGCCACGTGTTCGCGATTGGCGTCAATCGGGCCGAAAAACGCAACGCCTTTGACCTCGAGACGATTGACGGTTTGGCGGAAGCCTATGAGGTATTTGCCGACGACGCGGAGCTGCGTGTGGCCGTGGTGTTCGCGCATGGCGCCCACTTCTCCGCGGGCCTCGATCTCGCGGAGGTCGGGCCGAAGGTCGCCGCCGATGGGCCGCAGACCTTGGCTGGCAATCGGCGTTACGACCCGTTCGGGGTTTGGCGGCCGCAAGTGCCGAAGCCGGTGGTGATGGCGGTGCAGGGGATTGCGTTCACGCTCTCGATCGAGCTCGCGCTCGCCTGCGACATCGTGATCGCGGCCGATGACGTGCGCTTCCGTCAGCTCGAGGTCGGGCGCGGGATTTTGCCGTTTGGCGGCGCCACGTTTCGTGCGCCGGCGAAGTTGGGCTGGGGCAACGCCATGCGCTTTTTGCTGACCGGCGAGGAGTTCGGCGCCGAACAAGCGCTGCGCATCGGCTTGGTGCAGGAAGTGGTGCCGGCCGGGAGCGAGCGCGCACGGGCTTTGGCGTTGGCCGAGCTGATCGCGCGGCAGGCTCCGCTGGGCGTGCAGCAAACGTTGCAAAACGCGCGTATCGCCGAGGTGGGCGGTCAAGCTGCGGCCGCCGAACACCTGCGTTCGGTGCTGCCAGCGATCTTGGCCAGTGAAGATGCTCGTGAAGGGATGCAGAGCTTTATCGAACGTCGGGAGGCGCGCTTCTCGGGCAAGTGAGCCGAAAGTTGCCCCGGCGAAAAGTCCTTCTCTACCCTTCCTTACATGAGCGCCATTCTTCGTCGCCGAGTTGATCGCCGCGCCTTTCGGCGTGAAGTCCTGATGCCCTGTCAGGTGGTTCGTGAACGTGACTTTCGTCTGGTGTCCAACCTCGCGTTGGATCTTTCGACAGAAGGTATCCAGGTGCGGACCTATGAGCGCGTGCTCACCGGGGACCAGCTGCTGGTGAGCTTCCGTGCGCCGCAGACCGGCGAGTGGTTCGACGTGGAAGCCACGGTTGCGCGCGTGCTTCACGGTCGGCGTCCCGGCGACCGCGGTCGCTGTTTGGGGCTCTCCTTCGAGAACTTCGGCTGGACCGAATCCCTGCGTTTGTTCGAAGGCTTGCGCGGGTTGCCGCCGGCCGCACCCAAGCGCGCTCCGGCACTGCGTCAGTAAGTCGAACTGTCCCGTCGCGACCGGCCGACCACAAAAGGCCGGCCACAAAAGCACACCGACAGCCGAAGCTGTCGGTGCGGTCGCAGACATTCATAAGCCGAGTTCTGTTTCCGACGTTGGTCGCCCTCCGTCGGATGACGCATCATTCCTCTAGGATGCGCGTTACCGCGCACCTCCAGCAGCCTACCCGGAGGCTTGAGCGAGCCGCTCTTCCAAGGGCTTTCACCCTCATCGCCTCCCTACATGGCCTTGCTCCGAGTGGGGTTTACCTAGCCACGTTTGTTACCAAACGCGCGGTGGGCTCTTACCCCACCATTTCACCCTTACCGGCAGTTAGGCCGGCGGTGTCTTTCTGTTGCACTTTCCTCGAGGTCTCCCTCACCGGGCGTTACCCGGCACTCTGCTCTACGGAGCTCGGACTTTCCTCTCGTGTGTTGCCACACCAGCGATCGTCTGTTCATCAGCGACGGCGCACAGCTAGCCGCTCTCGCGGTCAAACGCAACGAGGCTTGCCAGCTCCAAAAAGGTTGAGCAAACTCTCCACGCGACAAACCGCTCAAAGCAGACTACGGTTGAACGCAACGTTACGGAGCGTCACATGATCACCATTACCGAAAAAGCAGCTGCGAAGGTCCACGAGATCGCAAAAGAGGAAGACTTGGGCGGACAAGGCCTGAGGCTTCGCGTCGTTGGCGGTGGGTGTGCAGGGTTCTCCTATGACCTCTATTTTGAGGACAAGCCCACCGACATGGACGAAGAGTTTGAGAGCTTGGGCGTGAAGCTCTTCATTGATCCGCTGAGCTACCAGTACCTGGATGGCACCGAGATTGACTACGTCGAGAGCTTGCAGGGCGCAGGCTTCAAGTTCGGCAACCCGAACGTGAAGAGCACCTGCGGTTGCGGGTCCTCCTTCTCGGCCTGAGCCTCAGCCAACCGTTTCAGGGCGTGCGGGCGGCGTCTTCGGCCTTCGCCCACTCGTCAATTTCCCGGGCAGCCGCTTCCAGCGTGAAGCGAGCTGCCCGTGCTTGTTCGAGCAATTGAGCGCAAGCGCGTCGCGCGCGGCCGGGCGAAACGTCCAGCGTGTCCGCGAGACGCAGCACCGCTAGCCGAAGGGCCTCCGGCGAAGGAGGTGGAGGCGGTGGCGCCACCAGCCGTTCAAGCCCTAAGGCCGCAGCGAGCGTCCTCCCCACCGAGGCTTTCTGCGCTTCCACCGCTTTGACCAGCCGAGCTTTGGTCTTCGGCGGGGGCTCGGCTTCGCCCTCTTCCCAACGGCCAATGGCCCGCCACTGCACGCCAACCAGCGCGCCGAACGCGCCGCGCGTCAGCCGCAACGAGCGCCGGGCCGCGAGCACCGCAGGCCCAACGGCCGGGTTGATCTTCTTGCGCTTCGGCCCGCGGCGCCGCCCGATGCCAGCAAACAGGTTCATGGTGTGCCTCGATCCCGGCCGAAGGTTGCTTTTCGCGGCCTATGGTCGCCGGACCGCTTAAAGGTAGCTCGGGAAGCTTTTTTTGATCAATTGAATCAATAAAAGTACTTCGCGCATGCCTCTTTTGATTCAAGCGATACAGAAAAGTAATTCCGGCAAACTGCTTTTGATTGATCCGAACAATATCGCTACTTTGTGCATGCTTTTTTTGATCGCCTTCATTCATTTAAGCTTGCCGGAAGATGCTTTTGTGATGCCGACGAACAACTTTGGTTTAGCGGCTTGCGCGAAATGATGGAGACCTATCGATTGGTCATGCTGGAAGTACCGAAGTGATTGCTGGCGATCAATTTGGACCGGTCAACCGGTCCAAATGGAGGTGGGGCCGGTGAGGGACGCGGGCTTGGAGCGACGGAGGCAGTTGGCGGCGGTCGGCGGCGGCTCGCGGGGAGGCGGGCAGCGGCGGCGGTCGGTGGCGAACGCCGGTTCGTTCGGGGCGACGGAGAGATATGAGACGCTGGGGCGCGACCGAGCGCTAGATGCGGGCGCTGCGGCGTGGGCGCTGGGTGCGCGACAGAGCGTTGTTTGTGGTGCGCCCGGCGTTAAATGCCGCCAGTGCCACCGGCTCCGCCAGTGCCTGCTGCGCCGGTGCCGCTGGCTCCGCCGCTAGCCGTCGCGCCCTCGTTTATGCCCTGGCCCTTGGCGCACTCGCCTGCTTTGCAGGTCTCAAACCATGCGGTGAGGTAGTCGAGTCGTTCGGGGGGGAGGGGATAGCTGCCGAGCGGCATGGACGGGAGCGGCGGCGGATCGGAGAGCTTGGTGGCGGCGTCCATGCGCGACCACACGGGGGTTCCAAAGTAGTCGGCTTGGGTGTCTGCGAAGCTCTCGAGCCCAAACGGGACATTGGGCACGTTGTCCTTGAAGTGACAGTTCTGGCAGATCACGCTCAGGGTGTCGTAGACCTCGCAAGGCAGCTCGAAGGTCTTGTCGTGGGTGCAAACGAACGCGCCGCCGGCGCCGCCAAGCTGCCCGACGTCCGGGATGCCCGAGGTGCATTCACCGTCGATGCAACCGGGCTCGAGGTCCGCGGTGCAGCTGGCGCCGAGTACGAGCAGAACGCCAAACCCAGTTGTCCAACCTCGCATCGCGGTCATCCTCGCAGGCCTCTACGTTCAGCTCAAGCAATCGATCGGCGGCGGCGTTCCACAAGCTGTTCACCCAACTCGGCGCTCCGTTTGGCTGCCGCCTCCACAGCGTCGATCAAGGTACGGCGCAGGCCGCCGGACTCCAGCGTGTGCAGCCCGGCGATGGCCGTTCCGCCAGGGCTCGTCACCATGTCTTTGAGGCGCCCAGGGTGCTCGCCCGTCTCGAGCTGGAGCTTGGCGGCGCCGTACACGGTTTGTGCTGCGAGCATCAGCGCCACATCGCGGCCGAGCCCGACTTTGACGCCGCCGTCGGCCAAGGCCTCGATCATCAGCATCACGTACGCAGGGCCGCTGCCCGAGAGCCCGGTCACGGCGTCGAGCAGGTTCTCATCGAGCACTGCGCAACGTCCGACCGCTTCAAAAAGCGCGACAGCGGTCGCGAGGTCGGCCTCGGTGGCAGCGGTGCCAGCGGCGATCCCGGTTGCTCCGGCCAGCGCGATCGCGGCGGTGTTGGGCATGGTGCGGATGACCTTCGCGGCTTTGGGCAGCGCGTCCTCGAAGACCACGATCGGCACGCCGGCGGCGATCGAGATGATCAGCGCATCGGCGCTCATGTTGTCGCGCAAGACCGGCAACACGCGATCGACGATCTGAGGCTTGACCGAGACCACGATCACGTTGGCCCAACGCACGAGCTCGGCGTTGTCGGTGCTGGTTTCGATGCCGTAGTTGGTGGCAAGCTCGGTCAAGCGGGCGGCCTTCACGTCGCTGGCGCGCACCTGTTGGCTCGGGACCTTGGCCGCCAGCAGGCCCTTGATCAGCGCCCCAGCCATGGCTCCGCCGCCTAGGAACCCGATGCGTTTCCCTTCGAGCTTCTCGGTCGTCATGCGCGGACGCTAGCCGATCCACGCCGATGGTGCAGCGACCTATGGAACAACGCTGCGAATCGGCTATGACAATGCACGTGTTTGATCTCCCGCGTACGCACAGGTCTGGGTGGTTCGCTGTAACGCTGGCGCTATTGGTTGGCTGTGCCGAGGTGACCCCGGCGCCAACGAGCACGCCCACCGCCGAGGTGGACCCAGCAGCGGCAGACCTTGCCATGCGCAAGGCGCTGCCGCCGCTGACGCTGCCGGCTCCGCTGGCGGAAGCCCCGGTGCCGGCGACGTTTGATGTTGCCAACCTCTCGCAGTCGGTCAGCCCGACGGTAGTGAACATCACCACGCGGCAGCGTGTGAACTTGCCGGACGGCCATCCCTTCGAGTTCTTTTTTGCGCCGGGGGCCCCGCGCGGTGAGCGCACCGGCGCTGGCACCGGCTTCATCATCGATCCGGCGGGCTACGTGATCACCAACGAGCACGTCGTCTCGGATGCGGATGAGGTCACGGTGCGGCTCTCCGATGAGCGCGAGTTCATCGCCAAGGTTGTCGGGCGGGATCCGAAGCTCGATTTGGCGCTGCTCAAGCTGGAGAACGTCAGTGATTTGCCGGCTGCGCGGCTGGGCTCGAGTGCAGCGCTGCGCATCGGTGAGTCGGTGCTGGCCGTCGGCAATCCGTTCGGCCTGGGTCACACGGTGACGCTCGGCATCGTGAGCGCCAAATCGCGCAGCATCGGCGCTGGCCCGTATGACGACTTCATCCAAACCGACGCGTCGATCAACCCGGGCAACTCGGGCGGGCCGCTGTTCAACTGGCGGGGTGAGGTCGTGGGCATCAACACGGCGATCCGCCCGGATGCAAACAATATTGGCTTCGCCATCCCGATCGACGCGCTCAAAGACGTGCTGACGCAGCTGCGTGAAAAGGGTCGCGTGGTGCGCGGCAAACTCGGCCTGGTGTTCCAGCCGATCTCCGCGGAGCTGGCGCGCGCGTTGAAGCTCGATCGGCCGAAGGGCGCGCTGGTCGCCCACATCGAGCCGGGCGGTGCAGCGGGCCGTGCCGGGATCAAACCCGGGGACGTGATTCTGGCCGTCAACGGCACCTCGATAAGCCACGGCGATGAGCTGCCGCGGCGCGTGGCGAAGAACGCTCCCGGCGCGGAGATCAAGCTGAGCGTGCTGCGCGGCGGCAAGACGTTGGAGCTGAAAGCCACGCTCGATACGCTTGACGACGATCCCGCGCCTCCGCCGGTTCGCCCGCAGCCGGCTCCGTCCAACAGCCAACTCGGAATTCAGGTCTCCAACCTCAAGAGCGGTGACGGCGTGCGCGTCGATTCGATCGGTCGCGGCAGTCCGATCAAGGAGCTTTCTCCGGGCGACGTCATCACTGAGGTGGATGGCAAGAGCGTGAAGAACGCTGACGAGCTGGAGAAGCTGCTCGCGGCGGCCAAGCCCGGCAGCGTGCTGCTCGCGAAGGTTCGGCGTGGCGAGGCCTCGCGTTTCGCTCCGATCCCCGTCCCCAAGCCGAACTGAGCTGCGCGTGACTGTGGCACAGCTGTGAGCGGTCCTCGGGCAGTTGCTTTGCGGCGGCTTTGGCTGCTGGCGTTTTGCGTCGCTTGGGCGGCGGCATTTCTTTTGTCGATTGTGCTGGGCCCGACCAAGCTCCCGCTCGCGCACATCCCAGCGCTCTTGCTCGATCCTCAGCAGTTGGGAGCGGCCGCTAACTACCCCGCTCACGAGCCGGTCGTGCTCTGGGAATTGCGGCTGCCGCGCGCGCTGCTATCGGCGATCGTCGGGACGGCGCTGGGCGCTTGTGGCGCGCTCTCGCAAGGGCTCTTCCGCAATCCGCTGGCCGACCCAGGTTTGATCGGCGTGTCCGCGGGAGCGATCTTGGGTACGGCGGTGGGCCTCGTGCTTTTGGGGCCGCTGTTCGAGCAAGCGCCGGATTGGCTGCGCTCGGCGGCCTTGCCGCTATGCGCCTTTGCGGCGGGGATCGCTGCGACGTTGACCGTGTTGCGGCTCGGGCGCGGTGGGACGCGCACGGCGGTGGTGAACATCCTCTTGGCCGGCATCGCGATGAACGCGCTGATGGGCGCGCTGGTCGGGCTATTGAGCTACGTCGCGAGCGACGCGCAGCTGCGCAACCTGACCTTTTGGACGCTGGGCGGCTTGGGACAAGCGTCGTGGTGGAGGGTGCTGTTTTCGTTGCCGTTGGTCGCGCTCGCGCTCGGGCTCGGGCTGCGGCATGCGCGTGAACTCGATGTGTTTGCGCTCGGCGAACAGGACGCGACGCTGCTCGGCGTGGACGTCGCTCGTTTACGCAGGACGGTGGTGGCGGCGCTGGCGCTGGGTGTGGGCGCCGCTGTCACGGCCGCTGGGATGATCGGCTTCGTCGGGCTGTTGGTCCCGCATTTCGTGCGGCTGCTCTTCGGTGCGAGTCACCGTTCGGTGGTGCCGGTCTCGGCGCTGGTGGGTGGCCTTTTGACGATGCTCGCCGATACCTTGGCGCGGGTGATCGCGCCGCCGCTCGAGGTGCCGGTGGGGCTGTTGACCTCGCTGGTGGGAGCGCCGCTGTTTCTGATTTTGTTGGTGCGAAGCCGCGAGGCGAACCCATGATTCGGCTGGAGGATGCGACCGTCGAGCTGGGTGCTACGGCCTTCTTTCACGGCCTTTCACTGCCGTTTGCTGCGGGCAAGTTGACCGGCGTGCTCGGGCCCAACGGCTCCGGGAAGACCACGCTCTTGCGCTTGGCCTCCGCTGAACTCGCACCGACGCGCGGGCGCGTGACCTTCGATGGGCGCGACGCGAGTTCGCTTTCGGCCTTGGAGAAGGCGCAGCAACGCGGCCTGATGATGCAAGCCTCCGAGCTCGCCTTCGAGTTCACCGTGTTCGAGCTGTGCGCGATGGGGCTCGCTCCTTTCGCCCGCAAACGGCCGGAGCAAGTGCGAGCGGCGGTGCACGCGGTCGCCGAGCAGGTCGGGCTAGTTTCGCTGCTCGAGCGCAGCGTCCGATCGCTTTCCGGAGGTGAGCGACAACGCGCGCATCTCGCCCGGGTGTTGTTGCAGGTCGAGGCGTCCTCGGCGGCGCACCCGGCGCTCTTGCTCGATGAGCCCGCTTCGCATCAAGACCCTGCTTGGCAGTTGGCGCTCTTCGATTTGCTGCGTGAGCGTGCAGCGAAGGGCGTGACGGTGATCGCGGTGATCCACGACCTCGCGCTTGCGGCCCGCTCTTGCGATCAGCTCGTGCTGCTCGAGCGCGGTACGTTGGTGCGAGCGGGCTCGGTGGACGAGGTGTTCGGCTCCGGGGACGTCGCCAAAGTGTTCGCGGTGGAGCTCGAGTATGAGCCGCGTGCGAGCGAGCGGCCGCCGCGGCTTTCGCTGTCGGGGCGCAAGGCGTAGCGAGCCGAATGAGTCGGTGGGCCTTGGGGAGGCCCGCGGAACGCCTCGAACCGGATCGCGTGAGCAACTTTTGCGCGGATGTACTAAAGGCGAGGGAGCCATGAGCTGGGCCATTCTCTTTGCCGTTGCCTTCGTTCTATTGGGCGGGGGAATTGGCCTTCGTCCAGGCGCCCTGTCCAAGCTCGGGTGGGTTCGTTTGGTGGGGCTGGGCGCGGGGCTTTGTGCGGTCTTTGCTCAGCTGCTTCCCGAGTCAGCGGAGGACTTGGGCCTCTTGGCGCTGGCACCGTTTGGCGTCGCGCTCGTGCTCTCGGTGGTGGTCGAGCTAGGTTTACGCCCGCGCGTCGGTGGCGGCGCGACAATGTCGATCGATCTCGGCTTCCTGGCGTTGCTCGGGCACCAAGTGGTGGAAGGGTTCGCGCTGGGGACGCTGGAGACCACGGTCACGCCGAAGTCTACGGCGCTCCTTGCGATGGGGTCGCTCACCATCCACACCGTGCCGATCGTGGCGGCCTTCACGCTGGCGATCCGCTCCTTGGCGAGCCCTGCCGCTGCAGCCGGCCGCGTGCTGATCCTCGCTGTTGGCGGCGCGCTCGGTGCTTGGTTCTCGAGCAGCGAAGCTGCGCAAGCCGCAGTCGGTGGCGCCGAGGGCTGGGTTCATGCAGCGGTCGCCGGTTTGCTGCTGCACGCCGTCTCGCACGTCGCTGAGTCGCACGAGCACGCGACCTCGCGGGTGAGTCCGGTCGCTCGCATTGGAGCGGTGTTATTCGGTCTCGGCTTGGCGTTGCCTGCGCTGATGGTCCACGAGCCCGGGCACCTATTCGCGCCACAGTCTCTGATTGTGGTGGGGATCGCACTCGCCTTCTCGTCGCTGCTGCTCATCTTCTCCCACCGGGCGAAGGGCCATCATCATGAGCACGCTTCGATTCCCCCGGTGCACTAGCAGGCTCCCTTCTCCCTTCTCCCTTCTCCGACCGTGAACGTGCCCTGTACCGTTTCTTTCAGCTGGGGATGGGTTTACTCCTGCTCCCAGTGTCGTGGCGAATTCCCGAGGAGTGCCTAGCGTGCCCCGTTGCGGTCGAGAGACCAGCACCTGGCACGGACCTGCGCCCTCGGGAGT
>CAITIQ010000471.1 GCA_903892415.1 uncultured delta proteobacterium | reverse complement strand
CGATGAAGGCCAACATCCCGGGCGGGCGTGGTCCCTGCCCTGCCAGCGAATGCACCCCCAACCCGACGAACGCGGGGACCAGCCCCATGACGACGCCCGCGAGCGAAGCGAGCCCAGCGACGCCCGCCGCTCGCCACGCGAAGCCAGGACCAGCCTCACTGCGCGCCGAAGCAAGCGCTGCAAGCAATTGCTTCAATTGTCCGAAGCCGCGGTTCATCGGCGCATACTATGCCAACGTCGCCGGTCGACGGGCCTTCGGCCGTTCTTTTGAGACCGCGCTCGATGTCATGAAACGAGACTCGATGCTTCAAGCGCACCCGATTAGCAGCTACAGCTCATCGCCGATGAAGCGCTTGCCCACTCGCACCAGCCTTGCCTGCTTGGCAATCGGCGTCGGCCTTGGTTGGCCGGGATGCGCGGATGATTCGTCGGCACCGCCCTCCCCCTCGGCCACCGTCAGCTACGAGATCGTGACGAACTTGGTGCCAGTCTCCACGGTGGAGGTCAATCAAGCGGCGCTGCCGGTCGACCCTCGCGCCAAAGATGAAATCCTGGGTGCGGCTCCGGCTCCACTTCCGCCGACCTCTCCTAGCGGCACCTTGATCGCCACAAAGCCCGAGGCTTCAGCCTTCGCGAGTTCGGCTGCTTCTGCTGCGGTCTCGCTCAGCCGAGTCAAGCTCGAGCCACCTCGGCGGACGTCAAGCACGTCGGCGGAGCGTGATCTTCGCTCCACCCTTCACTTCGAGCTGGTTGAACAATGCCGCGGACCGAGCGGCGGAATCTTGCCGCCAGAGACCGTGCAGATCGAATTCCGCGTGGATAGCCTCGGCCGAATCGACCGCACCAGCGTGGTGGCCACTGCACGCTCGCCCGAATACGAGCCGGCGGCCCGCTGTATGGCGCGGGTGATTCGCGCCGCGGATGCTCGCTTCTCATCCTCACGCAATCGTGAAGCCACGCTGGTTCACGCCCTTGTGCCTACCACCGACTGAGCGGGGCGCGGCCTGGAGGGCGAGTTCCTGATTGCCAGTTTCGCAAGCCCCGGTTACACGTTTTCTCATGAGGCTGAGCGAACGCCGAGCGAATAAATCGCGAGTATGGAGCGCGGTTTCAGGCTGTCGGCCGGCGACCTCGTAGCACCAAGAGATGTTCGCGTTCCCGGGGTTGGCAGCCCTCCTCATCTTGATTCTGATCAAGCCGCAAGAGTTCATCCCCGGGCTCGACGCGTTTCCGCTGTTGTACGGCTTCCTCGGGATGACCGTGCTCGGGCTCATCATCGATCTGAAGCTAGGTCTTACCCGCTTGGATCCTCCACCTCAGTGGCCGTACGTCGCCTTCTTCGTTCCTTGGTCGCTGGCATCGCTGCTCGTCAACGCTGGGGCTGGCACGCTACCCAAGGCGGCGGTGGACCTGATTATCGTCGTGGTGTTGTTCTTCACGCTTTCGCTCGGCCAACGCTCGTTTCGTGTCTACGACACAGTGTCGGGTGCGCTGGTGATGTCGAGCATGTTCGTGGCTGGAGTTTGCTTTCATCAGGGCTTCGCACCTCTAGCTTGCGCCATCCAATCAGGTTCAGAGCAGGAGTCCCTGCGCTCGGATGGCCGGCCATGCCAGAACGAAGACGAGTGTACGGAGGGGGATGCAGAGCCAGGAGCCAGCTACCGATGTGAACGCGCTGGGCTGTTTGACACAGTCAGCGTCGGTCGGGGTCGTGTCCGCTACCGCGGCGTATTGAAAGATCCCAATGAGGTCGCTCTAACGATCGCAGCTAGCTTGCCTTGGCTGGTCGTCCGAGCGTCGCGCAAGCAGAGCATCGGTCGCTTCCTCACGCTGATTATCGCGCTTGGTGTGGTCGCGACGACGATCGTCTTCAGCCAGTCACGCGGCGGGATTCTCGTCCTGCTGGCTGTCATCGGCACCTACTCGATCCAGAAGTTTGGTTGGAAGGGAGCGATGGTTGGTGCCATTTTGGGCGCGCCCCTGTTGCTCTTGGGCGGTCGCTCGGGAGACGAGGCCAAGGCCTCGTCCGATGAGCGAACCGAGATCCTGGTCGAGGGGCTGAACATGGTGACGAGAAGTCCGCTTTACGGCGTTGGTTGGGGCCAGTTTACGCAACACCACTCGCTCACGGCGCACAACAGCTACCTCCTTGCGATAGCTGAACTCGGCATCGTCGGGCTTATCACCTTTGGCTTCATTCTCTACATCTCGCTGAAGATTCCCATTGTCGGTTTGCGACGCTACGCGAACCGGCCCGAAGCGAAAGTTGCCTTCACTTCGAGCCTAGGCTTGCTCGCCAGCTTCGCTGGCATCGCAATCGGCGCGTTCTTCCTGTCGTTCACCTATCACCAGGTACTCTGGATCTACTTCGGCTTCTCCGGCGGCCTGTACGCAACGATTCGGCGTCATGACCCCAGCTTCGAGATCAAGCTGAGTCTCGCCGAGAAGGCTACCGTCTCGGCGATCTGTCTGATGTTCCCAGTCGTGCTTCGACTGCTTCTAAAGTCGAAGGGCCATTAGAGCGGCCGCGACCTGCTGCAGGCCCTGCTAGATTCGAGCGACCCGCGCGAACTGACGTGCCAACTCCCGGACACGGCCCGCCCAACTCTCGTCCTGCATCGCAAGACTCCGCTGGTCGTTCGGACCAGGGTTCTTGAGCGCCTCTTCTACCTTGCTGAGAAAGTCATCGTGATCGTCTGCCACGAAAACCTGGTCTCCCAGAACTTCAACCTCTGGAATACGAGGTGAAACCACAGGTAACCCGGCCGCCAAGTACTCACGTACCTTCAGCGGGTTCGCGCTCTTCGTTACTTCGTTGATGGGAAACACGTTCAGGGCCACATCAAAGCCCTTTGAGTAGCCTGGAAGTTCGGAGAACTTCTTGCGGCCTATCAGATGAACATTGGGCATCGTGGGTAATGCACCCATATCCATATTGACGTGCCCAATGAGTACCAGTGAACCGTGCGCGTATTTGCGAGCTAGCTTCTCGAGCAAAGGCACGTCGATCCAGTCCTTTGCCATGAGACCGAAGTAACCGAGGACTGGCTTGGGCAAGTCCTTGATCTCGGCGGGAATCACCGTTTCTGGCAGCAGCGTCTTGCGGAAATGGTCGTAGTCAACCCCGTGGCGAATGAGCACTGTGTTGGGGTTCTCCGGCGACTTGGACTTCAACAACCTAGCGGCGGAAACGACGACGAGATCCGCCTTGCGCAGGAGCCGCTTCTCCATCTCAACCATGGCGCCGGTGCCTGCGTCATGGAAAGCGGTAAAGTCATCAACACAGTAGTAGACGATGGATTCCTCGCCGAGCGAGCCGGCTACGACGGAGCCCGTGGGATTGAACACCCAATTGATGGTCCTGCTGAAGCCCAGCCGGCGCATCGCTCGCTTGATTTGCAGCTTGAGCAGCTCGCGGTTGACCTCTTTGACGAACGGCAACCCGTAAGCAGGTATTGCAAGAGGGCTAAGGACGAAGATGTTCGGCTCGACCTCCTTTACCGGTTCGGAAAAAGCCTTCAGCTTGTTGACGATCCGCTTGAAATCGCGAGCGGAGGCTGTGGGGGTGCGGTAGCCGATAGAGTTGATCCAGAGGATCTTGTTCTCTTTCGACAACAGCCGCATCAAGTGAGTTTTGGAGAGGGGGTCTCCGGTCCAATCATGACCAAAACAAATCATGCTTCGGCCGCGAAAAACCGGGGGTTGCTGGTCGTTCATGTTCGCTGCTTATCTTTCGAGACTCAGGTCTTCTTTTCGGCTGGATAGTCGCGTCGTTTTACTGGCTTCGCAGGGATGCCAACCACCGTAGTGTCGTTCGGGACGTCGTGAACGACAACGGCGTTTGCTCCAACTCGCACACCGTCACCCAGCGTCACGTTGCCGATTACCTTTGCACCCGCGCCGAAGTGGATGTTGTTGCCCAGCTTGGGCGTCTCGCCACGCTCATTGTTGCCAATGGTTACTTCGTGGTGGAGATAGATCCCCTCGCCACCGCGCACTTTGCCATTGATGACGACTCCGTTTGCGTGGAACAGGACGAAGCGCGGACCAAACTCAGCACCGCGCCCTATGATGCAGTTGCCGAAAACCCCATTGACCTTGTTGAATACCGCCTCGAGCGTACCAAGATTCATGTCCCGCGAGCCCTGCATGAGGCGGTAGACAATCATCGAGAAGGTGCCGTCGGTCATCAGCGTCTTGGCAAGATCCCGGGGACTCTCACCCTTGTAGCACCAGCGCGACTTTTCGCGGATATCCTCCGCTAACATCGAGAGAGCACGAATCATTGGTACATCTTTCTCGGAAAGGCCCGAAGGTAGCCGGCACGCTAGATCTCCGCAACACCTTGGTGCGGGCTCGGCGAGCGCAGCGCTGTGGACTGTAGGGGCATAGCTCGGCTACTCGGATACCCATCGGCGGCTGCTCGCATGGTTGTGGCGCAAGGTGCTTCCACACAGCACGAAGAAAGCTGAATCGTCATGACTAAGGACTTTTGTGCGCAGTTTGGCCCGTGGGCGTTGGTTGTCGGTGCAGCTGAGGGATTGGGAGCTGAGTTCGCGCGAGAGCTGGCTGCGCGCGGCTTGAATCTGGTGCTCGTGGACCTCAACCGCGAGAACCTCGAGCGGATTGCGCAGGAACTTCGAACGACGTTCGTCGTGGAGGTCATAGCGGTGCATCAAGATCTCGCTGCCCCCGAGGCCGCTGCAACGATCGCCGCCGCCACCGCCCAATGCCCGCTTTCGCTGTTGGTTTACAACGCAGCAGAGGCGCAGATTGGCAACTTCAACCAGCTTTTGGCAGACAAGGCCAGTCGTGTAATCGCGGTCAACGCCAGCGCGCCGGTCGAGCTGATTCGTGTGCTCTTGCCGAGATTTCAAGCCCAGAGGCGCGGAGCCATCTTGCTCATTGGTTCCAACGCCGGCTTGATCGGCCACCCAAAGACAGCCTTGTACGGAGCCACCAAGGCCTTTCTCGTGCGCCTCGGGGAGGCGCTCGCGGAAGAAGTCGCAAAGGACGGGGTGCACGTCATCGTCGCCTGCCCCGGTGCCGTGATGACTCCCAACTTCCAACGCTCAAACGCACGACTGTGGAGCCCTTTGGTGGCCACCCCGAAGGACGTCGCGCGCTCGGCCCTGGATGCCCTTTGGCAGAAAGGTCCCATCGTCGTGCTCGGTCAGGGTAACCGCGCCGCGATGAGGCTACTTTCTCTGTTACCCAAGCGGCTGGCTGTGAAGCTGCTCGCGCGGGTCATGCACTCCACGTACCCCGATCCGGGCTAGCCTGCTACCTGCGATTGAGCTCCGCTCCGATGCGATAAGCATCAAAGCCGCAGCTCGGAACCAGCGTGGCGATTGGAGCGTCCGGCGGCGGTGGCTCGCCCGGCCCCAGAGCGCGCAGAACGAGCTCCCCCGGAGCGAAACCCGCCGTGACAACGAACCTCGCAGTCCTCGGATCCACTGCGGCGGCAAGTTGCGTCGTAGCGCCAAGATCTTCGAGCTCTGGCTGGTCGGGCGTATTCAACTCGATGAAGTCGCCTTCATCGAGCTCGAGCGCGCTGCTGCTGATCGCAGCTTCTTGGTGAAAGGCGTTTGCGCTCACTGGAACGGTCGCTGGATCCGCACCAAACGAGAGCTCACGGAAGTAGCTCTCGATGGGCAACTCAGCGGTTTGTTCGTTGGAGACGCCTGAACCTGCGAGCTTCACCGGCGGCGGATGGATGGGCGGCAAGGAACGAAGCTTCGCACAAGAGGGGGCCACGATCCGCGGCTGCCGCTGGGAGTTGAAGCGCATACTGACTACCGGTTAGCAAGCTCCGAGCCGCGAGCTATCCCCAGCATTTACCGCATTAAACGGCGGGGGGCGGCGACCGACTGGATCAACCCACCACCCATTGACCTTCAGTCAGCTCAGCCGGTCAGACTCAGCCCTTCGCGAAGGTGGTGTGACCACGGCCGACGGCGTAGTAGCGCAGGCCGGCCGCGGAGGCGTCCTCCGGGTCGAACAGGTTACGACCGTCTACGATCACCGGCGACTTCAACTGTGACTTCAGCCAGCCGAAGTTGACCGAACGGAAGGCCTTCCACTCGGTGCAGATCACCAACGCGTCGGCGTCCTCGAGTGCCTCATCTCGCTGCTTGCACAGCACGAGATCCTTGCGGTCCCCAAAGATGCGATGTGCCTCTTCGCTCGCCTTCGGATCGTAGGCGCGGACCTTTCCGCCCGCTGCCCAAACCGACTCCATGAGGACGCGACTGGGAGCTTCTCGCATGTCATCGGTGTTGGGTTTGAACGCGAGACCCCAGACGGCAATCGTCTTGCCGGAGAGCTGGCCCTCGAAGGCGTGCTGAAGCTTTGAGAACAGCGTGGTTTTCTGATGCTCATTGGTCAGCTCGACCGCGTCCAGGACGCGCGACTCGTAACCATTTTGCTGGGCAATGTGACGCAGTGCTTTGATGTCCTTGGGGAAGCAGGAGCCACCGTAGCCGCAGCCCGGGTAGATGAAGTGAAAACCAATGCGCGGATCTGAGCCGATGCCGATGCGGACCTGCTCGATGTCCACGTCGAGGCGTTCGGCCAGTTGGGCCATCTCGTTCATGAAGCTGATCTTCGTCGCGAGCATGGCGTTTGCCGCGTACTTGGTGAGCTCCGCTGCGCGAACGCCCATGAACAGGATCTTGTCGTGGTTGCGATTGTAGGGTGCGTAGCACTGCCTCATCGCATTGCGCACGTCGTCGGAATCTGTGCCGATGACGATGCGAGCAGCGCGCGTGAAGTCCTCGATCGCGCTGCCTTCCTTGAGGAACTCGGGGTTGGAACAGACGCTAAAAGGGATCGACACGCCACGCGCTGCAAGGCCCTCGCGCACCAGCGCCGTCACCTGATCTGCGGTGCCGACGGGCACTGTGGACTTGTCGACGATCACCTTGGCGGTGGTCATGTGCTGGGCGATCGACTTCGCTACGGCGAACACGTACTTCAGATCCGACGAACCGTCCTCGTCCGGCGGGGTACCCACCGCGATGAAGATCACTTCACCGTGAGCGACGCCCTCTTCAGCCGAGGTGGTAAAAGACAGGGTTCCTTGAGCGGCGCAATTGCGGACCAAGTCAGAGAGCCCCGGTTCATAGATAGGCACTTCTCCACCGCGCAGCATCTCAACCTTGCGCGCATCAACATCGACACATACGACCTGGTGACCGACATCGGCCAGGCAGGCGCCTGTGACGAGACCAACATAGCCGGAACCGAAAACAGTGATTTTCATGGCGTATAGTCCGAACTTTGCGAAGGCGATGCTCGCGAGAGCCGACGGGTTAGGCTTGGTTTCCACCGAAGGTGGATGCAGCAAACAGAATGACTCGTGCCCTCTTCGGAAAAGCAGCCGAAGGCCCCGATGGACCTTCGACTTGGCACGAGTCGTTTCATACACTGCGCCGGCGAAGAAGGGAATGACCGCAGGGAGCCTGGCACTGCTCGGGCTGATCGTTGGCTCGCTGACGCCGCTGCGGGCGTACGCGGATACGCGTGTGTGCCTGTTGGACGAGGGAGTGCGCGCGAGCCGAGATCTAAATGGGTCACTGATTACGGAGGGTTGCAATTCACAGCTAGAGCGTCAGTTAGTACGCGGTGAGCACCTTGCTTTTCAGATCAGCGTGGAGACCGACACTCCTCACACCGGCCTGAAACTGGCGATCGAGGGTGAGCAGGAAGGGCTGGAGTTCCACCGCTTCCTCGAGCACTTCGTCAGAGTTGAACGGCGCTCACGCACTGGAGACACCCATGAGTCGTTGTTCTTTCTCGCTCCAGCGCGACCACCGGGCCCAGAGGACTTGGGGTGGTTGCCCGATGCTTTGATTCCGGTCGAACTGGCCCCCAGCTGGCTCCCCTACCCCGCGAGCGTGGAGCCAGGCCGCTCGGTGGTCTTCTTCGTCGAGTCGTTCATTCCGTATGGGATCGAGCCCGGCAAACGCACCCTTATCGTGCGCCTGGAGTCAGAGCAGCAGCTGCTCGCAACCTCGCTCATCGAGCTCGAGATCTCCGCCCTCGAGCTGCCGTATCGAGCGGCGCGCGCTCACGTTTTCTACGAGCAAGAGACGTTGCAGCGCGCCTTTAACCCGCACGAACCGGTCGAGAAGAAGCTCGTGCAGCTGGCCCACGCCCACGGGCTCGACACCGTGACTCAGATGGCGGAGCCAGCCCACGTCGAGAGGTTGCGAGGCTCCTTCGACGGCTCGTGGTTCACCGAGAAGCACGGCTACTCCGGCCCCGGTGCAGGCGTTCCGACCTCGCTCGCTCCGATCGGGATGTACGGTATCCTTGGCGAGCCGCGCGAGGCTCAGTTGCCCAACATCCGCGCGATGCGCGCGGCGATTCCACGCTCGGTCGAAGACGTGTTTCTCTACGCGATCGACGAGCAATGCGACAATCCGCGCGGACCGCTTTGGAAGGCCTTGTTCGAGCGCGAGAAGATCGAACTGACGGTCGGGCATACCTGCCATGAACCGCCAAGCTCGCAAGGCGTCGACCTTGTGATGTCGCCGGCCCAGGCTTTTTCTGCGACGGCCGCTGCGGAGGCGCGTGCGCTCGGCAAGAAGGTTTGGATCTACAACGGGCAACTACCGTTCGCCGGCGCGTTAGGGCTCGATGTGCCTCTGACCAGCCTGACCGCCAATGGGTGGATCGCCTCCATTCACGACGTCGATCGTTGGTTCTACTGGGAGAGCATTTTCTGGAATGACGGCAATCGCGGTGGAAAAGGCCCCTCCGACGTCTTCAGCAACGTGGAGACCTTCCACAATGGCGCAGGCGACGTAGCGCTCTACGACGGGCTTTTGTTCTACCCCGGTCGGCTCGCAGCGAGCTTGGGCCCTCACGCTCTGGGCGTTGATGACGTCGTGCCCTCGCTTCGGCTCAAAGCGTTGCGCCGCGGGCTCGAGGACGCTGGACTCCTCGAGCTCGCTGCTCGCAAGGACCCGCAGGCAACCCTAAAAGTGGCAAACGCCTTGCTCAATCGCACGCTCGAGGAAGTGAGCGCGCAAGACGCGACGGCCATGGACCTCCGCGCGGCGTCCTTCGCCGCTTCACGCGATCGACTTCGCAGCATCATCGCAAACCATCCCGCTGGCAGCGACCCCAATCCTGACGGCCTTTCGGCGCTGCGTGCGGAGAAGCTCAAACAGCTAAAGCGCCGGGCGCGTTCCGCCCACGTTTTCTCCCCCGTAACCGTCGCCGTCGTGCTCCCGCTGGCGCTGTTCGCCCTCGGCGCGTTGGTGGTGCTGCTTCACGAGGGCTGGCGCGGGCGGCAACGCTAGGAACCGCCGCAGTTTCCTCGTACAAGTCGGTCGATGGCACCGCCCGAAGTACGGATCACGAAGAAGGCACGCTGGGTCAGCGTGCTAACGGGCCTCGCGCTGCTGGCCACCGCGGCCTATTGGGTTCTGCTGGACGTCTTTGCGGATCGGCATTGGCTTGGAACCGTGGTCGCGTATACGCCGCGCTTCTTCGCTTATCTGCCGACGGTGCTGGTGCTGCCAATTGCCGCGGTTACCAGGCACAAGTGGCACTTTCTAGCCAACCTGGGCGGGCTCTTGGTGGCGATTTTCGTCATCGGTGGAGTGGAGTTCCCCGGCCTTTGTCGCAGCGGGCCACCCGAGCGGACGGTGACGTTGGTGGTGCAAAACCTGGCGCACCGCAACGAGGCCGCCGCGATGGCGAAGCTCGTGGAAGCGCACAAACCGGACATATTGCTGCTTCAGGAGTGCCAACCGCCGGGCGTATCGATTGATTCCGCTGAGGTGCGGTCGGGAAAGGAGGTCGGCCAACCCGACTATCACCTGGTGATCGATCACAACCTTTGCATGCTCAGTCGTTACCCCGTTCTCCAGGTGCTTCATCGCGATCGCAGTGAGGTCTGGAAACAAGGCGGGTCCGGTGCCATCGCGCTCTACGAGTTCGACGCTCCGATGGGAAAGATCTGGGTTCAGAACGTCCACCTCGAAACGATCCGCGAGGGGCTCTCCGGCTTGGTGAAGTTCCGCTTGGGCGGCATCGTCACGATGCACGAAACGATGGCCCAACGCGAACTCGAGGCGGCTGCAGCCGGAGAATGGGCCAAGCAGGCCAAGGGACCGTTGCTCATCGGCGGGGACTTCAACCTGGTTCAGGAGAGCATGCTGATGCGCAAGCACTTCGGCGAGATGGACAACGCCTTCGACGAATGTGGGCTTGGGAACGGAGATACGAAGGTAACCAAGTTTGGCCCGCTCTACTTCCGCTCGCGCATCGACCATGTGCTCAGCTCGCGCGAGTGGAGCATGGTCGCAGCGGAGCAGGCCGTCGAGGTTGGCTCCGACCACATCGGCCTCGTTACGACACTGGCATTGCGCTGAAGCGCGCTGCGCTGCGGCCTATTGTTTGAGGCTCATTGCACCGAGGCGCCTAAGCGTTTTCCAGCCTCGGGCGCCGCTTTGCCTCGTTGGTGTTTGACGTAGCTCGCCTGAGGCGTAAGTGCGCGCGGAATTTCCTTTGGTAGCTCGATGGCGGGAGGCAGCCCCGGCCCGACGAGCGCGTAGTCGTCCGCAGCGAAATCACGGAACCCCGGCTGCTCACCGCGCATGATCGAGTCGAGCCCAATCACCTTGGCGTTGACTTTATCCGTACCACCCGGATTGATATTGTGCGCGCTGATCCCCTTCGACATCCAATCGCCAGCAAAGTTACCGACGCCGTTGAAGATCGTATCTCGCTGCCCGAGCAAGCCCACCGGCCTGACCTCCACCGGCGCTTCAGCGGTGAAGTAAACGTTATTGCGCGAGACCACCGTCTCTTCGTTGGTCGAGAGTTCGAAGATGCCCGTGCGCGTGTAGTCCTTGTAGCCGACGTTCTTCACCACGACCGTGTTGTTGTAGAAGTAGAGCGTCCCTTTGCGATAGTCGGCGAAAACTCCGCTATCCCCGCCGTAGTGAATGAGCGTCCCAGACGGCTCCGCACCGCGCACGATCACGTTTCCGTAGACGTGGGTCGAGTGGAAGCTGGGCAAGGCTACGGTCGTCGCCTTTGCCTCTTGGGCATCGACGATGTCGAGAATGTGGGCGCCATCCTCGATGTAGTTGTTGCGAATGACCACGCCCGCAGAGCGTTCTTTGATGTTGGCTCCCTGGTTGCCATTCCGGCCCATTCTGGGCGGACCAAAGCGGTTGAATTGATAAACCACGTTGGACGCCTCGATATAGACGTTGTGCTCGTAGAACCGGTCGAGGCTGCCGTTACCGTGGATATAGTTCCCCTCGAGCAGCAAGTCCTCCGAGAGCTCGACGCCGCCGCCAGTGCCGCCAAATATGCCGTTGTTGTTAGCGGTGACAATGCAGCCACGAATGGTCAGATGTTTGGCGCGTTCGATGAAAATGCCCGCAACGATCGCCGAGTAGGACTGCTGCTTGCCCGCCTTGTCGGTGAAGGTATTGGGCGGTGACGCATTGCGGATCTCTAGACCTTCGAGCGTGATGTAGCTGGGCGTCAGCTCATACGGCTGATCGTGCGCGTGCCCGATGATTACGAGCCCTCGAACTTGGTGTCCGTCAAACGGGAAGTCGAGCTCTTTGCGGGTCGTCGCGTTTTCTCCGTCAATCACCGGCAAGGCGCCGTTCGCGCCAGGGACACCACAAATTCGAATGGGTGCTTCCGCCGTGCCCTGCCCAGAAATCATCAGCTTCTCCCGATAGGGCTCGCCGCGATGATAGATGCGTACCGTATCTCCGGCCTTCAGGTTCTCGAAGGGGACGGCACCAAGACTGGCATAGGCCTTGCCCGGCCCTACTGCATAGTCCATCCCATTGCCGCGATGCACGCACTCGTTGTTCTCAGGCTCGAAGGCCACGGCCTGCCCGGGCAGGTCTATCGATCTCCCCGAGGAAGCGCTGGCCCGATCAGCACCTGCGCCGTCTACCGCCGCCCCCGTACCGCTCGAACAACCCACAGCCACGACCGCGAGCAAGACGCTCGAATGAGCTCTAGGTCGAACAAATCGGAGAAGCTCGTTGGAGAAAAACATCGTGCATCCTTTCGCGTCCTGTCGCTGACAGGAACTCGCTTGCAAGCGAGGGTCAGTCTCCGTAACTATGCGCACTTTCCAGGAGAGCGCCCTTCATGTTGCGAACTGCCATCGTAGGCTGTGGGAAGATAGCCGACGGTCACGTCGAAGAGATTCAAAAGCTCGCGCCCAACACAGAGGTCGTCGCGGTCTGCGATCGTGAGCTCGTGATGGCGCGGCAACTGGCCGTGCGGTACGGCATTCAAGGGGTGTATGACGACTACGCGAGCATGCTCGCGCAGACCAAACCAGACGTCGTGCATATCGCCACGCCGCCGCACGTTCACCGTGCGCTCGCCTGCCAAGCGATGGACGCAGGTGCGCACGTGTTCGTGGAGAAGCCGCTGACGCTCAACTACGCCGACTCAAAGGCCCTGGTTGATCACGCCGAGAAAACAGGCCGCAAGCTGAGCATCGGCTACAGCTATCACTATGAGCCGCCCGCCCAAGAGCTGCGGCAGCTGCGCGCGGACGGTCAACTCGGAGACGTCGTGCACGTCGAGTCCTTTTATGGCTACAACATGGAGGGAGCCTTCGGAAAAGCGCTGCTGAGCGACCCGAACCATTGGGTCCACGCGATGCCGGGCAAGCTGCTGCAAAACACGCTGGATCACGCGCTCGCAAAGATCATCGAGTTCCTCCCCGATGAGCGCCCGCAGGTTACGGCCTTCGGGTCGAGCAGGAGAGACGTGCGCTTTGGCGACATCCGCGATGAACTGGTCGATGAGGCGCGGGTGATCATCCGCGGCGAGAAGGTCACCGCGTACATCACCTTCAGCGGCTACGCGCGACCGGTCGGCCACTTCCTTCGAGTTTACGGCACCAAGAACACGGCGCACCTCGACTTCAACAATCGAACCTGCACGCTCGACCTCGCACCCACGCTCCCCAGCGCCATCGGCCGACTGGTTCCAGCGTTTGAGCAAGCCGCACAATACGCCCGTGAAGGGGCTCGCAACATGGCGCGCTTCTCGCGCTCGGGCTTTCACTTCTTCGCTGGGCTCGGCGAGCTATTCCGCCTGTTCTACGCCAGCATCGAGAACAACACCCCTCCGCCGATCAGCTCGCGAGACATCCTCCGGATTGCGTGGATGCTCGACGAGATCTTCGCCCAGGTGCGCGACACCGCGCGAGCAGGCACGGCCTCGACCAATGAGGTGAAGTCATGAGCGATATGTTGGTTACAGGCTCCAACGGCTTTCTCGGTGTTGCGACTGCAGAGCGGCTGCTCGCGCGCGGCACGAAGGGCGTTCGCTTCTTGGTTCGAGCTGGCAGTGACAAGCGCCGACTCGACGCGGTACTTGCTCGTTACCCCCAGAGCGACGCCAAGCTGGTCACGGGTGGTTTGAGTTCGCCCAAAGAGGCAGGCGCCTTGCTGGATGGCGTCGGCATTGTTTTGCACCTCGCTGCGGCTCTGTCGGGGCCTTCGGCAGAGATGTTCCTGGGCACCGTGGTCACGACCAAGAATCTGTTCGAGGCCGCTGGCAGTCTCGCAACACCGCCCAAGATCGTGCTCATCAGCTCCTTCGGAGTGTACGGCGTTGCGAACCTGCCAAAGGGTCATGTGGTTAGTGAGGAGACGCCTACCGAGCAGTTCCCTGAGCGCCGCGATCACTACTCCCACTCCAAACTTCGGCAGGAAGAGGTCGCCTTCGACTACCACCGTCGCCGCGGCGTTCCACTGACCGTGCTGCGACCAGGCGTGATCTATGGGCCAGGCGGCGGAGCCTTCAGCGCACGCGTTGGGCTCGCGCTTCCCGGGGCATTCCTATTCATGGGAGGGGATAACTTGCTGCCGCTCAGCTACGTGGACAACTGCGCGGAGGCCATCTGCGTCGCCGCCGCCAACGCGAAGTTCAACGGTGACGTCTACAACGTTCACGACGATGATCTGGTCACCGCTCGTGAATACCTGCGGCGCTACCAGGCCGAGGTCAGGAAGGTGCGCAAGGTCACCCTGCCCTACCCCGCGGCCATGGCGCTGTCCCACGCCGTCGCTTGGTACCACCGCTATTCGAAAGGGCAATTGCCGGCCATTTTCACGCCCTACAAGACCCGGGCGATGTGGAAGGGAAACGGCTTCTCCAACGCCAAGCTACGGTCGCTTGGCTTCAAGCCGATCGTCTCCACGGAAGACGCGTTGGCGCGTAACTTCGAGTACCTGCGCAATAAGAAGTAGGCGAGGTCGACCCTGGCGCTCAACGTTTGAGCGCCAAGGCTCCCTTCGAATCGACGCGCAGGTTGGACGCCAGAGAACCGATGACCTCCGGAAGTTTGGCGCCAAACGGTAGTAGCTGAGCGCGCGCTACGCCCTGACTGCCATTGGGGTAAAGCAGCACCGCACCCGACGGATCCCAAAGCGCGCCCCGAGTGAAACCCTCGAGTTTGACGCTCCCTGTGATCGTGCCGACCTTTTCGTCGATCACCGCGAGCTCGTTGCGCGAGGCCAACACCAAGGCGCGCGCGCCCGGTGACGCGATGATGTCCTCCCAGGCCGAACCGATGCGCGGAGCTGCGAGTCTCTCGGTTCCGGTTTGGTCGATTCGATAGACGCCGGTGTGATCGGCGAAGATCGTCTGGCCAGGCACCACCCCGTCCGACAGCGCAGTGACGCGAGGATTGGCCCGGGCCAAGAGGCGAACCGAGTCATCGTTCTCATCGATGCGTACGACCTCCCCACTCGACAGGGCCATCAGCAAGCCTGGTCCAGACGCACCGAACGCGGCGCTGCGCTTCACTTCGAACACGTGACCATGCGCCGTCGCTACGAACTTCCGCTCGCCTGGCGTAGCGAGATCGATCCTGAAGATCGTGCCATCGAGGTCCTGGGTATAGAGCTTGGTGCAGCTCGGAGAAAGCCCCAGGACGAAGCCCGGCGCGTGCGGATATCGACCTAGTTCGTGGGCCGAGCGAAGCTCGAACACGGTCAATCGATTGGGGTCATCCATGCGATAAGAAAGCACCTTGTCGTCGGCACAACTGTCCAAAAGAAAGCCGCGCGCGCTCTGCTGGCGCACCCCCGTCGCGGCCGCCGCCACCACGATCTCTGGCGCTTCGTGAGCGAGAGTCTGCTCGTTCGTGCGCGCCATTTCAATCACGGCGGTGGTGCCCGAACGAACGACCTTGGTGAAACCCGAGTCTCCCGTGATCGGCAGCAGCTCATCCTGGGCATCACGCACCGCCAGCTCGAGCACCCGGCGCAAGCCGTCCTCGATCCCACCCGCCAAGAGGAGCGTGGTGGAGAGGTAACGATCTCCTGGTAGCGCCCAACCGCCTTTCGAGAAATGTTCGCCAAAGTTGCGATAGGCAAACTCTCCGAGATCGAAGCGAGAGGCCTTGAAATCGGGCGCCAAGCTGGACATGCCGTCACAGCGGACCGACGGGCTGGCCAAACTCTGTGGCCGCGCGCCACTCATCAGAAAGTAGAAAACGGCACCGTCATCGGCACCACAAGCAGCGACGTCGAGGCCTCGCTTGTCCCATTCAAGTTTGTGTGAGTCGCCCACCCCCGGACCGCTGAAGATCGGCTCGCCCGGAGCGTCCAGCCGATGCACGGTGAGCGCCTTCGCCGTCAGCACGGCAATCACCGGATCTCGCGGGCTGACGGATGCGGCTGCGACCTCACCATCGACCGTCAGCTCGAGCACCGGGGCCTTGTCCCAAAGCGAATGCACGAACAACTTGGAGCCGAACCAGGTGACCAAGCGGTCCCCGTTGGGCGAAAGCTCGAAGATGCCGCTGGGTTGCTGAACGCGCGCGATTTCACCGGTGCGCAGGTTCCACGCCGTCGCGTCGCCCCCGGAGTTGCAGACGAACACTGGAGCCCGCGCAGCGACCGACATTTCTCCGCGACAGCGGAACGGGACGATCGCCGCAAGCGCGACTTCCCCCGTCTCTCGCAAGCGCACCAAATGCACTTCACCCTCAGCGTTCTGCGCGAACAACGAAGTATCGAAAAGAAACGGCGTCGTATCCACGATGGGCGCATTGCCGATCGCGATCTCGAAGCGCTTCGGCGGACGATGCACGACGCTGGCGCGCGCCGGGTCCATCGTTGGGTCGACGTTGTCCAGGGATTCCGGCTCGGCGATGGGCGAACGCAGATCGAAAACCACGAGGCCGCCGGCCGGCGAGCGCCCCATCACCCAGCGATCGTTCCAAGGCATCTGCAGCGAATCGAGGGGCTCGAGCGACAAGAAGCGCCCCGGCGGAAGATCACTCGCCGCACCCAAGAGTTCGACGAACAGCGCTGGCTCAGCCGCGCCTTCCTTGAGGGCGGCGACGAGGTAGGCGATCCGTTCATACGGATCCGAGGCCTGCCGCGCCCGCGCAACCAAGCCGACCCGCAGCGCCTCCTGTTGGGCCTCCTTCTGTTTGGTCTCAGCATCGCGACGGCGCTTCAGCAACTCACCGCGATAGAGCAGCCCCACCACGGCGACCAACAACGCTGCGAACACAGCGCCAAGCTGCAGCAAGCGACGCTGACGGCGCGCGCGACGCGACACCGAAAGAAACTCAACCTCGAGCCCCGATAACGCCTTGAGCGCCAGGCCCTGTCGATCGACCTCGGACAAAAGGCCCGCACGGGCGAGATAAGCCGAGCTCATCGACGCCTTTTCCCAAGCCAACGCTGCCTCCGAGATGCGCTCGCGCAAGGCGATCTGTTCGAGCGAGGAGAGCCGCGCGCTCTCGAGCCGCGACCAGCGTGCAAGCGCCGGATGGGCCAGCTCGACCTCAAGCCCTCGTCGGACGATCAAACGCCGTCGGCGTAGGCGATTGCACAGCTCGTCGACCGACTCCATCTCCATCCCGAGTCGGTCGCAAAGCGTGCTGACGTTGACGCGGATGGGCTCTCCTTCCGAGGTGGTGAGGAGCACCAAAAGGTCCATCGCGTGCGCTTCATCCGCGAGGCCCTTCCACGCCCGCTCGGCCGCGCGGTGGACGGTGGCAGCGACTCCCGCCTTGTGCATCAGGCGCCCATCCAACGTGCGCCGCTCCTCCGCCAAGACCACCGTGGCGCCGGCGCTGTCGATCGAGTTACGCGCTGGCCTTGTTGGTACGAAGGCCTCCGGCTCGGAGGTGCTCTCGGCCAAGATCAGCGCAACCATCGGCAGCGGCACGGCAACCGTGGTCAGCTCCTGGGCAATCAGCGAGACGATCTCGCGTTCGTTCTCGATCCGCCAACCGGCCCGTAGCGCAGGCTCGATGGCCAGTTCTTTCGCCTGCGCGTCGCTGGGTGGCGCCAAATAGCGAATGCTCGCGGAGAGTCCGTTGAGGCCCGGGGAGAGTCCAGCCAGCATCGCCAGAGACTCCTGCTCGAGCGCGAGCACCAAGCGAAAACCAAGGCAACGTTCTCCCGTCAGCAGACGCTCGATCAGCGCAAGCGTCTGCTTGCGTTCGTCCTCCGGGAAGGCGGCGAGCTCCTCGAGGTCATCGATAAAAACCACGCGAGCCCGCCCGTCTCCTGGCTCGAGCAGCTGCTCGAGGGTGGACTCGGCAAACAGCGCTCGGTCGGGCCCTTGCGCCGCCGATACGCTGACCAGCTCGACGTCGAAGGCGCCGTCGATACCGCCCTTCGCCAAAGCCGGCAGCAGCGCCGCACGAACGAACGACGTTTTTCCTGCGCCGAACGGACCCGAGATGACGACGAGCGACTCGTAGGTAAGATGCCGCAGCGTGCGTGCGAGATCAGGATCGCGCCCGAATAGGAAGCCCTCGTGGCTGTCGCTGAACGGCGCGAGACCGGGATAAGGGAGCTCCGGGACGCCATGCGGCTGCTCCCACACCTCCTCGAGCAGGCCACCAAGCCCCCCCTCGCTCACCCCCCGGCGCTCCGGATCGACGGAGCAGAGACGCGTGATCAAAGCAACGACGCCGCGCGGTAGACCCAAGCCATCAAAGCTGCGCAGCGACCCACGCAACGTCGATTCGCGCAGCGACATCCAGTAGGTTCGATAGTCCTCGGCGGAGCCTTCATCGGCCGGCTCCTCCGGGACATCGTGCGGGAGCTTGCCCGTCGCCAATACGGCCAGCGTCACACCCAGCGCATAGGCGTCGGCGCGCATCGTTGGGACGCCAGCCAACAGCACCTCCGGCGCCACGTAGCCGGGCGTCCCGACTACGACGCGGGTTCCCTCAGCGACCTCACCCGCCGCCGCCATTTGCGTCGCTGCGTACGCCTCTTGGGTGCCCGCGAGAAACGCTGCAGTAGCCATCGAGTCCAAGGTCTCCGACGGTGCCACGCCCTCTTTCAGCGTGATCGTGTCGTTGAACTTGGCCGCAACCTTCGGTGCGCTCACGTTCGTGCGAGTTCGCGAGATGCCGAAGTCCAGCACCTTCACTCGACCATCGCTCGTGACGAAGATGTTGGCTGGCTTCAAATCGAGATGAATCACGCCGCGCAGATGGATCACGTCGAGCGCCCGCGCGACGGCGGCTATGTACCGAAGAGCCAGCCGCCAAGGAAAACGAGCGCGCTGCCGCACGAGCTCGGCCAAGGTGTCGCCGAGCAACAGCTCCATGGCAACGAACGGAACGGCCGGCCGCTCAAGGATGCCGGTCGCATAGATCGTGACCAGCGACGGGTGGCTGAAGGAGGCGAGCAACTTCGCCTCTTCGGCCCAGTTGGAGCTATCCATCTCGGGGGACAGCAGCTTCAACGCTACATCCCGAAGCGGCGCGCCATCCGGCAGGAGCTCCACGGCACGCCAAACATCGCCGAAACCGCCGCGACCAATCCGTTCGACCAAGCGGTAGCGCGAGTCCAGGACAGTCCCTGGCTCCAAGGCTCGCAGCGACATCGCTCCGCTCGTGTCCGTGCTCACATTCGGGGGAGACAGCTCCACCCCGCCACCGTAGCGCACCTCGCACCAACTTCTGACAGCGCTGTGGGCTGCGCGTGTGATATCACCCCCGAGGAAGATGGTCGGAAGAGGAGGTACACCCGCCCGGCGCATCAGCAACACCTTCCTCCGCGCGGCGATGGGCCCCGTGGAGTACGCCGCGAGTTGCATCCTTTCCAACCGCATCCTCACCGGCCTCGAGGAACTAGCGCCCGACGGCCTCTTGGCTGGCTATCAACGTGGGATCAGCGAGGTCGCGACGCTCGCTGGCGTTCCTCGTGCGGACGTTGAATCCAGCCTGCCGATGGGGACGGCCCAAACGGTCGGGCAGCGCCTGCTAATTTCGCAGGCGAACGCCATCGTCGCCTGGAAGCTGCACGCCGGTCCCTTTGGCTTCATGGACGTGATCACCGCGCTCACCGTCGATGGTCGCAGGCCGGACATCTCCGCGTGTATCGAGCGGCTTGCGCAGAAGGTTCGCCAGGACAAAGGCCTTTCGTTGCCCTTGTCGGAGCTCGCGCGCGACATGCTCGCCTACACCGAGTTGGTCGCTGAAACGCGCGCGCAGCTCGAGGGCGGTGAGTGGCTCGAGACCGCGCTGCGGCGCCGGCAGCAAAAGCGCATCTTCTTTGCCGGCCTCGCGGTTTTGTTGCTGCTGGTCGCGACCACCAGCGTGGTGTTCGTTCGGGTCATGCGCGACAGCGCGCAAGCCTTGGTCGAGCGTACCGATGAGTGCCTCGCCAAAGACATCTCCGACGCCGATTTGAAATGGGCAACCGCTGCGGCGGTGGAGCTACGCGATCAGAAGCGCACGGCTTGCGAGCAACGGCAGAAACTGGAGGCCGAGCAAAAGCTCGCGGAAGAAACGCGTCTACGCAAAGAGCGCGAGGCACGCGAGGTCGTGGAGAAGCGCAAAGGCGCCTGCAAGGCGCTCGCAGAGGCCGTCCAAGCCAACAAGCTAGACGGAGCCACCTTGCTTACGGCCGGGGACTCGGGCGAGTTGATGAAGCGGCTCGCGAACAAGAAGCTGGCCAGCACCGACTTCGGCCCGGATGAGCCTCGTTTGCCGTGCGCCGATACCGAAGACGGTGCACGTGTCACTAGCGCGCTCGAAACCACGCTCTTGGTGGACCCAACGCTGTGGGCCCGCCACCCAAGCCCCAGCCCATTCCTCGAGAAAGCGTTGCTCAAGGCCAGGCCGCGGCTGCCTGAAACAGCGTTGATTGGGCTCGCAGACAACGCTGAGCGGACCGCCAAGAGCGGGCTCTCGCGCGGTGAGCCAGACACCATCGCGCGGGCCAAGAAGCTTTGCGCGCTGGCTAAGTCACTTGGCGTGCCGGGTCACTCCGGCTGCTCGGCCGTAAGCAAGCTGTAGCGCTCGAGATCGTTGATACCTCAGCGCGCTCAGACGTGAGCGCTGAGAAAGGCCTCGAGCCGTTCGCGACGAGCTTGCGGCAGCGGCAGGAAGCGCACCGCCATACCCACGCCGCGGTCTTGTCGCATCACCACCTCGCCATCCACCCGCAGCGGACCGTCACCCGGCAGCTCGATATCGAGCGAGACCTTGGTTCCCGGCGGATGGGGCAACGTCCCTTCGAGCCAGATACCACCGAGCGAGAGGTTGGTCGCACGTTGGAGGTAGAGAGCATCGTTGGTTCGCTCCTCCACCCACACCGCAACTTCGGCCCGACGAAATGCTCGCCCACTCTGTGTGACCTCGAGAGCCTTCATACGATTTTGGCTACCATGCCCCTTGAAATCTGGCCAAACAAGCAACCAGCGATCCGGCGCACGCGGTCCTAGCCGAGCCGCAGCCCCGTGCTAGCCTCTGCGCGCAATGGCCGCTGAGCTCATGGAGATGCATGAAAGCACCTACCGAGGTCGCTTCCGTCGGCGCGCCGTAAGCATCCCGATCGTCGTGGTGCTGTGGGTCCTCACCTCCTCGCTCCTGCCGCTGCTGATCCCGCTGGGGCTGCTGGTAGACGTCCTGCGCAAGGATCGCGGCAGGAACCTGACGCGGCTCTTCATCTTTCTGCCCGTGTACTGCCTGGCCGAGGTTTTCGGATTGTGGCTGCTGTTCGTCACCGGCCTTTTCGCCGATCGAAGCAGTGAGAGTTTTCTCGCCACCACCTACAAGATCCAAGGCGGTTGGACGCGCTTCTTGCTCGAGTCGATCCGCATCATCTTCAGTCTACGCTTCGAACTGAGCGGCCAGGAGTTGCTCGCACCCGGACCGGTGGTGGTGCTGGTAACGCACTCGTCGATCGTCGATACGCTGTTGCCCACAGCGCTGGTCTCAGTTCCGCTCGGGATGCGGCTGCGCTTCGTGCTCAAACAAGAGCTGCTGGCGGTGCCGTGTTTGGATGTGGCCGGGCACCGCGTCCCCAATTGCTTCGTCTCGCGCAGTGGCCAAAACAGCGAGCGGGAGATCGGCCGCGTAGCTGCATTGGCGCGCAACCTGGGTGAACGGGAAGGCGTGCTGATCTACCCGGAGGGTACGCGCTTTACCGAGGCCAAGCGGAGTAGGGCGCTAGAGAAACTCGCGCTGAGCGATCCGAGCCGAGCCGCCCGTTTAGCGGGCATTCGCAGGGTGTTACCGATTCAGAAGGGCGGCACGTTGGCGCTGCTCGAATCCGCCGCGGAGAGTGATGTCGTGATCATTTCCCACTCGGGTCTACACGGAACGGCGGAGCTCTCCGACATCGCGAAGACGGGCCTAGCGCACCGGCACGTACGAGTGAACGTCGCACGCTTCGCTCGGTCGACGCTGCCGAAGGGTTCAGCCGAGTTGCTGCAGTGGCTCGACGAGCGCTGGCTCGAAGCAGATCAACGCATCACGAATGAAACGGTCTTCTGATCCGACGTCGCGACTAGCGCGGGCTTTGCAGCTTGCCCACACACAGACGAACTTCTTCTTTGAGCGCCTCGGCACCGCGTGGCAACTCGAGTTCGTCCACGGCGAAGATGCCAGGGCGCGCGCGGGTGAGGAAGCGCTCGGCGCTCCCGCGCAACTGGGACGAAGCAATCGGCGTCTTGAACGAACGCGAGTCCTTGGCCCGACTGCGGTAGTCACCGAGCAGAAAGATCTCGCGCTCGCCAACCACGAACGGCCCCACCGGCTTCCGCGAGGGCTTGGTGTCGGTTGCGATCAGGTGTAGCCCACCGAGCTTCTCAACGTACAGCTTGAGCTTCTTGCGCTTACGGCCGATCGGCGCGACCCCAACGAAACAACGCTCAATCTCGCGACCATTGACCCACAGGCCGGCATCCCGAACCTCCAGGGTGTCGCCCGGCAACCCGACTACGCGCAGCGTGGAGAGCTTGGTCGAGCCAGGCTCTGGCGTTACCACCACGACCTCACCGACGTTGGCAGCGCCCTGCTGATACAGAACCACAAGGTTGCCGTAGCCGAGCGTCGGTAACATCGAACGGTTCTTCACCTTCGTCACCGAGACCATCAAGGCCAAGGCGAGCGCTGTCGCTACCGCGCCGCCCGCAAACGAGGCCAAGGCGAAAGCGCCAAACGACTTCGCCCGAGCACCCGCTCGAGCACTCGGCTCCGAGTTCGACGAAAGCCGCACCAGATCGAACGCAGCACCGGCCAGCAACAAAAGCGAGGTCGCTAGCGAGACAGCGAGCAGGCTCGGTTGCCAAAGCAGCCACCAAACGGCGGTGAAGGTCGACGCGATTGCGCCGGGCGCCGCAAAGAAAGCCGCCCGTTTTGAATGACCGGCGTAGGCGTGACCAGCCCCCGGCCCGAGCGCGACCGTGACGGCCAACAGCGCCCACAACGACGGCGCCCGAGGCTCCCGCTCGAGCTCGCCTTGGGGCGCGGGAGATGAGGTTGCCTCGAGCGTCAACTCGGCCTCGCGACCGGTTCGAACCAATGCTCGACGTGCTCCATCTCGAGCGCCTCCGCGAGCCGCTGCGGATCGAAGTCGAAGCTTCGGATCGATAGCCTGCGGGCCGGCGCGATCACGCGCAAGGTGAGCCCGTCCGCGCGCGGCTTCTCCAGCGGACGAAACAGGCCGTGATAAACCGCCCCATCCGGATGCGGCGTGATCACCGTGATCGAGCGTGCGCCGCGCTCCGCCAGGGCGCCGATCAAATTGTTGTCGGTTGCGCCGCCGTCGAAGTGAAAACGACCGTCGAGCCGCGGGACGCGCGCGTAAAACGGAGGGAACGTGCAGCTCGCCAAGAGCAGCGAGTGGATGTCGCGACGCTCGCGGCTGGAGTGAATGACCGCCCTTCCGTCCTTCCAAACCAGCTGACGGAGCAGGCCCGGTACGGTGGTGGTCGAGACCAGCAGCTCAACCTCGCTTCGGTGAATCAGCGCCTCTGGCAAATGCTCACGCAGCGCGTCACCGACGATGCGCGTCATGCCAAACGGGCTGCGCTCGGAGGCCAGCCAGCGCGCCGAAAACACCGGTGTACCCGCGAGCGAGCGATAGATCTCCGGGCCAAGCGAGCACTTTCCCGCTACGTAGGCGGCCGCAGCGATCGAGCCGCTCGAGGCCCCCGCAGCCACATCGAAGCGCTCCCCCGCCGCCTCCAAGCGCGCGAGGACCGCGAATTGGAAGGCTCCTCGACAACCACAGCCGGGAAGAGATAGCGCTCGCACCCGCAGGTCCTAACACGGTGCGCCATCCGAGATCAGCGCGTCTAAACCGAATCGTGACACGAACAGACAGAACTCCCGACTAGGGTCTTCCGCCATGCGAAAACTCGCTCTCGGCGTGTACACCTATGCAGAGTTCGGCGCCATCGTTGCGGCCTTCATGCCCGTGATGGCGGCCTCCTGGCTGCGGCACCGCGGTGATCCCGCCATGCGGGAGTCAGGCCGCTGGATGCGCAGGCTCGGTTGGCTCACCAGCCGCATGACGCCGCTTTGGGACTTCGGCGTCAAAGGTGAAGGCCCCGCTGACATCCACAATACGCCGTACGTGGTCGTGGCCAATCACGAGTCGACGGCCGATCCGTTCCTGATCTCCTATCTGCCCTGGGACATGCGCTGGGTAGGTAAAGAGGAGCTGTTCAAGCTGCCGGTGATCGGCAACTGCTTCAAGTGGAGCGGCGATATTCCGCTACGCCGCGGGGACGGTGACAGCGTTCGCGACATGATGAACGAGTGCAAGCGAGCGCTCGCCGCTGGCATCCCGGTGATGCTCTTCCCCGAAGGGACGCGCTCCAAGACAGGCGAGCTTTTGCCCTTCCGAGACGGCGCGTTCCGCCTAGCGATCGAAGCGCAGGTGCCCGTGCTCCCGCTGGCCGTCGCCGGCACCCGCGAGTGTCGACCGAAGGGCTCCAAATGGTTCGGAGAGGCCAAAGCGAAGGTTCAGGTGCTCGCGCCCATCTCCACCGTTGGGATGACGGTGGATGACGTCGCCACGCTGCGCGAGCGCGTGCGCGACGCCATCGCAGACGCCCTCCCCGAGCTGCGCCGCGAGGTCGGAGTCGTGCGCTCTGCCCCGCGTGCCGCTGTTTCCGCCGTCAACGCTGAAGCCGCACAACCCGCTGCCTAACGCTGTGCTCATCCCCGCCCGCTGCCTCTCCCGTTGGGAGAGTGCGAGCGGGGATGCGTCGCTTCCTACGCTCAGGCCGGACGCTCAGGCCGGCGCCGGAGCGTTCATCTCGGGCCGCTTGCGCTTCTTTGGAAAGTCCACCGGACCAACCGCCTCGTCGATCGGGCGGGCGGGCTCGATGGGCGTCGCGGGCTCGATCGGTGCCGCTGAAACACCGTAGGGCTGCTCGGCTGTGTCGGCCGTGTCGGTAGGCTCGCTGGGTTCGGACAAGGTCATCGGTACCGCCGACGAGGCCAAGAGCGGGCGCTTGCCACGCCCCGAGAGGCCGATGTCGCGAGCCATGATCTCGGTGCGCGTTCGCGAGACGCCGTCTTTCTCGTACGACGAGTAGCGAATGCTGCCGTAGACGAACAGCGGCTCACCCTTGGTGAGCATGCGCGCCAGCGGCTCGGCACGACTACCGAAGACCACGACATCGTGCCAATCGGTGCGCTCGATCAGCTTGTTCTCCTTGTCGCGATAAGCATCGTTGGTGGCGATGCGCAGCCGCAGGATCATCTGACCGCCCTGCGTGATGCGAAACTCCGGATCAGCGCCGAGGTTTCCAAAGAGAGTTACGCGATTCGTTCCGTTGCTCATGACATCCTCAATTCTTTGTTTTCAATCGACAGTTAAAACGTTGTGATTCGATGCTCGACTCAAGCCGAAGCGAGCATCGGTGCGCGGCCATGGACCTCGAGCGCCTTGGTGCGCACCAGGTCTGCGAGCTCGCTGCGCGAGAGCAGCGTCTCCCGAGCGCGCTCGCGGCCTTGCCCAAGTTGCTCGCCCCCGAATGAGAGGTGCGCGCCGTTCTTCTCGATCACGCCGGCCACCTGGGCGAAGTCGACGAGATCGGCCGCTGCATCGATGCCTTTGCCCCAGCGGATCTCGAACTCAGCCTCGCGGAACGGCGGAGCGAGCTTGTTCTTCACCACCTTCACGCGCGTCTTCGAGCCGATCAGATCGTCGCCGGTCTTGATCGAACCGGTTCGCCGAACGTCGAGTCGCACGCTGGCGTAGAACTTGAGCGCGTTACCGCCGGTGGTCGTCTCCGGGTTACCGAACACCACGCCGATCTTCTGCCGCAGCTGATTGATCAGAATGAGCGTGGTTCCCGTGCGATGCACGACCGGCGTGAGCTTGCGTAGCGCCTGGCTCATCAACCGGGCCTGCAAGCCCATGTGCGCGTCGCCCATGTCGCCCTCGATCTCGGCGCGCGGCACCAGCGCCGCGACCGAGTCGATCACCACCACGTCCACGGCGCCGGAGCGCACGAGCATCTCGGCGATCTCTAGCGCTTGCTCGCCTGAATCCGGTTGCGAGACGAGCAGCCGCTCTGCGTCCACACCGATCGCTTTTGCGGAGGTGATGTCGAAGGCGTGCTCCGCGTCGATGAAGGCGACGATGCCACCGAGCCGCTGCGCTTCACGCATCGCGTGCAGCGTGAGCGTCGTCTTGCCGCTCGACTCCGGGCCGAAGATCTCGATGATCCTTCCGCGCGGATAGCCGCCGATGCCGAGCGCTTGGTCGAGCGTCAGCGAGCCAGTGGGAATGACCGCGATGCCCTCGCCATCCTCCTCATCGCCGAGCGCCATGATGGCGCCTTTGCCGAACTGCTTCTCGATTGCCGTTACCGTCGTTTTCAGGGTCCGTAGCTTTTCGTCTTTGCTCATAAAAACCTCTCATGTGGCGAGCCACGCAGCCTCCTTTGCGAGCGGCGTACCAACACAAAAGACCCACAAAACCAGGGAATATCTGTCGAATTTCGCGGCGGCCGCCGCGCTCCCCGGTGGCGCCCGCCAGCGGCCGAGACTGCGCCCGAGATTGACGCGGCCCCCCTCGCCCAGCTAAAGCCCGCCCTGTCGCTTCACGCGGATGGTCCGGGTGCTGCGGCGTTCAACCAGCGGAGCGCGCTCTTCAAATGAGTTCGCTCCATGGGAAGCCGGTGACGCCTCTCGAGGCGGAGTCCGGCGCGGCCCCCGCCACTGTAACTGGGGACGACGGCAGCTAACGCCACTGAAGGTCCTTCGCTCGCGAAGGTACATTTGGGAAGGCGCTGCCCGAGGACGATCCAGAAGCCAGGAGACCGGCTGGTTGATACTCGATCGTGCGCCCCGGGGTTCGGGCGACGCGAAGGCCAGCCCATCGCGATGGTGGGCGTGCCGCCGCGTTCGCTAGCGCTCTTGGGGCATCGATGCCGGGGACGGCATCGAGAAGGCTGGCGAATGAAATTGAAGATGGTTCTCGGCGTAGTCGGCTCGCTGCTGCTCGGCTGCGGGGATGATGCAGGCTCGGGTGGCAGCGGTGCGACTGCGACAGGCGGCGGTGGAGACGGAAGTGGAGCGAGCGGCTCGACTGGCGGCTCTGGAGGTGGAACAGGCGCAGCTGGGGCAGAGGGCGGTGGCGGTGCAGGAGGCGCGGCGGGTTGCCTCGAGCTTGACGGCGCGCCGATCACGCTCACTGCGCCGGATCTGTGCGTGGTCGCGAGTTATCAGGCCCCTGGGCTGGAGCTGCTTTCGTATGGCGCCACTCCCAGCTGGGGTAGGCACGGAGGTCCCCTCACCTTCGTCGGCGACAGCATGGGCATCTCGCGAGCGCGTTGGTCGTTGCGTGGGGGCGTGCTCAGCGCAGACGCGCTCGATCTCGCGGTGGCCGACCTGCCTGGCGATGCATTTTGGGGCTCGCAGCTAAACGACCTCACCGCCTTTGGCCTCGAGATCTCGGTCGCTGCGTGGTCTGGTCAAGACTTCTTCAACGTAGGCGAACTTGTGCTCGCCAATGAGGCTGGCAACGGCCAAACCAACGGCACGCTTGCGACCGGCGCTTTCGGCCTCGCGGTGATTGGCAATCGCATCTTGTACACCGGCCTCTCCACCGCGAACGGCAAGCCCAACGCGATCGCTGGGCTGTACGCGGCTGACGTGGACGGGACCGGCCTCGAGTTCGAGAGTTCGGAGCTGCTCGACGCCTTCGGGCTCGCTACCGGCCCCGTGGCCGTCGACGCCGCTGGCAACGCCTTCGCGATCATGACCGACTACGAGACCGGCTCGCAGGAGCTGCGCGGTTACGACGCAGCCTCGGTGGCGCCGGGCCAAAGCGGCGCAACGCTGGGAACCACGCTGGCAACGCTCGAAGGCTACGGCGACGCGATGGCTGTCGTCGCCGCCGAGGCGGATCTTCCGGGTCTTGTCGCCTTCCAGCCCAACGCCGCGAGCGGTGAGCACCTCGACGTCGTGCTGCAACGTTTCAGCGCTGACGGCGCCACCGTTGCTGCAAGCGGAGAGCCGGCAACATTGCTCACGCTCACCACCCCCGATACCAACGTCACGCTAATGACTGACGATCAGAATCGGCTATGGGTCGGCCTCAGCGAGAGCGGCACGGCCACGTTCTTCGTACTCGACCGCCCCTAACGTGCGAGCGACTAGCCCCCGTGAATCTTCAGTCGCGGCAGCGACTTCACGGGGGTCGTGTCGCCTACCGAAGAACCTTCGATGTAGAGGTTCTTCAGCTCTTTGAGACCGGCCAACGGGCGAAGATCCTTAACGCCGGTCTTCTTGATGCTCACGAGCGTCAACTTGGAGAGGCCGGAGAGCGGCGTCAGATCGCTCACCTCGGTTTCGTCCATGACGATCTCGGTCAGGTTCTTGAGCTCCGCGAGCGGCGTCAAATCGCGCACCGGCGTACGACCCAGATCCAAGCGGTCGAGCTTCGACAGACTCTTCAGCGGCGAGAGATCCTTCACCTTGGTGATCGAGATGCGCAGCGACTCGAGGTTGGCGAGGTTGGAAAGCAGCGAGATGTCCTCGAGATCGCCCGGCGGTAAGTAGAGGCCCTTCAAGCCTTTGAGGTGGGGAAACACGCACGGATCGATCGAGTCGGTTTGCTTCGAGTCGAGCAGGTTCAGCGTCTTCACTTTGCCGAGGTCCGCTTGCGTTATCGGGCCTTCGGGTTTGGCGGCCTGCACGCGAATCACCTTCTCGAGCACCGGGTCATCGAAGCTTACGTTCGGCCCTTTGCCGCAATCACGCGGGGGCTTTGCAGGCTTGGGTGCAGGCGCCGAGGTCGCAACCGTTGCGGGAGGCGGTGGGGCTGCAGGCTTGGCCGAGGTCTTCGCCGAGGCACTCGCGACTCCTGGGCTGTCCCCACAGCCGGCGATGCCGGCCAAACCAACGACGAGGGCAAACGGAACCAAGAACGAACGAACCATAGGCCGCGAGCCTACGCCCCGGCCCGCCCTGTTTCCATTTGCAAATCGCACCCGGCCACGCGTTCGTCGACCGCGGGCCCGCGGTTGGTTCGCTTACTCGGACGCGAAGGCGACGGCGATCGGCTCGTCGTCATGCACGCCTTGCTGCACCTCGACCGTCAGGTTCGACTGCTTCCAGCCGGACTGAGCCTGCGTCACCACCACCGATTCTGCCAAGCCGCGGCGCAGCTGCATCGAAACGCGGGTCGGCGGCTGACCGCTCTGCAAGCGAAGTGGACCAGCCTGCGTAAGCACCGTGCGCGCTTCCGGGAACACCACGTTGAGGAAGCGTTTTCCCGAACAGCCCTCCTCTTCACAGTGCAGGAACGCATAGGCTTTGCCAGGAACGATCTCGCTCAACGCCACAACCTTGCGCGAGGTCACCATCGCTTTGCACGCCACGCCATCCCAATAGCCGTCGGCGACCTCGTAGCGAGCATCCCCACCGGGTACCGGACGCAAGCCTTCGAAACGCAGCGGCTGCTTCGCCTCGTATTGGCCACAGTTCGCGTAGATCGGTCCGCCTGAACTCGTCCCGCCGACCTGAACCTCACGCGCTCCAATACGCAGCGACCCCGAAGCAAAGCCCACCAAGGTGGCCGTGTGATAGGCGCTTCGATAGCCGCCGTAGCTGTTGTAGCCGTAACCGTATTGGTCGTAGCTCGAAGTCTGTTTCTCGATCTTTAACTCGGTGGCCTCGACTCCGCCGGTGGCGTCGCGCGCAGCCTTGTCGTCGAGCGGCGGGGTGAGCACCGTCGAGGCTAGGTCGGCGATCGAGAACGGCATTGCCTCGGTGGAACCACGTGAAGCTCCGTGACGAACTCGCTTCGACGTCGCCCAGTCACCCACGGTTGGAAACACAGCAACGACGAGTTCACCTGCAGCGGGCTGAGCCACCGGCTCGGCGGGCTTGTCCCCCTCGCCAACCGCAACAGCCGGCTTCTTGATCGGCGTAGCGGCTTCGGGAGCGCTAGCCGCGCAACCCGTACCAAGTGCCATCACAGCGAGCAGCGCAAAGGTTTGCGAGGGGGTCATTTTCAAAGGGTCTCCAGGTAAGCCGCGAGCTGGTTGCGTTGCTGCGCGTTCAGATGCGAGGTGTGGCCCATCTCGGAGTCAGTGGCCTTCAACATGTCCTCGATCGTCTTGTAGCGACCATCGTGGAAGTAGGGCGCGGTGCCTTTGACGAACTTCAAGGACGGTGTGTCGAACTTCACGTCCATGTCGGCCGTCGACTTGCTGCCGACGTCGTGCGTCGTCTTATCAACGCCTGCACCCTCGATGTGGCAGGTTGCACAACCGATCTCAGCGTCGTTGAACAGCGCCTGTCCGCGACGAGCGTCATCGTTGGAGGCGTTCATGAACGAGGGGCCTTGAAGCTTCTCGAGGTAGGTGATGAGGGCCTCGAGATCAGCACCGCTCATGCCCGTACCGCCCAAGCGAGAGAAGGTGTTGCCGAGGTAGGCGTGAAGATCGCCGTGCTTGCCTTGCCAACCGTAAGGAGCAGTATTGGAGGCTCGACCGGCCAACATGATCGTCTGTCGCGGACCTTCGGGGGTGGACCAGGTGAAGGCGTCGTCGCGGCCGTCGGGGTGGCAGCTCGCGCAAGAAACGCCGTCGTTCGAGACGCGCAGATCCTCGCTGAGGTGGAACATCTGCCGGCCGCGAGCGAGCATCTGCGCCGCGGGGGTGCGGTCCACAGAAACCGGGACGATCACGCCAGGGTTCTGGTTGTCCAGGTCAACGAGCGTGATTTGCCCTTCAAACTGCGACCAAACCACAGCAAGCCCACGACCGTCATCAACCGCGATACCGGTGGGACCGGAGGGGACGTCGATGCGGCGCTTCTCGAGACGAATCGGGTCGGCTCCGCGGGTGTCGAGCTCGAGCATCGCGTCGATGCCGGCACAGGACACAAGCAGCGTGCCGGTAGACGCGCGATAGGCCGCCGCGCGCGGGAGCAAACATTCGTTGGAGTACGGCAAACCGGTGTACATCGCCGCGCGCGTCATCGGACGCTCAGCGTCGGCGTCGATCACCGAAACGATGGGCACCTCCTTCGGCAAGCCGTCTCGTGAACCACCGTAGTAGACCTGCGAACGCTGGTTGGGATCACCCGGGTCCACAGTGACCATCGGCACGAAGATGCGACCCTGAGGTGCTTGCGTAACCGGCTTGCGGGGGGCGGGCGGAAGCGGAGCGGCGCCGGCGATCTTGCCGCCCTCGGTGACGCCGGGAGCAGGAGCCTCCGGGCGAATGGCGGCCTCCTCGGATTTGACCAACGCGAAGCCTTGCCCGCCCGAACGCCGAATGATGGTGGACGACGGGGTGGAGGAATTGACGCTGACGTCGACAGCGCGGGCTTTGTCGGTCGAATCCAAATCGACGATCGAGACGTTGGACCCGACAGCGTGCGAAATGAAGGCGCGCTTTCCGCTGTCATCAACCAGCACGGCTCGCGGCTCGCGCTCGAGTTCATGGGTGGCGAGCGGCTCGAACGTGCCCTCGTCAAGGACGGAGAGCTTGTGCGCCCAGGCGCTCGTCACGAGCACCTTGCTGTCATCGGGGGTAGCGGCCAAACCGAAAGGCTCATCGGGAACAGCGCGCTTGCAAAGGCCAACCAGCGGTTTGTCAGCCCCAGCCGGCTCGAGGATTTGCACCTCGCCCTTGTCGCGCAGGGTGACAGCGACGCGACCGTCCTCGAGGACTAGGACCTGGGCCGGGGCTCCCGAAAGGTTGGTCTTGGCGATGGGCCGCGCCTCACCGACATCGAAGGTGTGAATCGCGTTGGAGTCTTCATCGGCGATGTAGGCGTAGGTGGCTTTCCCCTCGCTCGCCAAAGCGACCGAGCTTCCCTGGCGGGCCAGGCTTACGCGAGTTGGGCCGCCGCTCGTACGTCGAGCGCAGGGATTGCTCGAGACCTCGAGCGCTTGGCCGTTGCCTGTTGCTGGCCCAGCGGTTGGAGCCGCCCCGCTGCACCCCGCTGCGAGCCCGAGTGCAGCAACCATCGTACCAACCAGAGCATGAGCCACGTGTCCACGCATAAAACCTCCCGAGAAACCGCGCCCCGACAATTAACCTTGTACGCGCCCCGACCGGGGGCCTTCCCGCGCCCCGACTGACGCCGGGCTGATCACAATTGTTCCCACGTCTCTTCAGAAACTGGATTTGTGACCGAAGTTCTTTGAGACCCGCAAACTAACTGGATCTTGGGTGCCTACCAAGAGGCAGCGCTCGGCTGGGCAGCTCCGGAGACTCGGTCGAGGGGTCGGTATTGAATGGCCTCGGCCACGTGCTCGGGCCGCACTGGGGCGACCATCTCCAGGTCGGCGATCGTCCGTGCAACGCGAAGGATGCTCGCAACTCCGCGAGCGCTGAAGCCGAGACCGTCGACGGCTTGCGTAAGGAGGGCGCGCACTTCGGAGCTGAGCGGCGCCGCCCGAGTTAGCTCGGCCGAGCTGAGGTCGCGATTGGTTCGGGCCGTCAGGCCGAGCTTTTGTCTTCGTTCCGACTGCCGCGAGCGAGCGGCAACCACCCGCTCGAGTACGTTAGCCGAGGACTCCCCTTCACGACCGACGAAGTCCGCTGCCGGCAGCGGCGGAAGCACGACCTGAAGGTCAATGCGGTCGAGCACCGGGCCAGACAAGCGCCTGCGGTAGCGAGCGACCGCGTCCGCCGAGCAACGACACCGGGTCGAGCCGAAGTAGCCGCAAGGGCACGGGTTGACCGCCGCAATCAGCGTGAGCGCCGCCGGAAACCAAGCCGTCTCCCGAGCGCGAGCCAGATGAATGCAGCGGTCCTCGAGCGGCTGCCGCAACGCCTCCAAGGTCGAGCGGCTGAACTCCAGCAGTTCGTCAAGAAACAGCACACCCCCGTGCGCAAGACTCACTTCGCCCGGTCGGATCAGCGTTCCTCCTCCTGCCATGGCTGGGGAGGAAAGGGTGTGATGCGGCGAGCGAAAAGGCCGCTGATTGAGCAGCCCCGACTGCGGGCGAAGCAACCCCGCGAGCGAGTGCAGCGCGGTGGCCTCACGCGCCTCGTTGTATTCGAGCGGCGGAAGAATCGTCGGTAGCCGACGGGCCAGCATCGTCTTGCCGGAGCCCGGTGGCCCGATCATCAGCAGGTTGTGTTCTCCAGCAGCGGCGATCTCGAGCGCGCGACGCGCCGCGAACTGACCGCGGACCTCGGAGAGGTCGACGCTGCGCACGGTCTCGCTTTTCGTCTGCACCGGCCGAGCTTTGTCGAGTGCGCCACCGCCAACGAAGGAGAGCGCCTCTGCAAGCGAAGAGACCACGCACACTTCGATGCCTTGCTCCTCGGCAGCTTCCCCACCGTTGTCCTTAGGCACGACCACCCGCTCGAACCCCAGCCGCTTGGCCTCGAGCACCGCGGCGAGCACACCGCGCACCGGCCGCACCGCGCCAGAAAGCGACAGTTCGCCTAGCCAAACGGTCTTTGCGAAGTTCTCGAGCTGCGAAAGCCTGCGCACCTCGCAGGCGAGCGCAACAGCGATGGCCAGATCGAAGAGACTTCCCGACTTGCGAATATCCGCCGGCGCCAGCAGCACCGTTAGCAGGTACTCGTCGATCTCGACGCCGCTCAGCTTCAACGCCGATCGAACGCGCACATGAGCTTCGCGCACGCTCGCTTCGGCCAACCCCACCAGTTGAAAAGCCGATGGGCCACGTTGCGAAGCGACCTCCACACGAATCGCGTCAGCAACCAACCCGCGCAAACCGAGGGACCAGGTGATCGAGCTCATGGGCACGCACTAGCCAGCTTCGTGCCTGGAGGTTTGCGCTGTAAATCAGGGCAAATTTCGACAAAAGAACGGCGGCCGCCAGTTTGAGCCTGACGACCGCCATCGACGATCAGCTGCTGGTGGCAGCGATTGCTACCGATCAGCTAGCTGCCAATCAGCTAGCTGCAATACGCAGGACTGCTCCGAGCACGACTTGGATGGCGAAGCCGATGCCGGCTCCCTTCTTCGTCTGCGGCTTGCCCCAGATGAGGCAACCGATCAGCCCGAGACATCCAAACAAGAAGCCGAGAGCGATCCCGATACCGAGGCTCCCTTCCTCAGCTCCCGGAGCTCCCACAGGCAAAGCGCCCGGAGCGTACGGATTGCCGTAAGCGCCCATCGGCGGACCACCCATGGGCGGACCACCTTGCGGAGGGCCGAACTGTCCGGGAGGCGGACCGTAGCCACCGCCCGGAGGAGGGCCATAGCCGCCACCCGGAGGCGGACCGTAGCCACCACCCGGAGGAGGGCCACCCGGAGCACCCGGAGGCGGTCCACCCTGCGGAGGGCCCCCTTGCCAACCACCACCACCGCCGCCGCCCGGAGGACCCCAACCTTGTGCCATTCTAGACCTCGTTCTTGAGTGAGACACCCGCACGGGCGTCGAACGCACGTGAGGCTACGGGCCAGCAAGGCGAATGACAACAACCTATTTGCAAACGCCTTCGCGGGCTTCGCACAGCTCGTTCTTTTCACACCACTCGGAGCGCTCGCAGTCGTCTTCACGTGCAACGCACTTGAGGCCCTCGAGCGAGCAAAGCCCACCATTCTTACAAGCCTCGGAAGCCCTGCAGTGATCGTTCGACGTCGCTACACATTCGCCGTTCTGCTCGGCGCACCAACCCCAAACCTTGCAAACGCGCGAAGCGTCACAAGGCGTGTTGGGAGGGTCGCTGCCGTCTGCAAGTCGGCGTGGAGCACGACTCGATTCACAAGCCGACGAGCCAACGAGGAACGCAACCCCAGCGAGGAAGACACGGACATGCATGCGGGGCAGAGGCTAGCCGAACCCCAGCCCCGCATACCAGTATTCCTCCGACGACCGCCCAAGAGAACGGCCCGGAGCGCTACACCAATCGCTACGGAGCGCCCACGCCCACCGGGATTTCATAGACGACACCCGGATTACCAGCGGCGTAGAGGCTGGTGGTGTTCCAGCCTGGCCCAACGCCGAACTGGACGTTCGCCACGTTTTGCGGGAGCTCAGCCAACATCACCGGCTCACCGACGAGATTCGCATCGGCGTCGAGATCGAGCCGGTAGACCCGCGAGTTACCCTGATCGACCGCGTACACGTTGCCGCACGCATCCAGCGTGAGTCCATCCAGCGCCGCGCCACCGATCTGGGCGACCTCGATCGGCTCGGCTCCACCCGCCGGATCGGTCTTGAACAGACGACCTTGGCTGTAGCCGGTGAAGAACAGCAGATTGCGCGTCTCGTCCAACACTACGCCGTTGGGCGAATTGAGCTGCGAGGCGATGGTGGTGGAGTCACCGGCTGGATCCAGTTTGATCACCCGCCCACCGCCGAACTCGGTCACCCAGACATTGCCAGCCGAGTCCACGTGCACGCCGTTCGGGCCGGAGAGGCCGGTCTTGAAGTCGGTGACCTGGCCTGCGGTCACCTTCACGATCTTACCGGCCTGAGGCAGCGCAACGAACAGATCCCCGGCGCTGTTGAAGCGCAAGCCGTAGGCCGCCGAGGTGAGCGGCGCGACCGTGGTGACAGCCTTCGCCGCGTCCACGCGCTCCAAGGACGAACCGTTCTTAGCGACGAGACCGCCGGTTCCATCGAAGGCAGCGTCTTCACTGCCGTTGAAGCCATCAAAGAACTCCAGCGCGGCCACTTCCCCCGTGGGAAGGCCGGTGCACAGCGGCGCGGAACCGCCCTGCGCGCTACCGCCCTGCGCTGCACCGCCTTGAGCCGAGCCGCCCGTTCCGCCCTGACCGCCGCCGCCAACCGACTCACCGCCCTGACCGCCGCCGCCAGCCGACTCACCGCCGCCACCCGTTGCCGGAGAGCCGCCGGACGAGGAGGAATCATCCCCACAGGCAAAGAGAGCAACCGAGAGACCGAGCAGGCAGGTGGAAAGAACGCGCATAGCGCTGCTTAATCCGAAAGCCGCGCGGATGAAAGCGGGCCCCGCCTCGACTCGGCGCGCAGCAAGAGGCCGGTGCCAGAGCGCACAAAACCGCCTGCGACAAAGCCCTCGGCTAAGGCGCTCTTGGCGGCATCCTCACCGTTCAGCAGCTTCAGGTGCATCGGTTCGTGGCGGGTCTCCATCGACCAGCGCGCGAGTGTGCGCGCGAGCCGTTCGGCAAACGCCCGCCCTTCACGGGCGTCCTCCGGCGGAAAGCAGATGACGCTCTGGGCTCCTCGCGCGACGTACGCAGCCAACGCGCCGTCGTCGAGCACGACGTGGGACCCTGCAGCGCGCATCAGCCGGTCTTGCGCTGATCGCGCGGGCCACGGTAGCAGTGTGCCGTACAAGTTTGCCGGGTCCAAAGCCGAGAGCACGATGGTCACAGGCTCATCGCTCGGCTCGCGACAAGAACGCAGTCGCTCGGCGATCGACGGGTTCGCAAACTGGGCTGCGCCCAACCCCTCGACGAAGTAGCCGCGCCGAACTCGGCCTGCCTCCTCCATCGCACGGAGCACCGGGTACACCGCGCTGAACCCGCCGACGACCGACTCCATCTCGAGGTTGTCGCGGGTAAGCACACCGTGGCGTTCGAGCAAGACGGTGGTCAGCGCCTGCAGACGCGCCGTTGGGTCGTTCGCAGCTGGTTGGGCCATCAGCGAAAAGCGCCCCTCGCTCCCTGGCAAAGACTTACGGCGTGAGCGAAAGCGCTGCGGACGCTGGGCACTGTGCGCCTTGTCGAAGCGCGAGCGCAGCGGCACCGTCGAATCATTGGTTAGCCAGCCTGCGAACACCAACTCCCAAACGCTGTCGAGGACGTCGTTGGGAAAGCCGCCGACCTGCTCGAGCAATTGATGAAAGAACAGCGCACCTCGCTGTTCCACCGTTGCAAGCACCCGCCGCGCGAGTTCGCCCGGGACCTCTTTTGCCGGCTGGGCCAACAGACCAAGTCGATCGGCGATGAAAAAGGCCACCCGCCCATCCGAGTCCCCGAGCGGCGCAACACCACGCCAGGTGACCTCGCCTGCGAGGCAAAGTTCGTCAAGCATCGAAGGGCTGAAGCCGCGCACCCGACTCGGGAATAGATCGTCGAACCAAACGCTGGCCGGCAACGCCAAACCCTCGAGTCGCTCGATGGTCGTCAGCACAGCATCGAGACCGCGGCGCGGGCTGGCCAGCTCATGGTGAAGAACCGAGAAGCGCGCGAGCGCCTCAGCGGGCACTGGCTCGACCTCGCGGCGGAGCTTGGCCAGGCTCTTGCGCTTGATCGCGCGCAAGATGTCACGGTCGACGAACTCGATGGCCGCGCCCGCGGTTCGGAAGCGCCCACGCACGACGCGGCCGGCGGTGACCAGCTGTTCGAGCGCGAGCAGGAGCTCCTCCGACCCAACGCCAAAACGGTGTTCAACGTCCTGCACCGAGAACGGGCCGTGTGTTCGCGCGTAACGTTGAAGCAAGCCGCGCAGCGCGTGCTCAACAGGCAGCAGCAACGATTGAGGAATCCCTGGCGGCGGAACCACGCCCAGAGCATCGCGATACGCAGCGGCGTCCTCGATCGCGATCCAGCGCTCCTCCGACGCGATCCGCACCAGCACCGCGCGTCGCGAGACCAGCAGCTCTTGCCGCAACGCGGGCCAGCCACCAGGCTCGAGCAGCCGCGCGACGAGCTCGGCCTCACTGCGGTCTCCAACGCTGAGCAGCAGGTCGTGCACGTGATCGGCGTTGGCGCACAGTCGGCTACCAGCGGCCGCAAGCGACACCTCGTCCAGCGCCTGCGCATCCAGCAGCTCGGCCAGCTCGACTTCGCCGAGCAGCTCGCGCAGACGGTCTGGATCGAGCGTCAACGCCTGGGCCCGACGCTCCGCGAGCGGCGAGTCCCCCTCGTACATGAAGTTCGCCACGTACGAAAAAAGCAGCGAGGCAGCGAGCGGAGAGGGCACCTCGGTATCGACCTGCACCACGCGGATGGCGCGCGACTCGACGCCGCTCAGCACCTCGAGCAACGCGGGCACATCGAAGATGTCCTTCATGCACTCGCGGTAGGTCTCGAGCAAAAGCGGGAACGACGGGTAGTTTGCGGCCACCGCGAGCAGCTCCGCCGAACGCCGACGCTGCGCCCATAGCGGCATGCGCTTCTGCGGACTCTTCTTCGGCAAAAGCAGAGAGCGTGCTGCGTTTTCGCGGAACCGCGCAGCAAACAGCGCCGTCGAGGAGAGCCCGTGTTCGAGTTCGCCTTCCACCTCGCTTGGCGACGGGATCAGAGACAGCGGAGGTGGTGCCGAGTCGACGTCGGCGATGCGGAAGATGATGCCGTCGTCACTGTAGATGACGTCCACATCGAGCGCAGATTCGGCCGCCAAGCGCGAGCGAATGGCCATCGCCCAGGGCGCCAAGATGCGCGAACCGAAGGGACAGAGCACGCAGATCCGTTGATCACCGAGTTCATCAAGGAAGCGCTCGATCACGATGGTCTTGTCGCTGGGCAGCTCTCCAGTTGCGGCCTTCTGCTCCTCGACGAGGCGCACCAAATTTTCGCGGGCGTTCTCGTCCATGCCGTGCTCCTTCTCGAGCAAGGCCAACGCACGTTCGCGACTGAGCCCAGACAGCGTGCGTGCCAGCGCGCCGATCTTGAGCCCCAATTCGAACGGACGTGAGGCGCGATCCCCGCGCCAAAACGGCATCTTCCCGGCCTCGCCCGGCGCCGGCAAAGCGAGCACCCTGTCGTTCGTGATCTCGGTGATGCGCCAGGATGACGCGCCCAAGAGGAAGATCTCCCCGACGCGAGATTCGAACACCATCTCCTCGTCCAGCTCGCCGATGCGGATCGGCTTCTCCGCCCCGTCGAGGAAGACGCCGAACAGGCCGCGGTCCGGGATGGTGCCGCCCGAGATGATCGCCAAGCGCTTGGAGGAGCGCCGGCCGGAGAGCACATTGCTCACCCGGTCCCAGTTGATGCGCGGCGAAAGCTCGCTGAACTCGTGCGATGGGTAGCGCCCGGTGAGCATGTCGAGCACGCCGTCGAAGGCCGACTTCGGCAGCGCCCGGAAGGGATAGGCGCCGCGCACCAGCGCCCCCAGATCGTCGTACGAGATCGACCGCTCGGCCACGATCGCCACCACCTGCTGCGCGAGGATATCCAGCGGATTTTCTGGGATGCGCGTCTGCTCGACCTCACCGTTCTTCATCGCCAAGACGGTGGCGGCGGAGGCCAGCAGGTCCCCGCGGAACTTCGGGATGATCACCCCGCGCGACACGCTCGCGACGTTGTGACCGGCGCGACCAACGCGTTGCAGCCCCGCAGAAACCGTGGGCGGCGCTTCGATCTGCACGACCAGATCGATCGTGCCCATGTCGATGCCGAGTTCGAGCGAGCTTGTCGCGATGATGGCGCGAACGTCCCCGCGCTTGAGACGGTCTTCGATGAAAGCTCGTCGTTCGTGAGCGATCGATCCGTGGTGCGCCAACGCGAGCTCTTGTTCGGCAAGCTCGTTGATGGCTTGTGCCAGCCGCTCGGCGAGCCGGCGGTTGTTGACGAAGACCAGCGTGGTCCGATGTTGCTGAATCAGCGCGACGAGCCGCGGGTAGATCGTAGGCCAGATCGAGCCGCCTTTGCGCGGCTCACCGCCGGGAACGTCGAGCGAAGGGGCAGCCGAGCCTGGCCCCACGTCACGCTCCGAGAGGTTCTTCATGTCGCGGGCCGGCACCTCGATCGAAAGCTCGAGCGCGCGACGCGTGCCTGCATCGATGATGGTCACCGGCCGTGGCTCGCCGGTGAGCGAGAGCCCGGCCAGGGCGTGTGCAACCGGCTCGAGCGGTCGCACCGTCGCCGAGAGCCCGATCCGCTGCAGCGGCTTACCCGAGCTCCGAAGCGCCTCCAGCCGTTCCAACGATACGAACAAATGGCTGCCCCGCTTGGTGCCGGCCATCACATGGATTTCATCGATGATGACCGTCTCCACGCGCGCAAAGCGCCGCGCGACTTCGGAGGTCAGCATCAGGTACAACGACTCCGGCGTGGTGATCACGATATCAGCGCCGCTGCGCTGAAATGCGCGGCGCTCGCTCGCGTGCGTATCGCCCGAGCGCACGAAGATCGACGGCTCGCGGAAAGGCACGTTCAGCCGTTTGGCCGCGTGAGCAATGCCGATCAAAGGGGCACGCAGGTTCTTCTCGATGTCCACCGCCAGCGCCTTCAGCGGCGAGACGTAGAGCACGCTCACATCGCCTGGCTGAGCATCCGCTTGCGCGCCGTGGAACATCAGCTTGTCCAGCGCCGAGAGGAAGGCGGTCAACGTTTTGCCCGAGCCTGTCGGCGCCAATAGCAGGGTGGACGCTCCGCTCGCGATCACTGGCAAGCCGAGCGTCTGCGCGTGCGTCGGCGCCGCGAAGGAGGCGGAAAACCAAGCTTGTACCGGCGCACTGAAGCTAGCGAGCGCCGTGCCCGAAGACGATGCCGGAGCTTTCTTCTTCACTTCGCCGGAGACGCCGACGGCTTCGCGGGAAGAGGCGTCGGGTCCTTGGGTTTGGCCTTGTCCCGACCGAACGGCGGCTCGCTCGGAGAGCGGCGGAACCTAGGGACTTTGCCGTCGGATCGCTTCGGCCGCGGGGCTTTGGCCTTGGCGAGCTCAACCTTGTCGACGCGCCCATCGCAGGGCTGCGCGTCCCCCTGCGCTGGCGGAACCACTTCGTACTTGCTGAGCTCCAACGTCAGCGCGCCGAGATCGCTCTCGACCTCGATCCGCAACGGCACACGCCGCTCATCCGCCGAGAACCAGAACACGAAGGGCATGGCCCGAGTTCCGGGCTGCGGCTGGAGCGTTTTTTCGGAGAGCTTGGCGCCCACACCGTCGATGCGGATGGCTTCCTGATCCCCCAACACCGTTCGAATCGTCTCACGACCGGTGATGCCCATATCGATCCGCATCAGGTAGCGGCCGGCGAACACGTAGGCAAACCCCTGCGTTCCCTCCTCGGCGTCCCAACGGCGCAGAAAGCCTAGCAGCGAGTGACCGTCATGCGGCGTTTGCTCGGTCTTCAGCTCCACCCGCTTGACGCTGTTACGCGGCTTTTGCCCAGCAACCTCGCGACGCTGGTGCATGCGAAAACCACCCGGAGCAAAGTCCGTTTCAACCAATAGGCGCTTTTCGTCGTAGTCAAAGTCCCAGCGGCTCTCGAGCGCACCGCCGGTCTCGAGGTCGATGAAGCCCCGGGTGGCCGCCGAGGAATCCGAAAACACAGCGAGGATGCCGCCCAAGTCCCCTGCCCCGTCTAGCGGCAAGGTTGGCTTGCCGTCGAGCAGGCACTTCTTGCCCACACGGATGGAGGCCGTTCCTACCGATACGTCCTCCACCAGCACCTTGGCGATGATTACCTCGCCCTCGGTGAAGGGCTCCCCTTGAACCTTCGCCACGGTGACGACCGGCGCCAGCGTCTCATCGAGTTCGACGTCGCTGGGCAACGGAAAAAAAGCCTGACAACCGCTGGTCGAGGCGAGCAGCGCGCTGGCAATCAAGCGATGGCTAAGCAGTTCTTTGGGCTTTCTCGAGGTGTTCACAGTCATTGAACGCGCGCACACTGAAGATGTGGGCCGGCCCGATGGGCACGGCCTTGAGCCGAAGGATCCCGGTGTGATGGAGCATGAACCGTTCCCACTCCCAAGGCACGCTCGGAACGCCAAGAAGCACAGTCATGGCGACGCTGTTCGTCCCGCCGTGGCCGAACACCACGACGCGGCCAAGATCCGGGGGCACGTGGAATAGCGAGTGCTCCTCGTCCACGAGCTTCACGCCGAGCCCCTCCAACTGCGTGAGCAACGCCTTGCGCACGCGAGCCTGAAAGGTCGCGAAGTCCTCGCCCCCGGGCATCCCCTGCCACCAAGCCTTGGGCGGCCGCGAACGGGCTTTTAGGAACGTCTCGGCGATCACGTTGGGCTCACGGTCGGACCAGTCCGGCAACTTCAGCTCGACCAAATCCTCGACCACCTTCGCAGCACTGCCCATGCGCTCGGCGAAAGGCTCGGCCGTCTCGCGAGCGCGCCTTGCCGGCGAGGTCCAAAAATGATTGGCGCCGCGCTTCGCGAGCCGCTCGGCCACCCTCTGTGATTGGACCCTCCCCAGCTCGGTGAGCCTCGGGTCCATCTGGGGCCTGCCGTCCGCGATCCACTCCGGCTGACCGTGGCGAACGAAGACAATCTCCAAGAAACCTCCTTTGACGGGCAGGGTACCTCGGAACCGAGGGATCGTGTTCCTCTGCGGGAGGATTGGCGCGAGCAAGGATCTGCCTGACGAACCGAACGGAGAGGCCTATGCTACAGCCATGCGCCATGCCGACGACCCGAACGGGTCAGGCTCGCTGGCTAGCGGGCCAGCCCCCGCGATGAAGGGCGCGACGGTGCGCGAGTTTCTGCTCTGGTACGAGAAGCACCGCGGAACCGGCTACTACCACGGGCTGCGCGCTAGGCTTCCTGCCGGAACCGCCGATCTCGTGTGGTTCGATCGGCCAGCGTTGGGCTTGGTTGGCACCGACTGGTACCCGGTGAAGCTGATTCACGCCGTGCTCGACACCATGGCGGAGGAATGCCCGCAGGAGATGCACAAGCTGATCGCCGAGGCCAGCGAAGCAGCGGTCGCGAAGCTCACGCGCGGCATCTACCAGTACCTCTTTCGCATGGTCGCAAGTCCCAAACTCTACGCGCGCCACATCCAGCGCGCGTGGAACATGCTGCACAGCACCGGCATACGGAAGATCGTCATTTCCTCGGCCGGGCTCGCAGACTCGACGATCCAAGACTGGCCCGGCCACCACCCCTGGCTTTGCGTCGTCACCACCGAGACGATGCGCGCCACCTTCCAGGCCATGGGCGCAAGAAATGTGGTGGTCGAGCGGGTCGGCTGCGTCTCTACGGGCGCTCCGCTTTGTCGTGCCCTCGTGCGCTGGAACGACTGAGCGCGCTTCCCCGGAGGCATCTGCGATGGTACTGCGCTGCCATGCCGAAGCGCGATTGGGTGGACGTCGTAGACAGCTTGGTGACGCGGGCCGATGTAGCGATGGATCGTTTCCGCAAACAGCCCCGTCGACGCCTCGCCGACATTCCGGCGCCGCTCACTCCGACGGACCCGTTTGCGGCCGCTCCGGTCGTCGCTGTAACCGAGGAGAAGCCGCTGGGCGATCCTGGGCTGGCAGTGCAGATCTACGGCAAACGCAGCTGCGACCGCAGCGGGATGGCCGTGCGTTTGATCCAACAGAAGTCGCTGGCCGCGCGGATGATCGACATCGACGATGAAGACCACCGCGGCTTCGAGCAGCGGTTGATCCGTGAGACCAAGAGCTACAAGACGCCCTACGTCTACGTTCGCGGGGTCTATTTGGGCAGCTTCGACGAGCTGGTGAAAAAGGACAAGGACGGTCAGCTGGACGCATTGCTTGGCGTCGAGAACTCGGCACAAGGTTCGGTCACGAGCTGAGTTCGTCGTCCAGAGTCGCAGGCCATGGCACGATCAAGCTCCGACCTGAATGAGCCGCGAGCGGTCACCTTGCTGGTGCTCGCTCATGTCGCCAAGCGGTTATTGCCGCCCATTCTTGTGATCGTGCTCTACACCTTGCTCGCGGCCATCGTCGTGCAGTGGGACATGCATCGGGTCGGCGAGCCAACGCGCACCTTCGGAGAAGAGCTGTACGCCATGTACATGCAGGTCTTCTTCCAACCGACGGCGCCATTGCCAGCAGCCCCGGTCGCGCGGGCGATCTTTTGGATCACCCCGCTGGTTGGCACAATCGCCATCGCCGAGGGCGTCGTCAAAGTGGGAGCCTCACTGCTCGATGGGGACGAGCGCCGGGCGCTGTGGGTCAGAATCATGAGTGCCAGAATGAAAGATCACGTCGTGGTGTGCGGACTCGGTCATGTCGGGTACCGCGTGGTGCAAGCGCTTCAACAGCTTGGTCGACCGATCGTTGCCATCGAGGCAAAGGACGAGAGCTTCCTCGAGCATGTGCGGGCGATGGGAATTCCGGTGATTCAAGGGGATGCGCGTCGCGACGATCTCCTCCTGCAGGCAGGCATCGAGCACGCGCGCGCCGTCGTATGTGCCACCGACAACGACCTCGTGAATCTCGAGGTCGCCATCGACGCCAAGAAGGTCAACAAGTCGATCCGCGTGGTTTTGCGCATGTTCGATCAGGGCTTGGCCACCAAGGTCGGGGGGGTGCTCGATCTCGACGAGACCTTCTCGACCAGCGCGCTGGCCGCTCCTTTGGTAGCGCTGCAAGCCACCGAACAGGGCGTGCGCAGCGTCTACGAGATCGGCAGCGACGTTCACGTGGTGATCGAGTTGGTGGTCCGCCAAGGGTCGAAGTCGCAACTCGTCAGCGAGTTCGAGGAAGACCACGGCGTACGGGTCACCAGCCTGAAGCGCGAAGGGACCGAGAGCTACGAGCGGGTGCGACGCGACACCGAGGTCCAACTAGCCGACACCATCGTAATCGACTGTTTGGCGCGGGATCTGGCGAAGACGCGGCGCGGAATCGAGTAAAGGTCAGGGCGCAAAGCGCAAGGTGGCCAACACCGGAAGGTGGTCCGAAACGTTGGCCTCGTATAACGGCACAAACTCATCGGCCGCTACGACTTGGGCGTCGGAGGTTCCGAGCGTCGGGTCGCCGAAGACGAAGACGTGGTCGATGAAGCTTTCGAACGGCAGGTAGCTGAAAGCGCCTTGTTGTTCGAGGGGCAAGGTGAGGAAGCTGCTCCCTTCCAGGGTGAGCAGCGGACCGAAGGCGTTGTACTGGGCGCTGTCAGTGAGCTGGTCATTCCAGTCTCCAGCAATGACGAACTCAGAGTCCACCCCGTTCTGAGCTGCAGTGCGCACCCAGAGGTCCAGCTTCTCACAGGCGTCACGCCGTCGCGCCAGACTCTCATCGTCGAGCGTGGCCTTCAGATGCACGACCCCAAACACAAAATCATGCTCCGGATTCTCTACGGACCGGACCCGCGCTTTGAGCACAGGCCGAGGGAACGCATACGAATCGTTGGCGAACAGCGTCTCCACTTCCCCAAGGTTCACCCGAGCTTGGCGGTAGAGCAGGCCAACGCGAGCAAAGCCGTCACCCGAGGAGGCCGTGATCGCCCCGTACTCCGACAACGTCTGATCGAGTTGTTCCCACTGCGAGAGATCGTCGATCTCCTGGACCCCGACGATGTCGGGCTTGGTTTGCTCGAGCACCGAGACGATGCCTGCGACGGTGTTCTCGGTTTTGGGGAAGTGCTCGAGATTCCAGGTGAGCACGCGGATCGACGGGTCTGCGGGGGCGCCGCCAGTACCTTCTCCGCCGCCACCGGCCAGCGCTCCACCACTGCCACCGCCTGCTTCAGCGCCCGTGGCGGCCGAAGTCGAAGTGCTTTCGCTACCGCATGCAAGAGTCCCGAGGAGAGCCAAGACGCAGAACGAAGCGCGCATCCAATGGCTGTGCTGGGTCGACCTGGCCCCGTCAATCCCTGAACTGCGCCTTCGCCGTTCGAGCCCCAACGCGCTGCCTTCAAGCGGCGCGCTTGGTAGCAACCTTGGGCGCGCCGCTCGACTTGCGCTGGAGCACCGGCGCACCGAGAAACATCGCCGTCGCCAGGCCCTGCATCGAAAGGCGAACCTTCTCGCGGTCCACCAGGCCGTGCGCATCAAGGCGCTCGAGAGCGGCCTCCACCGATTGACGGTCGCTGCCGATGGCTTGCACGAGCCGAATCACCGTGGCGTGAACGTCCCGTCGCGCAAAGTCGAAGAGCATCACCAACACCTGGCGTTCAGTCGTCGTGTTCAGTGCGTTCAGTGCTTTGTTCATGCCTGTCTGTCTAATCAGTACCTACGAGTCTGTCCAGTTTCCGGCGAACAGCGTTGTCGCTTCAATAAGTCCTCATGCAAGCGCTCGCGCGGCTCACCAAGATCCCTTGCGAAAAGGCCGAATCGCGCCAGCGACGAAGGGCCGCAGACCAGACCTTGGCCCGAACTTCGGAGCCCCCTGACCAAGCGCGCCCAGCAGCGCCACCACCCGACCGCGATGTCCACTGAACGGCTCGAGCAGCTCCAGCATGCGAGCGTCGTCGGCGCGTGCTTCGCCCGCGAGGTGCCACGCAACCATGTTGGGCACGTGGAAGTCTCCCACCGAGACGGCGTCGGCATCGCCCATCGTCGGTCTCAAGACCTCCGCCGCCGTCCAAACGCCGATGCCAGGCATCGCGCGCAGATAGCGGTGGGCCTCCGCGACCGGGCCTTCGCAAAGCTTCTCGAGCCGGGCCGCGCGTCTGGCTGCAAACTGCAGCGCGGAGCTTCGTTTTGCATCGACGCCGAACTCGCGCATGCGAAACGACGGCTGGGTCCCGAGCAGCGCGGGCTCGGGGGTCAACCACAGCTCGAAGGGCCCGGGAGCTGGCTCACCGAGCTCACGCACGATCGCCCGGTAGCTCATGAACGCATCTTTGCCGTGCACCTTCTGCTCCAAGACCGAGACGAGCAGGTTCTGGAACAGCGTCCGCGAGCGAATCATGCGCAACCCAGCGAAGCGCCGGTGCAGGTCTGCCACCGGCCCGCTTGGTTCAAACCCCTCGAGCGAGTCGTTGGCGCCGACGAAGTCCGGACAATGTTCGATCGCGAAGAGGTGCCCAGGACCAAACGCCTCCACGTGAACGGTGGTCGCCGAACGCTGAACGAAGCGCAGCGTGACCGGCCCTTCGCTCGTGCGAATGGCGCGGACGAATTCGTTCTTGGCGCGCCTGCGCATCACCGGGTCATGACTGCCGCGACACAGCGGTCCCAAGCTCAGCTCTAGATCGATGGGCAGCGCGCTCTCGACGAGGCGGGATGAATCGGGCTCCACCACCGCAGTGTCGCACCAGCGGCGCACGCCATCACGAAGTCCGTCAGCTGCGAGCGCTTTACCGCTAACTTCGCGAGCGATGCTGCTGTTCCAGAAGCGTTTTCACGCAGGGCTCCGCGACGGCTCGGTCACGCTCACCTTTCGTCGTTGGAAAAAGCCGCTCGTGCGACCGGCGGGGCGCTATCGCTGCCACCCGATCGGCGTGCTCGAGGTGGACGCGCTCGCGCAAGTCACGGTCGCCGAGATCAGCGCGGAAGATGCACGTCGCTCCGGATTTGCGTCGAAGGCCGAGCTCCTGGCCTACATGCTAGAGGCGGCCCCGGAGCCGCTGCCGCCAGAGGCAACGGTGTATCGGGTGGAGCTCCACTACGGCGGAGATGGCGACCGCGTGGAGACCGCACTCGAAGCCAGCCTCAGCGAAGACGCGCGACGCGAGCTCGAGAAAGCGGTGGCGAAGTTGGATAGCAGCGAGCCGTGGACCCTGCGCACCTTGCTCTTGATCCGCGAACATCCGCGCGTCGCGGCCTCGAAGTTGGCACCACACTTCGATCTTCCCACGCCCGAATTCAAAGCCCGGGTGGTCAAGCTCAAGAAGCTCGGCCTCACACAAAGCTTCGAGGTTGGCTACGAGGTTTCACCCCGCGGCCACGCCTGGCTTACCGTCGCCGAGCCGCCGAAACGAGCTAAGGCGAAGGTTCGGCCGCCCAAAGCTGGACGACCTTGAACTTGTCCGCAGGAACCGCTGCGGAGCCAGCCGGAGGCATCGTTCCGTCGGCCATGCGCGCCACGATGCGGTCGCTCTTGGATTTGGCCACCCCGTAGTCCTCGAAATCGATCGGCGGTGCGCCTTTGATCCCCGCCTTGTGACACGACGCACAGTAGGCCGACATGATCGGCAGGACGTCGGTGGCGAAGGACAAGGGCACGCCGGTCTCGTAGCGCGAGAGCGTCGTACCGCTCGCGAGCCAGAGGTCACCCGCCGCATCAACCGCCCCCACCCGTGGCAACGAGGCGGGTTCGAGCGAGGCGATCTTTCGGGGGATGGCGTCACTCGTCACCTGCAGCAGCGCGCTATCCGACCACGCGTAGAGCCGCTGCGAAACGGTATCCAAGGCAAAGCCGCGCACCGACGTGCCCTCGTCGGCCGAGTTCGTCAAAGTGTAGAGCGTGTAGGCCTCCGCCGAATGACGGACGCACAGCCCGCGCTCGGTGGCGAGGAACAGCGTCGAGCTCTCATCGCACGAGGAACTCTCACAAGCGATGGCGTTCACTCGCCCGACCTCGAGCTCGACAGCGACGCCCGTCTTACTTTCGCGATCGATCTCGTACAGCCGCTCGCCGTAGGCGATCAGCAGCAGGTCCTCGCGAGCCACGGCTGCCGTGGGCGCGCCCGTCTCTCCGGGGATGCTCCAGTCCAAAAGCTCTTCACCGTCGAACTCGAACGCCGCGCTGTCGGCGATCAGCATGTGGCTCGCGCCTTCGGAGGCGAGCTTGCGGGAGGTCACCTCGGTCACTCCGAGACCTGCGAGCGGTTCGGCGTCGGCGAGTGCTTCCACCGGAGCGCCGCTCGTAAACCCGACGCTGCCGGGCATGAACACCAGCAGGCCCGCTTGAAAGGAAGCGAGCGCGTTCACCCGCGCCTCGGCCGGGCCGAGCGCGAGCGTGTCGATCGAACCGGCCGCCCCCTGGCTCCCCGGCACGAAAAGACCTGCGTGCGCGCCCACCGTGGTGCCAACGATCACTTGATTCCCGAGTGCGCCGACCGCCGTTGCGTTGGCCGGCAGCGTTGCCCCGATGAACTCCGTTTCGACAGCGGGCATCGGTTCGCCCTCCGCGACCGTCAACAGCTCCTTCTCGGAGGGCGGCGGCGGCTCGACGATGGTGTCGTCACCGCACGCCACGAGCAATACCAGCGGACAAAGTCTTCGGAGCACCATCGCAGGCGCCAGCTTAGCCGAATCTCCGCCTCGCAGCTTTTGTGTCTCGAGCTTCGTATCTCGAGCGGGGCAGCCTTGCCTCCGCGGTAACAGCAAGCTCTACTCGGAGCGCCAATGAGCGCGCGACAGCTTTCCTACGGGCTTCTGCTTTCCGCCATGTTGCTCCCACAGTTCGCTTTGGGAGGAGCGCCGGATCAAGGCGGCCACCTTTGCACGCAAGAGGAGTTTGAAACGGTGGGCCCGGAGTTGCCCATCGAACGACAGCTCAGGCGGCTCTCCCTCGATCTGCGCGGCGTGGTGCCGTCGCTCGAGGACTACGAGGCCCTCGGCAGCAGCGACGAGCTCCCCGATGCCTTGCTCGATCAGTACCTCGCTTCGGAAGAGCTGCGAGGCCAGCTGCGCCGCTATCACGAGGGGCTGCTTTGGACCAACCCCAGCGTGCAGATCACCGAGGTTGGCTTTGGCTTGACCACCGTCACCATCGACGGGGAGAAGCTTCACGGGGTTAGCTCCGTCGGTAAACGCAAAGCCTTCCGCGGCGGGGACGGCACCCACATGTGCCAGAACAAGCCGCAGGCCCAGCTCGGCTACGACGCGAGCGGAATGCCGATCGCGGAACCAGCTGGCAGCGACGCCGTGGGTCCCTTCTTCCAGGAGGGCTACGTCGAGGTGTTGCCGTATTGGGAGTCGGACCCGGCCAAGAGCATCAAGGTGTGCGCCTTCGATGCTCAGACCACGACCAACTACGAGATCGTGAGCGGCGCCGACGCAGGGACCTACTCCTGTGACACCTTGGCCGCTGCTTCCGCCAAGGAATGTGGCTGCGGCGAGTCGCTCAACTACTG
>CAITIQ010000470.1 GCA_903892415.1 uncultured delta proteobacterium | reverse complement strand
AGGAGCCGGCGCCGACCAAGATCGACGTGAGCACACCGAGTAGCAGCAGAGTCTTCAGTTGGTTTTTCATGGCAGCACCGAGAGCGCCATGACGACGGATGGGTGAAGGCGCTCGTTGGGCCAACTTAGATTTGCTTGGGTGATACGCAAGGCCTCACGCTTACGCGCTTTGACGGCTAGCGGCCGTACGCAGGCGTGCTACTCCACAGTCGCTGCGTCACTCGGTCGCATGGCCACCTGTCGAAGGCAGGCCTAAAGTGCGCCGGATCCAGTCCCTTGTTTGGAGGTCTTATGCGATCGATCGTGGGTGCTTTCTCTCTGGCAGCGCTGCTGCTCGTCGGCTGCGGCGATGATTCGACCTCGGGCGGTGGCTCGGGCGGTGACGGTGGTACGGCCGGAGCAGGCGGGGACGGCGGCGCAGGCGGAGACGGTGGCGCCGGTGCTGAGGGCGGCGCTGGTGGCAGTGGCGGTGGCGTAGGCGGCGAGGGCGGTGCAGGCGGCGCCGGAACGCAAGACATCGAGATCGAGTTCACCGGCAAGATCGACGGCGCCGACTTCGTTTGCGGTACGACCTACGAAAACGTTGGCAGCGGGATGGCGAGCGGAGAACTCAGCGACTTCCGCTTCTATCTGCACGACGTCGAGCTGCTCTCGGGTGCGCAGGCCGTCCCTGTCGAGCTGATTCAGGATGGCGTTTGGCAATACGAGAACGTCGTACTTCTGGATTTCGAGAACAAGTCGGGCGCCTGCGCCAACGGCACCTTCGAGACCAACTTCATCGTCCGCGGACAGATCCCGGGCGGCTTCACCGCGGACGGGATCCGCTTCAAGCTTGGTGTGCCGTTCGACCTCAACCACGCCGCCAGCGCGGTTGCTCCCTCGCCGCTCAACCTGAGCGCGCTGTTTTGGAGTTGGCAGGGCGGTTACAAGTTCCTGCGCGCCGACTTCGTACCGTCCGCCGCAGCGAGCTCCTTCAACCTACACCTCGGGAGCACCGGCTGTGATGGGGACCCGGCGACCGGCGGTACCACGATGTGCTCGCGGGAGAACGTTACGCAGATCACGCTCAACGGGTTTGATCCGAGCACCGACGTGATCGCTGTGGACTACGGCGCAGTCGTGGCAGCGTCCAATCTCGCTGGGCCCGACGCCGGAGGGGCACCAGGTTGTATGTCGGGCATGGCGGACCCGGAGTGTGAGCCGATCTTCGCTAACCTCGGGATCAATATCGCCGACGGCAGCCTCGACCCAGCGCAGCAGACGCTCTTCTCTGTGGCAAACTGAGACCATGCTCGCTCCAGCCTGCTCCGCGCGGTCTCGCGTTTCCGACGTCTCACTTGCCTTCATCCTCGTGCTCGGGCTTTCGGCGTGCGGGGATGATGCGAGCGCCGGGACCGGTGGTGCAGGGGCGCAGGCGGTCGCAGGCGGTGCTGGTGGTCTCGCTGCGGGAGGTGGTGGCGTAGGCGGGGAGGGCGCGGCGGGGGGCGCGTCCTTCGACTGGAACCTGCCTGCGGGCGTGCCCAAACCCAAGGTGCCCGAGGACAACCCGATGTCGTTGGAGAAGGTCGAGCTCGGGCGGCATCTCTTCTACGACGAACGGCTTTCGCTCAATGAGACGCAGTCGTGCGCGACCTGTCATCAGCAAGCGCTCGCCTTCAGCGATGGGCGAGCGCAGGGCCTCGGTTCGACGGGGGAGCTGCATCCGCGCGGGCCGATGAGCCTCACCAACGTTGCCTACCTGACCACGCTTGCTTGGGCGAACCCAGCGCTCGTTCGGCTGGAGGCCCAGGCTCTCGTGCCGTTGTTCGGGGAGTTCCCGGTGGAGCTTGGATTTTCGGGCCAGGAGCAAGAGCTTTTGGCGCGGCTCGAGGCAGACGCAACTTACGTCGAGCTATTCGAGGCGGCGTTTCCCGAGCAACCCGAGCCGGTTTCGCTGGACGGCGTGGCCAAGTCGCTCGCGTCCTTTCAGCGCGTCCTGCTCTCCTATGACTCGCCGTATGACCGCTACGCCTACGGCGGTGATCCCGACGCGCTAAGCGAAGCAGCCAAGCGCGGCCGGACCTTGTTCTTCTCGGAGGACCTCGAGTGCTTCCACTGCCACGGTGGGTTCAACTTCTCCGACTCGGTCTCGCACGAAGGGACGGTCTTCGACGAGACGATGTTTCACAACACCGGCCTGTACAACCTCGGCGGCAACGGGGCGTACCCGGCGGACAACACCGGCGTGTTCGAACTCACCGGCGTCCCCTCCGACATGGGGCGCTTTCGCGCGCCAACCCTGCGCAATATCGCATTGACCGCGCCCTACATGCATGACGGCAGCATCGCCACGTTGGACGCGGTGGTCGACCATTACGCAGCCGGCGGGCGGACGATCGAGAGTGGTCCCAACGCTGGCGTTGGTAGCGAGAACCCGTTCAAGAGTGAGTTCGTCAACGGCTTTACGCTGAGCCCGTCCGAGCGCGCGGATCTGATCGCCTTCCTCGAGAGCCTCACTGACACGACCTTCACCACCAATCCCGCTTTGTCCAACCCTTGGAGTCGACCATGAAGTCCTTGAAATACGCCGGTTTCGTGCTTGCAGCGCTTTCGTCGTTTGCGCTCGCTGCGTGTAGTGATGACGGCTCTTCGGGTAGCGGCGGTTCGGGGGCTTCGGGCACCGCGGACGTGATTTACGAGGCCGAGGCCACCGATGAAGCACTCGAGGCGCTGCTCGCTGCTGCCCCGGTCGATAACGCCGACGAGGCCGCCTATCTAACGAGCCCGATCGAAGGCGACGTGCTGGCCAAGTCGAGTGCGCCGACCTTTGCTTGGCGGGTCGGGCCGGAGGCAACTGGCGCGCTGTTCGCGCCTGCGCCCGAGCGCTTCGGCTTCACGCAATCGCCGGCGCTGCCGCTACCTGCGTGGGCCAAACCAAGCGTGGCCAGCTCGCTGCTCGGTGCGCTTGCGGCTGCTCAGCCCGCCTATGCGCACGGAACGCCCGTCAACGGGCGCGGCTACTTGCTGGTGATCGAGGACGCAAACGGTGCCGAGGTCCACCGCGTCTTCACGCTCAATCTCGAACACACGCCCACGCAAGCGGCCTGGGACGCCCTCGCGTCGAAGCCGGGGCCGCTCTCGGTCAGCGTGCTGAACGCCATCTTCGAGACCAACAAGGTCGTTCCCGATGGCGGTACTTTCCAAGGGCCAGCCGTCAGCTTCAGCGTTGAGTGAAGTGACGCAGCGCACCCTCAATCTGCTGCCCCGCAGCAAACGAACGGGCAGTCCGAGGGCCGCGCCTATTCCGAGCTCAATCGCCGAGGCGTTGCGCGCCGGACAGCCGGTTGACGACCGCGACTTCGATCTGTTGCTACCAACTGAACTGCGCATCGTCTCCAGCCAATATTGGACGCCGCTCGCGGTAGCGGCGCGCGCTGCCGAATGGTTCGACGCGTTAGGCGTTCAGCGGGTGGTCGACATCGGCTCGGGGGCAGGGAAGTTCTGCGTGGCTGCGGCGCTCGCGGGCACGGCAAGCTACGTGGGACTCGAACATCGGCTGGCGCTGGTGATCGCCGCTAGGGCGCTGGCTGAGACCCTCGCCATCGCGGACAAGGTCGAGTTCGTGCATGGGACCTTGGTCGACTTAGCGGAGCTGCGAGCCGACGCGTATTACCTCTTCAATCCCTTTGGTGAGAATTGGTACGCGGTCGAGGAGCAGCTCGATGCCGAGGTGGAGCTCAGTCCGGAACGACACGCGCGCGACGTCGCCGCGGTCGAGCGGCTCTTGCGCGAAGCGCCGCTCGGCACCTTTGTGCTGACCTACAACGGCTTCGGCGGGGACGTCCCTGAAGGCTACGACGAGCTACGGGTCGATGAGACGCGCTCGAGCCCGCTGCGCTTATGGCGGCGGACCGCTCACGGACGCCAAGGTTGACGTAGCAGAGCCGTAGCGATAGCGCGCGATGTGGTTACACGACATCCGTCTCGTTTTTTCCTCGCCGTGCTCCTGGTCTTGAGCTGCGGGTCCGATCCGCGGTCCCCTGCAGCAGGTGGCCTCCCAAGCACGAGCGGAGTCGCCCCCAGCACGAGCACACCGGCGCCCAGTGCGGTGGTTACTGCTCAGGGCTCGTTGGCCCCTACCGGCGATCAAGCAACCACAACGTCGGAGCCGAGCGGAACCTGTTTCCTGCGCGCGTTGCCAGCTGAGCCTGATCGCGCTTACTGCTTCGCCTACTTCGATGACGAGGGTGCTTCGTCGGGTCTTTGTGACCAGCTAAAAGGCAAGTGGACGAAAGGCGGCTCCTGCTCGACGGTTGGGCATCAGGGCACGTGTGTCCTCCCCGATGGGACTCAACGCTGGTCGTACGCTCCGGCGACAGTGCTGGTCGCGGAGCGCCAATGTGCTCCCACCAACGGCAAATTCTACAAGCCGGGCGAACCGATTCCTCCACCTTCAAGGCGGGTGCTTTCGTGTTCAGGTCAGGTGCGCGGTATGTGTTCTGCCACCACGGTTGCCTCCGACGGCGCGCTTGCACTCGAGCGTCAGCGTTGCATCGACGCAGGCGGGACCGCCACGGAAGGCGCTGATTGCCCGATGAAAGGGCGGGTCGGAAGCTGCCGCTCGCTCATTCCGGGCTTGAACGAATCGTATTACGCCCCGGAGTTCTCGCGTGAGGCTGCGCAGCGAGAATGCTTGGGGAGCTTCACCCAACAAGACTGAAACGGGGTTTCGTTTCCAGCCGTCATGGCAGCCTTATGGCTGGCGGTGCCTGCGGCCCCAGCGGACTCTCCATCACACCGATCGATAGCGTCATTGATTCGACCTTGCCCCGAAACGGGCCCACTCCGCGTATCGAACGTGCCGCGGCGCTGATGCAGGGCGAGTTGGGACCGCCGAAGTGCCTCAGATCCACGGCCCCCGAGGGGAAGTAGGTTACCGCCCAACTCGAAGAGCCAGACGAGGGGCTGTCGCGACACTTGAACCCTGCCGCCCAAGCGCGATCCAGCTCGGCGTTGGCCCTTTTGTGGTCGAACGGCGGCAGTCCAGCGCCCGCTTTCGAGCTCGATTGACTGGGCGCCGCGGAATCGGAGGAGGTAGCGGTGGGTATCTGCGAGAGGGCGGCAGGCGGAGCCGCCGGTACTGCGCTGGCTGAGCTCGAGGGCATGCTCGGGTTCGAGGACCCCGACGCCGTGCCCGTCGCGGCGTCCACTGCGCCTGAAGTCTCTTGCGGCCGTTGCTTCATGGCGACCACCGCAACCAGCGCACCAACGCCGAGCGGAGCGAGCCACAAAAGCGGGTGAAGGCGGCTCCGCCCGGCGCCGCTGCTGGTCGCAGCGACTGTCGGCGTCGCGGCAAGCGGCCGATCCACACGCGTCTCCGCGGTGTTGATCACCGGGCCCGCGACCAATTCGGTGCCGCGCGTGGGCGTCACGGTGGTCTGCTGAAGCGGCAGCGAAAGCGGTGCCACGTCCTGCGTGTTCTCGAGCTCGGCGCCGGCTTGCCTTCGGGCGGCGATCGACTCGCCAGCCACCGTCTTCACCCATGCGCCGATGCTGCGCTGATTCGCTGGTTTGACCGCCTCCTCGAGCGCATCAGCGAAGGCCACCGCGGTCTCGAAACGCTGCGTACGATCTCGCGAGAGCGCCTTCATTACCGCTGCATCGATCGCGGGTGGTATCTCCGGCCTTTGCTCGCTTGGGGCCTGCAACGTGCTCTCGAGGATGTCGTAAAGCACCGAAGCCTCGTTACCCTCGAACAGACGCCGCCGCATGAGCATCTCCCAAACCACGACGCCGGCCGCGTACACATCGGTGCGGCGGTCGAGCTCCTGACCTCGCACCTGCTCCGGCGCCATGTAGCCGAGCTTGCCCTTGAGTTCGCCCTCGGCGGTGGTTTGCAGGCGTCCGGTGGCTTTTGCGATGCCGAAGTCGGTGATGCGCGCGATGCCGTCATCCCCGACCAACACGTTGTGCGGCGAGACATCACGGTGCACCATCCCGAGCGGGTTGCCCGCTTCGTCGAGCGCCTCATGCGCAGCGTGAAGACCGCTCAAAAAACCGGCAGCGATGCCCACCGCAACGTCGACCGGCATCGGCTGTTCGAGCAGCTGCGCGATGCGCGAGAGCGACTCACCGTGCACCATCTCGAGCACCAGGAAGAGTTCGCGGCCATGCTCGAACACGTCCAGCGTGGCCACCACGTTCGGGTGCTGGACTCGACCGGCCAGCCGCGCTTCATCGAGGAACATCCGCGCCAGCCGCGGCTCCTCCGCCAGGTCCTGACGCATACGCTTGATGGCCACCGGCCGAACGAAGCCCTGACTGCCGGTGAGGCAGCCGAGATAGACCGTGCCCATCCCGCCTGAGGCGATCGGCTCGTGAAGTAGGTACCGCCCAACGCTGCGCAATTCGGCCCGATCTAAGCACCTTCTAAAAAATGCAGGAAGGTTTTCGGCCGAGCGCAGTAGATTGGGGTTGTTCTTCTTTGCGCGTCGCTCGCCGCCGCGCTCGCACGGCTTCCCGCTTCCCACTTCGCACCCTGGATGCATCGTCGCCCAGCTCCTTTCCAAGGAAGCTCGGGGCAGCGTCCTTTCTTTCAAGCGAATTGCTGGAGCAAGCCATGCCCGAGAATCAACCGCCGAACCTTTCGGCGATCCCGCTGCCAATCGGTCCCAACCTCGAGTTCATCTGCGCGGCTGGAGCGCTGGATGTGCGTTCCTTCAGCGTGAAGGAGTCGCTCGCAACGCTGTTCAGCGTCGAGTTGGTCGCGCTCTCCCCCGACCCGAACCTCTCTTTTGCGAACGTGGTCGGTGCAGAGGCTCGCTTCGCCGTTGCGGCCGGCGGTGTGCGCGCCTGGTCGGGCGTGATCGCCCACGCCGAGCAGACCGGCGTAGAGGAAGACGGCCTTTCGACCTACGCCTTCAAGCTAGTGCCGAAGTTGTGGCTGCTCTCGCAGCGCCGGAACTACCGCATGTTTCAGCAGCTCTCGGAGATCGACATCGTGCAGCAGTTCCTGCGCGAGTGGGAGATCGAGCACCGGCTAGAGCTGCGCGAGACCTACAAGGCGCGCCGTTACCGCGTGCAATACGGCGAGAGCGATCTCGATTTTGTCTGCCGGCTGCTCGAAGAAGCGGGCGTAACCTTCAGCTTCGAAATGACCGCGCAAGGCTCGCAGCTGGTGCTCGATGATCGGCCGCATGCGCGCGATGCGCGACCGTTGCCGGTGCCGTACACCAACCAAGCGATCATGGGTATGGCGCTCGAGCACGTCACCGAGCTGACGGTTACGCAGGACGTCCGCCCTGGTCGCTACACGCAGCGGGACCACGACTATCGCCGCGCACCCTCCTTTCCGCTGCTGGCCTCGGCCTCCCTGCCAACCGACGCTCTGGAGGCTCGCCTCGAGCGGTTTCACTATGTCCCAGGCGCCTTTCTGTTCCGCTCGGAGCAAGGTGACCCGTCGCCTTCGGCCGATGACCGCGGACGGCAGCGCACCGATCTCGAGGAGGCTCAGCGGCGTGTTGGGCAACGGCTCGAGGCGCAACGCGGGTCTGCGCGGCGTATTCACTTCCGCACCACGGCGCACGATCTGGTGCCGGGAACGGTGTTCGGCATCGCCGGCCATCCGCGGCTGGAGGTGAGCGAGCCGAATCAGTTCTTGATCCTGAGCAGCCGCTTCGAAGGTACGGCCACGGGGGAGTGGACGCAGCGCTGCGAGGCCCAACCGACTTCGCTGGCGTTCCGTCCCGAGCTCAAGACGCCACGCCCCCGTACGCAAGGCGTCGAGAGCGCAACCGTGGTCGGGCCGAGCGGAGAAGAGATCCACACCGATGAGTTCGGTCGGGTGCGGGTGCAGTTTCATTGGGACCGCGAGGGCTCGTGGGATGAGCGCTCTTCCTGTTGGATCCATGTGAGCCAGCCGTGGGGCGGAGCCGGCTATGGCGCCGTCAACCTGCCGCGCATCGGGCAAGAGGTGCTTGTGGATTTTCTTGGCGGTGATCCGGACAGGCCTGTCATCGTAGGGCGCGTGTTCACGAACTTGCAACGCGTGCCGTATCAGCTCCCGCAGCGCAAGACGCAGAGCGGTTGGCGCTCGTACTCCTCGCCGGCCACCGGCGGTTACAACGAGATCCAATTCGAGGACGCGGCGGGCTCCGAGCTAATGAACGTGCGAGCCGAGAAAGACCGAGCGACGCGCGTCAACAACGACTGCACCACCTCGATCGGGCGGGATCGCACGGCGGAGATCGGCCGGGACGACAAGACCACCGTCGAGCGCAATCAGAGCGTCACCGTCAGCAAAGGCGATCGCGAGCTCACCGTGGCTGAGGGGCGTTTGACCGAGACGGTGAACAAGAGCATCACCCGCGAGTCGGTCACAGGCGATCAAATGTTTCAAACGCACGGGACGTTCTTGTCGCTGGCCAAGCGGAATGTGCTGCACAGCGATGAGTACCTCGAGCTTCACGTTGGCCCGCTCGGCGGCGGCTCTTCGATCGTGATGACGCCGAGCTGCATCGTGCTGCAGGCCCCGCGCGTGTTCATCAACCCGGGCCAGGAGGCTACTGAGCTTGCACGCAACGGCGGCGCCATCCCGAGCGGGGAAGAGGAGCGTCAGGTGCGAGCTGAACAAGAGGCGATTCAGGAGGCTGCGCGCACCGAGGCGGAATTCCAGCGGATGACGGCGCTGGGGCAAGCGGGGGCGGCCGTGGAAGGGCGACTGGCGCATGAGCAGCGGGCTCAGGAGGTCCGTCAACGGCGGCTCGAAGCCAGACAGAGACGGGGTGGTTCGGGTCAAGGAGGTGCGCCGTGAAAATCGCAAAGATCGAGACGAAGTCGTTGCTCTGGTTTCCCGACGCCACCCGCAGCTTCAGCAGCGCCACAACCAACCTCCCGCACCCTGTGATCGCCATCACCGGTGGTCCGGGCTCAGGCAAGACAAGCCTGCTCGAGGCCATCGTTGCGGCCAAGGAGTCGATCGCTCCGCACGCACGTCGCAGCAGCCGCGCTTGGGGCCGGGATGGACGCACAGCCAGCCTTTCGATCGAATGGGCCTTCGACGAGGTCGAGCGGGACTTTGGCGGGCTGGACAGCCCGCGCGTCACCAGCCAGTGCGAGCTCGGTCGGGTGCTGCCTGCTACCTCGCGCAACGTCGGCGTGTTCGCGCTGCTCGATCGTTATCGGCACGACTCGAGCTCGGGCAAATTCGACTACCACGCCACCGAGCGCACCATCCCGCGTTCGGCGCTGTCACCGACCGGCTCGCTCGAACGCGACCAGCGTTTGCTTCGGCTCTCGCGTGATCCAGCGAAGTACGCCGGGCTCACTCGTTACTTGGCCGAGGTCGAGCTTGGGCTGCGCAAGAGCGCGGTGCGCGAGGCCTTCGGCGAGCTGTTCTCCCGCCTCAGCACGAGCGCGCAATTCGTCGGGGCTTCGCTCGACGACGGCCCCAACCTCTGGTTCGAGAGCGCAAACGGCGGTGAGATGTCGGTGTTTGAGCTCTCCGATTCGGAGCGCGAGGCCTTCGTGTTCGCAGGGACTGCGGCGATGATCGGCCTCTCGCGTTCGATCCTGCTCGTGGACCGGCCGGAGCAGGCGCAAGCCCCGTCATCGATCTTGCGCTTCGTCGAGGGGCTGCGCTCGCTCGGACAAGACCTGCAGTTAATCGTGGCGACAAGCTCAGCGGAGTTGCTCGCGGCGCTGCCCAAGGACGCGATCATCGACCTAGGTACGGCAGGAGGTGCGCGATGAGTGAGAGCAAGACCTTCCACATGCAAGAGGCCTCCTTCCAGCTACCCGCGCCGTTCGTCGATCGCTCGGTGCAGCTGATCGAGTGGAACGACCAACCTGACGATCGGCTTAGTCTGACCATCACGCGACAGCCGCGGGATGCGGCCAAGCCGCTCGCGCAGCTCGTGCTCGACTCGATCGCCGAGGTGGAGCAGGCCGTCGGTGCCGGAGAGGTGATCGGTCGCGAAGAAGGCGAGGTCGCCGGCTGCGAGGTGATCCAAGTGAAACACCGTTGGGCGCATGAGCAGGGCGTGGTCCACAATCACCACGCCTTCGTGGTGCTCGGCGAGCAGGTCGTGATCTTCACCGCAGCGTCGCGTCCGCGCAGCGCCGCTCGTGCGGCGGCCGTGATTGATGGCGTGCTCGATTCGCTGGAGGTCGCGCAATGAGCCTCGAACGAGCTGCGCGCGTCGGGGATGGCATTGGGCATCGGCCGGATGGTCGGGCGATTGGTGGGGCCATCGTTGGGGCTGTGATCGCGGGCGCGGCGGTGGTCTTCGCAGCACCCACCGTCGCCGTCGCTCTACCGTTTGGCTTGGTGGTGACGGGGACGACCGCGTTTACCGGTTTGACCACGCTTCTCGCTTCGGTCGGAACCATCCTCAGCGGAGCCGGAACCGGTCTGATGATTGGCGGCTGGTTGCGGGCCAGCAGTCGCGACATCACCGGGCACATCATCACCGGCGCAGAAACCGTCTTCACGGGCCCGCACGCTCCTAAGGCTGCGCTTGCGCACCCACGGTGCCGAGTGGACTGCCACTCGGGGAACTTCGTCGCGCAAGGCAGTGACAGCGTGTTCATCGAGCGCGAACACGCCTCTCGCGTCGGGGACAAGACAAGCTGCGGTGGCACCATCGACGAGGGCCTCGAGACAACGTTCATCGGCGGTGAGCCGGCGACCTTGGCTGGGGTCGATGTGTCGAATGATCGCAACGGGCTTGCCTACAACGTGCTCTGGTGGGTCACGAGCTTCGGCGGTCCCTTTGCCGGCGGCTGGCGGGCGTTTATACAAGGCCGTGCGTTTGCGGAAGGGCAGTCGATCTGGCGTGGGGTCGCCGAGACTCGAACAAGGGCCGCGCAACGCTGGCACCAAAGCCCGGGGCCAGCGGGTGCCCTGGCTGGTTTTGACCTAGCAACGGCGGGGCTCCGCGCAGCCGGCCTTCCCGGCGGTATGTCATCGGGTCTCGTCGGGAACCTGTTGGGCTCCGTGCGCAAGGGTTTTCGCAACGCACCGAGCCCAACCGACGTTGCCGATCTCGGTGTGCGAGCGTTTGGCTCAGGAGCTCGGCTCGCTGACTGGGTCGCACGCAGCGGCTGGCGCCTCGGGGCCCCCTGATGATCAGCGTACCTCCTTCGGCCAAGGTGGAGCTGCGCTCCACCTGTCCCTTTCCGCACGCAACGCTGGTGTGGACCGATGCACGCGGGGTCGCTCAGCTGACCGTGGTGTGCAAGATCAGCTACGAGCTCCGCAGCGTCGAGGCGGTGCTCGCGAGCGACTCGGAGGCGTTGACCAGTCGTGAGCTGCAAACACCGTCGGGGGTGATCCCGGCCGATGTGATCGCGCTGCGTTCCCAGGCGGAGCTCGTCGTACTGCAAGCGCCTGGCGCGCCTAGGCTTACTTCCGTCAACGTTGGGGGCGCGCTGCGTGCAGGGGACGCGCTCTCCGGCGCCTTGCCGACGGCGGTGATCGATCCGGGCGCTTTGATCGAACTCTCACGCGCGGACGCCGTACTTCGAACGCGGCTCCCGGGCGTGCGGCCGGAGCTCTTGATCATGGGCGAGCGCACCGAGCGCGTGCGGCTCGCTGCCGATACGCTGGTGGTCGATCCAGCGCAGGCGCGCGCGACGCTCACCTTTCGCGCCGCCGTGGACTTCAGCGATCGCTCGCGGCGCTTCTTGCTCACTGTCGATCGGGGTCCGGTCGATAGCGATCAAACCAGCCCTATGCTCGGCGCACCTGCGCCAGCACCGTTGCCCTTCGCCGGGTCACCTTCATCGGCCCCTTCGGCGCCTGCGCGTACTGAGGCGCCAACCGTAGAAGCGCGTAGTCCTTCGGCACGCGGCGTTCCTTTCGGCGCAGCGGCGCCGCTGCCGCCGGTTGCGCCGGCGCGGCCGGGGGTGACGCGCAGCTTGCCGGCGGTTGCTGTGCTCGAGCCGCGGCCAGCCAGCGTGCGCCCGCCGCCTGCCGCGCCGATTCCACAAGCCGCGCCGATTCCACAAGCCGCGCCGATTCCACAAGCCGCGCCGATGCCCGTCGCGCAGGCGCCGCAAGCGGCGATCCCGCAACAAGCGAGCTTCCAAGCTCGACCGCTTGAACGCCCGGCCGCCGTGGTCGCGGTCAGCTCCGCAGGGCTCGGAGTGCGGCCTGCGAGCGCTGTCGAGGCCTCCAACGAGGCGGCCGATCCGCAGCCGGTGCGCGCGGCGTCACGCGCCGGGCTGCGTCGTCGTGCCGAGTCTGCTGCGGCCGGCGAACAGCTCGAGGAGCTGTTCGTCGAGCCCGACGCCGCGAGCCTGGGGCTTCGCCTTACGACCTCCCAGCCCCGACGTGGCTACGTGCGCAAGAGCGATAACGTCGCTGAGCGCGCGGCCGAAGGGGAGGGTGCCGCCAGCCCGCTCGGCGTTATGGCGCAGCTCGCAAAGGCCGACCTAACCGAGTTCGACGCGCTCAGTGAAGCGGGCGCGCGCGGTCGCGTCGTGGCGTTGCGGGGCGAGCTGAAGCTCGAGCTGAAGCCGCGGGAGGAGCTCGCCGGCCTGCTGCATCATGCGCAAACCGCGCGCAAAGAAGCGCTGCTCGAACGCGCGCTGACCGAGGCCAAAGCTGCGCTCGAGAACCCGTGGCAGCCTGATTCGGCGCTGAGCGTCCAGGTCGAGCGGCTGAGTGCGGCCTTGCTTGAACAGCGCCACCCCGGGCCGGAGCTCGTGCGTCGCTTCTGCCTGGAGCAGAGTCGTTTGCGCGAGGTCCAGGCGCTCGGAGAAGCCCAGCTTGTGGCGCGCTTCGTCCCGGCCGAAGGGGCTTGGCGCAAGGCGATTCCTTGTTATCTGCCAGCGCGGCAGCGCGCCCGACTACCGCTGTTTTCGTCGTTCGTGGTGCGGGCGTTGGCGCAAGTTCACGCTGCCGTTGACCAAGCCGAGAGCCAGCCCACCGCCCTGCGCATCGTCGCTTTGGCGCGCGTGCTCGGCTGACGCCACGGCCGGCTCACGGCTCGTCTTCGTGAGCGGCGCGTCAGCGCATGCTGTCGATGCGCACGCCGAGCGCTTGGTACAGCGCCTCGTCGATGGCCTCGACGAAAGGGTTCACGAGCTTCTGTTGCGCGAGTACGTCGATGTCGATCCAGCCGAGCAAACGGTTGCCCGGCTCGGTCTCCGCTTCGCCGCTCAAGTACAAACAGTCGATGTCTGGCAGCGGCGCGTACGGGTTCTTCGCCGTGGCTTGCTTGTCCCAGTCGGCTTGGTAGGTAGCGTTGCTCGGTCCGGGCTTGCGACGCAGGAACTTGCGCTTGACCAAGTGCGCCGCTTGCGTGCCGCCGAAGGACTGCCCGCCGTCGGCGGTGATGAAGGCTTCGGAGTCATTGGTGGGGACCTCGACGAAGATGCCGACGTGCCGCAGATGCGGGCTCTTCTTGGTGCTGTCGGCATACCAAGCGTCCCACAGCGGATCGGGGATGCGCTTGGGCGCGGGTTTGTCCTTCTCGGCCTTGGGTTGCGTTATCGGCGGATCCTTTGGTTTTGGCGGAAGCGGCCGAACATATTCATCGCAATAGAGCAGGTAAACGTCGCCCACGCTGGGCATCATCGGCCCGCTGCCCCACTTGATCCAAGCGTTACGGCCTACTGCGTTCGCCGCGAAGGTCCAGCTGTTTGAGGTCTTGGGCGAGACTTTGCCGCCAACGTTGGGGCAGGAGGAGGTGCAGGTGGTGCCGTTCTTCGGGTTCCACGCCCCTTGCTTCTTGTACGTCCCACCGCCGTTCTTCGCTGCGACGGCCACCGGGTCCCCGCCGACCGGGAGCCACAACATCGGGTAGGTGTCTTCGATCGCCGCTAGCACCTTCTTGCGAGCCGGGCTGATGTTGTTCTGATTCCAGCGAGCGATGTACGGCGGAATCGTTGCGCTGGAGGTTCCGCCTGGCTGCCCGCCGACGCTTTGTGTGGCCTGGCCTTTCGGCTCGGGAGGCACGCCCGGGTTGGCCGCCGCCTTCCAGCCCAGGTGATACTCCACACGCAAATCGAGCTCCTCAGCGACCTTGGCCGGGTCGATCGGGCCCGCCGCATTGGCGAACTTCACCACGCCGGAGGCTTGCCCGGCTTTGCTCAGGTAATTGAACCCGATGGTGAAGGCCTCGGCGCCGCGAGAGGGCTCTCCAAAGCCGATCTGGAAGACCACCTCATTGGCCCGCTCGTAACAGGCCCAGCCCGCCGGCCCGACCGTGGCCCCCGACGTTTGCGCGAGGGTGAACATCCCCGCGGCCCCCGCCTCGACCGGCACCGGCATCGAGCCCACGAGGTCGCCGGTGGCGACCTTGTAGTTGAGGGTCGAGCCGGTCGCGATCAGGCTCGCATCCGACTGGTTGACGAGCGTGCACGTGACCCTACGTAGAGGTGCCATAGAGAGCGCGAGCGAACCACGCCCGCGGCTCGTCCGTCAATCGACGCGGGAGCTTGGGCGCGCCGCGGCGTTCGGATAGCGTGCCCGCGCGCTGCGACTGAGGAACGTTGTTATGCCCTTCGTGCGTTTTCTTGCCTCCAACCCTCGCTCGGTCTTCCTGCTCGACGGCTGCGGCGCGTTGCTCACGGGGGCGCTCTTGGTCTTGTTACTCGCTCCGCTCGAACCGCTCTTCGGCATGCCGGCCTTCGTGCTCAGACCACTGGCCTACGTTGCAGGCGCCTTTGCGCTCTATTCGCTCGGCTGCTTTGCTCTCTTCCCCAAGCTCGCCGCTCGCGCCTCCATCCTGTTGACCGTGATCGCGATCGCCAACAGCCTTTATTGCGTTGTGACTTTGGCCATGCTCGTAGCGCACAGAGCGCATATCACCGCGCTCGGCGTCGCGTACTTCATCGGGGAGAGCCTGATCGTTGGGATGATCGTCGCGCTCGAGCTCAAGACTGCAGGTGGGGTTCGCCGATCCAGCATATGAGGCCACCCGCTAGCGGCCGGACTGCTGCCAACGATCGCGCGCGTATGTCATACGATGGCGAGATGAAGCTTGTCCCCCTCCTCGCGCTCTTCGGCGTTGCTTGTGCATCGCCGCTTCGCACGTCGAGCTCCACATCGGGCTCAGCGGGGCCCGAGGTCCAGTTTGTCGGCGTCGTCCGTGAACTCGACCGCAGTTGCTGGCGCGATGCTGCCGACTGTCGGGTCCGCGTCGACGACAGCTGGCTGACGATCACCGGGCGAGACCCGTCCGTGCCGCGAGGGCGCATTGTCGGCTTCGGCCCCGGCGGTCTTCCGAACGAGCTGCTCAGCGATCAGAACCTCGGCGTCAGCGTCAAGGTGTTCGCTGTCGCGGTGGCTCAGCCAAGCTTCAAGGAGCGTGGGGAGCTCGTTGTTGGCGTCCCCGATCCGAAGCGCCTCTCGCTGCTCGGGAGCGACGCGTACTACATCGAGCGAGTCCGCTGATGCTCAGTCAGGTGAGGATGCCCTTCTGTGGGATCACAGGCTCGGGCATCTCCTCGCCGATGCGCGCTCGCAGGTTGCGCTCGATGTTGCGCGAGATCGAGTCGAGGGGCAGGTCATTGACGTCGACGCCGAAGGGGTCCTCGATCTCGTCGCCGATCGCGTCGAGGCCGAAGAAGCAGTAGGAGATCGCGAGCACGACCACCGGCGTGGCCCAGCGGACGGTGTCCATCAGGCCGAAGGGCAAAAGCACGCAGTAGAAGGCCACGATGCGATGCATCAGCACTGTGTAGGAGAAGGGGATGGGCGTCGACTTGATGCGCTCACACGCGCCTTGGATGTCGGTGAGTGCCGTTAGGGACGCTTCGAGGACGTTGACGTGGAAGGGGTGGACCCACTTTTGGTCGTACGCGAGGCGAACCGTCTCGCCCATGCGTTGCAGGATCGCGAGGGGCACGTTGCTCTCGTCGCGCAGCGATTCGAACGACTCCCTTGGCAAAAGCTCCTTCAGCGTGTCGCCTGGGGCCGTGTCCCGCAGGTGGTGGCGAAGAGCATGAACGTAGCCGATCGTGAGGTGGACGAAGCGAAGCTGCAGTTCTTGCACTTGCTCAGGCGTTTTGGCACCCGGTTCTAGCTGAGGCTGGATGAGGGTGAGAGCTTGGCGAGTGATGCTTCGCGACGTGTTGACGAGCGCGCCCCAGAGCTTGCGAGCCTCCCAAAAGCGGTCGTACGCAGTGTTGTTTCGGAAGCCGAGGAAGATACCGAGTGGCAAGCCGACAAGGGTGAAGGGCGCGACCGTGAGCGAGTAGTGGAGCGCCGGAACCTCCTCGTACAGAACGGTGACCACCGTGGCGATCGCGGTGACGGTGAGCGTCCGCATCCAGATGTGAGGGAGCGCAAAGCCACCCAGGATGACGAGTTCGATCCAGGAGCGCCGCTTGTCGACCCACATCGCGCGGACTCTACCACGCGAGTGCGCGTGTTCCGACTGGAAGGGCTGCTCAGTCGCCCAAGTAGTCCGACTCGAGCACGATGTCGCGCAGCAGGCTCTGGTACTCGACGTGGGTCGAATGTTCGCGCGTTCGGAAGAGCGTGCCCTCGTTCGCCTTCATGAAGGCATGGTACTCGGGCGCACCGGGGAGCTTGACGTTGTCGGCGACCACCACCGCGCCGGTGCGCAGCCAGCGCTCGCGCAAGATCAGCTGGAGGTCGGGCAAGTACACCTCCTTGGCGTGATCGATGAAAGCGAAGTCCAGCTTGCCCGGCCCGAAGCCGTGCTCGCGCTCGAGTGTTGCCACGGTCTTACCTCCGTCGCCCAAGGTGCCGTTCACGATCGTCACTCGATCGGCCACGCCGGCGTGCTCGAGGATGCGCTGGGCGATCGCCGCGTTGTCGGCGTTGAACTCGATCGAGACGAGCTTTGCGTCTTTCGGCGCAGCCCGCATGGTGCGCAGCGCTGAGTAGCCGCAATAGGTGCCGAGCTCGAGCAGCAGCTTCGGTTTGGCGCGGGCGATCGCCGCGTCGAGCAGGGCGCCCTTCTCATCGCCCACGTTGATGAGGAAGCTCTTTTCGTAGGCAAAACGATCCACTGCGTTGATCGCCTCGTCGAGGTTGCCTTGCCGTGCGTTGGCCAAGACGTAGCGCTCCAACGCAGCCTCACGCCCGTCGCCCACCTGCCAGTCTTTGAACAGCGTGCGCGCGCCCAACCCCATACGCAGCACCGACCAACGAGCGAACGGCAAGTACTTCCAGATCGATGCGAGCCCCATCTTGGTCGGGCACGCTAGCCTACGGACCTCAGGCCACCAAGTGCCGACGATGGGAATTTCTGACCGGGTTTGCCGGCCGTAGTAACGTCGCGCGCGGCCTATGGCGAAGCCTGTTTCCAACCCCGTCCACATCGCCGAGTTGGTCTTACCCAAAGACGGCCAGGCAGCCCGCGAGCAGCTCAACCCGCTCGCCGAGGAGTTCAAGCTACACCCACTGACGGTCGATGACTGCCTCAAGGGCAACCAGCGCTGCAAGCTCGAGACCTTCGATCACTACCTCTTTCTCGTCTGGCATCTGTACACACCGGAGCGCGAGCAGCACCGTGAGCTGCACTTTTGCATCGGCTTCGACAAGCTCTTGATCGTGGCTGAAGAATTGCCGCCCGAAGGGGCGAGCTGGCGCGAGTACCTACTGCGCCATCGCGGCGAGAACTGCGCGTTGAAGCAGACAGTGACGGTCATCCTCGACCAGCTCGTCGAAGCCGCCGAAGGCTACCTCGACGTCGTGCAAGAAGAGGCGGCCGGCCTCGAACGCCAGATCCTCGAGCGCTACATCGACCCTGATGAGGTGGTCTACCTCAAGGGGTTGGTGCGCGTATTTTCACGCAGCATGCGCTCGGCCCAGCCGATCTTCAGCCAGCTCACCGAGTTCTCGGGGCAGATCGATCAGATCGGCGCGTTCTCACCCGATGAGCGGCTGCGGTTGCGCAACGTCACCGACCACATGACGCGCCTGCTCGAGGCCACCCAACTGCTCGATGGGCAGATGGGAACGCTGATGGACGTCCACTGGGGCGCGCTCAGTGCCCGCACCAACCGCCAGATGCAGCGGCTGACCACCATCGCCACGATCTTGCTCCCGGTCGGCTTTTGGAGCGGTCTCTTCGGAATGAACTTCGAGACCATGCCATTCAAGGAGCACTGGTTCTTCGCCTGCGGCATGGTCGCCCTCTTTGGTACCTGGCTGACCGTGCTCTTCTACATGCGGAAACGCGGCATGTTCGACCACGAGCTGCCCAGCCGCCGCGAGACCCTCTTCGCCAAGAAAGGTCCCCTCGATGCTCGCGACGGTGGTCTTCGCGTTCGATCGAAAGCTCGGCGCCGGGGTGCTCGCCAGACGTAGGCGAGGTAGCGCAAGGTCCAACGTGTCTGCGCGTTGAACCCTCCGCTGCGATGGGGTGACGTTGCCCAGCGGTTGCGTTAGGGTGCGCCATGCAAGGCCACTTCCCTCGACTCACCGTTGCGAGCGCGCTGCTCGCTTGCGCTTCGCTCGTCACCGCCTGTTTCCCGAAGTCGGCGGATGCTCCCGGGGCGATCTCGCCGGCTAGCGTGAGCTACGCCGCTGAAAAGTGGCCGGGCGTCACCGAGGCCTCGCTCAGCTCCGGTCGTGAGGCCTTCCTGGCCAAGTGCAACGGCTGTCACGGCTATCCGGATCTGATGGCGATCTCGGATGACGAGTGGCCGTCGATCGTCGAGCGCATGGGCGGCAAGAGCGATCTGGACGAAGCGAAAACCAAAGACGTCTTGCACTACGTGCTCGCCGCCAAACATTGATGATGCGACGCCCCGGTCGCGTGCGAGCTCAATGAACGCGCACCACTTTCGATATCTGCTGCGTCAGTTCGTCGAACACAAGAACCCCGAGAACGTGCGTTTGCACCTCGGTTGCAACGTGGTCGGCTGGCTTGCGCTGAGCACCGCTCTCTCGCAGCTGCCGCAGCCGCTGCACGTCCCGCTGCTCGGCGCGAACGTGGGCGCGCTGTTCGTGCTCGCCTGCGGCGTGTATTGGCTGCTCGCTGACGTGGTTTCGGCTTTGTGCGTGGTCGGGCTAGCGCTGCTTTGGGCGCAAGTACCCGGCTGGGGGCCGGGTCACGGCTGGGTGGTACCCGTGATGGCGCTGGCCGTATTCGCGGGGATGCACGGGCTGACCCGGCTCGGTCACATCTACCACCACGAGCACGGCGCTTATCTCAAGGGCGAACCGCAGCTCCTGCACACGCTCCACGTCTGGGTCTTCGGGCCGTTTCACTTCGCCTTGCAGACGCTGCTCGCCTTCGGCTTTCGGCCGCGCCTTTCGGCGCAGCTGCGCGAGGGTGAACGCGAGCTGCTGAGCGGTCGCGAGCAGGTGCCGTGGCGCAACTGGGCGAAGATCGAGGGCTGTGACGTGCAGTTCGTATGCATGCCGCAGACGGTCGAGGAGCTGGTAGCGGCGGTGCGTGTGGCGATCGCGCGCGGCAAAGGCGTGCGCGTCGTGGGCTCCGGATTCTCCTGGTCGGCGCTGGTTCCGACCGGGGATTCGCTGATCTTTTGTGAACGCTTGTGCCGCATCGAGGTGGACGTCTCGAACCCCGAGGCGCCTACGGTTTGGGCCGAGGCCGGAGCAACCAATCGGCAGCTCAATCACGAACTCGCTCGTCACGGGCTATGCATGCCGTGGAACGTGGTGCTCGAGAACGTGCGTGTGGCCGGCATCGCTGCCACAGGTACCCACGGCACCGGCCGCAAGACCGCCACCGTAGGGGACCTGGTGGAGGCCTTCGAGATCATCGATGCGCAAGGCCAAATGCGCGTGCTCTCCGAGGAGACGGTGGGCCCCGAGATGATGAGCGCGGCTCGTTTGGGCTTGGGTTTGTTCGGCGTGATCGCCCGGGTCAAGCTGCGGGTGATCAAGAGCTACCGCGTGCGCCAAACCGATCTGCGGCTCTCGGTCAGCGACGTTCTGCAGAAGCTGCCGGAGCTCGTCGGCGCGCATGACTCGGTGGAGCTTTATTGGTTCCCGTTCAACCGCGACATGTGGATGCGCACGATCGATCGAACCGAAGATGCCAGCACGTGGCACGGCCACGGCTTTTGGTTCAAGGCGCAGAACCTGATGCAGAACGCCTGGCTGGTGCTGTTCTCCAAGCTGGTCATGCGCTTTGCGCCCTCGCTCACGCCGCTCTTGCTCAAGCTCGGCATGCGCATGTTGCCGTTCCGCAGCCGCGTGCTCGAGCTGCCGGAGTCTCATCACTACCACCATTGGATCGAGATGATGCCGGCGGGCTGTATGGAGGTTGGCTTCAAGGTGGACCCCGACTTCGCCAACGTACGTGAGGCTTGGACTGCAACCGAGCGGCTGGTCGAGACGTACGCCAGCCGAGGGCTCTACCCGTTGAACCTCACGTTGAATGTGCGCTTCATTGGCCCAAGCGGAGCTTTGCTGACGCCCGCCTACGGTGAAGGCCTCACCTGCTACGTGGAGATCATGTGGATGTGCCGGCCCGAGGGCTGGAAGCAATTCAGCTCGGAGCTTTGTCGCGAGTGGCTCAAGGTGCCCGGCGCCCTGCCGCATTGGTCGAAGGAGTTCGAGCACGTGGAGGACGTGGTGGCGCTCTCGCGTACGGCCCTTGGGGACCGCCTCGAGCGATACCTTGCTTTACTCGAACAGAGCGGCATCGATCCGGAGGGCCGCTTCTTCAATGGGCTCACGCGACGCGTCCTCACCGACGAGCCCCCGGCGGTCTAAATGCGAATTGGTATCCTTGGCGCCGGCGTCTCCGGCATGACAGCCGCTTGGCTCCTGCAACACGATCATCAAGTCACGCTGTTCGAGAAGGGGTCGCGCATCGGTGGGCACGTGGAGAGCGTCCCGGTGACGCTCGGCCCAGAGACGGTGCACGGAGAGCTGGGCACGCGCTTCTTCTTCGATTCGGCCTATCCGTACTTCCTGAGCTTGTTGCGCCTGCTGCAGGTGCCGACGCGCTGGACCAACCTGACCGTGTGCGTGACCGAGGTCGATCGCGCAAAGAGCTTCGCCTTGCCACCGCGCTCGCCTCGTCAGGTGGTCGGCCTCGCACGTTCGCCGCGCTTCGTCCGTCACTTGCTCTCCTTGCGGCGCATGATCGAGCAACAACGCGGCAACGCGTTGGTGCGCAACTCCCGGCTCACGCTGCGTGAGCATCTGGCGCAAGGCGGTTACCCGGCCGCCTTCGGCCCTGAGTTCGCCTATCCCTTCTTGGCGGCTTGTTGGGGAGCGCCGCTGACGCTGATCCCAGACTTCCCGCTTTATTCGTTGCTCAAAGGCATGCCGCCGGGGCGCAGGCCGGGGACCTACGAGGTCGAGGGCGGCATGTCGAATTACCTCGCGGCCTTGCGCAAAGACCTCACGCGGGTGGATCTGCGGCTCGGGTTGGAGGCCCGTTCGATCGAGCGCCGAGACGGTCTCGTCGTTGTTGATGCGAGCGGCGAGCAGCACCGCTTCGACCAGCTGATCGTCGCGACGACCTCGCGCGAGGCGGCCGAGCTGTTGCGCGGCGTGCCTGAACTCGCGCCGATGCAAGCCGCAGTGGGCGCCTTTCAACATTGGGAGACCGAGACGGTGGTGCACGGCGACCCGAGCTTTATGCCGCCGGACCGGCGGGACTGGGCGCACAACAACCTCTTCTTCGATGGGGACCAAGCTTGGATGACCGACTGGCAAGGCCTGCGCACTGGCCAGCCGGTGTTTCGCACCTGGATGCCCAAAGGCCGCCCAGCGCCTTCTCCACTCTACGGGCGCAGGAGCTATCACCACGTGCTGATGAGCGCCGCCACCACGCAACAACAAGCCGAGCTCGCGGCTCATCAGGGCGCTCATGGCTTGTGGGTGACCGGCATGTATTGCGTGGACGTGGACAATCACGAGAGCGCGTTGCTCTCGGCGTTGGTGCCGGCGCGAGCGCTGGCGCCCGAGTCGCCCAACCTTCGTCGCTTGCTGAAGGGCGTTGCAACCGATGCCGTGCACAGCCTCGACATCCTGCCGCAGCGGCCGCCTGCGCCCGAGGGAGCGCCGTTTCCGAATTACCCGCCGAACTCCGCGGAGCGTGACGAGGAGTTGCGACCCTGATGCTCTTTACCTGGCTCGCTACGTTCATCTACAACCATCGTTGGGGCACGCTTTTCGCCTCGCTCGCCTTCCTGGCCGCGTCGGTGGCCACCGTGCTGCACGGCGGCAACCTCACCGGCGGTAGCTTCGGCGATCGCGAGGCCGAGCAAACGCAGCGTTTGGTCGAGCAGGTGCTCGGGCATTCGACCGACACGACCTTCGTGATCCTGTTTCAGAGTGACGGGCTCGCCGCTGACTCCAAAGCCTTTCGCGAGGCGATGGACGCCGCGCTCGAGCCTGTGCGCAAAGACGCCAACGTCCTGTCGGTGCTCACGCCGGAGAACGCGCCGCGGCCGGTGGCCCGCGAGATGGTCAACACCGAGCAGAAGAGCGTTGTCGCGCTGGTCAGCCTGAAGGGCACCTTCAAACAGGCCATCTCGCGTTACCCGGCCATCCGCGAGCAGCTGCGGTCGAACGAGCTCACCATCACCTGCACCGGCAAAGTGCCGTTCCTCGACAACTTCGATCGGGTGCTGCAACACGACATGATCCGCGCCGAGCTGATCTCGCTGCCGCTCGCGCTACTGGTGCTTTTGTTGGTGTTTCGCACCGGCATGGCGGCGGTGTTGCCGGTCGCGGTGGGCGCGCTGGCGGTGCTCGGTGGCATCGCTGTGGTGACGGCGCTGTCCCACGTGATGGACATCGCCGAATACACCGTCAACGTCTGCTCGCTGATCGGGCTCGGCGTCGCCATCGATTATTCGCTGTTCATCGTCACGCGTTACCGCGAGGAGCTGGAGGCCGGGCACGACTATCGCGAAGCGCTGGTCCACGCGATCGAGAAGGCCGGGCGCGTGGTGTGCTTCTCCGGCTTCGTGCTGGTGATCGGCGTCTCCGGCCTGCTCTTCTTCAAGGGCTCCTTCCTTTTTGCCATGGGCGTCGGCGGCACGGTGGTGGTGTTGCTTTCGATCGCCTTCGCGCTGACCTTCCTCCCGGCCTTGCTCGCCGTGCTAGGGCCGAAGATCCACGCCTGGCCGTTGCGCATCGCGAGCCTCGGTCCGCGGGAGGGCTTTTGGCGCGGGGCGGCGTTGTGGGTCATGCGCCGGCCGATCGCGGTGCTGATCCCCACGCTCGCGTTGCTCGGTTTGATGGCCTCGCCGGTTCAGCGCTTGGAGATGACCGAGGCCGACGTGCGCGTGCTGCGCGAGGAGGTGGAGGCGCGCAAAGGCTACGAGTTGCTCAAGCGCGATTTTCCCGAGTTCGGCGCCAACCGCGTGGTGATGGCGGTGAGCTTTCCCAGCGCGCCCGCCCTCAACGGCGAGCGCATCGGCGCGCTTTATGACCTATCCGAGCGCATCAAGGCCCTCCCGCACGTGACCAAGGTGGAGAGCATCGTCAGCGACGAACGCTTCTCGCGAGAGCTCTATCAGAGCATCCTTTTATCGCCGCCAGAGATGTTCAAAGAGCAACTCGAGTCGGCGATGCAAGCAAGCGTAGGCGAGCGGGTGGTGATCCTTTACGCCCTGCTCGACAGCGCACCGGAGACGCACGAATCGCAAGAGGTCGTGCGCCAACTGCGCGGCGAGCCGGCGGTGCTCGATGGCACGCTCTCGGTGGGTGGCCAAACAGCCTCTGGCATGGACGCCACCGAGTTCGTCCGCGACAAAACCCCGCGGGCGATCGGCTTCGTGATGGGCATGACCTTCCTCATCCTCTTCCTGCTGCTCGGCTCGGTGGTGCTGCCGATCAAAGCGATCGTGATGAACCTGCTCTCGGTCGCCGGCTCCTTCGGTGCGCTGGTGTGGATCTTCCAAGAGGGCAACCTCGGGATCTCCGAGCCGCGCCCGGTGGAGCACGCGCTGCCGGTGCTCTTGTTCTGCGTGCTCTTCGGTTTGTCGATGGACTACGAAGTGTTGATGCTCTCGCGCATCAAAGAGAGCTGGGAGAAGACGCAGGACAACACGCTGTCGGTGGGTGAGGGGCTGGAGAAAACGGCGGGCCTGGTCACCAGCGCTGCAGCGATCATGATCGTGGTCTTCGCCGCCTTCGGCCTGGCCACCATCGTGTTGATCAAAGCCGTCGGCCTGGGCATGGCGCTCGCCGTGCTGATCGACGCGACGTTGGTGCGGCTGCTGCTAGTTCCCGCGACGATGCGCCTGTTCGGCAAATGGAACTGGTGGGCACCCGCGCCCTTGATGCGTTTACGCGCCGCGCTCGGCCTTCACTGAGCGGGCTCAGTGCGCTCGCACGTCGCCCGCGACGACCGCGTCGTAAAGGGCAGGGAAGTCCTCCCCGCCGAGGCGCTCACCGGGAGCGCCCGCTTTGCGCTCGACCAAGGTGAAGATCTCCGCGGAGGCCAGGGTCTCCTCTCGAGGGACGCCGCTGCCAACGAAGCAAGCCACACGTCGTTGGCCTGCACCAACATAAGCAAGCTCCACGCGACCATGGCGGTACTTCTTCGGCAACTCGCTCAGCCACGAGAAGACGTGAATCGCTCGCGGTAGGGCGCGACACTCGGCCTCGAACGTTGCGGCCTCGGCTGGGGAGAGGCCCTCGCTCGAGCAACGCACGCCGCTTACCTCTGCGGTCGAAGCCCAGGTGTGGACGATGGGGTATTTGCACTCTTTGAAGCAGCGTCGGTAGGCGACACCAAAGTTGTCGCGCTCGAAGGCCTGCTCGCGAACGAAGCGGTAGCTGGCTTGCGCCAGCGGCGCGACGGGCGCTGCTTGCAGCCAGTCATGAAGTTGCGCGACCACCGCATCGCTCTCTTCGGCGAAACCGCGAGCCACGCGTTCGGGCGTCAGCTGCTCGCCCGTCTTGAGTGCATGGTGCCAGACCGCATGGCGCAGCTCCTGGACACGCTCAAAACGAAAGGCGGGATGCTTGGTGCCCAAGGCGCGCTGAAGCGAAAGGCCTTCGTTGTCGAGCAGGGAGAGTAGGTGAGCAACCTCCTCATCGGGCGTTGCGATGGCCTCGGCGCGAGCCTCGCGATAGAGGCGCGTCGACTCGGAGGCCTCCAAGTCCGTACGGGCGGAGCTCGGCTCCGGCACCGCTAGGTCTGCTACCACCGCGGCTTCACCCGGCCGCAGTTCGAGCAAGAGAGGCGGGCTGCCTTCCTGCGTGAGCTCCACGCGAATGCACGCGCTAGGCACCGAGGTAGCCAGGAAATTGAACAACGGATCGAAGTCCGTCCGCTTCGCCGTCAGCCCAACCAGCGCCTCGCGATAGTACTCCAGCAGCTCGACGTCTTCAGCGTGCTCGACCGCAGCAAAGCCAATCGTCATCCGTGCGAGTCGCAGCTGGTTATCGCCCATAGGCTCTTGTAGCGCGCGGGATGAAGAAGGAACAGGCCGCGTTCTTCACATAGGGCTTGTCACCATCATCGCGATCAAAAGGAACTCGACCAACATTGCGCATGCTCCTATGACGCGCGCCGACCAGCGCAGCCATCGGTTCGGCGAAGTGGCGAGCCAGCCCGACCCTATGCCCAGGCCCGCCAAGACCATCAGGAGCGGAACCAGCACCAGGAAGGCGAGGCAAGGGGAGCCGTTGCAATGCGACCACGCGCGCATCGTCAAAGCGCTCAGAACCATTGAGGTCAACGCAAACGGCGCCGCCACCACGAGCCGCCGCCGAATCGAGGCAAAGTTGAAAGACTGCATCGCCGGACTGTGCAGCGCGCCCCTCGACCGCGCGCTAACCTGGCTTCAATTCTGCGCAAATCCCTTGTGAAAACCGTTTGAACAGGCAGCGTGCTGCTTCATTTTTTGCGCGGTTGCGGATTCGGCGACGGCGGCAACGCCAGGGATAGCGCGATCGTCTCCTTCTCCCCTGGGCCCAGGTTCATCTCGCTCAGCTTCTGGGTCGCGCAGCCACGAAACGCGAGATACTTATTGGCGAGCATGTTGAGCTGGACCCGCTCGACTTTCCCGCTGGGCGTGACGTCGAGCGCCACGACCACGGCGACGCCGGGGTTCCCGGGGATTGCGCCGTCGTTGTTGGTCCAGCACAAGCGGATCGGCGTGCTGGGGATGACGCGATTGCTCTTGCGCGGAGGGCGTTGAGGCTGGGGGGCGGCGCTGGCTGAGGCGTGCCGAGGAATGGCGCTCGGCTCGGCGCTCGGCGCTGCGCTCATCGTCACGAGCGGCACGGAGCTTTCGCTGGGCGGCGCGGATGGGGCCGCTGAAGGGACCTCGTTTGAGGCCACCGGCGCTTCCGCGTTGACGCCGTTAGCCTGCGCATCGGCTGAGGTGGTCGCGTCCGAATGCGACCGCGTTTGGTCGTTGGACCGCGCAGAACGCAGCGCCAGCAGCACGCCGACCACCAGCAGGCCCGCAACGGCCACCACGAGCGTCTGCCAGCGCCGATGCGCGATCTGCGTCTCGGCCGAGTGTTGCGTCGCGCTCGCCGAGGGGGACGCCGAGGGAGCTGTGCCGCCGACCGCCAGCGTCTCGTCCAGCGCGAGCGAACGGCTGTCCGCTGTTTCGCTGATCGCGACGCCCGCGGTGGGAGCGAAGGCGAGCGCGTCGCTGGAGCGGAGCGTCGTCGCTGCGCTCGTCAGCGCGCCGCTCGTCAGCGCGCCGCTGCTGAGCGCGCTTGCGTCGGCTTGCGTGCGACGCAGGGCCTCGGCGAGCTCGAGTGCCGACTGAAAGCGCTGGGCGGGCTCCGCATTCAGCGCCCGCGCGGAGAAGTTGTCCCAGCCCGGCCCGAGCTCGCCGCGGCGCCGAGAGACGGGGGTGAAGCTGTGCTGCATCGCCGCGAGCCCGATGGCGCTGGGCGTCTCCCCGGTGAACGGCATCGCGCCGGTGAGGCAGGCATACGCGACCACGCCCAGCGCCCACAGATCCGCCCGTTGGTCCGCGGTGCTCGGCGTGAAGAACTGCTCCGGGCTCATGAAGTACGGCGTCCCGACCGAGATGCCGGTCGAGGTCATGCCCAGCTCGCCGGCCGTGCGCTTGGCGATGCCGAAGTCCAGCACCTTCACGAACGGTCGCCCGCCGTCGTCGAGTAGGAAAAGGTTCGCCGGCTTGATGTCGCGGTGCACGATGCCGCGCTCGTGCGCCACCGCCAGCGCTCTGCACGCCTGCGAAACGATGGTCACCGTATCGTCGATGCTCAGCGTGCCTTCGCGCGCGAGGCGCGCTCCGAGGTCCTCGCCGCGCAGATACTCCATCACGAAGAACGGCCCGCCGTCCGCGGTCTTGCCGCGATCGACGATGCGCACCAAATGCGGATGATCGAGCGCCGCGAGCACCTCGATCTCGCGTTCGAAGCGCGCCTCTCCGTCTTGCGAGAAGGCCGAATCGGCGCGCAAAAGCTTCACGGCCAGCAGGGTGCCGAGCGACGTGTTGCGCGCCTCCCACACCGAGCCCATCGCACCACGGCCGATCTCGCGCACGAGCTCGAGCGTCGGAGTGAGCTGTGCTCCTGGGTGCACGAGCGAAGCCTACCAGGCTCGCGCGCTGCCTGGGAGCTACTGCAGCTCAACCTCGATCTGCCCGGGAATGTCCCCTTGTTGCGCCGGTACTTGCGCCGTGAGGGTGATGGCGGCGTTGTCCACGGTCAGCTTTTGGTTGTTGACTGCTGTCACCGAGAAAATTCCCTTCGCTGGCTTCACCAGCATGCCGAGGGCAGAGGCCGGCATCACACCTTGGCCCGCGTCCGCAGGGAAGGAGCAGGCGAGGGTGGTCGAGTTCGACGGGTACTGCAGCAGCAGCGAAACCACGACCTCACCCACGGTTCCGCCGGTCCAGGTGATCGGCAGATCCGCGCTCGGGTCGAGCCCGAGCTCAGCGAGCCCGGTGAGGTCCGGCTGGCTAACTTCCACGAGCGCCGGTCCAACCACCGAGCCGGAGAAGGCCGGCACGTCGGCGCCGGTGGCCTCGACCTCCATCGACTCTCCAGCCTGCAACAGCGCGCCGCCCGCATTTTGGAACGGGTAGAAGTTGTTGTCGTTGGGCTCCAAGGTGAACGTGGCCGAAGGCGCCGTAATGGTGACCGTCCCGGCCGATACGCGCGTCGTGATCAGCGTGCACACGGACAGCGTGCACTCTCCAAGCACGGTGTTCGTGCAGGTGAGGTCAGCGTTGTTTTGGAAGGACGCCGCTAGGATGGTGAAGTCGCTGCTGCTGCTGACGAAGACCTCGCCCGTTTGCGGCTCGGCTGCTGCGCCGCCTGCACCACCGCTGCCGCCAGCTCCACCTGCGCCACCGTCTGCTCCGCCCCCGCCTGAGTTTGCCCCGCCTGTGGCGGCGCCGCCGGTGGCCGAGCCTCCGCTGCCGTCGTCCCCACATCCAACGGCCGCGAGCCCAACCAAAGCGAACAAAGCAAACTTGCGCATGGTGAGATGGCTATCGAGTCGCGGGGTGCAAGTCAATGAAGGCGCCTTCTACGAGGAGGCGCTCTTGAAACGTCAATCGATGGCGATGTTGCTGTATCCATCGCTCGTGGCACGGCTCACCTTCGCAGTCTTAGGCGCTTGGAGCGCGGTGCTCGGCGCCTGTGCGACCGCGAAGGAAGCCACGAAGGAAGAACAGCAGTGGTGCTCGGTCAATGCAGCTCGCACCGACTATCGCGGCTGCTTCGAGTCGGAGCCGGAGTGCGCCAAAAGCAATATTGTCCCGGGCCATCGTTGTGAGCCTCTGGGCAAGCCGTATTGCGTCGACGATGGGGCGTTCTTTCATTGTTTCGAGCAGGAGTCCGCTTGCGCTGCCATGGTGGTCGAGTTGCAGAAGGTAACGTCAACGCGACCGTGCGTACGCGCTTGGCCCTCGGAGATGAGCCGCTGATGATGGCGCGCGTCCTCCGTTCCCACGTGTGAAGAGCGCGCCCCCGCGCCTTATGCGTCGATGGTGATCTGCGGCATGGCGGCGCGCAGGCGCTTCAGCTCGGCGGGCGCGATGGGGTTCGAGAACAGGACGATGTTGCGCAAGCGAGGGTGAGCCGCCAGCGCGAGTGGCAATGACGTCAGGCGATTGTTGTCCAGCCAGAGTGCGTCCCCAGCTGACGCCACGATCCGCCGCGCTCCCTTGTTTCCGCTCGGCGTCCTGCTGCTGGACTGCTCGCAAGCGCCCGCTCCCGGCTCGAAACGAGAGGGTGCTGTCCCGAGCTGCCCTGCTGAGTTATCGCCCCAGCACACGACGTGGCTCTCGTGAGACATGCATGTGTGCGCCCTGCGGCCGAACATCGTGTAGGCCCGAGCGTGGCTCGCACCCGAGTGCGACATTGCGGCGAGTTTACCGTGAGACGGGGCGATCTGTCGCATGCGAGGTGCAAACGGTTGCCACCGACGCAGCGACCACGAGCGGTTGTCACGCAATTTGCGCGGAATTGCTGCAAGACCGTTGCGCGCGGCTCGCTCGCGGCTCACTCTCCCCGCGCGGAGTGCGACATTGCGCCGGTTGTCACGGTGAGACGGGGCGATGTGTCGCAGGCGAGGTCCAAGCGGCGCTGCGACCACTCCGGCCTCGAGCGGTTGTCACGCAGTTTGCGCGGAATTGCTGCAAGACCGTTGCGCGCGGCTCGTTCCTCCGGCTTGGACTGCTACGACGCAGGTTGCAGCACGTGCTCGACGTGGCGCTTGGGCGCGGGAAGACGAAGCCGCGCCTCTACCTACCCGCCGATGCGTGACTGTCGACGGTCAATCATTCGCTCGGTGGTGCCTTCTGCTTTGATCGCCCGTAGAATTGGCGCTGTGACAGCAGACGAGCAAGCGGCTGCCCGTGCCGAGCTTCGACGCCGGTCGTGGACTGGAGGCGTGGCGCCCAGTCACAGCGACGCCGAGCTCGCAGACATCGATTTTTGGCGCAAAGCCACACCAAGCGAACGCCTCCAAGGAGTGACCGCGCTCGTCCTGGAGGGTGACGATGAAGGAGCTGCCGTCGGACTTCAGAGATCGATCGGTGGAGTTCGCTCGCTCAAAGGTTGAGGTCGTTCTGGTCGGCGGATACGCGGTTGCCTTCCACGGTCGCCCGCGGGCAACGAAGTAGATCGTCGCGTGATGCCGTCAGTCGGCGGCCAACCGCATCGACACGAGCCGGTTCATCGAGATCTGCATGTCTTCGGCCTCGAGAACCAAGCGTCGGTGAAGTGCAGTGGGGATCCGAACCTTGAACTGCCCGCTGAACACTCGAACGTCGTGCAACGGGACTTTCTCACCCTTCGCCGTCATGTCCGCCACGACATCCGCTACCAGGGCAACGATGCCCTGAAAGGCGTCTTGCTGGTTGGCGTCGAGATGGCTCAGGGACGGAAACTGCGCGCACGTGCCGACGTACTCGTGGTCCTCCTCCGACCAGAAGGTCCGGTACGTGTATTTTGAAGGGTCGGGCTTTGCAACGATGGTGAGAGCCTGCTTCGAGCTTGGGCTTTTCTTCACCGAAGTCTTTTTCACTGGTTTCATGGTCGCCTCTTCGTCGTCTTCGCTTTTGCCTTTGTCTCGACCTTCTTCTCGTTCGTCGCTTCGGCCGCTTGCGTGGCCCGCTGTGCCTCCAGGGCTTCAATCGCCGCGAGAAGTTGCTTTACTTGGTAGGGCTTGGCCTGCCCTGCCTGTTCCTGGAGATTCACTCTTGGATCCCCCGGCCAAGGGGTCTTCCAGATGTGGTGGCTCGAACTGACCCTGGGTTCGCCGAAGTAGTGAGTTGCAAGTCGCTTCACCTCATTGAAGTTGGCGTTGGCCGGGCTAGCCCGAAGGCTCGCAAGGATATCGTCGATCGAGGCCACGAGTTTATGGTGTCACTATTGCAACCATTGGACAAGGCCAGCATGTGAGCCCCTCACTCGCGCGACGTCGGCCCGCCCTCCATCACTGCCTCCTATGACCCTCATTCGGCTGCGCGATGTTCCTCGCGTGGCTTCGGGTCCGCATCATCGGCTGCATGCGAAATAGCGGTCTTATCGTTGGTGCGTTGCTTGTCCTTGGTTGTTCGGAGGAGACGGTCGAGAGCGATCCGCCGGTGGAGAATCCGCCGGTCGAGGTGGACGGCGAGGTACGCGCGAAGGTCGGCCCGGACGGCGGGGAACTCGTGGGGAAGGCGGGCACTGAGCTCGAGGGGGTGAAGCTCGTGATTCCGCCGGGCGCGCTCGAGTCGGAGGTGGAGGTTTGGCTGCGGCCCACCTTTGACGGCGATGCGCTGCCGGAGCTTTCGGAGCGGGTCGGGCTGCAGGTCGAGGTCGGTAGTGACGGCGAGCTCGCGCAACCGGCGACGTTGACGCTCCCGTTCGATGCGGGCCAGGTCGCGCGTTTTGGTGAGGCCGGGGAGGGCGTGAAGGTCTGGGTCAAAGGGGAGGGCGCTACGTGGTCGTTGGTCGAAGCCGACGGCACGAGCGACGCAGACGTGACCATCGCGCTCGAGAGCTTCACCACAGCAGCCGCCGGCGTGAAGATCCTCGGCTCAGCGGCCGTTTGTGGAGCGGGTTGCGACGCGCTGGCCCAAGCGCACTTCGACGTGACCAACTGCGGGGCAACCAGCGCTTGTGTCACCAAGATCGTCTCGCGTCGCTTCGTCGAGACCTTCGACTTCGCGCTCTCACCCGCAGGCGGCCTCGGCTGGCTTTCGCCCGACGGCATCGGGGTGATCGCGGTGGTCCATGAGATCGCCAGCGGCGTCACCACCACAAGTCCGTTGCTTCCGCCCGGTACCTCGCTTCGAAACGGCACGCGCTTCGTCGGTGACACCCTGTTCGCCGGGCTGGGCAGCGCCGGCAACATCGCCTTCAACGGGACCGCCAAACCGAAGGCCTTCGACGTCGGCGCTGGGCTCGGCGTGATCACCACCAAGAGCGGCAAAACCCTGCGTCTATCGCGCGATGCAACGACCGGCAACCTCACCGGGTTCAATCACCAAACCGGCAAGTCGCTCAAACTTCCCGCTTTGCCCATCCCTGGTATCAAGGGCAGCGTCACCCAGGTCGTGTCCCCGCGCGACGCCAACTCGATCATGGTGATCGCCGTCAACAACGTGATTGAACTCAAGCTCTCCGCGACCGGCGATGAGCTGAGCGAGACGGCCCGCATCGAACTACCCGCCTCGATGCAGGTCGCCGGCTCCAAGCTGCTCCATGCCTCCGACAAGATCATGGTCATCGCCGTGCTCGCCTTTGGGAAGGTCGCAGTGAGCGTCGACGCAGCGCCCTTCGAGCTACTCACCCTCGGCTTCGCCGCCTCATCGGTCGCCGTCGACGATCAGGGCCGCGTCCTCGTCGGCTCCGCGAAGTCGCCCGAGCTCGTGCTGCACGAACAGTCCGGCCTACCCACCGGCATCCGCCTCTCCGACGCTGCCGCCACAGCGCCCGAGTTCACCTCCCTCATCCCCCGCACCATCCAAGCCGGCGAACAAGGCTTCGTCGTCCTCACCCAAGACCGCAACTTCCTCTCGCTCGAGCTGCAGTAGGCCGCCCTCCGCCTTCCGCCTTCTGCCCCGTAAACGTGCCCTGTACCGTTTCTTTCAGCTGGGGATGGGTTTACTCCTGCTCCCAGTGTCGTGGCGAATTCCCGAGGAGTGCCTAGCGTGCCCCGTTGCGGTCGAGAGACCAGCACCTGGCACGGACCTGCGCCCTCGGGAGT
>CAITIQ010000469.1 GCA_903892415.1 uncultured delta proteobacterium | reverse complement strand
TTTGGTCATTACAAATTGGCCTGCCGTGAAACCCCGGGCCGCGCGAGCGAGAAGGCCTTCCTGGCCGCGCGTGAAAAGCTGATCACCCTGTGGCCGAACTTTGCGCCCTTCCGCAGCGGGGAGCCGCTCTCCGCCGAGACGCTGTTGGGGCTCTCGGCACCGCTGGCCTGAGCGCGGCGCCTGCTCAGCTTTGCGCAGCGAGCGCCTGGCTTGCGTCAACGTCGGAGGGCAAGCTCGCCGGCTCACAACGCGGTAACACCAGCCGCAACACCAAGCCGTTGCCGCTCTCCGGCGCCTGCGCCGAGATCCAGCCGCCGTGCCGCACAATCACGATCTTGGCCAGCCTCAGCCCAATGCCATAACCGCGATAGCCAGGCGGGTCGGAGCCGCTCTCGCGCAGCTCGCCCTCGAGGCTGAGTGACCGATTCACCTTGGCCAGCCGCGCCGGGCGCTCCTCCGGGGAGACGCCATGGTCTCGCAGCTCCAGCAGGCAGAACCATTGATTGAGCGTGCGCGCCTGTAGCTCCAGCGCTTGTTCCGGCGCCTGCAGCACGCCGTTGGTTAGTAGATTACCGATCGCCGCTACATGCCCTTCGGTGATCCAAACGTTGGTCTCCTCGAGCTCTACCACGGGAGGCAACATCGCCCCGACGTCATGCCCTGCGAGGCCCGTCTTGGCCGCTTCCACCGCCTGCTTGACCAGCTCCGCCAGCGGCTGCTGCGTAGTCTTCTCCGGGGACTTGACCGCTCGCGCCAGGCTCGCCGTCATCCCCAAGATCCGCCGGCCCGCCTCCGACATATCCTCAAGCGTGGCCAGCGCTTCCTCCTGCTCCTCGCTCGTGCCCGGCTGCCGCAAAAGCGCCGGCTTGAGCAAGTCCACCCCGGAGACCAACACCGTCAGCGGGCTGGCCACGTCATGACTAAAACGACCCACCAGCAGCCCGTGCCCCAGCAGGCCGGTCAGCCGTTGAAACAGCAGCCGCTCACTGCGCAAGACCGCCATCTCCCGTTGTTGTTCGGCCGCTTGATCCTCCCGCGCCGCTTGTTCCCGCGCCGACTTGCCAACGAACGCAATCAGCATCTGCACCAGCACCAGCAACACCAGCTGCATACCCCAAAAGTTCAGCACCGTAGACGGGCTCAACCTGTAGGTAGCCAATAACCCCCGATAGCCCAGTAAATCCGCCCCCAACAAAAGCAGATCAAACACCGGGCAGGCCAACAGGTGGATCAGCTTGAGCTGCGGCTCGTCGTAAAGTGTGTGCGCATCATTGAAGGCCCAGCCAAAGGAAAGCGCGAACAGCAATGACAGCGCAATCAACGGCACAAACGGCAGCGCAAACCACGCCACCGATTGAAGCCAGACGAATTGAACGAGTCCGTGCACGAGTAGAACCGGCCAGAACCCACGATGCCAGCCGGCTACCACTCTTGTCTGAGCCCAATGCCCAGGAATGTGTAGCGCGAGCGCTAACAGCACGGCGGCCAGATTCCCAGACTCACCACCGAGTCTGGGATCGGCGTCCGCGTTTCCGAAGGCTCGAAACGCCCACCAAAGCGCCCCAGGCAGCAGGGAGACGACCAACTCAACGCTGAGTCCAGTTAGACTGGCTCGCCACCCCGTCTGCGCACTGAATGCCTTGAATCGACGAGCGTCGACGCAGATCGTCGAATCAGTAAAACTAAATCTCAAACGAGCGGCGTTGGTGTGGTCGAAGCCTTGGCACGCTTCTCCGTCTCTGTCACGGCCTGGCCCAACAGCGCGATAAACGCTGCGGCTCCCTTATCGTCAAACAAGGCCTTGGCCACCGCGCCGGAGTTTTGCTCGTTGACGGAGAGTTTGCCGTTGTCTTCGTCCACCAAGGCGTTGCCCAAACTGCGTATCAGCCTGAAGCCTGCGCTACCCAATAGGTCGCGCAGGGTGGCCTCTACATCAACAACATTGCCCCGCGCCGCCGGCTTCTTGGCGGCCGGCTTCTTCACAGTAGCTTTGGCGGCCGGCTTCTTGGCCGCAGGCTTCTTCGCCGTAACCTTCTTCGCTTTGGCCGCAGGCTTCTTCGCTGCAGGCTTCTTGGGCGCAGTCTTCTTTGCACTCATCGCGATCCCTCCCAGGTTGGATGTGACCGCCAAGCTACGCCAAGCGCGCAAGCTGGTTCAAGCACAACGTCAACGAGTCTGCCTCGCAGCAAAAGAAAAAGGCCCCGCACCCGGAGCCTCCTTCTCACTCAGTCGCACCAACTCAACCGAAGGGCGTAGTCATCGCTGTAAGCGCCGCGCTCTTCTCAAGATCCTTCACCGCCGTTTGCAGCAGCTTGATGAAGGCGCTGGCCGCGGGCTTGTCTCCCGGGAAAAGCGGAGCCGCCACCGCGCGGGCCACCCCGGCATCCAGCGTGAGCTTCTTCTTCTCGGTGGTGATCAGCGCATTGCCCATCACCCGCATCACCTGCAGCCAGCTCGCCGGCACACCCTCGCCCAGCGGCGCGCTGGCGCGCTTGCTGCCTTTGGCTCCGCCGCTCTTCAAGGCGCTGGCCTTCACGCTCGTGGCCTTCACGCTCGCGGCCTTCAAACCACTGGGCTTCAGCTTGACGCTCGTTACCGCCTTAACGGCCTCGCCAACCTTAACGGCCTTGCCCACCTTAACGGCCTTGCCCACCGGCTTGGCCGCGACCTTGGCGCTGGCCGTGGCTCGGGCCGGCTTGGTTGCAACGGGGCTCTTCTTCACGACTACTTTCTTCGCCATCGCAGACTCCTTCGCTTAATGCGCTATCTCCGCAAAACGCTACGGCACTTGTGTCCAGCCCCACAAGCCTGAGCGAACCAGCTCGTTCAATTAGCCTCTATGCGCCCGCCCATCGCGCCCTGCCCATCGCGGCCCGCCCATCGCGCCCTGCCCATTGCGGCGCGGCCCGCCCATCGCGGCGCGGCCTGCTCATCGCGGCGCCGCTCTCCCGGAGCGACATTCGCGGCGCCGATGGTTTATCGCTCGGGCGAATGTCGCTTGGGCAGGCGGTCGTTGGACTCCGCCGGGTCGTGCCGGGCGCATTGTGACCGCCAAGCGCGTGGTTGTCGCGGCGCCACGCGTGGTTGTCGCGGCCTGCCCATCGCGGGACCGCTCACCGGAGCGACATTCGCGGCGCCGATGGTTTATCGCTCGGACGAATGTCGCTTGGGCAGGCGGTCGTTTGGACTCCGCCGGGTCCTGCCGGGCGTATCGTGACCGCAAGCGCGCGGTTGTCGCGGCGCCTCGCTTGGCGGGCTCTGCTAGCTTGCTGGCCGATGCGCGCACAGGCCCACGCCTTTTCAGACGCTCTCTTGGCGCCCGAGCCGGCCGAGTTTGAGGAGGAGCTGCGCGAGCGCGAGGTGGAGCGCTGGTTCTTCGATCACCCGCGTGTCGCCTCGCTCGTGGGCTGGGGCATTGCAGCGGGCGAGCACCCGGAGGGCGAGCTGGTAATACTGCAGCGCGGCGGCCAGCCAATCGCGTTACCGCGCGAGTTGGGCGGGCGGCCGGTGCGCGCGCAGTTCGTCGGGGCGGCGCAGTTATTGGCGCAACCGCCCTCGGCGCAAACCTCCTCGGCGTTGCATACCTTGCCGTTACCGCGGCCGGTGCCGTGGGGGGCGCGCATCAGCCACCTGCACGGCTCGCAAGGCAGCTTGGGCTGCCTCGCGTATCGCGGTGACCAGGCCTTCTTACTCTCCAATAGCCACGTCATCGCCAATAGCGGGGAGGCTCGGCTGGGGGACGCCATTGTGCAGCCGCCCATGAGTATGCGCCCCGCGCGCGACGCGATTGCCTACTTGAGTGACTACGCCCCGGTGCGAACCACAGCGACCCATCCGCTTCGCGAACATAATAATACAGTGGATGCGGCGATAGCACGTTTGCGCGAGCCTTCTCCGCGCGCACGCCAGGGCTATGTCGCCAGCGCGCTGCCCGCGGGCCCGGCGCTAACGAGCTATCGTTTGACGCGGCATATCCCGCTTGGCCTGCGTGTCTGCAAACTCGGCGGGATGACCGGCCGCACCGAGGGCGTGGTCAAACTTGTGCGGGCCAGCTTCAAGGTGCCGTTCGGCGACGGTATCGCGATGTTTCGTCGCCAGCTCTTGACCAGCCTGCTGGGCGAGCCCGGGGACTCTGGCTCGCTTGTGTTCGAGCCCACGCAAGGCTCGGCGGTGGGCCTCTTGTTCGGTCAATTGGGCGCGCCCGGCTGTGAGCGCCTGTCCATGGTGAGCCCCATCGAGTCGGTGCAACGGCGCTTGGCCATTCGAGTAGCCCCGCGCTGCTGGCAGCGCTAAACGTCAGAGATGCTCAGCTTACGCCCGTTGCTTATGCTTCTGACCCTCGCCGCCTGCGGCGGTAGCGTGGTGTTCGTCGAGGAAGACCCGCAGGAAGAGGAGGAGACCCAGGCGGAGCCGCCGGTCGACGTCCCTGTGGAGGTGCCCACGCCGGAGCGCGTCTTCTACGCTGACGGTGCGTGCGTGGCCGAGGTCGCCACCAGCGGCACGCAGGCCTTGTTCGAGGATCTGCAATCGGGCGAGCAGCGCCTGGTGGTTGAGACCTTCCTCGTACGCGAGTGCAGCGGCGCTGGCGGTGATTACGTATTAGCGCGCGAGCTAAGCGGCAGCCGCTCCTATTGGTTGGGCGACCATACCTGCTATTTCCTCGGCAACGGCGAGCTCCCCACCACAACCTCCTACGGCGTCATCCGCGTCACCCAGACCGCCGCCCTCTTCAGCGTCCCCACCGGCTGGTGCATCGGCTTCCCCGGCGAAGACGGCCTCAGCTCCGATTCCAACGTAAGCGTCGTCGCGCTCTTCGCCTCGCTCGAGGACGCGCAGGCGTATCTCGCCAGCCTCGGGCCCTAGCGAGCGGTAGTTGCGGCCAAGGGGCGCCCTCCCCCTCGCGGCAGCGCCCTCGCAATCGCGGAATGAGCGCCCTCCCCATCGTGGGAGCGCCCTCGCAATCGCGGGAGCGCCCTCGCACGGCAGCACCCTCCGCATCGTGGGAGCGACATTGGTGGCGACGATGGTCTATCGCATGGGCCAATGTCGCACCGGCTGGCTGGAGTTGGCCGTTGAAGTCCTCTTGCCGGGCGCACAGCGGCGAGCGGCGCCCGATCTCGCGCCGCAACGCGTGGTTTTGCGGCGAGGCGCGTGGGGTTCGCGGCGCCAAACGTGATCTGTACGGCGTGCTCACCTCCCTCCCATCGCGGGAGTGACATAGGGGCCGACGATGGTTTATCGCACGGGCCAATGTCGCGCCGGCAGGCTGGAGTTGGCCGTTGTAGTCCTCTTGCCCGGCGCACTGCTGCGAGCAGCGCCTGATCTCGCGCCGTAACGCGTGGTTTTTGTGGCGCCGTGCGCGGGGTTCGCGGCGCCAAACGTGATCTGCGCGTCGTGCTGACCGCCCTCCGCATCGCGGGAGCGACATTGGGGCCGACGATGGTTTATCGCACGGGCGAATGTCGCCCCGGCGGTCCCCGGCCGGCTGGAGTTGGCCGTCGAAGCGCGCTTTCCGAGCCTTTCGACGCGAGCCGCGCTCGGGGTTCGCATCGCCAAGGGTGATTTGTGCGGCTTATCCCCCCTCCGACGGTCGCTCCAGCTCCGAAGGTCGCTCCAGCGATGCACGCAGGCTCGCGTGCAACTCGATCGCGCGGACGAGCGCCGGCTGCGGCGGCTCGTGGTCTCGGTGCAAGGTGCGCTTGTTGATCGCCAGTCGCTCGGCGATGACGGTGATTGGCAGCTTGCCGCGCAGTAGCGAGAGCAGCGCATTTCGCGCCGAGCGAGCGGCCACGAACCGCGCGAGCGAGGGTAACGCCACGACCGCTGGGGCCGCGAGCAAGTAGTGATTGGCGTCCGGCGGAACCGTCAGCGGCACGCCGAGGAAGCCGAGTAGATCTGCGCGCGAGAGGCGTGGCAACGCCGCGAAAAGCCGCAAGCTCGTCGGCTGTGAGTCGATGCAGCGCATCCCGAGCAGGTCGAGCAGACTGCTCGCTTCGTGTTCCCGGTCGAAGGCGCCGAGCCCGTGGTGCTCGGTTTGCCGCAGCAAATACGCAACGGTGCTGCGAAGATGCTTGAAGGTGTCCACGGGGCGGATGCGCGCCGGCTCAAACGGATGCGGCAGTCGCAATGTTTGGCGCATCGAGATCTGGACCGCGCGAGCAAACTCCCCAGCCACCTCTCGCGGCCCACCAACGAGCGCGTGTACGTGCGTATCGGCGGCACGGAACGCCATCAGCCCACGCGCATTCCCGCAGGCGTAGAAGAGCCTGGCCAACCGACGACGCGACGCAGTGCTCTCGGCAATCCACGTATCGCTGGTGGGTCGCATGGTGATGTGAAACGCCATCGCATTCATGCGCATTGGCTTCGCAAGTCTGGTGCCTTGGGCGCACGTGCGAAAAGCGCTGGGAAACCCGCCCGTTGAGCGACATTCGGCTGGCGAACGCCAGCTTGTGGCCGGCGGACGCCACGTCAGCGAAGGGCGGACGCGGTGCGCCTGGGCTTCCGGCGGTGCACGCGGTCAAGGCCCTTCGAGATCCAACTTCGGCGCGCCGGAGCGACATTGGCCCGTGCGATAAACCATCGCCGGCCCCAATGTCGCTCCCACGATGGGGAGGTCGGCGAACGCGCCGCACAGATCACCCTTGGCGCCGCGAACCCCGCGCGCAGCTCGCTTCGAAAGGCGCGGGGCTCGCTTCGAAAGGCGCGTCCAACGCCGACCGACGTCCAACTCCAAACGGCCGGAGCGACATTGGCCCGTGCGATAAACCATCGCCGCCCCCAATGTCACTCCCACGGTCCGCGCCACCGCCGTCTCACTCTTGCAGCAGCGACGTCGGGCCGGTGAGGCGCAGCTGCACCGGGATACCGTAGTAGGTCTTCGGTAGGCGCTTCGGCCGGCTGAGAGCGAGCACCACGAGCCGCGCGCGCGGCGCTGCGCCCTTCGTCGCGGGGCGGAGCTCGCTGGTGACGCCCATCACCAGCGGGTCATCGAGCAGGCGGCGCTCGAGCCGCTGCTGCGCATACTCGAGCAGCTTCACAGCGGGCGAGCGGAGCCGTCGGGACTTGGGCTGGCTCCGTCATTCGACGGTGGGATCCAGCGGTTGGGGGAGATTTTAACGCGCAATAGGTTTTGCACGGCTTGAATGGGATTGACGATGGTGAGGTTCTTCTGCCCTTCGGTCGCCGCCAGCTGGGCGAACAAGAGCCCAATCGCCGAGCCGTCGCTTTGGCAGACCACGAGCGAGCCGGAATCCCCGGGCTCGCCGATGTCGGTGGTCAGGATTTGATTGCGGAAGAGCGCCATCCCGCCGCGGAACGGTACCTTTACCGTGGCGTTCATGTAGACCACTTTGCCTTCCTTGTAGTGGGTCATCCCGCCGACCTTGCAGATGTCCAAGTTGACCGGGATGTCCTTGGTTCGGCGCCAGGAAGTGAGGTTCAGTCCGCTCGTAGAATAGTTATCTTCGATATAGCCTTTGGGGTTGGCGCTGTCGGGCGGGAGCACCTCGGCGATGGCCGCATCCACGAGATTGTTTTGCTCATTGAGCGGCAGCGTTTCGGTGGTCTCCACCGGGATGAAGCGGGTCAGCCGCGCGATGGCGTCCCGCTCCGTCAGCAGGCTGATGGCGGGCTGTACGATCATGTCTTTGGGTTTGGCTTTGCCCGAGCGCGCGAGCACGTGGCAGTTGGAGAGCAGGTATTTGCGGTCGGCTCCCTCCACCACGCAGCCCAGCGTCCCTTGCAGCCCGTCTTCATGGCTGATGCGGCAACCCCACGGTACCGGGCGTGGCAGCGGTTCCGTGTTGCTGAGCACGCGGGCGCGCCCCACCGCCGCCACATCTGTCTTCATGCCGGCCAGGCCGTCGGGCACCACGGCGTTCTTATGCACCAGGCCCTTGTGGAACTTCTCCTCCACCAGGACGACCACCGAGAGCTCATCGGTAGCGAAGCCGCCTACTCGTTTATGCCCATATCCCCAACCAAGGATCTCCGGCTCGGCCTCCATTGCGCGGAAGATCCAATCCCCAACCTCCGGGTCGAACTTTGCAAAGTGATGGCTCGCCCCTTCGAAGTCCTCGCTATCGAACTTACTCCCCATGCGGCGGATGGAATCACGAGTAGCGCTGCTCTTGCCCCAAAAAACGCGCCGGTCCTCCCACCTCGACTCGGGGTTGCTCGCGCGCACAATCGCGCCCTATCCTGAAAGTGGCGATGGAACCTCCCGAGACCGCTCTCCGCACTCGCACCTGTGCCTTCTGGCGTGTGGGGAACGTGGTGCGCACTCGCTTCCACGCTGGCGCTGAAGTAACGCTCGAGGACGCAAGGGCGAACATCGAGGTAACCGCGCAACTCACCGAGGGCAAGTCGCTTCCGGTGCTGGTGGACCTGCGTGAAGTCCGCTCTCAGAGCGCCGAGGCCCGGTCACTGTTTGCCGGTCCGGAGGGCCGGGCCGTAAGTTCGGCCGTTGCGCTCTTGATCTCCTCGCCACTGAGCCGCGTGATGGGCAACTTCTACTTAGGCTTCAATCGCCCGCAGACCTCCACACGGCTGTTCACCTCCGAGGCTGAGGCCGAGGCCTGGCTCCTAGCCCTTGCTCCCAGCCAATGAGTGAAGATCCCAACGCGAGAGCTGAAGAAGAGCGGCGCCTGGCGGAGATCGTCAACGTGGTCGTGGCCATCGCCAGCAATGACTTTTCCAAGCGAGCCCCGCTCGGGGATGGGCAGCACCTACTGGACGGGCTGGCGGCAGGTATCAACATGTTGGCGGAGGAGGTCGGCCAGCAGTACCAACGCGAACAAGCTTTTCGCGAGCGCTTGGTCCGCAGTGAACGGCTCGCCTCGCTCGGTCAACTCGCGGCTGGCGTCGCTCACGAGGTCAATAACCCAGCCGCCTTCGTACTGGCCAATCTTCATTCGATGGAGCGGGTGCTCAGCTCGATGGAGTCGGCCGCGGAGAGTCAGCTCGTGCGTCAAGCCATCGAGCAAGCTCGTGAACTCACCCGCGAGAACGTCGCTGGCCTCGAGCGCATCGTTGGCATGGTGCGCGAGCTCTCTCCGTTCTCTCGCCTCGAGAAGCACCGTTTGGAGGTGCTGCAGGTAGACGATTTGATTCGAGACGCCTGCAAGCTCGTGAACGCCGAGCTCGTTTATCGCGCCCGGGTCGTCGTTGACCCGCAACCTGCGCTGCGTGTACGCGGGGACCGCGCCCGGCTCACCCACGTAGTGACCAATCTGTTGCTCAACGCGGCGCACGCCATTCCGGAGGGCGCTCCTGAGCGGCATCAGGTGAGCATCCGCCCCTCGCTACGCCAAGGGCAGGTGTATGTGACGGTCTCCGACTCCGGCGGCGGCATCTCCCCCGCGGATCAAGCGCGTCTGTTCGAGCCTTTCTTCAGCACCAAGACGCGCGATGTCGGTGCCGGGCTGGGCTTGACGAGCTCGGCCGAGATCATGCGCCAACACGAAGGCGAGCTGCGGCTGGTGCAGACCTCGGAGCGAGGTTCGGTGTTCGAGCTCTCGCTGCCGCAGGAAGTAGCACCGCCCAGCAACGTAATCGCGACGCCCGTCCCAACGCCCATGCCGCCCCAAGGCCCAAAGCTGCGGGTGCTCCTGATCGACGATGAGGAGTCGCTGGTGAAGGCGTTTAGTCTGTTATTTAAGACCGAGTACGATCTCTCGGTCGCGCTCGGTGGGCGAGCGGGGCTCGATATCTTGCAGGGGAATCGCGCGTGGGACGTGGTGATCTGTGATCTGATGATGCCCGAGGTGGACGGCGTCGCCATCCATGAGTGGGTAGCGGTCAACGCGCCCGCCCTTTGCGAGCGCATGGTCTTCTGCTCGGGCGGCGCCTTCACTCCACGCGGCCGCGAATTCGCGGCCTCGATCGGCGAGCGCCTCCTGCAAAAGCCGGTTCGCCCAAGCGTGCTGCGGCAGATGATTCAGCGCATCGCCGCAGCACAGGCAAAGTAGCTCGGCGTCTCGCGCTAGCGTGTAGCGCTCGCTTCCGGCTTGAGTACCGCAAGGATGAACTGTCCATCCTTCAGATACTTCTTGGCGGCCCGTTGCGTGCGCTCGGAGCTTACCTTGTCGATCATCGGCTGGGCCTTGGGGATCTCGCGCGGGTCGTCGCCATAGGTGTAGGCCCGCTCGAGCTCGCGTAGCCAAAACCCGTTGTCCTTCAAGTCGGTCTCCTGGGCTCGCCGGCGCGTCTCTTTGATCTTTTCGATCATCTCGGCGGCTACGCCGCTAGCCTGGATGGCTTTGATCTCGTCGAAAACGGCTTGTTTGAGCTTGTCCACGTTCTCGGGGGAACAGCCAAAGCTGACGTTGAATTGATATTCAGCACGCGGGCGTCGCCGCAGTTGGCCGCTGACCTGAACTCCATAAACGCCACCCAGGTCTTCACGCAGGGTTTGCCGCAAGCGATGCCGCAGGACCTCGGTCAGCATCCTTACATCGTTTTCATTGTCGGCGGACCAGCTCTCCGTGCCATGGAAGGTCAGGTTCACCATGCTCTTGGGCTCGCTGCCCTTCTCGATGACTTTGGTCTTTCCACCCTTCAGCAGAGAGACCTTGATGTCGCGCCAGCTCTCTTTGCGAGCTCGCTTCGGCAAGCTGCCCAAGTAGCGCTCGCTCAAGGCCTTGAGCTTGTCGAGGTCGACGTTGCCAACGAATAGGAAGGTAAAGTCGGAGGCGTCGCCAAAGCGGTCATTGTAAAAGTCGAACGCACGACCAAGGTCCACCTGCTCGATGGTCTCGGGCGTAGTCGGTCGACGGCGAGGGTGGTCTTGCGTGGAGAAGCTGAGCAGCTCCTCTTGGAACAGCCGCTCGGGGGAGAGCCGCCTGTTCTTGGCCGCTTCGATCTCGCGGGTACGCCACGCGGCAAAGGCCTTCTCGTCTTTGCGCGGCGCGGTGAAGGATAGATACGTAAGCTGGAACAGCGTCTCCAAATCGGCGCTGGCCGCGCTGCCCGAAAGGCCCTCTTCCAGCTCGGAGATGGTGGCCCGTAAGGAGACCACCTTGCCGGCCAGGGCTTTGCGCAACATCACGGCGTCGAACGGGCCAACCCCGCCTTGCGCGACCACCTCGTCGGCGAACAGCGCCGGAATGAAGTCGGCGTCCTTGACCTGTGAGGTCCCACCCGGGGAAAAGGCCGAGAGTTTGATCTCATCATTGGCGAAGTCGGTGGGTTTGACGATCACCCGCACGCCGTTCTCGAACGTCCACTCGGTGATACCCAGCTCGCTTATGGTCGTGGTCTTGCTGATTTTGCCCGGAGCGGGTGCGGTGGCCATTAGCGGCTCCGTCGGCGCTGCGTCCACATAGGCGGCGACCTCGCGCGCGCGCACGCTCTTCTCCATGCCAAGGAGCGCCTGCTCGGTCGGGAGGACCATGGTCTTCGGCCCGGCGACGGTGATGACACGACTACCGAGCGAGGCCTCTTTGGCCAGCCCGTTCAGCTCTTCGAGCTTGAAGCCGGGCAAGAAGCGCTGCGCCAACGCGAGCTCGGCCTCGCGCCCCGGCATGGCCTCATTCTCGAAAAAGTTACGCACGATCTCTGCGGTGAACTCGCCCGAATCGGTCTTGTCGCGTTCGGTGGCGGCCTCCTCGAATTGACGCAAGAGCTGCTTCTTTGCGCGCTCGAGCTCCGAGGCGGTAAAGCCGTGTCGCTCGACGCGCACCGTCTCTTCGAGCAAGGCGCCGAGTCCGCGCTCGACGCCGTCTTCTTTGACCAGCGCGTTTTGGCGGAAGGCATCCATGGTTCGAACCAAGCCGCCGGAGCCGGCGAAGGCGCCCAAGAACGGGGCCTTCGGGTCTCGGCGCAGCTCCTCGAAGCGCGCGTTTAGCATATTGCTGTAAAGTTGGTCGCCAATGCCACGGCGGTAGTCGCGCGGGCTGGCTTCGGGCTTGTGCGCTACCTTATTGATGATGGAGACGCTGGTGGTCGGCAGCTCGCGGTCGCTCTCGATGCTGACCAACGTCTGCTCATGCGCGGGGACCTCGGCGAAGACGCGCGGGCGCGGCTTGGGCTCGGTGCGCGCGGGCATCGAGCCGAACTCGGCCTTGATGCTGGTTTCGATCGCCTTCGGATCGAAGTCGCCGACTGCGATCACGGCCATCAGGTCGGGCCGGTACCAATCGCGGTAATAGCGCATCAGCGTCTCCCGTGAGGCGTTCTTGATGATCTCCGGCTTGCCGATGGTGATGCGCTCGGCGTACTTCGACCCGTTGAAGACCACCGGAGCCTGCTTGTCGAAGAGCCGCATCCGAGCGCCCCGTCCGAGTCGCCATTCCTCCAGCACTACTCCGCGCTCCTTCTCGACCTCGTCAGCGTCGAAGCTGATGCCGTCGGCCCAATCTCGCAGCACGCTCAGGCCCTGCGTGAGAAAGGTCGGGTCGTCGGTCGGTAGTTGGAGCTTGTAGACCGTCTCGTCGAACGAGGTGTAGGCGTTGAGGTCCGCACCAAAGCGAACCCCGGCCTTCTCGAGAAAGGCGATCAGCTCCTGTTTGGGAAAGCGCTTCGTCCCGTTGAAGCCCATGTGCTCGACGAAGTGCGCGAGCCCACGCTGATCCTCATCTTCCAGCACTGAGCCTGCATTGACAGCAAGCCAAAGCTGGGCGCGCTTCTCAGGCTTACGGTGCGGCAATACATAGTAGGTGAGCCCGTTGTCGAGCGTGCCTTTGGTGATACGCGCATCGAGCGGCAGCGGTTGGTCGAGCTCGTCGACCTCAGCCGTAGCCGGCTTGTTGCTCTCGACGAGCTTCGGCGCGTCGGGGGGAACTGCGGGACCACAAGCGAGGGTGAGGGCGAGCAGGAGCGGCGCAACCAAATGACGATGCATGGCACCGGGGTAGCGCTAAATCTTCCCCTTCGCACGTTGAAAACGCGGCTAGTCGGCGAGCGACCTGCATTCGAGCGTAGCTCCGGCTCAGTTCGGATTCTGCACGCCTGTGAGCACCTGGCCGTCTTCGTACAACCAAAGTCGCTGATTGACGTCGAACGGACCCTGGTAAGTCACGAGCTTTCCGCCGGGGAAGCGCACGCCGAGTTCGTCGACTGTGGTGGCTGCACCCAGGCCGAAGGTCAACGTCTGCGAGTTCTGATTGCCTTGTCCGGTTCCGCCCTGCACGTAGTCCACCCGTTGCTCTGAACCGAGCGTGAGCATCACCGTGGCGCCGATGCCGGCGCGGTTGGCGTCCACGTTGCCGACCACGCGGGTCTGCAAGTAGTTGCCCCGGCGGCTGCCACGGTTCGCAAAGAGCGTTGTTGCAAATACATCGCTATCGCCGTCGAGGTCGGTGTCGGCCAGCGCGACGCCCCAGCCATTCTTGGTGCTGAGGCCGGAATTGTAGCTATCGAGCTTGAAGCTGCCGTCTCCCAATCCCCAGTAAAAGTCGGTGGGACGCCCGTCATAGACGGCGGTGATGATGAGGTCCAGCCGACCGTCGAGATCAAAGTCCGCGAGCGCCGGCACCGAGTGGGTCTCTTGATAGCGCAGACCAGCGCCGCCGGTAGGCTTGTCGAAGGAGCCTTGCAGATCGCTGAACGTGCCGTCCGCGCCTTGCAGCAAGACCTCGGTCTTGTCGGAGAAGTCGAAGAAGCGCGGGTGCGCGAGGTTGGCCGAGATCAGGTCGAAGTCCCCGTCGCCGTCCAGATCACCAAACGCTGTGCCGATCGTGTGGCCGTAGTAGCCGTCGGATTCGCTACCAGCGAGACCGAGCAGCTTGGCGCTCTCCTCGAACTGCCCGAGCCCATCGTTCTCGAAGTAGAAGTTCTCCTGCAGACGGTAGTTGTTCACCATCAGATCGAGGTCGCCGTCAGCGTCCAGATCGATTGGGTTGACGCCGCGCCCAGCGCGCTTGAGCGCCGAGAAGCCGTGGCCCTCGGACCAGCTCTCGAAGGTGCCGTCGCCGCGGTTGTGCCAGACCTCGTCGCGATAGGTGGTGCCCTTGTCCCAGCAGATGAAGTTGGCCAAGTAGAGATCGAGGAAGCCGTCGGCGTCGAGGTCGACCCAGGCTGCGGCCGGGGTAGGGGAGCGCGTATTCTCGGGGGCGTTGCAGGTCTCGTAGCTTTGGCTGTCGACGATGCCCGCGGCGCTCGTCAACTCGAGGAAGTGACCTGCGCAGTCGTTGCGATAAAGCAGATCGGCCTCGGTGTAGGACTCGTTGAAGATGAAAAGATCGAGGCAGCCGTCGTTGTCGTAGTCGCCAAAGACGCCGCCACTGCCCGGGAGTAGCCCGAGCCCGGCTTCGCTCGTTATGTCAGTAAAAGCGCCAGCGTCGTTGCGCCAAAGCTTGGGGCCGTCGGTAAGGAGGTCATCATCTCCGTCATTGTCGAAGTCGCCGAAGGAGGCGCGCGCATGAGGCTCGAACGGCAGCGGGTCGAACTGGGTGGACGCCGGCGGTGCTGGTTCGAGCGGCTCGATATGCAGCCTTGCGAGATAGTCGTATTGGAAGGGGAAGGAGACGCCATTGAAGTAGGACAGCGGTAGCGCCTCGGGCAGGTTGAGCGCCGAGCGACAGGAGTCGAAGCTGGCGCAGCTCGGATCCTCGGCCTCCGACTGATCGAAGCTAAAGACGAAGGAGCCCGGCTCTGCGCGATGCGCCACGTAAACGAGCCCAGGGTCTGCGACTTCCAGTGGGGTTGGCAATACATAGGTAAGCCAACCGTTCTCGCTGATATCCCCAGCGCAACGCGTCCCGACAAACAGCGGGTCCGCCGCCCAGAAGTCGAATCCGTTGTAGCCAAAGTCTGGGTAAAGCCCGACCGAGAGCTGCGCTTGCGGATCTTCCGGGGCTGCCGCTACGTGCACCGAGAAGCCGAGGATGCGTGAAGGTTGCGTGAGCTCGAAGCGCACCGCCTCGTGAACGCTCTCTTCGTTCAGGACGAAGGTCTTACCCTCGACGGTGATCTCGAAGCTTTGGTCGCGCAGGCTGGTGGCTGCCACGCCATCATCCCACTGCAAGGTGGTAAGCCCGCTCGGCAGCTCATCGCCCGCGTCTCCGCAGCTGGGAGCGCCTCCAACGTCGCCACCGCCGCTGGCACTACCTGCCTCGCCGCCGGCACCGCCGGTCGTCGGAGCACCCGCGGATGGCGCGGCGGTATCGTCGCTGTTGCACGCGCCAAGCCCGAGCAAGAGAAGCAGCGAGTTGAGCGTGCGCGTGAGTTCCACCCGAGGAGGCTAACGGAACCTCGAGCGAGAGACTTGAGGGGAAATGCGCGCGGCGCTCCGCGCTCACTGTGGCGCTACAGCACAGTAGCCAAATCAATCGAGGCTTGCGCGGCCTCTAGTCCTTGCGTGGCCTAGCCCTTGCTGAGGTTCTCGGGGTAGGAAAGCGAGGCTTCAATGATGGGCTCCTGGTGGCTGATGTGGATGATCTTCATGCTGATCTTCTTAGTCCCTTCGCTCAGCTACGGTTGGGGGTATCGAGGTTGGGGGCCGCCGTATCCACGTTATGTCCAGCGTCGGCGCGGTGAGCAGGCGCTGCTGGGAGGCGGCTATTCGGACTTCAATCACCAAGCTTGGGGCGTAAGCGGTGACCTCATCTGGCTCGTCGTGCTGGTGGGGATCGTCTGGTCGGCGACGGCCTTCTGGTGGTGGTGAGGACGAGCGCGGTTTGGGCCGCAGGACCAAGCCGGCGCTCAAAAACGTTAGAGGCCGCCAAGCGGCGGCCTCTAACGTCCAGTTGGCGTTGCTACCCGACTACCAGATGCGTACGCGCTGATTGGGCACGAGGAAGTGTGCGTCCTTCGGCTCGGGCTTGAAGGCCTCATAGAAGGAGTCAAGGTTGCGCACCACGGCCGTGCGGAACTCCGAAGGGCTGTGCGGGTCGGTGATGAGCCGGTTGGAGAGCTCCTGGTCGCGGTAGAGCCGCCGCCATACTTGCGCCCAACCGAGGAAGAAGCGTTGGTCTCCGGTCATCCCGTCGTACACGGGAGCCTCTTTACCGGCCAAAGAAAGCCGATAGGCCGAGTGGGCTACGGTCAGCCCAGCGAGGTCGGCGATGTTCTCACCCAGGGTGAGGTCCCCTTTGACGCATTGGGCCGGCTTATCCCCTTGGGCAGGGAAGGGGCAATACGCTGCATATTGCGCTACCAGCTGATTGGTAGCGGCCTTGAACTTGGTCGCGTCCTCCTCGGTCCACCAATTCTTGAGCGCGCCGGAGGCGTCGTATTGCGAGCCTTGGTCATCGAAGCCGTGGCTGATCTCGTGGCCAATGACCGCGCCGATACCACCATAGTTGATCGCGTCATCGGCGTTCGGGTCGAAGAACGGCGGCTGCAGGATCGCCGCCGGGAAGACGATCTCGTTCAGCACGGGGTTGTAGTAGGCATTGACGGTCATCGGCACCATCTCCCACTCATCCCGGTCCACCGGCTTGCCGAGCTTGGCCAAGCGACGGTCGTACTCGAAGGCCGAGGCTCGAGCGTCGTTCTCTACCGGGTTATCTGCAACCACCGTTAGCGCGCTGTAGTCCCGCCAATTCTTCGGGTAGCCGATCTTCGGGTTGTAGGTTGCGAGCTTGGCCTTCGCCTTGGCTTTGGTTTCGGGGCTCATCCAGGCGAGGGCCTCGAGCCGCTGGCCCATGGCGACGAGCAGGTTCTTCACTAGCTCGTCGGCGCGTGCTTTGGTCGCCGGCGTGAAGTGCTTGGAGACGTAGATCTTGCCTACCGCCTCGCCCATCGAACCTGTGACCTCCTCCACGCCGCGCTTCCAGCGCTCTTTGAGCTCGGGAGTTCCAGACAGCGTGCGGCCATACATCTCGAAGTGAGCGTCCACGAAGCGCTTGGGCAAAAAGGGCGACGTGCTGCTGACCAGGCGTACGGTCAAATAGTCTTTCCAAACGGCTACCGGCTCGCTCTTGATGAGCTTGGCGGTGCTGGTGACGGCCGACGGCTGATTGACGTTGACGTGCGTCTGCCCGGACAGGCCGACACCGGTGAGCCACTGCTTCCAGTCGATGCCCGGGGCACTCTTCTCGAGCTCCGCAACCGTGAGCTTGTTGTAGGTTTTGACCGGGTCGCGGTTTTGGACCTTCGTCCAATGTTGTAGTGCGAGCTTTTCCTCGAGGGCGTAGACGGCTGCAGCGCGCCGTTTACCGTCTTTCTCGCCGGCGAGGGTGAAGACGGTCTCGAGATACTTCTTGTAGCCCTCGCGCACCTTCTCGAACTGCTTGGCTTTGGCGTCGTACATATCGCGGTCCGGCAGCCCCAAGCCGCCCTGGGCCACATTGGCGATATGCTTCTCCGGCTCGCGGTCATCTTGGGTGACGATCGTCATTAGCGGGGAGCTACGCATCAATCGCGAGTTGCGCGCAAAGGCCGAAACCAGACCCGCGACGTCACGAATACCTTTGATCGAGTCGAGCTCCGGCTGGATCGGCGCGAGCCCTTTGCTCTCGATGCCGGACTCATCCATGAAGGCCTTGTAGTAGTCAGCGACTTTGCGGCTCTCGGTGCCTGGCTCGCCGGAGGCGTTGAGGATGATCTCCTTCGTACGCGCGTCACTCTGATCACTCAGGGCAGTGAACATCCCGTAGTTGGATTTGTCCGCAGGGATGGGCGTCTTCGACTGCCAGGTGCCGTTGGCGAAGTTATAGAAATTAGCGCCCGGCGCCACCTGCCGATTCATCCCCGCAAGGTCGAAGCCCCACTCGCCGATCTCCGGCTTCCCTTTGGGCGCAGCCGGCGGCGTTTGCGCCTGGGCGGAGCCGCTGCTCGGCGGGGGTACGGTGTTGGGCGCTGCTGCCGGACCACAGGCGGCCAATAAGAATGTCGCTGCAATCAGTCGTTTCTGCACGCTTATCTCCTTGGGCACCCTCGTAGTGCGTCCAAGGGGCGCCCGCCAGCATCAACCCCCAAATGCGCGAAGGGCCTGCAGCTTCCTGCAGGCCCTTAGCTCTCCGGTCGGGAGCGGCGCGAGCTCAGCCCGCCTTCTTCGCCGCGAGCTTTTGGATCCATCGGCCATAAAGCCAGATACCAATCGCTGAGCAAATTCCGACGATCCCCATGATGTACCAGACCATGCCGATGCTCGAGCCGTGCTGAGCATAGAGGGTCGCCGTTACCTCCCATTTGCTGCTGCCAGAAACCTCCACCAGCTTGCTGAAGGCCTCGCCTTGCGGCAGCGCGTCCACGGCCGCTTGGTCCCAACCCTGCTTCAGCAGGGCCTGCCGAGAGAAGACCTCTTTGCTGGCCATCTTCTCGTACAACATCGGGCCAATCTTGCCCTCTACCGTCCAGCCGATCGCTAGCGGAATCTGAGAGAAGCCCAAGTACATGGCCTTCTTGTCAGCGGGGGCGAAGTTACCGATGAACTCGCTGAACTTGGGGCTGGAGAGCATCTCGCCGACGCTAAAGATGCTGATGGCAAATACGCTTAGCCAGCCGGCGGTGCTGTAGCCCGAGACGAACAGCGCCACGGTGGCCATCAGGGTACCGACGACCATGCTGGTGGTGGCGCGCATCTTCCCGCTGAGCGCACCAAACAAGAAACAGGTCAACATGATGAGGCCAGCGTTCAGGTTCAAGAGCCCCTCCGGCTGAATCTCGGTCCCCTGCTCATTCATCACGATGAAGAATTTGATGAAGGCGCTTTCAGTGCCACCCGTACCGAAGAGTGAGCTGACGATCTCCCGGGTATCCACCCAGTCTTCCAGGTGGGCGGGAAGCACGTCAAAGAGCGCATTGAACATGAACCAGAAGCCAGAAAAGATTAGCAGGTAGCTCCACACGTGCGGCTTGCGCAGCTCCTTGAGCGACTCCAGCGCCAAGCTTTCCTTCTGTCCACCCTTGTTGCGGGCAATCCGCTCTTCCTTACCCACTTCCTTGTAGGTAAGTAGCAAGAGGAAGTTCAAACAGATGATGCCCGCGCAGGCGTAAAACACATTGCTCCACGCCATCTTGCGCATCAAGCCGGCAATCAGTGGGCCAATGAAGCTACCGATGTTGACTGTCTGGTAGAAGATGGCCCAGGCAACTGAGCTGTTCTCGCGTCTGGTGGATTTGACCAGCGTGCCTTGAATACCAGGCTTGAAAATAGCGGTGCCCAGCGCGAGTAGCATGGCTCCGCCGAAGAACCCCCAGTAGCTGGGGAAGATGCCCATTACCAAGTAGCCGCAGATCTTGACCACGGTGCTCGCGGCGATGGTCTCCTTGTAGCCATAACGGTCACTGAGGCCGCCGGTGAAGACCGGGACGAGGGACTGGACCAGCGCCCAAGCCATCAAGATGGTCCCGAAGGTGTCCATCGTGATGCCGAGGCCCCCCTTCGACACAGGGTCTTTGGCGTAGAGCGTGGCTACGGCCTTTACACCGTAGTAGGCAAGCCGCTCCACCATCTCCATTCCGCCGACGATCCAAAACACGTAGCCAAGGCTGCCGATGGCGGCTACGAGGCCAAGCTGTTTTACGTCAGCGAGGGAATCTCCCTCGGTGCTGGTTGCGGCTGAAGTCGGGGCTGAGGGGGCTTTTTCAGGTTCGTTGGGGGTGCTCATTGGCTCTCGGAAGCGACCACGAGCTTGGGGCCGTGGTGCCCGCACCCTACCTTGATCCGTCCGATTTGAGCAGCCGATATCGTGCTGCAGCTCGTAGCAACCGGTCATTGGGTCGAGCCTCTTTCGGCCGCCGCGGCGAGCGTCTATTGAGCCCGGTGATGAGCAAGGGCCAGTTCGTAGCTTGGTGCATCTACTTCACTACCGTCGTCGTTGGTTGCGCCGAGGAGGTGGAGCCAACGGGACAGGGCAACGCGAGCAGTGAAGCGGGAGGCGGCTCCGGGGCAAAGGGCGGTACTGGCGCCGCGGACTCCGACGGAGCAGGCGGCCTCGCCTCCGTGGGCGGGATGGCTGGCATGGCGGAGGGCGGCTCCGGCGGCGTTGGTGCGGCTGGGGGCCTGGGCGGGGAGGGCGGCCAAGGTGGAATGGCCGCTTGCGATCCGATTGCCTGCCAGACCGGGATCACCAGCATCGCAGAGATGCCGGTGGGCTCGACGATACTCAACTTCGAAACCTGCACCGGGGCCTGCGGCTGCTGCAGTCCCGGTGGGGCCTACCAAGACCCGATCGACAATACCTGCATTACCTGTTCGGTCGATGCACGGCTCGCGCTACTGGGTATTACGCGCTCGGGCGGTATGGGCACCTACTTTGTAGACTGCATTACTGGCAATCAGGCCGCGCCGATCGAGCACGCGGCGCTGTTTGCGGGTCAGAACGTGGTCGAACTCGAGTTCACCCAAGCGGTGACCTTCGTGGGCTTCACGGCGCTACCAAGTTCGAGTGACAGTCAACCCACGGTGACCTTCGAGGGCTACACCAGCGACGGCGTGCTCACCGGGATTGACAGCTTTGACTTCATCACGCCGGGCGGCGATTGTGCGACCTCCAATCCCGCGGCGCGCTTCTTCGGCTTTCGAGCTTGTTGCGGCAGCATGACCCGAGCTGTGGTCACCTTCAGCGACCCGAACACCGCTATCGACTCACTCAGCTTTTTCTGAGCGCCTCATTTTCGTCTTTGAGCCGAATCGGTCCGAACTTGCTCGGGTCGAACGCCACAGGCTTCTTGGCTTCGTAAAAGGCTCGAATTTGGTCCATGTCCTCTTTGACGTTGCCAGTCATGGTCAGCGCCGGCCCAACGCCGGCGCGCTTGCGAGCGAAGTCCAGGTAGCCCGTCGCCACGGGGACGTTGGCGCCCAGGGCTATACGGTAAAAGCCGGACTTCCAATATTCGGCTCGCGAGCGGGTTCCCTCGGGCGGAATGGCGAGGATGAACTGCTCATGACTGCGGAACTGCTCAATCATACTGTCTACCATGTTGGTGGACTTTGAGCGGTTGACCCCGACGCCTCCAGTGCGGCGAATGATGCCCCCCAAGGGGCTCTTGACCCAGTCGTCTTTCACCATCCACTGCACGTTGAGCCCAACGCTCTGCGTAAGCAGCACCAGCAAGAGGCCGTCCCAGTTACTGGTATGTGGCAAGGCCAGCAGCACGTACTTCTTCTCGCGCGGCAAAGGCCCCTCGAAGGACCAACCAAGCAGGGCGAGAGACTTTTCAGTGATGCGTTTGGATCTCACGGCGCCAAGAGAAGCACGTTGCGACCTGCTTGCGGGTGCTTTGTTGGGACGGCGCCTTCCGACCAGCTAGTCCTGCCGAATCGGCTAGTCTCCAGGCGTGCCGCTGATCCCAACGGTAAGCGTGATGGCCTTCGGCCCGTTGCTGGCCTATCTGCATAGCAAAGGAATCCCCAAGTCCCAGTATGCCAATCCGTCATGTGCCATCAACGCTAGCGGGCTTCGTTGAGCTTGGGCCAAGCTCGGGCTAGGGTGCAGAGCCTATGAGCGACGTAACCATTTTTCACAACCCCAATTGAAACTCCTCCGTCAATGCGGTCCGCATTGCAGAACAACTCGGAGTTTCAGCAACCATCGTCCTCTACATGAAGACGCCACCGGATGCGGCGACGCTCGAGAGCTTGCTCGACAAGCTCGAGGACCCGCCGACGGCTCTCGTGCGGCGGGACAGCCTATTCAAAAAGCTGGGACTGGCTGAAGCTGACGTCGCCACGCGTGAACAGGTGGTAGCGGTGCTGGTGAAGCACAAGGCCCTGCTTCAGCGGCCCGTCGTTGCTACCAAGGAGAAGGCTTTGGTCGGCAGGCCGAAGGAGCGCGTGGAGGCCCTGCTCAAGCCGTTGGCCGGCCGATGAGCGGAGGGCGTTGGGAGGAGTAGAGGCGGCTTTCGCCGGAGAGCAAGGTGGCGAGCGTGCAAACGATCGCCGCGTGCGGCAGGACGCTCGCGCCGAAAAGCTCGGCGGCCATGATCGAGAGAGCGAGTGGTGACTTGGCTGCGGCGGCGAACACCGCCGCCAAGCCAACCCCGGCACCCAAGGCGACCGGAATACCGAGCAAGTGCGCGAGCAGGCTGCCCAGGCTCGCGCCGACAAAGAACAGCGGTGTTACCTCGCCGCCTTGGAAGCCTGCTGCCACCGTTATCGCAGTAAAAACAATCTTTAGTAGGAATACCTCGGCGGGTTGCCCAGCCCCTTGAAACGACTCCAAGATGACCGGGACACCGAGCCCGAGGTAACGGCTTTCCCCGAGCAGTTGCCACAAGCCCACGAGCACGGCTCCACCCAGCAACATGCGCAGCTCGAGGCGAGGCAGGTAGCGCTCTGCGTACCTTTTCAACTGTGCGATGAGCTGCGTAAAAAGCACGCTGGCCGCCGCACATCCTGCGGCGAAGATGAGCCACTTGCCGCTCAACGCAAAACTGAGCGGCAGCGCTACATCCCGCGGGTAATTCGTATGCTCGATGCCGAGGGCTCGCGTCGTCAGATCGCCGACGAACGCTGCGATCACTGAAGCGGCCGCGGCTCCAAGCTCGAGGCGCCTCCTACCGAGCACTTCTAGCCCGAAGATGGCGCCCGCGAGCGGCGTACCGAACACGGCGCCAAAGCCGCCTGCAATGCCGGCAGAAAGCAGCTGACGCCGCTCATCGCGACTCAAGCGCAAGCGGTGTGCAAGCCAATCCGCCGAGCTTGCGCCCATCTGTACCGCTGTGCCCTCGCGGCCGGCGCTGCCACCGAATAGGTGTGTAAGCACAGTGGCTACGAGCACCATGGGGGCCATGCGCGTTGGCAATTTCGGGCCATCTTGATAGACGGTCTCGAGCACGAGGTTGGTGCCGCGCGCCACCGTCTTGCCATGGTTCCGGTACACCCAGCCCATGGCGAAGCCCGCCACGGGCAAGCCGAACACCAGCCATTCGTGCTTTACGCGCGCCTCGGTCGCGAGGTCCAAGAGCCAAAGAAAGAGCGCTGAAGAGAGCCCGCACAAAAGGCCAGCGAGGCTCGCTGCGAAGGCTGTGCGCACCAAGCTCGAAATCGCCGACCGAGGCTGCTCTTGACCAAGCGCATTCATGCGCGGGCGAAGCGAGCCTTGCGATGGCCGTCTTGGATCATGGTGGCCGTACGCTAGCGGAACTTGGCCTGATTGAGCTGTCTTCGCGCCCATGGAACGACGCAATGGGCGGTGACTAGCGGCCTCTTGCTGCGCAAGGGTCTTGCTCCAGACAGCCGTTTCGCCCAGGCTGCGGCCATGATCACCCAAGGAGCCGCTATGAGGATCGCGGAGAGCGCCGCTGGTTGGTTGCGCCGTCGAGATCCAAAGGCTTGGCTTTCGTTAGCGATCGTCGTGCTGATCGATGACGGACAAAGTCACCATGTGGTGCCTCGGGTGGAGGCCGTAAACATGTTAGAGAAGGCGCGCGCGAAGGCCTCGCAGAATAAGTTCGTGGAGCTCGAGCGAGACCTGGCCGTCGGTATCGACTTAGTGAAGGCGGCAGCGCCCATTGAAGTGCCAGTGGTGGCCTTCTTCGAGCGTGAAGACAGGCCGATCGAGACGGGCGTCATCACTCTCAGACTGCCCACGAAAGCTGCCAAGCGACCGCGAGGTGAAGCATGAAACTGGACGAATTTTGGGCGCTCATTGAACAGCATATTGAGCGTGAGGGCGATGAACTGCACGTCGAAGCGCTCGAGAGCGCGTTGGCCCAACTTCCGCTGGCCGAGATTGTCGACTTCGACAAGATCTTCCAGCAGCTCCACGTCGAGTCTTACAGCTGGCGGCTTTGGGGTGCGGCCTACCTCATCAATGATGGCTGCTCCGAGGACGAGTTCGATGAGTTCCGCGCTTGGCTCATCGGCGCAGGTCGCCAGGTGTTCGAGCGAGCGCTCAAGGATCCTGATTCGTTAGCGTCGGTTACCGTAGATACCGGCGAGTTGCTTTCGGAGGATCTACTGTTCGTTGCCTCTGAAGCCTACGCCGGGGCCTCCGACGGGGAAGAGCTGCCTCAGCTGGAGCTGTCCTACCCCGAGGTCGAAGAGAGTTGGGAGTTCGACGATGAGGAGGAGATGCGACGCCGCTATCCCAAGTTGGCGGCTAAGTATCTGAGCGACTGAGCGACGCTGAATCGAGGTATATCTCGGCGTTGCAACGCTCCAAGCGATAGTGCCATAGCCGACCTTCCTCGGCATCGAGCTGTTCGCCAATGCGCAGTAATCCCAGCTTTTGGAGCACCCTCGTGGAGGGGCCTGTTTGGGGCCGAGTGCGGGCCTCTACCGCGAGCACGTTCGGGTCGCGAAAGGCGCGCCGAACCAGCTCTGCTGCAGCTTCGGTTGCGAGGCCGCGCCCTCGGTATTCGGGCGCAATGCCATAGCCAAACTCTACAATCCCGCGTTCCGAGGGCCCACCGGTGAAGCCCCCCATGCCGATGAGCGTGCGCGGGGTCGTCAGTAGAAACAGCGTTGTGCCCCAAGCCTGGTCGGTCAGCCCGGCTCGCTCGTCCTCCCATAGCCGCTGCAGGGCGCCAGGGAACGCTGACCAATCCTGCGCCACCTTTGCGGCAAGCACCGTCTCGAGAGCCGCTGAACTCTGAACTGCAGCGGCCAAGATGGCGGGCGTTGCTTCAAGAAAGCAGAGTCGCTCGCTCAAGGTTCAGCGATCATCCGCGGTTGCTCTTGGATTGCCGAGGTTTGCCCGCTGAGCGGAGCGGAGCCATCGATACCCCAGCAGAAGAGCCGACCAGCTGTGGTGACCCCACATACCTCATCGTCTCCGCTGGAGACGCGCACCCAGTTTGCAGCACCTTCGACGGCGAATGGCAGTTCGGCAGGGGTGGGAAATGCGGCAAGCGTTGCGTCAAGCAGCAGCTCTTGATTCGTATTGGATCCCCAACCAATCAAGTTGCCGCTGGTGGTAATGGCGAAGGTCGTCGCGAGATAGGAGGGTACGACGGTCGTCAGCGGGGGCGTCATGGCCAGCGTTGGCAAGGCGATGCTCCCGCCGGGACTAGACTGTTTTGTGTTGTTTTGACCCCAACAGTAAGCTGCGCCGTTCGAGGTCCTCGCGCAGGTGTGGTTTGCTCCAGCTTGTATCTGATTGAGCGTTGGGCTGTCCTGGATCGAGACCAAGAGTGGGCTCTGACTGCTATTGGGCGGAGGGCCTAAGCCGATCTCGCCATTGGCGTTTTCTCCCCAACAATAGGCCTGTAGGTCTGCCCCGCTCACGTAGCACAAGTGCCCGCCGCGAGCCGTGAGCGAGGAAATGGATGCTGGAATTGTCACTTCGTTAGGCGCTTCCAACGTCGATGACGAGGCGCCGACTTTGCGCCCCCAACAATAGAGCTGATCTGCTAAGCCATCGAAGCGGGCTGCGCAGGTGAAGACGTCAGAGGCCACCAACCTGTCGAATGGTTGGGCGGGCAAGCCAACGACTGGCGTCGGCGTTGAACCTCCCGGCGCGCTCTGGAGACTTGTGTTGTCTCCCCAACAGAGCACCTGGCCGCTGGTGGTCAAACCACAGCTGTGGTTGGTCGCTACCACGACTTTGCCGAAGCTCGTCCCCGGCGCGATCAAGGTCGGTTCTTCCCGGCTCGAGGTATCCCCTGTACCGAGCCGGTTCCTGAAGCCGCTGCCCCAACAATAGAGCGGTGAATTGATTCCTTCTTCGGCGATCGCGCAAATGTGGTTGGGGCCCACGTTCACGTCGCGGAAGCCAACGGCGCCACTTGGGGGCAGCACCTCGCGCGGGAGGCCAGGGTTCACGGCTGGGCCACCAAGTGCACCCGTCTCCGCTCCCCAACAGAAGGCCGCACCCTCGCTATCGAGGCTACAGGCATAGCGTGAGTTCAGACTCAATTGCTCGTGCGGGCCTGCGATGGCCACCGGGGTGTTCATGCCATCCTGCAGTGGCGCGCCCTCGCCTAGCTGGCCCAAGCCGCCGTTGCCGATGCAACGTGGCCCCGCTGCATCGAGCGCGCAAACGGTGGAGCCACCGGCCGTGATGGCTATTGGTGACTCGAGCGTCAGCAGCGGCGTGGTCGCTACGGTCGTTGAGAAGCCGGGCATGTTGGCGCCCCAGCAATAAACCTCGGAACTGGTAGTTACTCCGCAGGAGAAGTCAGCCCCAGTAACGACGTTTGCCCAGCTTTGCCCGATTGGCGGTGTGACCTCGACAGCGGAGTCGGGCGGGAACGCGCCGGTACTGACGTTCGACACTTGGCGGACGTTGTTGCGGCCCCAACAGTGAAGCACCCCGGTGCCATGCAAGGCACAACTATGGTCCCCTTTGACCGACAAGACCGAGATGTCGTTGGCACCGCCTGGCAGAGCTGGCTGGATCGGCGTTGGCTCGGAGCTTTGCGTCCCGGCCGAGATCTGATTCGAGCCGTTGCTTCCCCAACAGTAGAGTTCATCGCTCACCGTCAGTGCACAGGCGTGATTGATCCCGGTCTCGACTGATTTGAAGACGAGCCCCTTGGGCGCGCTGATTGGCGCAGCCGTTGGTGATGGCGAGTCCGCGGCTCCTCGGCCCAATTGACCGGCGCTGTTGCGTCCCCAACACACTACGTTGGAGGTCGCGCTGGGCATCGTCGTGAGGCCGCAGTTGTAGTTTGCTCCCGCGCGGAGCGAACTCAAGAGGACGCCGATTACTTCCGTTACTGGCTTGTAGTCATCTGCCAGCGTCGTCGTGTCGTCGGGTCCCATAATCGAATATTGATTACGCCCCCAGCAGCGAACCTTGCCGCTCGCGGTCCGTGCGCAAGCGTGTTCAAGCCCCGTTGCGATCTCCGCGTAAACGGAGACACAGCCGTCGGCTACGCCGCTGTGCTTCACCGTCTCCGGTGCACATTCGCAATAGGGGCCCGTCGGGTCTTCTACACAGACTTCGTTCTTTGAGCACGGTGGGGCGCAGCTCAGAGGGCCGCCTCCGACCCCGCCCCCGATGCCGCCGCCGCCCAAAATCGCGCCGCCTGAGCCGCCTGCCGTCGTGGTGTTGCCTCCAGTCGTCAGGAGGGTGCCTCCAGCTCCGCCGTCCTCATAGATGGTTAGATCTCTGCAGCTACAGGCGCCCTGCAACAGGGTTGCAGCGATCGCGGCAGAATGAAGCAAAGGTTTCATTGATTGATCGTGAGCAGAAGCAGCCCACCCTGCGGTTCCGTTGTTGGCCCGAGCAGTGAGGCGCTCACTGCAGGTACTGCTGGGTCCGCTGAAGCGAGTCCCCAAACGCTGAAGAGCACGGTGGATGCGGCGGCGAGCACCACGCTCGACCCTAACGCGATGTCAGCCCCGATATAGAGGCCCTTAACTGCATCAACCTCATCACTAGCGCAGTTCGGCTTGCAGCGCTCCAAGTCCGACTCCTCGGCGAGGCCGCTACCGCCGAGCCCGGCGAACAAGGCAAGCCCGACCACGGCCGCGCCGCCTGTGACGCCAGCGGCGATCAGCAGCGGGGAAACTGGCTGGGGTGCTCTTTCCGGCTCAGGTATCACCACAACGACCCTGCGCAGCTTCTCGCCCTCGATCAGGGTCACCATCACTGACTCCTCCTGCTGACCGATTCGCACTGAAATGCGATGGTCTCCCGGGTCGGTGGTGATCACATCGCCAAGCGGTGATTGAGACGGAACTCCGTCTACAAGAATGAGCCCCTCATAGGCGTCTGCGCGCCCGAGCTTGGCTCTGACGATAAAGGTTGGCAGCCCCGCTTCAACCTCCTTCTTCCAGGTTGCGCAATCGGCCTGTGCCACCCGCGGGCAACTCACTTGCGAGCAGACCTTCAAGTGCATGAGCGCCTCGAGTGAGGCCCCAGTCCTTCTCGCGCGTTGCGCGTCTTCATAAGCTCTTGCGCACACGCTCGCGTCATCGACAGTTTGCGCGAGCGCCGTCTGAGCAGTGCTCAGCGCTAGCGTCAGCACGAGGGCGGCCGCGCCACGGTTCACTGCGTGCATCCTTCCGGTTCGAGGCGCCATAGCCCATCGGCACCGAGCCGCTTCACGCAAGCGACAGGCTGCGGCTCCAAGGGCGCAACTGCGCTGGCCGAAGCTGTTACCGCCCGCGGCATGGATGGCGTCGTCGATTGGGGACTCACCTTCGGCAGTACACTTGGAATTGCCGTCTCGACAGCGACCACCTGGACCTCCGGCAAAGCAGGCACCACCTGGGGCGCGGAGGCGCTCGTCGCGCTCGAGCTAGGGACCATGAGCAAGCTCGCGGACTGAGGCAGAGTGTTGGGGGGGGGCCGTAGGGTTGCGCAGGGAGGTCGCGATAAGCGATGCGATCGTCGCGATGGCCGCACCAGCGCCAACGAGGGCGAGCCCTACCGGCCAACGCCGCGAGGCATCGCTGCGCGATGGGCCCGTCACGTTGGCGCTCGAGACCTCCTTGGGTTCTGTTTGGCCGGCTGCATCGTCCACCGTGGGAAGCCCCTGGGCCTGCTCGATGCGAGCCACGAGCTGCGCTTTTGCTCGCAGTGAAGTGCCCGCGATGCTCTCGACCCAGGCGCCGATTTGCGAGGGTGTGGCGAACGGCTGAACTCGTTCGAGCCACTGAGCAAACTCTCGGGCGCTCTGAATCCGCTGGGCTGGGTTGCGCGCCAACGCTCGCAGCAACACCGTCTCGAGCTCCGACGAAAGTAGCGGCGCTGCCTCTCTTAGCTTCGGGATCGGCCCAGTCGCCACATTGAGGATGGTTTGCGCTTCATTGGTGCCTAAGAAGAGGCGCCTTCCAGTGAGTAGCTCCCAGAGCACGATGCCGGCAGCGAAGATATCGGTGCGATGATCCACCTCCTGCCCCGCCACTTGCTCGGGCGACATGTAGGCCAGTTTGCCTTTGAGCAACCCTGCTTCGGTCGTGCTGCTCAGTCGGTTGCGGGCCTTGGCAACGCCAAAGTCGAGCAGGCGCGCGTGACCGTCACGACCAACCAACACGTTCTGCGGCGAGACGTCGCGGTGGACGATGCAGAGCTGCTCCCCGCGTTCACTCACGGCCTCGTGTGCCGCCTGCAGACCGTGCAACATCGCACTTACCAGGGCGCACGCTATCGGCGGCGGGATGGGCGCCGCGACGATTTCAGCGAGCTGCGCGAGTGATTCTCCCGCCACGTACTCCATGACGACGAAGACCTCGCCGTTGGCTTGAACGGTGTCCAGGCAGCCAACCACATTGGGGTGCTGGATGCGCGAGACGAGCCGCGCCTCGTCGATCAGACTCCGCAGGATCTCCTCGGATTGGGCGAATTGCTCGCGCAGACGTTTGATCGCCACGATGCGGCCGAAGCCGCCCTCGCCGAGCAGGCGACCAAAATGCACCGTGGCCATACCTCCCGACGCGATCGGGCCGAACATGAGGTAGCGCCCGATCCGACGCGGTGCCTCGGTTCGATTCAGCTCATGAGCGCCAGTCACGGCCGAGAGTGTAACAGAGCGAGTCGACGAGCTTCAGAGGAAGTGCCGATGTCAGGGACAGACAGGGTAGGCTGGTCGGCGTGAAGCACAGCATAGGATTGGCGGCGCTTTTGCTCTTCGGTTGCGAGGGTTCAAGCAGCGGTTCCGGTGGTTCAGCGTCAGGTGCTGGTGGTCAGGGCGGCTCACCCGTGAGTTCGACCGGCGGTCAAGGTGGCATGGCGCAGACGTCAAGCTCGAGCGGCGGTGGTGAGGGAGCCGCGGGCGGCGGTGCAGTATTGTCGGACGTTCACCTCGTGGGTCGCTATGACGTGGAGGCGACGGCGCCCCGCGCTACGTGGTCTGGTGCAAGCGCGCTCGCTACCATGATGGGGCCCAGCGCCGCGGTGCGTCTTTCTGCGCCGGCCGGCTTGTGGTTCGAGATCGTGATTGACGGTCAATCCGTCGGGCGCTTCGAGACCAGCGCTGGGGAGGTCACCTATCCGTTAGCGGACGCGCTGTCTCGGGGCCCGCATACGGTCGAGATTTCGCGCCGTAACGAAGGGTTCTTTGGCATCCATGAGTTCCTGGGCTTCGAGCCGGCGAGCGCGATTGTGCCGAGCCCGTCGCCTTACAATGTTCGGCTCGAGTTTATCGGTGATTCCCTTACCTGCGGCTACGGTATCGAGGGCGCCAGCGCGAACTGCAGCTTCTCCGGTGCCACCGAGTCTGCTTACTCCTCCTACGCCCTCGTCGCGGCTCGCGAGCTTTCGGCGGCGGCCCACTTGATCTGCTATTCAGGGAAGGGCGTTCATCAAAACTATGGCGGCAACACGGTGGAGATGATGCCGGAGCTCTACCCTCGAACGCTGACCGACAGCCCTATGCCTGTTTGGACGCCTGAGCAATTCGCTGCTCAGGTCGTAGTTATCAATCTAGGGACGAATGATTTTTCCGCGGCTCTGGATGAATCAGCGTTCGTCGAGGATTACGTAGCCTTGCTGAGCACCGCGCGTACGCGTCACCCGCAGGCCTACCTGCTTGGCATCACCTGGGCTCATTGGGGAGCGTCCAAAGAGGCGTTGGTAGAGGACGCCTTTGCCGGGTTGGCGGATAGCAACTCAGGCACGCTGCGCTTCTCGATCGATTCGGCGGACGGACTTGGTTGCGACTATCACACGAACACTGTGACCAATCAGAAGCTGGGGCTACTACTGGCTAATACCTTACAGGAGCGCTTGGGCTTCTAGCTGCAGCTCGGCCGCGACGAGCTGGCTTCAGTCGTCGTGGTCCTTCTTCTTGCGCTTGTCCTTGTGTTTGTCCTTATCCTTTTTGCCTTTGACTGACTTTCCTGCCTGGATTCCAGTTGCCTTCCCTGGTGGTGGCTCGCTCGGGAGCAAACCGGTGGGCAAACCCTGTGCGCTTGAGTTCGAGCTGGCGCGTGGGCTCACCGGCTCCCCGGGGTCCTCGGATTCCTCGTCGCTGACTCGCTTGTTGGTGGATTCGTTGGTGGCCCATCCGGCGGAGATGCCGACCCAGAGGATAAGCGGTAACAACGCCGCTGCGAGGCCACCGGCGATCGCCCAGACAGCCGCTCGTGTTCGAGGCTTCCGCTCCTTACTTTCGGGCGCCACCGTGGTGGAGGCAAGCATGGCTGGAGCGCTAGTGCGCGCGCTGCCGCTGCTGACTGCTGCAACGCTTCGCGGCTCTTGTGACTGCGAACCCGAAAGCTGAAGCAGCGCATCCCTTAGCGAGTCTGCGTCCGGGAAACGCTGTGCCGCGTCGAAGGCCAAAGCCCTGTCTACGATGGTCGCGAGCTGCGGGCTTACCTGGACAACCGACCCGAGCGGTGGTGCCGGCGTGGTGCCCATCTTGATCAATAGCTCGGCGTCGGAGTCGGCCTCGTGCAGCCGCCGTTGGCTCAAGAGCCGGAACATGCAAGCGCCTACTGCGAACAGATCGGAACGTCCGTCGATGGCGCGGCCCTGGATCTGCTCCGGGGACATGTACGAGGTCGTACCGAGCATCGCGCCGGTGCGGGTGTGAATGCCTTCTCCGCCCTCGCGCATGCGCGCAATTCCAAAGTCGAGCACGAGAATCCGGCCATCGGCGCAGGCGAACAGGTTATCGAGCTTGATATCGCGGTGGACGATGCCCATGCGATGAGCGGCCGACAATACGTCGAGGACCGGCAACATCAGCTCGATCACCTCCCGCTCGTTGGAAGGGCCACGTTGGTTGCGCTCAGACAACGATTCCCCGGTGAGCAGCTCCATCGCAAGCAGGGGCCGCCCGTCCTCGGTCGTATCGATGTCGAGGATCTTCGCCGTCCCCGCGTGGCCGAGCTTGTTGACGGCCATGGCCTCCTGCTCGAAGCGCGCCCGCAGCTCCTTCGACACGGCGACGTGCGCATGCAGGATCTTGAGCGCGTCGCGTCGCCCCATGCGATGGGTCGCGGCGTAAACGGCCGCCATCCCACCGATGCCGATCAGCTCGTCAATCTTCCACTTGCCGCGGATCGAGGTGCCAAGTCGCTTGCGACACCGCTCGACTTCCTCAGCGTCTGTGCTGGTCATAGGTTTTCGGCCACGCGAACCAAGTGGAGGTCTCTGCGCAGAGACGCCGCGTCTTGGTAGCGGTTCTCCTTGGCCTTGCGAAGACAGCGGTCCACCACGCTAACGAGCAGCGACGGGATCTTGACTCCTGCTGTACCAAGCGAAGGCGCCTCTTGTGTCGCCGCGGCAATCAACAAAGCCGCGTCGCCCAAGCCGGCGTGCAAGGGGCGTCCGCTAAGGGCGTGAAAGAGCGTCGCGCCGAGACCGTAAATGTCGGTGCGGCCATCTACTTCTTTGACCCGGCCAAGCGCTTGTTCGGGCGCCATGTAGTTGCCGCTGCCGATGACCGTGCCTGTCTTGGTCTTTACGCGCTCGGGCAGCGCCATGCCGTCGGGTAGTCCACCGAGCAAACGCGCGACGCCAAAGTCCAATAACTTCACCTCGCCGGTCCGGAGTAACACGATGTTCTCGGGTTTGATATCGCGGTGGATGATGCCGTGCGAGTGAGCGACCACGAGCACGTCGAGCACCGCTTCCGCCACGCGCAGGGCGTTGGCCGGCAGCAGCACGCCAAACTGCGCTATCGCGTCAAACAACGTTTGTCCATCAAGGAACTCCATTGCAAGGTAGGCGCCGCCCTCGGCCGTTCTACCTGCCTCGAACACCTGCGGCAGCCCGCGACAGAGCGGTGCCACCAAGGCCAGCGCACTCCCGATCGGACCCTCGAGCAGAAAGCGATCCCGGACCTCGCCGATCTCGGCCCAATACGGGTGCAACAGCTTAACGGCGGCCAGCACGCCGTCGCTGCGTCGACCGGCGTAGACGCTGGCCATGCCACCGATCCCGAGCAGCCGTTCGAGTCGCCAGACTCCTACCGCCGTCCCAATACGCGCGCGCGCAAGCTCCTCCTCGGCGTCCATGGCAGCTAGAGCTATCACATACCGGTCTCGTCGCGATGCTCGCAACGTGCCTTTGGGGGCCGCTCAGGTCCTACTGGTAGGTAGCCCAGCGGCGAGCCATGAATCAAGGCCGCCAGCCACGCTCTTTACATTTCGGTAGCCCTGCGCCTTGAGCAGGAGCATCCCGTGGAGAGAACGCTCTCCCACCTTGCACACCGTGAGGATCGGCGTGTCTTTGTCTGCCGATAACAAGGCCGGCTCCCCCTTCGCCAAATCCGCGAGCGGGATGTTCAGCGCGCCTTGGGGGTGTTGCTTCTCGTATTCCTCGAGTGAGCGCACGTCTACTAACGAGCTATTGCGCGTCGTCTCAAGAAAGGTATGGGCGCTCTTTGCATCGAGAACGTCGCTCGACTTTCGTGCCAAGTCGAGGATCGAGGCGAGCGGTCCGGCCAGCGACGTCTGCTGCGGCTTGCCTGGAAAAAGTGAGGGCAGGTGCTTGCGGATAGACGACGCGTACTTGAAGGCGTCGTCGCAAAAGATCACCACGGCGACCACCCCTGGCTCGTCGGGAATGGTGCGCAAAGCGCCACTCAAGCCCATGCCCGAGCTGGGCCCAGCAATGATGCTCTCCTCCTGATTGAGCCTCCTGCACATCTCGTAGGCGTCACCATTCGACACCTCCACCAAGCCGTCATATTCGGCTGGAGCGAAGATGGCCGTCTGTTCGAGCTGTTTGAGCGCGCGCACTCCAGGGATGTCGTGCCCAGCGGCAGGGTGAACCCCATATACCTTTACCTTGCTGTTCTGCTGCTTGAGGAACCGGCCAGTGCCGGTCACGGTGCCGCAGGTCCCAAGGCTGGCGAAGAAGTGTGTGACGGCTCCGCCTGTCTGCCGCCAGATCTCCGGCCCAGTGGTACGGAAATGAGCCTCGGGGTTGGCCGGGTTTTTGTACTGATTGAGGTGGAAGCTACCTTGCTCATTGCCCAGCTCAGCTGCCTTGGCGATCGCGCCCTCCGGCGCGCCTGGGGCAGGACAGAGATCGTCCTCTAACTCGAAGAGCTGTGTACCGAAAAGACGCAAAGAGTCCCGCTTCTCCTGCGGCACCTTGTTGGAGACAGTGGCGGTAAAGCGGTATCCCTTCGCGTTGGCGATCATCGCTAGCGCCATACCGGTGTTGCCCGAGGTGGGCTCGACGAGTCTCGTGTCCGGCCCGAGTTGGCCACGCGCCTCGGCGTCTTGCACCAGGTTTGCGGCGACTCGATCTTTCACCGCGCCGAACGGATTGAACCACTCGAGCTTGCCGTAAACGACGGCGTGCTTGAAGTTTACTACGCGGTTGAGCCGCACCAACGGGGTGGGGTTATCGACATTGGCTGCAAGCTCGAGGATGTTGGAGTAGACACGCCTCTGATGGTCCATGGTCGAAATCGACCATGGCATAGTTGGTGTGTCTGTTGTAGAGGATATGTGTCCGAAATATGAGACGGGCTACTCGATGCCCAGGCTGCGCTTGATGCGACTGCGCAGGAGCGGGACCGGCGGAGCTCCGTGTGAGAGTAAAGCATCGTGGAACTTGCGGGCGCTGTAGTTCGCGCCGAGGGCAGCCTTCACTTCTTCACGCAGCTTGAGGATCTGAAGCTTGCCGAGCGTGTAGGCGAAGTAGCCCGGATCAAAGGTCCCGCGCAGCGCCTGCTGCTTGGCCGTCGCACGATCCTGAAAGCAGTCATTGACGAAGCGGTCTTCCGCCTGCGCTAGCGTCATTCCCTTGGTGTGAAGGCCGATCGACGCGACGAAGCGGCAATTGCGCAATAGCGCGTCCCCAAGCTGCCCAAGCCGAACCTCGGGCGTCCCGCCGCCGAAACCTTCCTCCACCATCAGCTGCTCGGTGTAATGCGCCCAGCCCTCGACGAAGGAGTAACTGCCCAACATCTGCTGAGCCCGGGTGGGTGCGCGACGAATCCACTGCCCATGCAGGAAGTGACCGGGAAATACTTCATGCACGCTGGTTGCGAGCAAGGTGCCGTGGGACATCACATAGTCGTCTTGCTCCTGCTGCGGCCAGCTCGGGTTGGGCAGCGTGATATAGTAGTAAGCGGCTAGATCGGGCCGGTCGAACGGGCCTGGGCCGTCGAGAAAGGCGCTGTTCCACTGCATGAAGGGCGGGGTTTCTTTGACCTCGATCTTGCCGTCGGGGGGCAGTGTGACCAGGCCCTTTTGTTCGAGAAAGGCCTTGGCGTCGAAGGTGAGGCGAGTGGCGGTTTGCAGCAGCTCCGAAACTTTGGGCTTGGTCTCTTTGGCTTTGCCGCGCAGCTCTTGGTAGGCCGTTTTATTGCGCTGGAGGTCCTCTTCGGCCATCCGTTCAAACTCCGCGAGCGGAAGCTCCAGCGCCTCTTGCACGGCGAGTAGCCGTTGATACTTCTCAACCCCCATTGCGTAGCTCTGGTCCGCTCGTGGCAGCTCGACCTGCTCGAGGTGGTCGGCCACCGCGGTGGCCTCGCGGGCGAGGGCTAGCACCGCGGCAATGGCGTCGGCTTTGAGCTTGGAATCCGAAACCGGCTGGAGCAGCTTCACCACGTCACCGCTCAGGTACTCGGCGTAGCCGCGATAGATACCTATGTCGGTCCTGACGAACGACTCAGGTAACGGCCCTTTGAGATTCTTCTTGATGTGAATCGTCTGCGGGAGCGCGGCTTGAACGTGCTTGAGCAGGCGCGCCGCCCGAACATCCAGCGCGGCGTAGTCGCGCGTCAGGTAGCTCTCGACGCTGAACAATTCATCATAAAACTGTGGCCGGCGTTGCCAGTTCTTGAGGTCTTGGAGTTGAAACAGCTCCTCCGCGACGGCTAGCCGAAGCAGCTCGAGATCCAGCTGCCCGTTGCTGTCGAGCTGCTTCGCCTCGATGCTCGCGAGCTCCGCCTTTGCCTTGTTGAGCAACGCGATGCGACCTTCGATCCCCGCCGCGGAATAGTCGGCAACCTTGCCGTCGAATTGATCCCGCAACCCGAGGCTGCGGCCGACGGCTGGCTTTTGTACGACGGCGGTGAGCACCTGTTCGAGGTCCGCCACGCGAGCCGGTTCAGAGGTGGGCACGTTCTGTGGAACAGTCTGCGTACAAGAGACCAACAACGCTAGCGCGCCAACGAGCCCGACGATTCGCATGGCCCGCTCTAGCTAGGCGCGGCGGGCGCGCCAAGCCAAAGGTCGTCTCTACACGTAAGGGTCTTGGCTTTGGTACCAGGGGCGCACATCAATGGCCTGCATTCCGGCTCGACGCAGGGCCGTAAGGCCGAGCTCGGCGTCCTCGAAACCAACGCAAAGCTCAGGCGCCACGCCGATGCGGCGCGCAGCTTCGAGAAAGACGTCGGGCTCAGGTTTGTGGCGCGAGGTGTCTTCGGCGCAAACGATGGCGTCGAACCAGTCGAGGACGCCGAGGAACTCAAGCGTTTGGTGAACAACCTGCCGTTGGCCGCCGCTCGCCACCGCGAGCGGTAGCTTGCCTCGATAGTCCGCGGCGATCTGCACCACGGACTTTATGGGCACGACCTGCTGCAGTTGCAGGAGGTAGAGGCGCTCCTTTTCGCGAACCATCTGCGCTTCATCTTGCAGAAGGACCGCTTGCTCGCGAGCGAGCCGTCGGATGATGCCCTCGGTGGGTATGCCTGCAAGTTGATAGAACTGCTGCTGCGAGAACGTCAGCCCGTGCAGCGAGAGCATCTGTGACCACGAGAGGTAGTGAGCCGGCATGGTGTCGGCGAGGGTCCCATCGCAGTCGAAGATCAAGCCTCGGCAGTTGGCGGGTGCCGTCCAAGCGCTGGTGGTGTTGGGCTCACCCACGCTGTTAATTCTCCATCGCTTCGAGCACGACGCGGCCCCGGTCACTTTCAGCTCCACGCTTCACTTCAACGACCCGATAGGTCTTGCCCCCGATCACGACGTCATCGCCTGCGGAGATGAGGTGCTTCTGGATGGTCTTGCTCACCGTGTCGTGGACGAGCAGCGTCGCAAAGTCGATCGAGACGCGCTTACCCTGGCGAAACTGCTTCGTCTCTGTGACGGCGCTCACTCCAACCGGCACATTGCCGATCTTGTCATTGGTCAGCTCTCTCAAGATAATCTCGCTACCGCCCGCGCTGCAGCTCGTGAGGAGTAGGAGGGCCAACAATCGAAGCATGAGGGCAACGCTACTACGAATGGGGGAGTGCGCAGGAAGTTTGGGCGTGCCCTATCGCCTTGGCAGGCGGCCTTTTTGGCGATTGGCTGTGATGCTGATCGTTGGCTGCAATGCGCCCTCGAGCCCACCAAGCGGCGAGCTGCAGGTCGTGCCGGCTATGCCCCTTGCTAGCAGCATTTCCGCTCAAGCAACTAGCAGCGCGAGCTCGGTTGTTGTGGCGCCGCCTGCTCTCCCGGCCGAGCCCGAGCGCCCGCCATGCACCGTTGCCCGCGAGCCACTAATCGACAATGAAGATGCGTTTTTCTTATCCACGGCGCAGCCCGCTGAGGTCCTCGTTGATGGCTCGGCACTCGATCGGTTGAGCGCCGCCGCGCAGCGGGCGCAATCGGATTCGCTGATCGTGATCAAGGACCACCGACTCGTGCTCAACCGTCGGTTTGGCTCTGCTCCCGGTCCAATCGAAACACGTTCGGCGACCAAAGGAATTGCGGCGCTTGCCGTGTTAGCGCTGATAGCCGACGGGAAGATCCGTTCGTTGGAAGAGCCATTGGCGACGTTCTTTCCTGAGTTTGGCTCCGGTGCGAAGCGCGACATCACGCTTCGTCAGGTGATGAGCCACAGCTCGGGCCTTCGTCACGCGACGACTGACGCCGATGCGCTCAATGCTCAATCGGACCGCTTGGCCTATGCCCGCGCCCTGCCTGTGAGTACGCCGCCGGGGACGGCGTTCTCCTACAGCAATGAAGCTACGCAGCTATTGACCGGGGTCATCGCCACTGCCGCCGGCGAAGCCACCGAGAGCTACGTGAAGCGACGTTTGTTCGAGCCGTTGGGGATCGTGAACTTCAATTGGAAGCGCGATCGCGCAGGCACGGTTCAAACCTACTACGGTTTGGAACTCGAGGCCGAGGACCTCGCGCGCATTGGCCTGTTGTTGGTGGATGGCGGCCTTTACGACGGTAAGCGGGTACTGCCCGAGGCGCTGGTTTCACAGCTGTTTATACCGAGCGAGCGATATGGTGGCTACGGGCTCTGCTTCTGGCTAGACCCGCCGGTCATTCAAGATGAAGCGCGGATCAAAGCGTTCACTGGGTCAAAGGCGATCAAGGCTGGACGCCTCGATTCGTTGAACGGTCAGCGCTTCGACTCGGGGGAACTCTACTTTGCAGAGGTCGAGAAGTTGCTCGCTGGAGAGACGCTTGGTTTGCGCGCTCTGCATCGCGCAGGCAAGGCGCCGCTCCAGGTTCTGCGTGAGCCTTCGCTGGCCGCCTTCGCGATAGGTGGTTTGGGTCAGCGTTTGGAGGTGTACCCGAAGGCTCGAGTCGTTGCCGTCCGCCAGCATCGCCGGCGGCCCGGGGACAAGCAGCGCGCTCAAGAGGATCTCGTTACGTTCAGGAAGATGCAATGGTTGATGCAGGCGGTGCTGCGGCCCTGCAAGGGCTCGGCGTAGAGCGGTATCCGCGTGCGGCAGAGGTCGGGTTAGAATGCGGCGCATGTCGCTACCGCCGGGACCTCAAAGCCCTTCCGTTTGGACGACCCTTCAATGGCTGCGCCGTCCGTACCCGTTCCTGGAGGAGTGTCGCGAGAAGTACGGTGAGACCTTCACCTTCGGCCTTTACGGCCTGCCTCCGCTCGTCGTTTTCTCGAACCCAGAGCATGTGCGTGAGGTCTTTCACGACGACGGAGAGAGCTTGCTCGGCGGCAAATTCAACCGCTCGCTGGCGCCGTTGCTCGGGGACTCGAGCGTGCTGATGACCGACGGGCGGGACCACAAGCGCAAGCGAAAGCTTTTAGCGCCGCCCTTCCGCGGCGAGCGCATGCACGGCTACGGCGAGTCGATGCTCGAGATCACGAGCAAGATCTTGGACGGCCTACCGCGCGGTACGGCCTTCCCGCTGCATGAAGTGATGCAGCAAATCACCCTCGAGGTGATCATCCGCACGGTCTTCGGAATCGCCGAAGGGCCGCGCTTCGACGACATGGTGCAGCGAACCAAGCGGATCCTCGAGCTGGGATCGTGGCCGCCGTTGCTCCTGCCCATCATGCAACACGAGCTGGGTGGGCGCTCGCCGTACGGGCGCTTTCGAGAGGCGGTGCGGCGCGGGGATGAAGTGGTATTCGACGAGATCCGCCGCCGTCGGCGCGATGGTGTGCGCGGCACCGACGTCCTTTCCCTGTTGCTCGACGCCAAGGATGAAGACGGTCAGGTCCCCTCGGAGGGCGAGTTGCGCGATGAGCTGGTGACGCTGCTGGTCGCTGGGCATGAGACCACGGCCACAGGGCTCACCTGGGCCTTTCGCTGGCTGCTCACCCAACCCGGCACCTTCGCCGACTTGCGCGCCGCGGTGGATGAACTCGGGCCCAATCCATCGCCGGAGCAGATCGCTAAGTGTGAGTTCTTGGATGCCACCGTTCGCGAAGCGTTGCGCTTGGTCCCGGTCATTCCGCTGGTAGGGCGCGTGCTGGAGAAGCCGATGCGGCTCGGTGGGTGGGACCTGCCGAAAGGCGTGGCCGTGGTCTGCAGCATCTACCTCGCGCACCGCCGTCCCGAAGCGTATCCACAGCCCGCCGAGTTCGACCCGGCGCGCTTCGTCGGTAAGAAGTTCTCTGCCTCGGAGTTCTACCCGTTTGGTGGGGGCGTACGGACCTGCGTCGGGATGGCCTTTGCCTTCTATGAGATGAAGATGGTGATGGCGCGAATCCTTTCTCGGCTCGAGCTTCGGCTGGCGCAGTCGAGCTTCAAGATGGTTCGGCGTTCGATCACGATCACGCCTGAGCAAGGCTTGCTCGTTCGCGCGAGTGACCGCCGCTTTGCGCGGGCCTCGTAGCGAGTCCTCGAGCGGAGTGGAGGCCCTAGGCTGAAGGTGATATCGGTCAGCGATGGAACTGCGCAGGCTGGGTAACTCGGGTCTCAAGGTCAGCGTTCTTTCGATGGGTGCGATGACCTTCGGCGAGTCGCACACCTTCATGAAGGGCCTCACGTCGGAGGACGATGAAGCTCGTCGCGTTTTTGACCGAGCGATCGACCTCGGTATGAACCTTGTCGATACCGCCAACATCTACGGCGACGGAACCAGTGAGTTTTTGACCGGCCAATGGGTCAAAGAGAAGCGCGACCGCGTACTCGTCGCGACGAAGTGTCGCTTCCCGTTCGGGATGGGCTCGGGCAAGCCGGTGGGGCCGTACGATCAAGGGCTATCACGCATTCACATCATGCGTGCGTGTGAGGAATCGTTGCGGCGTTTGGGCACCACGCACATCGATCTTTACCAAGTGCATATGCAAGACGGCTCCGTGCCGATCGACGAAACCTTGCGCGCCCTCGACGATCTCGTGACGCAGGGCAAGGTTCGCTACATCGGCTGTTCCAACTTTACCGGGTATCGTTTGACCGAGTCGCTTTGGAGCGCTGAGAAGCACCGAACGCAGGCGTTCGTTAGCGTGCAGCTGCAGTGGTCGCTGATCGTCCGTAGCGCGGAGCGTGAGGTGTTGCCCGCCTGTCGTCGGTTTGGCGTTGGTACGATGATTTGGTCGCCGCTCGCTCGCGGCTTCCTCAGCGGCAAGTACAAGCGTAGTGAAGCGGCGCCTGAGGGGTCACGGCTCGCCGTCTGGAAGGACTCGATGAAGTCGCTGGACCAACAACAAAACTGGGCGATCCTCGAGACGGTGGATGGCCTCGCACGCAAACACGAGACGACCTCGAGCGCCATCGCCCTGGCGTGGCTGCTGTCGAAGCCGGAGACCTCCACCATCGTGGTTGGCGCGCGCACGGTGGCTCAGCTCGAAGACAACGCCAAGGCGCTCTCGGTGAAGCTCTCCGCCGAGGACGTTGCGGAGCTCGATACAGTGTCGAAGCCTGATTGGGGTTATCCGTACGACTTCATCGGCATGCGCGAGCCTTGGTAAAGAAGCGCGAACGCGGGTGAAGACCCTCAACCAGGCTGACGCCGAGCGCCTCGCGAGCCTCGATTTCGCCACGGCGAATGCAGCGCCAGAGTTCGAGCAGTGGCTGGTCGCGTCCTTGCGTGAGGGTCGCGTGGACACGGCCGCCGCGAGCTACTTCGGGTTCCCCCATGGCTCGGTCGGTGCGGCGGCGAGCGAGGGCGCGCGACTTTCGGCCGAGCTCAACCCGGAGCTTGCGACGCGCCATCATGCTCCGTTCGCCTCGGCGTTGGAGGCGCGGCTCGTTGCCCTGATTGGCGCGCATTTTTACGGTGGTGTGCCTCATCGCGGGATCGTTACGAGTGGTGGAAGCGAGGCCAATCTCAGCGCGCTGCTACTGGCTTTGGCCGCTGGCTGTGAGCGCTTTGCGCGCAAAGGCGTGGCCGCGTTAGGCGCGCCAGGCCGCGTTTACGTCTCCAGCGATGCGCATCCTTCGGTGCGCAAAGCGTGCCGAATGACCGGCCTGGGGGATGAGGCGTTTCGCGTGGTCGGGTCCGATGCCGTTGGGAGAATGCGCCCGGATCGACTGCGCGCCGCGCTCGCGGAAGACCGAGCCAAAGGGCTGCGAGCCGTTGCGGTCGTCGCGACCATGGGTACGACGACGACCGGCGCGGTGGACCCGATTGCAGCGTTGGTTGAGGTGGCACGAGCGACGAAGGTATGGCTGCACGTCGACGCGGCGTTTGGCGGGTGGTTGGCGCTCGATGGGCAAGCTCACGCGGAGCTAGAGGGCCTCTGTGAGGTGGATTCGGTGTGCTTCGATCCGCCGAAGGTATGCGACGTTCCGCTGGGAGCCGGGCTCTTGTTCTCGCGCCATCCAAAGTTGTTTCGCACGGTCTTTTCGGTTGGTGCTCGCTACCTGCCGCGAACTGCGGATGAGCCCTTCGCGACCACTCCTTCCTGGTCGCGTGGAGCACGCTTGTTGCCGCTGGCGTTCTCGCTCGCTCGCCGCGGTTTTTCCGGACTTGCGAGCTCGCTGCGCGCGCGTGAGGCCTTGGCCGAGCGGCTCCGAGAGCGGCTCGCTGCAGCCGGCTTCAGCGTGCTTTCGGGATCGGCGTTGCCGGTGGTCGCCTTCAGCGACGAGACGGTGCCGCGCGAGCAGCGCGCTAAGCAGCTCGCCGGGCTCGCTGAGCGAGCTCGGGTGGAGCTCGACGCTTATCTGCCCATGGTGCGCCTGCCGAGCGGTGAGCCTGTGTTGCGCGCGGCGATCGTGAGCGAACACACGCAGGTCGCTGACGTTGATGCTCTAAGCGACGTCCTGGCGGAGGGCCTGCGGCGTTAGCGCTTTGATCGATTAGGGAGCAGCAACGTCCGCTTGAGCAGCCAGCTTTCTTTCGGCTGTTTGGCGTCGCCTTCGATGCTCACGAGCAAGCTCCCATCCTTTTCTTGGTAGCTGATGCGCTTGGGGTAGTCGTGCTTGAGGTTCTCGAACACCAACGTGCCTGCAACAGCTGGCGTTTTCATCACGAACTCGGTTGCAGCCTTGCCCATCGGTTGCGCCACATAGACGACCTTTCCGCCTGCCCGATTCTCGATCCGCAGGTACTCGAAGAACGCCCCTCCTTTCGAGCGGCCCATGCCCAACAGCGCGCCCTTGGCGTCGGCGGTCCAATGCTCCTCGATCGCTGAACCGTCGGCCGCTGCGCCCACCCAGCTGCCGCTGAGCAGCCTCGATGCATCGCTGGTTTCACCCGTCGCAGCGGACCCCGGTGCGTCCAACGAGATGGCGTCCCGCACTTGGGCGAAGCGCTCGTTCGGTACCGTGATCGCGAGGTTGTACTGCAGGATCTTCCAAACGCCGTCTCGCAGGACGAGCACGCCAGAGCCGCGCGCCGGACCGAGCGAGCGTGTCTCCAGCTCCTCATCGAAGTAAGCCAACTGCCCGGCCGGCTCGACCACGATGTTGCGCCGTGCGGCCTTCATTACCCAACCGCGGCCTGCGCTGAAATGAGGATGGGCGTAGGCTTGGAAAGCGTCCTTGGACCAACGCTCGGTCGCGTCGGTGCCGAGAAAAATCGAGTCGGCAGCGAGGTGCGCAAAGTACCGGGTCTCATCGCTCTTGGCGGCTGCGTCATGCCAGTCGTCGAGGAGGATGCCCAGCGCGTGCGCTGCTTGCCGTTCATCGACCACGGTTTGCGCGCTGCAGGCTCGGTTGGGGGTGAGCGTTGGCGGCACGATCCGGACAGGATCTGCCGCGCAAGCTACGAGTTGGGATGCGGTGAGGATGAGTCCAGCAGAGCCGCGCACGAGTTGCAGGACTCGCGCGAAGGAGGAAGGTCTACGGGCCTGTGGTCGTTCTGCTTGTGAGTCCACCGTCGGTGGAATCTACCCGAAGAGCCGAGCTTTCAGTCTTTCCAACTGATCTCGACGCGCTTTGCACCGAGCTGGGTTAGCAGGGAGGTGAGCTGGCGCTCAGCTTGCTTCTTCGCCCGCTCGGTAACGTTAGGCTCGGCTGCCGCGCGCTCCACCGCTTGCAACGCCTCCTTGCGACCTCGCGCCTCGAGCTTCTCATTGCGTTTGGCGAGAATTCCGGTCTCGCGCCGGTAGACGTAGGTTGCGTCAGGGTCGAGCCGGGTGGAGAGCACCTGAGGTTGGGGCAAGCGCAGTTTGGCGGTCCTGCTTTGTTCGTCCCATTGGACGTCGGACGGGCCTAGCTTCTCTAGATCCACACCGACCGTCGCGCTACCAGCGGCGACGAGCAGCATTGCATCCTCAGTCTCAATCAGACCGAAGAGCTTCTGCTTGTCCGCAAGGTCCACGACCTTTTCAACCTGGACCTCGGTTAGCTCGAGCCGCGAGAGGTCCTTGATCGCAACCAACACGTCATGCGTGGGTTTGACCTCCAACCCAGGCACGACCCCCGCCGACTTCATGAAGCCGAAGTAGCCGACGCCGGTGACCATAACCGCTGCCATGGCGCTGGCGAGCAACGCCGGCAGGAACACCGAAGGCGACCGGGGAGCGTCGGCGTAGGGGCGCGCCGCCGGCTCTCCACCCCCAAACCTCAGGGGTGTCCGGCGGGGCTTCTCCTGGGATTCAGCGGAGAAAGGATCCGTAAGCAGAGGGCGATTGAGACTGACCACGGCGCTCCTTTGTGAGGTCAAGACGACCTCTCTAGCGTGCGCACGTCAGACGTTGCTGCAACGAGAAACTTTCTACGCAGTCAGCGCTTCTTAGGAGCGGCCTTCTTGGGAGCGGCCTTCTTGGGAGCGGCCTTCTTGGGAGCGGCCTTCTTGGGAGCGGCCTTCTTGGGAGCAGCCTTCTTGGGAGCGGCCTTCTTGGGAGCAGCCTTCTTGGGAGCGGCCTTCTTGGGAGCAGCCTTCTTGGGAGCGGCCTTCTTGGGAGCAGCCTTCTTGGGAGCAGCCTTCTTGGGAG
>CAITIQ010000468.1 GCA_903892415.1 uncultured delta proteobacterium | reverse complement strand
TTCGATTTCGATACTCGGCGCTAACCGGTGAATTCCTGCGCTCAAGTTCAAGGCGTAGAACGGAACGAAGGCGCCCACCTCACCCACGTGGGGTCCGGCCGGCACCTCGGCGACGAGCGCGAGCTGCCCCTCGCGCTGGAGATCGGGTCGAGTTGCGATCACGTTGGGGACCGCGCCGTTCTCATCTTTCAGCCGAACGACCACTTGCCCAGCAACGTCGAGATTGGAGGCGAACGAAAAACTGACGACGACCCCTGCGACGCCTCGCTGCGAATCAGGCCGAACAGCGACACCGCGGGCGACCACCGAGCCGCGCGCAACCTCCTGTCGCAGGGTTATTGTACTGACGCACGCATCGGGGCCATAGCGAACCTCGACGCCCTGTTCGATGTAGGGACAACGGCCTTCAGCCGTACAGCCGAGTGGCTTGCCGAGTTTGGCTTCGACCTCGGGGGAGCGATCGTAGAAGTCGAGTCCGAGTGGAAGCGTGCCTTGAAAGCGTCGGACGTCGTAGGTTCGCCCGTGGAGATCGATCGCCCCGATCCGCTCATCTCCTGCGACCACCAGCGTGATGCCGTGTTCGTGCAGGTTGATCAAGGCCGGCGCGTCGCTAAGCGACAGACCGCCAAGTCGCTTGGTCAGCTCGCGCACGGGCGCATCGTCGAAGCGTTTGCCCAGGAGCGAGCGCAGCTCCTCGATCGAGGGCGGCGTGGCTGCGCTCCCTGCAAGGTTTACCGGACTGCACCTCAGCAAACGCTCATTGTGGGCGATGACGGCGGCCGGAGCTGGGCCGACCGCCGGAGCTGGCTCAGGGAGGCAGCCAGTCGAGACAACCATCGCCACGAGCGCCACGGGCAGCAGGAGCGTCGGTTGTTGCGTATGGCCGTTGCCCATTGGACCACCTTCGGTTTGGGCTGATGTTGCGTCAACCGACGGCCTTGGACGTCACTTCCAGCTCGCCTAGCGCCGACGAGCTACAATCGCTCGATGTTAGGAATGAGGTCCGAAAAGAAGCTCCTCTTGTGCGCTGGGCTCCTCACGTTGGGCGCCTTGGGTTTGGTGGTTGCGACGGGGCCCAGCAAAGAAGCGCAAGCGGGGCCGAGCACAGCGAAGCCCGTCGTGGCGAGGTCCACGGCCACCACCGTCGACACGGCGACGGCGAGGATGCTGCGCCAAGCCAAAGACGCAGAGGCCGCGGACGCAGCGCTCGCCGCCTTCGAAGCGGCGCTGAAGGACTATGCGGCGGGCACTGGGTCCTTGGAGGCCGCTGCGGAGTGGGCGAAACGTGCGCATGGCGCCGGAAAATGACTCGTGCCAAGTTCAAATGACGAAGGGGCCTACGGCCGTTTCTCGAAGAGGGCACGAGTCATTCTGTTCACTGCATCCGCCTTCGGCGGAATCGCAAGACCCCGACAAAGACACCGTCGATCGAATGAGGCGAATCGAGGCCAAGCGCGTGGAGATTGTGGGACTGGCAGGCCAATCGTTCAAGGTCACCGATAGCGACGTGGAGAATCTCGTCATCTTCTCTTGGCTCCTCGCCGAGCGCGGAATCCCCGTCGTGCGCGAGCTTACCCGCGCAGTGTCCGCAGTCCGCGAGTTCACTGGAATTACCCGAGAGATGACGGGCTTTCCAAGGGACTGAGCAGGCTCGACCCGGAGCCTTTCGAAGCGCCCCGTCCGAAACTATGAATGGCGGCTTTTCGGCCTGTGCCTTAGCAATGTTGGAGGCTCTTCCAAGCGAGCGAGACGAGGCAATCGATGAGTCTGACCAAGCTCTTGAAGGCGATCGAAAAGGGTGACGGCGCAACGGTGAAGGCGCTGCTCGCTAAGGGGACCAGCGCCTCGCGCGGCGAGGAAGCGAACGGCCCCGCGACGAGCAGCTATAGCGGCGGTGTTCCCCTGGTGTGGGCCTTGAAGGAGGGCCACCTCGACATCGCCGAGCTGCTGCTCGAGGCGGGCGCAGACCCCCATGAGAGTCAAGGCATCGTCTCGCCGCTTCAAGTGGCCTTCGAGTCGAGCAAGTTCGCCGATCGCCGGGTCGTGATCGAGCTCATGTGCAAACACGGTGCGAGTCTGGATTCGCCGCAGTGGAACGACAGCACGTTGCTCGGCCGATACGCCGGAGAAGGCGACACCGAGAAGGTGCTGTTGTTGCTCGAGCTCGGAGCAGCGGTGGCGCCCAAGGGCATTCCGATTCAACCATTTCAGAAGGCCTGCGAGGCCAAGCGCGCGGACCTCTGCCACCTGTTCCTCGATCGCGGCGTCGACCCGCAGCCAGGGAACGAGGGCGCAAGCGAGCTGCTTTCGAACGCGATCTACAGTCAATTGGACGCGGTGGCAGAGCGCCTTCTGGCGATGGGCGCGAGCCCGACTGTCGCCGGCGAAAGCGGCCCGCCGATTGCCACTGCGGTGAGGGCTGGATCGTTGCCCTGGGTGACGCGGCTGCTCGAGTTGGGCGCGAGTCTCGATTGGAAGTCGGAGGAGGGCGCGGACCTTTTGATGCTCGCGGTTCAGAAAGGGGATGAGGAGCTCACCCGCTTCTTTTTGGACAAGGGGATGAAGCCCAGCGTGGAGAGCCTGAAATCACCGAGCGTGAACGGGCATCTCGGCGTCGCGCAGGTGCTCTTGCCGCGGCTCGAGCTGCCGCCTGAGGCTGCGTTGAACTTGATGAATCGTGCGCTTTCGTACCACCACCTGGAGATCGCCACGCTCTTGCTACCTCACGTCCCCGACTTGAACGCCTTTGGCGTCGACGCTTGGGGCACGCCCTGGGAGGGGAAATACAGGGGCGGGCTGTCGCCCATCTTTGCCGCAGTGATCGCCGGACAGCTCGAGTTCGCCAAGACCCTGGTCGCGCGTGGAGCCTCGACCGAGCTCACCTTACCGCGCGAGGCCCAGAGTGAACGGTACAGCGAGCTCAAGCTGCCGGCCGGAACCACGTTGCTCAAGGCCGCCGACCTCGCGCGCGTATTTGCGGCCAAAGAGCACCGCGACCTCAAGCCGTTCGAGGCCATCAGAGAATGGTTGGGCAAACAGCAAGCAGGGACGAAGAAGGCTGGAGCGAAGAAGGCTGGTGCTGAAAAGAAAGCCGAGGCTGACAAGAAAGCCGAGGCTGACAACGCCAAGCGCCCGACCAAATCCGGCACCAAGAAAGGCTGGCGCGAGGCGATCGACGATGAGCTCGTGGCGCTCGCCGAGCAGGTTGGGGCTGACGAAGACGCGCTGCGTGACGCGCTGGCCAGCGTGGCACTGAAAAAGTCGATGAGCCAGTGGATGTACTTGGAGGCTGCCATCAAGCGCAGCCGCGAATTGCTGCTGATCAAAAGCACGCAGAAAGCCCTCAAGGGAACGCTTCTCTTGCGCCTGCTCGAAGACCGGAGGCACGACGGTGACGAAGCCGTCGTCATGGACGAGGACGACGACACCGAAGGCGTCAACCCGATCTACTTGAAGCACTACCCAAAGGCCGCGCGCAAAGGTTTGGAGCTCGGCCACATCATCGCCTCATCGGACGCTGACGTTTGGTACGTCACCCGCGAGCCGGACGGGACGACCAAAGTGTTTCACGCCCATCCCGAGAGCCTAGAGGCGCTCGGTGACTCCCTCGCAGACTGGCTTGCAAAGACTCGGGCGTCGGCAAAGCGCTCTTGAGCAGGATGCAGCACGGAAGCTAGCAGCAGGGCTTGGCGCCAAACGCCGCGAGCAGATCATCATCGCTGATGTCGACCACGGCCTTGTGCACCTTGACCTGCCACGGCGGTTCACCCTGCCGGAGCAGCGCCACCACGGTCTCGATCGGAGGGCAGCCCGGCTCGTTGCAGGCGAGCTCGTTGACCATCACGTGGTCTTCCTCGCGTGCACAAAAGAGTGCGCCCGCCGCGCGCTTGAGGCGGCGAAGGGCTTCCGCACGGCGTTCATCACGCACAATCATGGTAGCGGTCGGATCCCAGCACACCCCGCGAGCGCGTTGAGTGCGGCCTTGCAACTCGCTTTGAGGGCCTCTTTGCCCTCGGGTGT
>CAITIQ010000467.1 GCA_903892415.1 uncultured delta proteobacterium | reverse complement strand
TGCGCGCAGCGATTTGTTTTCGGTCGGGACGACGCTGTACTTCCTCTGTTCCGGCCGGCCGCCGAAATCCATGCGGCCGCAACACATTCCGGTTGCGTTGCAGCCCATCATCGAACGGTTGACCGAGGAGAACCCGAGTGAGCGCTACGCTTCGGCCGCCGAGGTCGCCGAAGCGCTGAGGAACTTGGGCAGCGGTGGCACCAAGCCCATGTCGCCGGCGACGGTCGTGCCCGACAACCAGATCTTGTGCCGCCATTGCTCGCGACCCAATCCGCGTATGCCGGGCGTGATGTACTGCATCGAATGCGGCAAGGATTTGTACCTGCGCTGTTTGCAGTGCAAGGAACCTGATGCTCTGGGGGCCCGGTTTTGCGGTAAGTGCGGCCATGATCTCTCGCGTCAGCGCGAGTACGACACGCTGTGCGCCGCGGCCGTCAAGGCGATGGAGGCTCGCGATTGGGGCGCCGCGGATGGACATCTGAGGCAAGCGCTGGCTTTGAAGCTGGCAGACAAGCGCGCTGATGATCTGAACAAGCAACTGACGGCCTCGCGAGCCGAGCACGACCGTGTGCTGCGGGCGTTGGAGCAGGCCGAGGCCAAGAAAGATCTCGCCGCGTTGGATGCCGCCCTGAGTGCTCTGCGGGCTTTGGTTCCCGAGCGCTCGGTACGCGTCCTCGAGTGGGAGGGGCGACGAATGAGCATGGCCATGGCGCTTGAGAACTTGCAGCGCATGGCTCAGGTAGAGGCAGAGTCTGCTGAGTCTCTTGAAGCCGCGCGCGATTGGCGAGGCGCGATGCACGCGTGGGCGCAGGTGGTCGATGTGACGCACGACCCTGTGCATGATCAGGCGCGCCGGCGCTGTGCAGCAGCGCTTGACGAGATAGCACACCTGCGTAAGACGGTGCCGGGCTTGGCGCGCGAGCTGCAGTTAGCGCAATTGGAAACTGCTGTCGCAAGATACTGCGAGCTTGTCACCGCAGATGACGAGCTGGCGAAGCAATGGACGATCGGGGTCCTGCCGTCGACGCGAGCGGCTGTCACTCGACTGCAACGCGAAGCTCAGGATTGGATGGCGCAGGCCACGCAGGCCGAAGACCAGCGACGCTGGGAGGCTGCGGCTGAGGCGTATACCCATGCAGAGCAGACGGGCGTCGTCGGTGAGCCCGCGCGGGTTGGTCGACAGCGGGCGCTCCAGGCTATCGCCTCGATTCAAGACCACGGAGTGTCGGCGGAACGGGCGTTCGAGCAGCTCAATCTTGAGGAGTTGGAGCATCGCTGCGGGCAGCTGCTGGCTTTGCTGCCAAGTGATGATCCGAGCATTCCGCTGATTCACTCCGAACGGTTGCAGCCCGCGCGCGAGGCTCATGCCAAAGCGGTGGAATTGACGGCGCGCGGCCAAAAGCAGTTGGAGCAGGATTTGTGGGAGGAGGCGTTGGCCTCAGCCCAAGAAGCTGTTCAAGCATGGCGCACATATGCACCAGCCTCCGAATTGCTGAATACGGCAACGCTACGGCTCCAAGCATGGAATGCGTTGGTGGCTCAGGCCGAGTTGTCTCTGCGCAACCGAAATGTCGGCCTGCTGGTAGCTGGTTTGAACGAGCTACGCGGCTTGCGCAAATCACACCCGACTCTGCAGCAACTGGAGCGCCAGCTCGTCAAGCT
>CAITIQ010000466.1 GCA_903892415.1 uncultured delta proteobacterium | reverse complement strand
GGTCGGCGTCCGACCCGAGCGACTGGCAACAGCACATCCGCAGCAAGCAGCGCCGCGAGGCGCTGGCCAAGCGGTTCAAGAATCCGAGCGACCCCTTCAAGCTCGTCATCGTCCGCGACATGTGGCTCACGGGCTTCGACGCCCCGTGCATGCACACGATGTACATCGACAAGCCGATGCAGGGGCACGGTCTGATGCAGGCCATCGCGCGCGTGAACCGCGTGTTCCGGGACAAGCCGGGCGGCCTCGTCGTCGACTACCTGGGCCTCGCCGATCAGCTCAAGAAGGCCCTGCGCACGTACACCGAGAGCGGCGGACAGGGCGAGACGGCGCTCGACCAGGAGGAGGCCGTGGCGCTGATGCTCGAGCGCTACGAGCAGTGCTCGGACATCTTCCACGGCTTCGACTGGAGCGCTTGGATGAGCAGCTCGCCGGCCGCGCGCCTCTCGGTGCTGCCCGCGGCGCAGGAGCACGTGCTCGCCCAAGAGAGCGGCAAGGAGCGGCTGCTCCAGGTCGTCACCGAGCTCTCGAAGGCGTTTGCCCTCGCCGTGCCGCACGACGAGGCGATCCGCATCCGCGATGACGTCGGATTCTTCCAGGCCGTCCGCACGGCCATCGCCAAGACGCAGGTCGGGGACCGGAAAGGCTCCGGCGACATCGACCACGCCATCCGGCAAATCGTCTCGAAGGCGATCGTGAGCGACCAGGTCATCGACATCTTCGCGGCGGCCGGCCTCAAGAACCCCGACATCTCCATCCTGTCGGACCAGTTCCTCGCCGACGTGCGCGGGATGAAACACCGGAACCTCGCGGTCGAGCTGCTCCGGAAGCTCCTCAACGACGAAGTGAAGGCGCGCTCGAAGCACAACCTGGTGCAGGCACGCTCCTTCGCCGACCTCCTCGAGAAATCCGTTCGTCGCTACCAAAACCGCGCCATCGAGGCCGCGCAGGTCATCGAGGAGCTCATCGAACTCGCGAAGGAGATGCGCGCCGCCCAGAAGCGCGGCGAGGAACTCGGGCTCAGCAGCGACGAGCTGGCCTTCTACGACGCGCTCGAGGTCAGCGACACCGCCGTCAAGGTCCTCGGCGACGAGACGCTGCGCACCATCGCGCGCGAGCTGGTCGACACGGTGAAGCACAACGTCACCATCGACTGGACCGTGAAGGAATCGGTCCGCGCCAAGCTGCGCGTCATCGTGAAGCGCATCCTGCGCAAGTACGGCTACCCGCCCGATAAGCAGGAAGCCGCGACGAACACGGTGCTGCAACAGGCCGAGCTGCTGTCGGACTTTTGGACGAAGGCGAGCGCGACATGACGTCTGCGGCCGCGCTCGCTTCGACGATCTCGTACCAGGGGCAACACGGTAGTGCCTGCTGGGAGGGACGACACGTCGCTGATGCGAAGCGATTCGCCGGCTTCGTTCGCGATGTCGTGCGACCGCGTGTGGTCGTCTGGTCGATCATCGAGGGGGAGGAATGACGCTGCCCACCGACCCGGTGGCCGATGTGGTTGCGGCCGGCTTCATCACCCAATGCGAGGCCGACTACACGCTCGCAGAGATCACGGCCATCGCCCACGTTCTTCCGGGGACGTCCTCGCCGCCTACCCACGTGCTGTCCGTCGTCGAGCTGCTCCTCAAGCACTTGGAGCCGAACCCGCTCATCGGCCTCCCACCCGAGAGAGATGGCTATCCGCGGCGGATCGATCTCGGAGCGCGCGCCGGCAAGCTTATCGTCCAGCGCTGGCATCTCCCTGTGCGTGACGGCATCCAGTGGTACCGGGCGTGCACGAGCGGGTCGATGGCGGTGCCCGGCAAGGACCCATCGAAGCCGACGGTTGTTCCGCTGCAGGAACTCGGAGACGATCCGCCTTGGCCCCATCTTGTCGTCGAGCTCGACACGTTCTGGGAGTCTTCCGAGTTCTGGGGTGATCGGCCCGGTGGGTCACGCTGGCACCGGCTTCTGCCGCTCGCGCCGACTGACATCACGAGCGGGTGGCACGCGGCCGACTTCGAGAAGGCGCGCAATTTCTTCATGTCCGAGGTCCACCTGGACCTTCTGTCGCGCTCGGTCCTCTTGGGATCGTTTCATCTGCGCCTCCCCAACCCGATCTATCGCGACCTCCATCAGCGTGTCGGAAGCGACTGGCGAAGCGTCACGTTCGACCTGGAGCTGCACCCCGGCCAATCGCTCGACGAGCTCGAACTGACATTCTGGAACCAGCGCTCGTGGGGCGCGACATCGGTACTGCGCACGACGCTGCATCCCGGTCTGAATGTGCTCCGCGTGCCCGAGGGCGTCGAGCAGGTCGCCCACGCCGTTTCTTGCAAGAAGCGGGGGCTCCTGAATCAGTCTGAGTCGGCGGGGTTCATCGGTGCGGTCAACATGACCATGAACCTGGTGTCGGAGCAGCGTCGTGTCGAAACGCCGAAGGGCAGATACACGGTTGGCGTAAGTGGAGCATCCGAGCCAATCCAGGTCGGAACACCACGACCCGCGGGCGCACTCACTCGACTCGCCATCGACGAAGGGCAGCAACGAACGGAAAAGGCATGGGCGCAGACGGCGTTTCGATGGTTCGACAAAGACAGCGTCGCCGGGACGCAGGCCATTCGAGACATCATCCAGTCCGCGAGCAGGAGCGTTGACCTCATCGATCCCTATTTTGGGCGACGCGACCTTCTCGAGTTCGCCCTTGCCACGACGAAGCATGGGCTGCCATTTCGTGTGCTCACCTCGGCCGACTTCTGTACCAGTGGCGACGATCCAGACCTGAAGATCGAGCGCGGAGATGCCCTCGCGAGGACCCTCGACTCCGTCCGCACGCAGGACCCGCGTCTCGACATCGAGGTCAAGGTGATGCCGGGCCAGAAGTCCCCTGTGCATGACCGCTTTCTCATCGTCGACGGGACCGTCTGGGTGCTGGGCGCTTCGCTCAACGAGTTCGGGAGTCGGGGCTCGCTGCTCATGAAGCTCCCTGCGTCGCCCGTCCGCAGTACCAGCGGCTCGCCCGCGTTCTCGGTGTCCTCGAGCGTCTTCGACGCGCACTGGGGCACGTCCGACGCCCTCAGTGACTGGGTGAAGCGACGGGCGGCTTCGCGCACCGGCTCCCCGCGTCCGTCGCGCCCCGTCACGCTCCAGGATCGAGCATTGTCCACGAAGGAAGTGCTCGGAGAAGCGCTCCGACGCCTCCGTGAGGTGTGGCGTGCGTGACCCGCGTCTCCTGGAGGAGTGGGCGCTCGCGGCCGCAGCCAAGCGGCGGAATGCAGGCACGCGGCTGCTCTCGTCGGTATCCGAATCAGAGCGGGCCCAAGTTGATCGTCTCCTGGCCGACTGGTGGTCCGAGGCCTTGTCGCAGGATTTGCTCGGCGAGCAAGACAAGATGGACCAGGTCGAGCGTCTTCGGACGAGGTGTTCGTCTCTTTCGCCCGAGCTCCAGAAGCTCGCCCTCACGGCACCAAGTGCGTTGGCTCGCGGCACGGGAGAAGTGGACGGAGACGTTGGCGCGCGACTCCTCGGCGAGTCTGCGGCGGCCGTCGTTCGGTCCGCCCCGACGGCAGTCGAGCTGGATCGCGCGGTACGACTGCTTGCGGACTGCTGGGAGGCCGTCGAGGCGCTCGAGGAAGCTCTACTGAGACCACCAGCGTGGCCCACGTCAACGGACACCCTCTCGGTTGCGAGCGTGCCTATTGAGGGCTTGCTGGGCCATCACTTCGATCGCG
>CAITIQ010000465.1 GCA_903892415.1 uncultured delta proteobacterium | reverse complement strand
TGCCGGGCTGGATGTAGAGCAGCTTCACGCCGTTGGTCTCGGCCCAGTCGACGAACTTCTCCGCGGTGAACTCCGGGCCGTTATCCAGCCTGATCGCATCGGGTCGGCCGTAGACCTCGACGAGCTGCTCCATGACTCGTACGACACGCGCCGACGGAATCGATTTGCCGCACTCGATTCGCAGCCCCTCGCGGTTGCCTTCGTCGATGACATTGAAGGTTCGGAAGGTCCTGCCGTCGTACGTCGTGTCGTGCATGAAATCCACCGACCAGATCTTGTTGAGCCCGTTCGGCGCCATGAGCGGCTGACGCTCCCGAGTGAAGGTCCTGCGCCGGGTTCTGCGCTTTAGATTCAGCCTCATGCGGCAATAGATCCGATGAACGCGCTTGTGGTTCCAGCCGTGGCCGTCGGCGCGCAGACGCTGGAAGCACTTCCAGAAGCCCCAGCGCGTGCGTTTCGCGATGATCTCGTTGAGCGCGTCGACGACCGGCGCATCGCGCAGCGCCCGGTCGACCGTGCCCTGGTAGTACGCCGACCGCGACAGATTCGCGATCCTGCAAGCGCGCGTCCTCGAGAGTCGGTGCTCCGAGACCAGCACCTCGATGACGGCACGCTTGGCGGCCGGCGTCAGAACTTTCGCGACAGGACGTCCTTGATCGCTGCGTTCTCCAGCGCCAGGTCTGCGTACAGCCGCTTGAGACGGGCGTTCTCGGCCTCGAGCTCCTTGACGCGCTTGAGCTCGGGCACCGACATCCCGGCGTACTTGCTCTTCCACTGGTAGTACGTGGCGCTGCTGATGCCGTGCTTGCGGCAGACCTCGCCGACCGGCAACCCGGCCTCGCCTTCAGCCAGGATCCCCATGATCTGGCTCTCGCTGAACTTCGATTTCCTCATCGCCTCTCCCGGCAGTTGAGGAAGTCTCCATTTTCATCTTGTCCGCTTCAAGGGGGAGCTTACGTTCCCACGCCCCTCAGTAGCCTGCGCTGTGTCGGCTTTGTTGGGCGTCTGTGCAACCGGATTCAGCCGATCAGACTCCTGCGAAACAGTCATCAAATCTGCAGCGGAGGCAGTGGGGGGCCACGACTGAGGAGGACCTTCTGGCGTCGCGGGAGCCTGCGTCGAAGGCGTCCGGGTCGCCATCGCGACGAAATCGGCGTGGTCCTTATGCAGGAAATTCCCAGCTTTGCCTAAGTCGACCAGCTGCTTGCCGACCGACGCGAGTTGCTGGCCCGTCGGCGACGACGCTTCGGCGGCCAGGTAGCCCTCGCTGAGCACATCGAGCGCCCGGCTGACGGTCCGGCCGCCGGATGTCGACTGACCGGCCTCAGCGAGGATTGCCTTGGACAGCCGAATCGCCTCCCGCCGCGCCGCGCTGGGGGACTGCGGAGACGTGCTCTTGACGATCGCGTCCGTCGGCGATGTGCTCGGATCGACGTCTTGTAGAGTCGAGGCGAGCCTATCGTCGATAGGGGCGAGGGTCGGTGGGGGCGGCTGGGTTCCGATACGTGGGACGGACATGTGGAGCCTCGGTTCAGGTTGTGGTATCAGTGAAGGACGCGGCCGCGGCCCGACGCGGGCGACGGTTCACGCAGGGGTTGGGCGCCGAGGGCGCATGCATATGGCGCCTCATCGCGCACCATGAGGCCTGCCTCGGTACAGATCGATCTGCGA
>CAITIQ010000464.1 GCA_903892415.1 uncultured delta proteobacterium | reverse complement strand
GCTCTTCGGAGCCGATGGTACTGCTAGGGAAACTTAGTGGGAGAGTAGGACGCTGCCGGGATTTTTTATCCCATTGTCTGCACAGCCGTTAACCGGCTGGTGCGACATCAACCTGAGGCCACCAAGCATACGTTTGGTGGCTTTTGGCCTTTTGTCTTTGCGCATAGGAGGTGGCCTCACAGTCGTCGAGCGCCTCATCGAACAGACGTCTGACCGGTGCTCGGGGCGTGGATTTCGATCGCCTGCGGAAGCCGCTAGGCGAATCAAGCGAGCCTGACACCTGCAGGGACGCATCGCCGACTAGGCGACGTCGTGTTCGAAGCGAGCGATCTGAGCGTTGAGCAATTCTCGCAGGTCGGTGCTGCCAAGGATTTGTGCGCGATACCACTCGGCGGTGAAAGCTAGCGCCGCTTGGAGTTGGAGGGTGGGCCGCCAACCGAGTCGTTGAATGGCCTTGGTTGAATCAACGGCCAGTAGCTGTGCCTCATGCACACCGGAGGCGGTCGGTCCCACGTCGACTGCGCCCCGTCCCAAGAGCTCAATGAAGCGACGTGCGACGGTGCCAACGGTGACTGGGTCGGGCTGAGGACCAAAGTTCCAAGCCTCTGCGAAGTCGTTGGGGGCGGCGGAGAGCCTCTCGGCGAGCAACAGGTAGCCGAACAATGGGTCGAGCACATGCTGCCAGGGCCGGGTGGCTGAGGGGCTACGAATGGTGATGGTTTGGTGTTGCTGAGCAGCGCGGACGAGGTCGGGAATGAGGCGGTCTTCGGCCCAGTCGCCGCCGCCGATGACGTTGCCCGCGCGGGCTGAAGCCATCCCGACGCCTGCTTGTTGGAGGAAGGCTTTGCGATAGGACGCGACGACAAGCTCTGCGCAGGCTTTGCTGGCGCTGTACGGGTCGTGCCCACCGAGTCGGTCGGGCTCACGGTAGGGCCAGATTTGCTCGAGGTTTTCGTAGCACTTGTCGGTGGTGACAACCACGATGGTGCGCACTTCGGGGACGCTGCGACACGCTTCAAGTAGGTGCACGGTGCCCATCACGTTCACGTCGAAGGTCTCGATCGGTTGTTGGTAGCCGCGGCGTACGAGCGCCTGCGCTCCAAGGTGAAATACGATCTCCGGGCGAGCCCTAGTCAAGGCGTCGCGCACCGCCGCTGCGTCCACGAGATTGGCGATGACGCTGCCGCCTTCGCAGGAGGCTTCCGCTTGGGTCAACGTGAAAAGGTTGGGGCTCGTCTCCGGCTCGAGGGCGAAGCCACTAACGTGGGCACCCAGCTGCTTGAGCCAGTGCACGAGCCAGGTCCCTTTGAAGCCTGTGTGCCCCGTGACGAGAACGCGCCGGTCTCGATAGAAGCTGCGAAGACGGCCCATAACGGTGCTCTGCTGCGCGCTCATCGGTGGCAACGCTAGCGAGGGCCACACGCTACTGGAAGTGTTTTTCCGGTCTCGCTGCTAGAGTCGCGCGCGATGGCGACTGCCGCTGAACCGAGTTTGGAGCCGGTAATCCAGGAGGATCTCGCTCAACCCAAGCCAACTCCCGCGACTCTTGGTCTGCCAGCAGCGCTGCTCTGGGCTTGGAGTACAGTTGCGCTCGTCAACGCGGTCTTCATCGCCATTCTGCCGCGAAATTCCTCGGGCGGGCGGGTGTTGCACCACGTTTACGACGCGGGTCATTGTTTGTTCGTGGGCGCTGTGGTCGCTTCGTTGCTCTTGGGCTGGCAGCAGCTGCGGGTCGGCAAGCTTCGGGCGCGGCTGGGTAAGTTGGCCCTCGTGCTTTTGACGCTTGTTCCTTCCTATCTGTTCGTGCGAGCCGATGTGATTGGTTTCGCGCTTTCACGCATCTCCCAGGAGGCCGGCGATGCGATTGCGCTCGCGGTTGTCGGTGTATTTTCGACGCTGCCGCTGACGATGTTTCTGGTCGTGCGCTGGCTGATGCGGCGACTTACGAGGCTGCGCGGCGTGCAGCGAGGGCTTGGCTTCGCGCTGGGGGTGGGGCTGCAGGTGGCGAACAACCTGTTGCTCGAGTCCGACTATCGCGGGCTGCATATCTTTGCGGCGCTCTTGGCGAGCTCGATTGTGGCAGCAGCGGTGGTCGAGCTTCGGCTACCAAAGTTCTTTGCTCGGCCGGCGTTGCGGTTTGCACCGTTGCCAGTGCTGGCGGCGACCTCGTTGTCGATCGCGCTGCAACCGAGCAATGTGGTGCGTCAGGAGTTGTCTCGACTCGACGGTGCTGTGCTCGTGTCACCGCTGGCTCGATTTGGCTGGGGTGTGTCGCACGGAGACGCCAACGTTCCACCGGAGCTGGCCGAATGGTTCGAGCCGCGTGACCATGTTGCGCCCATCATGCCGTCGCGACCGCCGCTGATCGACGATGGCATGATCGTGCTTTTGATCGGCGTTGATTCGATGCGCGCCGATATCTACGCCAAGCCGGAGAACAAGAAGAAGCTGCCGACGCTGTTCGACATCAAGGCCCGCTCGGTCTACTTCGACATGGCGCGCAGTCCGGGCGCCCGCACCATCACCACCTGGTCGTCGGTGTTCACCGGCCGCTACTACACCGGGCTGCGTTGGGGAGGCGATGGCAACCACCTCAACATAAGGCCCGATCGCTCGGTACGCTTCCCCGACATCCTGCGTCAGGCGGACGTGACGACCTCGACGTTTACCGCTTACACGGCGCTCGATACCAAGGGCCTTGCGCGAGGTTTCTCGGATGGCGCAGCCGTTCCCCGCAGAGACAATCAGACGTTCGGCCTTTCAACCGAATGCATTCCTCAGGTGATCGAGCGTTTGCAGGCGCACGGCGATGGCCGACTATTTCTGTTCACCCATCTGATGGACCCGCACTACCCGTACGACTCGGTCAAGAACTCCGGCTCCACGCAAGACCGCTTCATGGCGGAGGTTCAACAGATCGATCGCTCGATGGCGCAGCTGCTCGAGGCGATTGATTCGCTCGGTCTGCGTGAGCGCACCATCCTCATCTTCGTTGCAGACCATGGCGAAGGCTTTGGTCAGCACGGCACGCGGTATCACACGGTGAACCTGTACGAAGAGCTTGTGCGGGTGCCCATTTTCATTTCGGGCCCGGGCATCAAACCACGGCGGGTATCGCAGCCGGTTACGTTGGTCGACCTCGGGCCGACGATTCTCGATCTGTTTGGGCAAGCGACGCCGGGCCACTTTTTGGGTCAGAGCTTGGTGCCGTTCTTGCGCGGGGAAGACCCGCAGCTGACGCGCCCGATTGCCTCGGAGAAGCGCGGCATTCGGGCGATGGTATTCGGGAAGATGAAGGCGATCATCGACTCGGAGAAGGGCCGTGAAGAACTCTACGACCTCGAGAGCGACCCGAAAGAGACGAAGAACCTCGCGGATTCGCTCGATGACGAGGGGAAGAACCTATTGGCGCTGACGCGGCTGTTTTTCGAGACGCACGCGTTGCCAGACCAACGCTGAGGGTAAGGCGCCGCGCCCGCGAGGGCTTTCGGCTAAGGGTGCTTCACCGTCGCGGTGCCGTTGACGATGCCGGTGCGGAAGAACTCGACGTACTGCGCGCGGGCTTCGGGCGCGAAGATAAGCTCGCCGTGAGTGGCCACCTCGCCGCCGTTCATCGTGGCGAACTGCGTCATGATGCCGGTGCTACCGTTCGCTTGCGGGCTGCTTTGGGTGTTCTCGTCGATGGTGGCGCCGGGAAATGGGCGCACCGGGTTGAGCAGGGTCAGGCCTGCCGCACGCGCGAGCGCCTCGGTGCTGGTGTTGGGGACGATGCCGTCGTCGATCACCTGTTGCAGCAGGATGTTGCGCGGCTTGACGCCCTCGGTGCCGGGCAGCGGAGCCTGCAACGCGTAACGCGCGTAGGTCAGGCCATCCCCTGGATCCACGATGGCCTGCGTGGCTGCGAGAAAGCGCGCGAGCCTGCCGTCCGAGGTGCCCGGCGGACGCAAGGTGTCGACGAAGAGCGAGAACAGCGGTGAGTCCTCGAGCAGGAACATCATCCCGTCCCCGCCGACGTTCCACACTGCATGTTCGATCTCGGGTGCAACGGCGAAGATCGCCGAGCCCTGCACCGCGCCGAAGGAGTGACCAACGTAGAGGAAGCGCGAGACGTCGAGATCGGGCTTACCGTCGGGTGCGCCGAGCGGGAGGATATCGAGATTGGCCTGGGTCTGCATGAAGCGGATCAGTGAGAGTTGATCGAGCGTCATCTGGCGGAAGTTGTCGCGCGCGCGACCCACGTCGAACTCGAGCGTCGCTTCGTCGACGCCGAAGAAGCCGAGGATGCTGTCGAGGGCATCGCCGGTCCCATTGCCGCGTGAACCGTGCTCCGGCGAATCGATGGCGATCACCGCGACGCCCAGCTCAGCGAGGCGTTGGGCGGTGCCCCAACAGCCGTCTTTGTCCCCGGCGAGACCGTGTTGGTAGATCACCACTGGCCGCGGCCAATCTTGTTCGGCGTCGGCGATGGCGAGGAAGACCTCGAGATCGACCTCTTTTTGCGCCACCGGGAGCCCGTCATAGAAGCGGAATACGCCGTTTTCGTCGCGGAACTCTTCGCTGCGGAAGGTGGAGCGAAAGCGAACTCTGCCGTCGGCACCGAGCGGTGTTTCTACCGTCCAGGGCTCGACCGTGAGCGGTGCAGGTTTGCTGCGCTCGGCGGCTGCAGCCTCGATCAGGTCGGTGGCGACCGAAGCGGTGGTGAAGGAGGAGGCTGCGATGATGTCCTCCTCGGCCAGGCCGAAGGTGCTGGTGATCACGCCAACGCCGCGCTGGACCTGCTTGCCGTAGTCGCTGGCGTCGTCCTTGAGCAGCCGTTCGGTCTCTTCACTGCGGGCGAAGGGGCGGCCTTGTTGGTCTTTGATGCGTTTGGTAACGACGAAGCTGTATTCGGTCCCTGGGTCGAGCGGCTCGGCTGGGCGCGCGAGTACCGTGAACTCGTCCTCGATGAAGGTCTGGTCTTGCGCCTGTTCGAACACGCGCGGCAAAAGGCCGATGGCCTTACCGAGATCGGGAGAGTCCGGATCGGTAACGACGAGCAAAATGGGCGACGTCGCGTTGGTGTAGCGAGCTGGGTCGATGCCGCTAAACGGTGGCTCGGCGTTGGGCTGCGCAAATTCAGAACCATCAACCGGAGCAGAGAAGCCAACGGCGATACCACCGGCTGTCGAGAAGCCGTCCATCTCGGAGAGCCGCGCTGCCGTGCCGGGGAGATCGTCGAACATCGCGCCGCCGGTGGCGTCCGCGTTCAGCACGACGCGACGCCCGGTGCGGGTGCTCGAGTCTGCGACGGTGTAACGATCGGAGGGAAACGGAAGCAACGGTGAGGTGGTGGCCTCGCCGTAGATGACCGTGGCGAGCGGTTCTTGATTCGTGCTGACTTGCTCGCAAGCGGTGCAAAGCAAGACGGCAAGCGTGATGGAGCGAAGAGGTCGAATCACATTCGCAGAGTAGCTGCGAATGACTTCTTGGTCATGATTGCAATGTGTTTCAGGAGAGCGGCCAAGCTGACTTGTCGGTCACACACTGCCATTCCGATCGCGTTCGCAACGATTCACGAGTAACCAACCCACATGATGAGCGCGCCGTCCTCGACCGTTCGCCGTGAGCCTGCGGCACGCATCCTCGGTACTGGTTCGTACTTGCCCGATTTGGTGCGAACGAACGCGGAGCTCGAGAAGCTCGTCGATACCTCGGACGCTTGGATCATCGAGCGCACCGGCATTCGTGAACGAAGGATCGCTCCGCCGGGGATGGTCACCAGCGACATGGCGACCGAAGCGGCCAAACGCGCTCTCGAACAAGCGGAGCTGCAACCGACCGACATCGACATGATCGTGGTCGGTACGATTACGCCCGATGTGCCGATGCCGGCCACCGCCGCTTATGTGCAGCAGAAGCTGGGCGCTAAGTTGTGCCCTGCGTTCGATCTCAGCGCGGCCTGCGCGGGCTTTGTTTACGGCCTGGCGATCGCTGACAACTTCATTCGTTGTGGAGCGGCCAAGCGCGTGCTCGTGATCGGAGTGGAGATGCTCTCGCGCGTGGTGAATTGGTCGGACCGCACTACCTGCGTGATCTTCGGTGATGGAGCTGGCGCTGTGGTGCTCGGCGCGGCTGACGGCGCTGAAGCGCGCGGTCGCAAGCGCGGTGTGCTCTCCACCAAACTTTATACGGATGGCGGCAGCACCGGCTCGCTCGTCATTCCCGGCGGCGGTACAGCGGAGCCGTTGACGCCGGAGGGGCTGACCCAAGCTCGAGGCAAGATTCACATGAAGGGCCAGGACGTGTTCAAGGTCGCGGTGAAGAACCTTCACTCCTCCAGCCAAGCCGCGCTTGATGATCTGGGCATGACCGGGGCCGACCTCGACTGGATTTGCCCGCATCAAGCGAACCTTCGCATCGTTGATTTGGCTGTCGCCAAGCTGGGGCTGACCAAAGACAAGGTGCTGGTGAACATCGATCGGGTGGGCAACACCTCCAGCGCCAGCATTCCGATCTTGCTCGATGAGGGCGTGCGCTCGAACCGGCTGAAGCCAGGCGACAACATCCTGTTGTGTGCTTTGGGCGCTGGGATTTCCTGGGGAAGTGCCGTCCTGACGCTCTGACGCCGTCGGCTCCAAGATCTTCGACAGGAGAATGGGCCGCGGCGGTCGAGCGTTGGTACGCTTTGACGCTGGAAGCCTATGGGTCGCAGGACAAAACGCATTCTGCTCGTGTGCGCCATCCCAGTCGTGCTGGTTTTGGCGGTGATTGTCGCGTTTGGTCCGCTGGTTCGAGGTCGGGTCAACGAGACGGCTGCGCGCTACGGGCTGGAGGTCGAAGTCGACAGCGTGGCGCCGCGGCTCGACGGCCTGCACCTTCGTGGGGTGGTCGTGCGCCATCCCGACGCTCCTTCGATCAAGGTGCGGCTGGAGGAGGTGACCGTCGGTTGGAGTGAGCCGCGCAACATCGCGATCGACGGCGGTACGGTAGCGGTGGACGGATCGCCGGCGACGGTGCTGGCCGAAGTTGAACGGGTGCGCGGCAGTCTGCCGACGGGGAGTGGTACGAAGGGCGCGCCGGCTCGGACGATCTCGCTGAAGAACCTCGCGCTGTCGTACAAAGGGCCGGACGGGACGGTCGAGGCGAAGGGCTTGTCGGTCTCGCGGGAAGAGGGCCGGCTGCTGCTCGGGACCGAAAGCGGCGAGGGGTCGTTCTTCGGCCAGTCGGTGACGCTGAGCGGCGCCAAGCTCGAGCTCGAGAAGGCGCCGGACCTGCGGCTGGCGAAGTTCACGACCGAGAGTTTGGTGGTTCGCGCGAGCCAAGCCGCCGCCGAGGATGCGCCCGCCAAGAGCGATGCGCCGACCAAGAGCGATGCGCCCGCAGCGCCAGCGAGCCTCTCTACGCGGGTGGCGAGCTTTCGCCGTTCGCTCGACCGCGCTTCGTTGGCGTTGGAAGAGCACACGACGGCGGACGCTGTGATTCAGCTGGGCGGACTGCGCGGGGAGCTCGCTCGTGCCGGTGGTCCGGTTGGCATTGGCCCCGGTCAACTGAAGATCGAGAGGCACGATGGGCGCTTCTCGATCGAGTACCGCGCAGACGTCGCGCAAGGTTCGGCCGATGGTCTCTTGGTGAAGATGACGGTGCCGAAGCTGAGTGAAGCCTTGGCGGTGAGCGTGCACGGAGGCCCGGTGACGCTCGAGCAGCTGGGTGTTCACGATGGCAACTTCAAGCTCGAGAACACCGCGTCCACAACGGTGCGAGCCAACGCGCGCTTCGAGATCGATGCGCAAGGCGAAGTGTTCTCCTTCAACGGGGACGCCAAAGTGGAGGGGCTCTCCGGGCTCGTACCGCAGGCAGCGAAGGAGCCGCTCAAAGGAGCGAACGGCTCGTTCCGCGGCAGTCTGCGGCTCGCGCTCGACGGCTCGCATCTCGAGATCAAAGGCGGCGAGCTCGAACTCGGCAGTGTTCGACTCAATCTGAGCGGGACGGCCTCGCGCGATGCAGAGGACGGAAAGAAGGTGGACCTCTCCTTCGAGGTGCCGCTCGTTCCCTGTCAGGCGCTGCTCGACGCCGCGCCGAAGAACCTGATGCCGACCTTGGCGGGGATGCGTCTGGCTGGCTCCTTCGCGCTGAAGGGCGGGCTGAAGTTCGATACGCGCCAGCTCGATAAGACCTATCGCCTGCCGTACGATATCGCGAGCACCTGCCGCGTTACCGAAGCGCCGCCTGCGGTGGACGTGGCACGCTTCCGCAAGCCCTTCACCCATCGTGTTTACGCTGCGGGAGGCGAGCAACGCACCAACTTCGAGACCGGGCCAGGGACCGCCAACTGGGTGTCGTACAACGCGATATCACGGCACGTTTCGACCGGATTGTTGGGCTTCGAAGATGGGCGCTTCATGTCCCACGAGGGCTTCGACCACGAAGCGATCCGCAATTCGGTGCGCGAGAACATCCGCAAGTGGCGCTTCGTTCGCGGAGCCAGCACGCTCAGTATGCAGCTCGCCAAGAACCTGTACCTCTCGCGCGACAAGCTGCTCGGCCGCAAGATCGAAGAGGCGTTCCTGACGATGTATCTCGAGCAGGCGCTCACCAAGGAGCAGATCCTCGAGCTCTACCTCAACCTGGTTGAGTTCGGTCCGGGCGTGTACGGCATCGAGAACGGCGCTGCTCACCTCTTTCGCACGAGCCCGGGTGCACTCTCGATCTCGCAGGCGTTCTACTTGGCCTCGATCCTTCCGAGCCCGAAGGTTGAACGGTTCGCTGCAGGCGGCGCCGTTTCAGGCGGTTGGCTCAAGCTGCTGCGCACGGTGATGAAGCACTCGCACAAGCGCCACCGGCTCTCCGATGAGGAGCTAGCCGCAGGGCTCGCCGAGATCCCGGTGCGCGGCTCTTCGGCGCCGATGAAGGATCCCAACGCTGAGATCCCCGAAGGCTTGATCGAGCCGCCCGCCGAACCGGGCGTCCCGCTGAACTGAAGCGCTCAGTAGTCGAGCGCGATGCCCACACCGCCTGGCCCAACCGACGAGCGCACTGCGACCTCGGGCTTGCCGTCTTCCGAGGAAGAAAGGCCGTGCGTGAAGGTGAGGACCACGCCTGCGGCGAGCGCTGCCCCGGCCGTTACGAACATCCCGGTGGATACGTTGCCGTAGGTCTTGGCGGCGTCGATCGAGGAGGCTGCGTCTTGCGGACATTGGCCGGCGTTGCAGCTCAACTCGACGTCGTTGGTGGTTTGGAAGGCGAGAAAGCCGAAGGTGGACCCAAGCACGACTCCAACGCCGCCGGTGCCGTAGCCAACCGCAGCTGGCCACCAGGTTCCGCCGGCGGCCTTGCTCTCCGCCGACGCTTCTGGCGCAACTGCAGGAGTCGCCGTGAGCTTGGCGCCCATCACCAGCTTGCGCTTGTCCTTCTCGCGTAGGACCACCGAGCGCTCTTCTTTGGCTTCACCGTTTTGTTCGATCACGACCGAATGCATGCCGGGGTTCAGCGCGAGCGGTTTGCCGGGCGCGACCTCTTCATCGTCGATGCGAATGACGACGTCTGCGATGTCGTTCGAGAGCGTGACCGCCAGCGTAGGAACGCGCGCAGCAAGCTCGGTTTGCAGCTTTTTTCCGGCTTTGGCGGCCGCTTTGTCGCTGTCGTCTTCGATGCCGTCCAGCGAGCCGAGCGCTTCCTTCAGCGAGCCCGCAGCGCTCAGCGCCTTGGCCAACTCGAGCCGATACTTACCAACCGGGTTGAGGTTCACGGCCTCCTCGAGCAGCGCCGTAGCCTCATCCGGCTTGTTCTGCCCAAGCAGTCGCTTGCCCTTCGTATAGGCTTGCGCGGCTTGCGACTTCTCCTGGCTGGTAGGCCCGGCCTCAGCGACGCTCGAGGTCGCAAGCAGAACGATGGTGACGATACAGGCTGCGGCCTTCGGCAAGGTGATAAGTCCCATCTTGGTTCTCCTCGGCGGCGAGAGTCAGTTGGCGTTCTGTGCGGCGAGCTGCTCGGCGGCTTCCAACCCGCCAGAGCCTTGCCACCACTCGACGACCTTTCCGTTGCGCGGATTCCAGATCACGTTGGTGGGCGTTGCATCCCCGTTGCCTGTAAAGAAGGTGCCATCGTTGTCGTCGACGACGTACGAATCCTGCAGGTCGAAATAGTTGCGCCAGCTCGAGGCGCCGCCGCCGTACATCAGCGTGACCACGACGATGCCTTGGTTGTTCCACGAGGCGAGGTTCGGCGCGATGTCGTGCTGGGCTTCTTGTTGGCAAGGTCCACAGCTGGTTTGGGCGGTGGTGAAGATCACGGCGTTGATGCCCTTGGAACCGTCGCAATCAAACAGGTCTTCCACCGTGATCGTGGATGAAGAGCCGGCACCGGGAGCAAAGCCGTTCCAGCTCTCATTGGGGGAGAGCGTCTTGTTGGCGGTGTTTCCGTAGGGGCCAGGCGGGTACTCGCAGGCCGAGGGGCCACCCGAAGTTACGCCGTCCCCGGTGCTCGCGTCAGGGCCCGAGGTGGTTGGCCCAGCGCCGGAGGTGGTGGTGCCGTTGCCGTTGGTGGTGGAACCGCCAGCGCCGTTTGGGGTGTTGCCAGCGCCGGTGCTGCCAGTGCCCGTGCTCGCACCACCGTTGCCGTTTCCGGTTCCACTGCCGCTTCCGGTTCCGGTTCCACTGCCGTTGTTGCCAACGTTGCCGGTTCCGCTGGTGGTGTTGCCGTTCCCGTCACCGGTGTCTGTGTTGCCAGAGCCCGTGCTGTCGTCGCCGGTGCCACTGCCGCTATCACCCTCAATGCTGAGGTTGCCAATCCCGGTCAGGCCATTACAGCCAGCGAGGAGTGAGAGGACCGTGAGGCGCGTAAGAAGCTTGGACATTGAGGACTCTCCGTTCCGTGAACGGTCGATGGCTAGCAAGGCAAGGGCCAGCGCTCGGCGACTGGAAAAGAGCGTTCTGGGAGCAAAAGTCCAATGGGGTCAAACACCCGACTTCTAATTAATCCTTAGTCAGTAGAGAGTCGGGCCAGCTTGATTAACGGCCAGTCAACTTAGGTGGATCTAATTAAATCCAGGGCGGGGATCTGGTTGACCATCAGTCAAATTAAGCGAGAGGCTTGAGCGTGAACGTTGGAGATTGGTTTGCTGAGCGATTTTTGGTTCTGGCACCGCGCGCGGCCGGGACCTCCGGTTCGGTTTGGCTGGCTCGCGAGCGAGACACGGACAAATCGTATTTACTTCACGAGCTGCCGATCGAGCCGTCTCCCGAGGCGTTGGCGACGTTGCAAGCCGTGGTGGCCGAGCGCTCGGTGGCCGCGGTTCAGGCCTTGGGGCTGATTGAGCATGACGCGGGCTGGGTGTTGGCGATGGAGGTGTCCGGGGGCGGTCAAACGCTCGCGGAGCTGGTGCAGCGAGAGGAGCGACCGTCGCGAGATCGCCAGCGGCTCGCAACGGCTCTGACGTTGATTGACCGCATGTTCGGTGCGCTGGCCCTGTCGCACGCGGCTGGGCAGGTTCACGGTGGTCTCGCGCCACGCAACCTTTGGCTCAGTGAAGGCGCGGTGCAGCTCTTGGGATTGGGGCTGTATGGCTCGGCAAACCTCAGCGGCTTCGCCGGGCTCTCTGGTCTCTGGCCTTACGCTGCGCCCGAGCGACTCAAGGGCCACGCGGTGAGCCTCGTCACCGATGCTTACGCGATGGCGGCGATCGCCTTTTGGTTGCTGACCGGCCAGGTGCCGAATCAGGGCAGTGGAACCCTGGAAACGCTCGACAAACGGGTGAAGTTGGACGCGCCCACCGCTTCGCAGCTCGTGGCTGATTTGGCACCGACCGACGCGTTCTTCCGCACTGCTCTTTCCCGCGATCCCAGCCAACGTTTCTCCGATGGCCAGGCGTTGGTCTCCGCGTGGCGCGCGCTCGGGGAGCCGCTGCTCTCGCCGCACGCCGATAAGACGCCACAAACCCGTGCGCAACAGCTCGCGGTCCTCGAGGCGGCGCTCGAGTGTCTGCGCGTTGATGATGCGCTGTTTCCGACGGAAGCGCTGCAGTCGTTGAGCGAGCAGCTACTGCTGCGCACGGATCGAAAGCGAGTCGACGAGGCGTGGCAAGCCTTCGGCGGCGAGCCACGCGTGCGCGTCTTCGTTGGGAAAGGCAGCGAGGGGGTGATCGAAAGTTTGGAGGCCTTGCCCTGCGCGAAGGAGGATTTGCTGGCGCTCTCGATCGAGCGACGTCGCGAGGTGCTGGCGGTGCTCGAGCAGCTGACCACGAGCCCAGCGCCGCGTGGGGTCGAAGCGATCGGAGACTCAGCGGGTCACGTGCGTCTGCGAGCAGCCGAGCTGCGCGTGCTTTACCGCGTGAAAGACGGAGCGATCACTTTGGTGAGACTGCTGCCGGAGCGAGAGTTCAGCGGCGTTTCGCCCGAGCCCGTTGAACCCCCGCGCGAGCCCTAGCCCTCGAAAAGCTCGCTCACTTGGCGATCGAGCAGGCTGTCGACCAGCCACTCCGGCTCCTCGGCTGCGAGCTGCTCGCGTGAGAAGCTGCCGCTGGCTACGGCCAGAGTTGCAGCCCCAATCGCTTTGGCTGCGCGCACGTCTTTCGGTGTATCACCGATCACCAACGTCCGTTCGAGCGTACCGGCCGGGAGCTTGGCAAGGCCCCGTTCGCGCCCTTTGGCGAGCAAGGCCGGCCGCTCTTCGGCGTCACAGCCGAAGCCGCCAAAGTCGAACAACGGCCACAGCGCACCGCGCGCCAACTTCGCCTCGGCGCCTGCGCGAACGTTGCCCGTCCCAAGCCCAACCGCGTGCCCAGCTGCGCGCGCTTTGTGAACGGCCTCCGGTGCGCCGGGCAGCACGCGAAAGCTCTCGCTCTGCGCGAGATCCTGCTGCAGCTCCTCGAGGTAGAGCGCGAGCAGCTCTGCCGCGGACTTCGAATTGTACTCAACGCCGATGTAGCTGAACGCTTCGCGCACGATCGCGTGATCGGTCATGCCGCCAAAGCGAATGTTGTCGCAGGCATCGGCGCGGCCGTACGCTCGATCGAACGCTCGATTGATCGCGCGACGCCCAGCTCCACCGCAGTCGATCAGGGTGCCGTCGATATCAAAGAGCACGATCCAGCGCTTCATGTTGCTGCTCTAGCGTTGCGCGCGGATCGCAACAAGCGCCGCAAGCTCAAAGTAACAGGTGCGTTAGATCGCCGCGGTTGTGCGTCGACTCGCCACGAAAGCGCGAGACTTTGGGAGCTTCTTTGGAGCCGGTCTCGAAGCAGCGCAGCTTGCCGTCTCCGCCCACCACCAGCAGTTCGAATGTGCCGTCTTGATCCACGTCGGCCAACATCGGCGTGGCCTCGGCCTTGGCCGGTACGCGGGCGATCTCTCGGCGTTCGAGCTTGCTCGAGAACTGTAAGACGGCTCCCGCTTCGCTGACCATGATGGCGTCGAGCGCGCCGTCGCTGTCCAGATCCGTGACCACCGCGCTGGAGGTCGTGCGACCTTCTTGGCTGCGTGAAGCTCGCGTACCGCTGAGCATGGTCACGCCGTCTTCCTTGTCCCACCACGATGAACCAATGGCGATGAAGCCCGCGCCTTTGCTGGCCCCCGGCACTGGCACCGGCGATGAAAAAAGACCTTCGATCCCGCCGCTGGGCAGGCTCAGCGAAGCACCCCAATTTTGTTTGCCGCGCGCGACGTCGAATACGCCCAGCACCGAGTAGGACCAGCCGGCGAGGATCTCGAACTTGCCGTCGCCATTGACGTCGATCACGCTGGGAGAGGCGTGGATGCCGGAGCCGCCAGAGGCGCGCCAGAACGGCTTGCCGTCTACTCCGCGGTAGGCGGCGAGCACGCCGTCGCGCGCGCCGGCGACGATGTCGTCATGGCCGTCGCCATCGACGTCGACGATGGCCGCCGCCGCGATGAAGCCGCGCGCCCCGTAGTCATTTTCGCCGGTATCGACCGACCAAAGCTTGCTGCCGGTCTTCGCGTCGAGGCTGACCAGATGGCCTTGCTCATCGCCGACGACGACCTCGAGCTCGCTCGCGCTACGCGTGCGCGCAAGGGCCGGAGCTGGGCGCACTTTGCCCTCGAGCGCGGTCTTCCAAACGATGGTTCCGTCCAGCGTTGCAGCGGTTACAAGGCCCGAGTCGCTGGTGAAGTAGACGACGCCCTGATCGAAGGCGACGCCGCCGACATCAAGATCCCCTTTGCCCGGCGTCGCGATCACTCGCTCGACTTTCCCGCTGCTGGCCTCGAGCACGTACACGCCGTCCTTGCTCTCATTGGCCGCGCTCAGCGAACTACCGTGGGTGCCCACGACGAGCTTGCCTCCGCTCATGAACATGGTGCTGCGAAAGGTGAGCAGCCCCACTTGGGTCGCCCACTTGAGCTTGAGCGGGGCTTGCGAGCGGGCCTTGGCGAAGGGCGATACCGGCAGCGGGTCGAGGTTGCTCTCGACAGCGATGTTGGCCGGCGCAAAATCCCGCAAAACGCGAGGCGCTGACGGATCCGCCGTCTTCGCGCTCTTCACTGCGGGTTGCGGGACCTCGATCGCAGCGCTCTCCACCGCCACCGCGGCCGTCGCTTCGGCTCGTGGCACGCGCGCGGTCGCGCCCGAGTCTGCACAAGCGACCACTGTCGCAAGCAGCAGCGGACCAAAGGCGCGAGGTGCGGTGGAGTTCAGCATCGGCGCAGCTTACGCGATCAGGCTAGACTCGCTCGGTGCAGATTGAGCAGCAGCAGCTATTGGAAAAGGCGGACCGCGTGCTGTCAGGCGTGACGCCGCTGCTCGACACCATCAGCTGGCCGCGCGCGGTCGAGGAAGAGTTCTTCGCGCGCAAAGCGGTGGCGCTCCCGCGACCCAGCTACCAAGTGGACCGCGAGCGCGCCGAGCGTCGGCTAGCCGATCTGGACGCGCTCGAGGCGGAGCTCGGCCAGGACGACGCGCTCAGCCGCTTGTTGCGGCTGCGCATCGAGTCCCAACGTTTGGGCGCACGCATGCTGCTCGCTGTGGGCACCAGCGCCTTCGGCGAACTCTCGGCGTTGGCCTTCGGGGGCGCCCGCTCGACCTGGCTCGATCACGACACCACCAACCTCGAGTTCGCCAATCACCTGGCCGAGCGCATCGAGCTCGCGCCCGACGCCGTCGCGGAGGAGCGGCCAGCGGCGCTCGACGCGCATGAGTTCAAAGCCTTCATCGAACAACGGCTAGCGGCGCGCAGCCCGCGACCCAAGCTCGAGGTCTTGGTCGACGCTGAACTCTCGGTCAAAGTGACCGCAGGCAAACGTCGCTTGCGCATCCGCGAGGGCGCTACCTTCTCCGCGGAAGAGGCTCGCTCGCTCTACCACCACGAGGTCGAGACCCACGTCTTTACCGCGCAGAACGGCGATCATCAGCCGCTGCATTTTCTCGATTCGGGCGGTCCGCTCAGCACGCGAACGCAAGAGGGTTTGGCGGTGTTTAGCGAGATGTACTCCAAGGCGCTGACCATCGAGCGGCTGCGTCGTTTGATCGAGCGGGTGCGCTTGGTGGCCAAGGCCGAACAAGGCGCCGACTTCATCGAACTGTACCGTTACTTGCTGGAGCGTGAGGTCGAGCCGAGAGCCGCCTTCATGGACGTCGCGCGCATCTTCCGCGGTGGCATCGTCAGCGGGGGCTCCGTCTTCACCAAAGACGCTTGTTATTTGGCTGGTTTCGCCGATGTTTACAACGTGCTGCGCTTGGGAATTCGCGCGCGAGACCGGTCGTTCCCTGAGGTATTGGTGTGCGGTCGGTTAGCGCTCGAGGAGCTCCCGGCGCTGCTCTCCTTGCGCGAGGATGGGCTCGTCGTGGCGCCAAAGTTTGTGCCCACGTGGCTGCGTGCTTGGGAGGATCTCGTGCTGCACTTTGCCTTCTCATCGTTTCTTCAAGAGATCGACCTGGACTCGATCGCCCGGCGTTATCCCTGGCTCACACCGAACAAGGCGGACCGCGCATCATGAACGCTCAAACGTTGGACTCGCGCATCACCGCTGTGCACGTCTTTCGACAAGGCGCGACGGTGGAGCGGCAAGCGCTGCTAAACGAGCCGCGCCAGGAGAGCTTGATCCAAATGACCGGGCTGCCGCTGGGCCTGCTGGACCGCAGCGTGCGTGTTCGTCCAGCCGCGGGCTTCTTCGTCTCCTCGGTGCGCGTCAGCATCGAGCCCGCGACGAACAATCAGGCCGATGAGGCCTCGGTGCAGGCAATCGACGACGCGAAGCGAGCGCTGGCCGTGATCGAGGCAGACCTCGCGGAGCTGGAGCGAAGCACGACGCTGCTTTCGAACCTGCGCTTCTCCGCCCGAAACAGCTCACCCCTTCACGAGCCGAAGCCGACGCAGGTCGGCGCACGATTGGCGCTGGCGCGCTTCTCGACCGAGCACGCGCAGGAGCTGTTTGGCGAGCGAACCCGGCTCCAGCGAGAACGTGCGCGAGCGCGAGCGGTGCTGTTTGCGCTGCAACAAAAGCAGCGCAAGGCGCTGGCCCAACTGTGCAAGGTTGCCCGGGTCACACTGCGCGCGCGCAACTCCGAGTTGCCTAGCGAGTGCGAACTCAGCTTGAGCTACTTCGTCAAACAGGCCGGCTGGGCACCTTGTTACACGCTGCGCATCGACCCCGCTGCCTCACGCGCCTCGCTCGAGCATCGCGCGATGGTGCGGCAGTCGAGCGGGGAGGACTGGTCCAGCGTCGCGCTCACGGTCTCGACGGCCGATGTTGGCGGCTTTCATCCGCTCCGAGCGTTGACCAGTCTGCGCGTCGGTCGACGCCAGTCGAGCGAGGGGGCAATCAAGCGCGCTCCAGCCGACCCGAGTGAGCTCTTCGCCGACTATGCGCGCTTCAAGCAAGCCGCCGGCGCTCCCGCACCGCCACCGCCACCTCCACCACCGCCCGCCCCGGAACCGGAGGCCGAGGAGGCCGGGTATCTAGCGGACATGCTCCAAGTGAGCGCCGCGCCATCGATGGCGTCGCTGTCGCAGCCGGGCTTTGCGGTGCGCGCTTCGGCGCCTGCCGTCTACGCTTCGGCGCCTGCCTATCCGCCTCAAGGAATGGGAATGGGAGCTCCTCCTCTGGCCAAGCGGCGAATGATGGCCGATGCCCCAGCGCGGAGCGCACCCGGCGGAATGCTGAAGGAACGTGACTCAGAGAGCTACGGTGGCGGCCCGGAGGCGCCAACGTTGCGCGAGACGGTGGTGGAGGTCGTTGACCCGCGTCTGCTCGCCTACGACGAGTTGCGTATGCCGCTCCCGAGCGCACAGCGCGGCCGATTGACGTTGCTGAGCCGCGCTGAACTGTTCGCGGAGGTCGCGGACCAGAGTCTGGATCAGCAAGCTGCGCTCACGGCTGCTCTGGGCCGAGAGCAGGCTGAGCTGGATTCTCGCTTGGCCCCGCACTGTCGCCCGCCGCAGGCGGAGCAAGGGTTTCACCACCGGCTGGTTAGCGAGGCGCGGGTCAGCGTGCCCAGTGACGACGGTTTTCACTCGGTGCCACTACTGCAAGCCGAGGGATCGTGTCGCACGGTGTTCGTCGTGGTGCCGCGTGAGTCGACCGATGTCTTCCGCCGCGTCGAGTTGATGAACCCGTTCGACGTCCCGCTCTTGGCCGGCCCTTGTGATGTGTACACAGGGTCTGTTGCCTGGGACTACCTGCTGACGACCGAGATCGAGACCGTACCACCGCGCGGCGAGCTGCACGTTGGCGTCGGGGTCGAACAGGCCATTCGCGTGGTTCGAAACACGCGTTTCGCTGAGTCGAGCGAAGGGCTGATCGGTGGCACGGCCGTGTTGTCGCACGAGATCAAGATCGAGCTGGAGAACCACCTGGCGCAGCCGTGCACGCTCGAGGTGCGCGAGCGAGTCCCGGTGCCGTTCGAGAAGGAAGAACAAATCCGAGTGGACGTTGGAGAGGTGAAGCCCGCCTGGACGCCGCTCCGTGCGCATAGCCGCGAGTCCGAGGTTCGCGGTGCCTACGCTTGGCGGCTCGAACTCGCGCCCGCAGCTCGCGCAGAGTTGCGTGCCAACTACACCATCCGCATCCCGTCCAAGCTCGAGCTTGTGTCGGGCAATCGCCGGGAGTGACCATGTACCGCGCTCAAAGTATGCAGCCAGTCCAAGCGATTCACGTCGAGGCCCCCGTCACCGAGGTGACGGTGCTCGAAGACCGTGCGCTCGTCACGCGCCGTTTCACCGTCGAGCTGGCCGGTGAGGCAGAGCTGCTGGTGACCGAGGTGTCACCGCTGTTGGTCGACAAGACGCTCTCGCTCTCGTTCACCGAACCCGGGGCGCGGGCCATCGATTGTGCGATCAAACGTGAACAACGGAACGGTGAGAGCGAGCTGCCGGGAGAGCAGCGCGAGGGCGAACTGGGGCTCATGAACGCGCAGTCGAAGGTGCTGCTGTTGCGCTTCAAACGCGAACAACAGGCGGCCCAGCTCGCTCGCTTGCGTACGCTGCAAACGCTGCATTGGGACGAGGTCGCGCAAGACGCCGCTCGCGGGGTCGAGGCCGACGCGAAGTCGGTCGAGGGGCTGATCGGCGAGCTGCGCGCTGCCGCTCGCGAGCAAGCGCAACTGGAGAGTGAACTCGCGGTCGCCGAGGCGGCGCTGGAGCAAGCGCGAACGCTACGCGCGCAAGCCCCGGCCGCGCGGGAGAGCGCGACCTTGCGATTGACGGTCAAGGCCGAGACGGGCGGTAAGCCGCGCACCTTCGAAGGGCTCTTGCGTTACGTCGTGCCCAACGTGGCGTGGCGTCCGCGTTACCGCGCCGAGCTCACGGCGGGTCGTTTGAGCGTGGAGGCGTTGGCCACGGTTTGGCAGAACACAGGCGAAGCTTGGTCGGACGTGGAGCTGACGTTCTCGAGCGAGCGTCCGTCTCTCGGTGGCGCGCCACCGCCATTGAGCGCTGACGTCTTGCACGTGCAAAGGCGCGGCGCGCTCGTGGTCGAGGCGCGCGAAGAGAGCGTTGATACGTTGGGTCCTGAGGGCGTCGAACGCCGCGTGCAGAGCACGCAGGTTCCCGGTATCGACGACGGCGGTCGGCCCGTTTCTCTCACCAGCAAAGGTCGGGTGAGCGTGCCCAGCACTGGGCGTCCGCAACATCTCGAGCTGTTCAACCAAATGCCCGAGTGCACGTTGGACCTGGTCGTGCAGCCGGAGCTCTCGTTGTTCTCTTCGCTGCGGGCGAAGTTTCGCAACAGCGCCCCACACCCGCTGCTGCCAGGCCCGGTCGAGCTGCTGCGCGAGGGGGAGATCGTTGGCACCACCACCATCGACTTCGTTGCGGTGCAAGAGCCCATGACGCTGGGTTTCGGCCCGGACCCGAATCTCCAGGTGCAGCGCGAGCTGATCCCGCGCCCCGACAAGACCCACCTGCTCAGCTCCTGGACCACGCGTATTCACGACGTGCGCATCAAGCTCTCTAACCTCGCCGCTTCACCGATCGCGCTCACCGTGGAGGAGCGCGTGCCGGTGTCGGAGATCGAGAAGCTCAAGTTCTCGGTGGTGGAAGAAGAGACGAGCGAAGGCAAGCAGCCCGACGCCAACGGCTTCGTTTCGTGGTCGGTTCAGCTGCCCAATTACGGCCGCACCACGCTCACCTTGCGCGTCGCTGAGAAGCGCCACTCCGACGTGATCGGCTGAGGCTCGTTGGCCGCGGGCCTGCTCATCGCAGGCGAGCGCGGCCTCGTCACTTCTCGGAGATCAGCACCGTAGTGTCGTAGTTACCGTTGAAGCTCACGGTGCCGTCGCCTTTGATCACCAGGAACGTACCGTAGGCCTCTTGTTTCGCGCCGGTGAGGGCGATGGAGCAGGAGAGGGTGAGCGGTGCAGGCGGTGGAGCCGTGGGCATCGCAGCGCCCTCAGCGTCACACTTGCCCGTGGCTACCCAGCGGTCGTTCTTCGCCACTTCCACCGAAACCGAGGCGGGGATCTTGAGGTAGTGAGCCTCGGTGCGGGTGACCAGATCGAAGGGCGCGACCTCCAGGTCGAGCGAAAATTCGATCGCCGGTGCGTCGCCCGGGGGACGCATCAACACCAGGAACTTCTTCTTGGTGCGTTCGCCGATCTTGGCCTTGGCGAAGTCCTCCTTGCGCGGCTTCTCGACGTCCCAGGTGATCACCGAGGTGCCCGCGGGCGTGGGCGTGACTTTGTTGCACCCAGCGCTGAGCGCGGTCAACAGCAACGGAAGGAGATACGGAAAGCGCCTCATCACGTCCTCGACTTTAGTCTCGCCTTCAGTCGTTCGGCGTAGCCTTCTTTGTTCTCCTGTTTGACGCGAGAGATCGCCAAGGCGCCGTCGGGGACGTCGCGAGTGACCGTGGTACCAGTCGCGACGTAGGCGTTGTCTCCGATGCGAATCGGCGCGACCAGCTGGGAATCACTGCCGATGAAGGCGCCCTTGCCGATGTCGGTCTTGTGCTTCTTGAAGCCGTCGTAGTTGCAGAAAATGGTGCCGGCTCCAACGTTGGCGCCCTCGCCGATCTCGCCGTCCCCCAGGTACGCCAAGTGGTTCGCCTTGGCGCCCTTGTGCAGGGTGGTCTTCTTGGTTTCGACGAAGTTACCAACGTGCGCCATCTCCCCAATCACGCTGTCTGGGCGCAAATGCGAGAAAGGTCCGATCTCGGCGCGCTCGCCGATCGTCGATTGGGTGGCCACCGTGTACGGCTTCAGCTTCGCCCCGGCGGCTACGCTGACGTTGGTCAGCACCGAGCCGACGTCGATCATGGCGCCCGCTCCGACCGTGGTTAGCCCGCGCAAAACGACGGCATCTTCAATCACCGCCTCCGGCTCGATGCGAACGCTGGCATCGATGCGCGCGCTGCCGCGTACGCTGACGCCTTCACGGCGAAAGCGGTCGGCGATGCGCTGATAAAGCTCGCGCTCGGCGACTTCGAGTTGCACGCGATCGTTGATGCCACCGAGCGATGTCGGGTCGCTGCTGGTGACGCCGACTACTCCGCGCTCCTTCGCTGCGATCGCGACCACGTCGGTGAAGTAGTACTCACCTTGGGCGTTGTTCGGTTTGAGGGCGCTCAGGGCCGCTTTGAGGAAGGGCACGCGCACGGCGTACATGGCGGGGTTGATCTCACGAATCGCGCGGACCGCTTCATCAGCGTCGCGGTGCTCGACGATCGCCGTGATGGCGCCCTCGGCGTTGCGCACGATGCGCCCGTAGCCGGTTGGGTCCTCCACGTGGCAGGTCAACATCGAAAGCTGAGCCTCGGGATGAGCGCTCAGCCCGGCGATCAACTTGGCTAGATCCTCGCCTCGCAAGAGCGGCGTGTCTCCGCACAAAACCAGGGCGATCTCCGAGTCGGCCGGCAGCTCATCGAGCGCGCACACCACAGCATGGCCGGTGCCCTTCTGCTCGGCTTGGAGCGCAGTGCGCACGCGGCCCTCGTAGGCTCCCAGCGCTGCTCGCACCGAGTCAGCCTGGTGACCAACGACCACCACGGCGTTGCTTACCCCTGCGGCGAAGGTCGCCTCGAGCACGTGGCTAACCATGCTGCGCCCACAGAGCTCGAACAGGACCTTGGCCCGCGCGCTCTTCATTCGTGTGCCTTGCCCAGCCGCCAAGACGATCGCTGTGATCTGTGCCATGCGGCGAACCTACCATTGACCGAGCCTGCAACTCGAAGCCGAAAGCGCCCGATTCGTTCGGCGAGTTCAGTCAGGTATGACGCGCTGCATTAGACGCTGGCCTTGGTTGGCTGCTCGCGAGAACGTTTTGCGCCACCGCCGTTGTCCTTGTGAGTTGGCGTGAGTCATCTAGCCTGGCAAGAGCATGGCTTCACCTCGTCGTCCGGTCACCTCCTCGCCACTGAACCGTCACTCTCGCTCCTCGACGTGGCACGGGTCTTCTGGCGCAGCAAAGGCCTCCGCTTTCGCCAAGTTACCAAGCGGAGCCAAGGCGTTCCGCGCCGCTCGGGCGATCGCAGCGGTGGCGAGCGCTGCCGCCTTCGGTGCATGTCACGAGCCGCTCGACACCAACCGCAAGGTCGCTGCCGAGTTGACCTTTGGTGACGATCTGTACGGCGTTTTGTGCGATCGGCTCGGTTCCGATGTGTTGCGCGAGGACCTGACCGGAGCTTCCTACCAGGCGGTGTGTCACCCCGACGCGGATGGTGATTTTGCGCTGGAGATCGACGCTTCGGTGTTGCCTCCGGCGCAAGGTGAAAAGGGCAAGCGGGCTCGAGAGATCGCTGCTGCCAAGATGAACGCGCTCGCCAAACGACGGCGCGATCTCGTGCGGGCCTTCAACGTGACGTTCCCCGACGTCGAGATCGATGACCCGTCGACTGAAGCCGAAGGGGACACCGTCAACCTGCTCTCGGCGATGATGGATCTCGGTCAGCGCGTCTCGACGCTGTACACGACGAATCCTTACGACAAAACCGGCATCAAGCCGCCGCTGGCACCGGCCGCCACGCGCGGTCTCGGCGATCTGTTCGCTGCGGTGGGCAGCAACGAGGACGCGAAGGGCATGCTCACGCGGATCTGGGCGCGCCAAGGCTATCGGCCCGCTAACGTGGGGCTCGGCGTGGTCAAGGGCGCGATGGCCTACCCCGACCTTCGTGATTTCACCCGCAACGCCGTGAGCCTGCTGGGCCCGTCGGGTGAGGCGTCGATCGATCTGAAGCGGCTCTTGCTCGTGTTGCAACAGGAGATGCGCTTCATGTCGACCGAGCTTTCGACGCTCGAGCCCTTCTCGCTCACGGCCAGCACTGCGCAACCCAATCGCGAACGCACGGCGATCGAGTTTGCCCGCGAGCTGATGCTGACCGAAGACGATCGCTTCGCGCCGAATCCGCAAGATCCACCGCGCTACATTGCTATTCGCGATACCAAGGGCTACGCCATTCCGCGCGGAAACGGCTTCGTCGACGTCAACGGCGACGGCTCGGCCGACGTTGACGGCTTTGGTCGGTTCATCGACGCGGGCGGCAACCTACTCGGGCTCGACACACCTTTCGCTATTCCGGGCGTAGCTTCGCTCGGTCCGGTGGACGAGTACGGTCGCCCGGAAGGGGAGCTGTACCGCTACGTGGATACGTCACGCACGCCCGCCGCCACCGTCGCCAGCATCATCGGCCCGCTGGTCGACCCGACCGAGTACGCGGCCGCTGACGACCCAAACAATTGGAAGAGCGAATACGAGACCTTGATGTACGCGCTCGCCGCGCTGCCGGTGATCCTCGGAGCGCGCGAACAAGCCGAGTACGACTTCGAGCAGGACCAGGTGGTTCCAGTGGGTACCAACTGCGAGAGCTGCACCGAGTACACGCGCTTTCGTGGGGAAGATTCGCCGATCACGCACTTGGTCTACGCCCTCGGGCAGGTGCTGGCCGACAAGGACTCTGACGCGATGTTGCTCTCGCTGATCGACATGGCCGAGAACAACGAGGCCGAGTTGGCGCGGGTGATCGCGGCCGCCTTGCGGGTGAAGGCGATCGCCGATGAGCACGACGCGCTTGCTGCTTCGGGTGCGCTACCGCCGGCGTCGCTCGCGTATGAGGTGCCGGTTTGGGACGAGGCCGCCACGGCCATCTCGGCGATTGCCCATCAACCGCGCTTGATGAACGACCTGCTGGTCGGCTTGGCCGATCCGGTGGTGGTTTCGTCGAACGGCGCCTCGAGCCACATGGGCGACACGATGGCGCTTTTCGCCAGCACCATCGACGAGCTCACCTACGATCAGGGGGACGTCAACGGTCCGTCCAGGAACCTCACCGTGGGCTCCTACGGAGACCCGCAGACGCCGGTGGATTGGTCGGCTCCACGCACTGGGAAGAACCGCTCCAACCTCGAACGCACGTTGCAGCTGATGCACGACGCCGCCTTCGCCCGCACCTGCAACCGCGACGGCGCGGTGGTAAAGGCGAACTTGTTCGGCTTCTCGGTGGATTGGCCGTTGGTCGGGGATTACAACCAATGCGAGCTTTTCGAGATCAACGATCTCGGCTCCTTTTTCTTGGGCTCGGTCGTTCACCCCACGCACCCCAAGCGCTCCGAGTTCGTGCTCAAGAGCGACGCACTCAACGGCATCATGGATCTCTTGGGCGGCGTTCAAGATCCGGACGCTATGTTTGAGCAGTCCAGCGACCTGACCGGGATGACGACCCATCCAACCTCGAGCGCTTTGATGCGGCTCGTCTTCTTCGGGGCCAGCAGCGACGCCTTCCCCAACATGCCGGATCACGACTCGATCAACGAGGGCTCGCGCACCGACGACTTCATCTACAACCTGATGGACCCGGCAGCGACCTCGCTGTGCGGTGATGACGTGCTGTGCAGCAGCAGCGACAAGACCTTCCGCATCCGCGGCCGCAACTCGATCTTCGCCTGGGAGCGGCGCGGCTTCCTCACCTACATGCAGCCGGTGTTGACCGCCTTCGTCAACGTCAGCTGCAGCGACGACACGTCCTTCTGCGACAAGACGGATCTCTCGGGCGAGAAGATGTTCTTCGATCTGACGAACGTGTTCTGGCGCCACTACCCCGGTGAAGATCACGGTTCCTTCTGCTCGTCGTCGGTGCCCAAGTCGGACCCGACGTATTGCGCGGGTACGGGGCTCAATCGTTACGAGCCGATCGTCGATAAGGCGCTGCGCACCGATATCGTTCCGGCGCTGCACGCCTTCGCCAAGGCGGCGAACAACCAGTCGATCACGGTGGCGCGTGGCCCGGACAAGGGCGACGTGCTCAAAGGCCCGCAGGTGATGGAGAAGCTCGTGCGCGCCTTCATCAGCCAGCCGTACGCAGCTTCGCTCGGTATGACCGATTGGAACGGCAACAAGAAGGCCGTTTGGACCGACGGCACCGAGCAGGCTCAAACCACGCCGTTCAACATGTTCGCGGATGCTCTGCACGAGATGGACGTCGCCTTCGACAACCACCCCGAAGGCGAATTCCGCAAGGGTCAGTGGCGTCGGGCTCGCTCCCAGCTCGTCGACGTGCTGATGGCGACCGAGGGCACCGGAGCGAACACGCGCTTCAAGGTGCGAGGCATGGCGCCTTTGCTGGCGACCACCTTGCGCCTCGTCCGCGAGCAGCTGAACGCGCACTGCCCCAACCGTGAGAGCGGCACCGAGTGCACCTGGGCGCGCCGCGACCTGTCGAAGAAGGTAGGGGATGCGCTCAGCTCCCCGTTGATGGCCGCCGCGGTCGACCTCGGCGAGAAGCTGCGTGCGGATCCGAAGGCGCGCCGTGCGCTCGAGCGCTTCATTAAGCACATCGTTGAGAGCCAGGACGGAGAGGCCCTGCCGGGGACCCTCGCCTCGATGGTCGACATGATGCAAATCCTCGCCGACGACGAGAAGATGGTGCCGATCATGAAGTCCGCTTCGGTGGCGCTGCAGCCCGAACTCGGCGCAGCGGATACGGCCTTGGGCGTGCTCAAGGCGCTGTCGACCGACGAGATCGACAAGTACCACGTGATGGATCACGTGCTCGCGAACATCGTTACGCCGGTACCGGGCGTGGACGGAGAGCTTGGTCTCTCGCCGATCGAGACCTTCATCGACGTGATCGCCGAAGTGCACCGCATCGATCCGAGTGATCCCGTGGCTCCGCTCGCCCCGACCGACTACGGCACGATCATGAAGGTGCTCGAGGACTTCATGCTCAGCGAGACCCGCGGTCTCGAGCAGATTTATACGATCGTTCGGAAACGCAGGAAGTCGTGAACTTGAGTCTACGTTACGCGCTCTGCGGTCTGGTTCTCGGTTGGGTTGGAGTTGAAGCGGAGGCACACGCGGGCGGACTTTACGTCGCTCAACGCGGCGTGCGTCCGCTCGGGCGCGGCGGTGCGTTCGTCGCAGGCGCGGATGACCTCGGGGCGATCGGCTACAACCCTGCGGGGATCTTCGACGCCGACGGTCAATTCCTTTTCGACGGCAGCGCGCTGATCTTCGGCTCGTCGTACACGCGGCAAGCGCTCTTGCGTCAGGTGGATCCGAACACCGGCGAGACCATCAATACCTACGAGCAGACCTTCCCCACCGTAGAGGGCAGCGCCCCGCCGATCCCGATTCCGACGCTGGCCGTTTCCTTCATCCCACACGAGGATTGGCGCGTCGCCGTGGGCGTGTTTGCGCCCAACGCTGTGTTGCCGACGTACCCGGGGGAGGTGGACGGCCAACCCGCGCCGCAGCGTTACCAGTTGCTCTCGCTCGACGGCTCGATCCTCGCTTCGCTCGGCGGTTATGTCGCGTGGCGGCCAGTCAAGGAGCTGACCTTGGGCGTTGGCTTCGAGCTCTTGGTGGGCACCTTCACCAGTCGGCAGGTGCTCTCAGGCTGTTTGCCCGAGCGCTTTTTTTGCGCGCCCGAAGACACCGAGTGGGATCTCGAGGCAGAGATTGCCGCGGGGCCGATCATCGCGCCCACCGGCATCTTGGGTGTGACCTGGGAGTTCTACGAAGGGCTGCGACTCGGCGGCTCCTTTCACCTCCCAACGTACGTTCGCGCGCCGGCCACGTTGACGACCCGCCTGCCCGAGGCGGCGCCTTATCGCAATTCGGAGGTCGTCGGTGAGGACGCCTCGCTCGAGTTCGACTTGCCCTGGGAGGCGCGCATCGGCGTTGAGGCGCGCGACCTCGTCAAAGGCCTGCGCGTGGAGGTCGCCGCCGACTTTCAGTATTGGGCCATCCACGACAACATCTCGGTTTTCCCCGACGGCGTCGCCATCACCAATCTGCCCGGTTTTCCGAAGGAGTACTACCTGCCGGAGATCACGATTCCGCGCGGCTTCCAAAGCTCGATCGCCGGCATGATCGGCGCCGAGTACTCGATCCCCGCGAGCGACACCGTCACGGTGACCCCACGCCTCGGCTTCAGCTACGAAACCAGCGCTGTACCTGCGGCCTACCAATCGGTGCTCACGCTCGATTCGGGCAAAGCTACGCCCAGCGTTGGGTTGGGCGTCTCCTTCGGTGATGCGCGGGTGGACGTCGTTTATGCGCACCAGTTCATCCAGACCGTGGAGACGGCTCCCGCGGAGGCCCGTTTGGCTCAGGTCGTTCCTGTGCAGGCCAACGCCTCCGACACCGCCAACACCATCAACGGCGGGCTCTACAGCTGGCATCTCGATATCGTTGGCGCCGGCTTCACCTACACCTACGAACGAGCGCCTGCCGCAGCGCCCACACCGAGCGCCGAGCCGCCCAAAGCCAAGCCGGTGGAGCCCGAACCAGAACCGGAAGCGAAGTCGTCCGCGCCTGAAGACGCTGAGTCGGCTAACGACGAATGACTAGCTAGTTAAGCCCCTTTCGCGGCGAGCCGTTCTCTCCAGTGCACAGGGACGCCGTGTTTTTTGCGCTGGTCCCTTGCGCGAGGGGGCGCCAAAATCATGAATCTTGGGGGAACACTGCTGCTGATCGACCCGTCGGATGCCATGAGTTCCTCGGCCTACGTATTGCCGGGGCGAATGGGCGACCTCATGCGTTCGATCCGAAGCGTGCTCACCTCGGGTCATACGCCGGTTCAGCTGTGGGAGGACACCAGTGACGCGGTGGGCGACGTGCGCGATCGCATTGCGCAGTACCTCGACCAGGCGCTGTTTGATGCGGTGGTCGCGGGCGAGGTGCGCGCGCTTGGGAACGTCGGGGAGTTTCCGCGTCTGTTCGACCTGCTGTCGCAGTTCATCTCGCGCATCACCAGCTACCGCTGGATGGCGATCTCCACCGTCCACCCCCAGCGTTTGGCCATTCACTGCAGCCCAGCGATGGTCGATCGAGTTGGCAACGAGGTTCGCGCCGCCTTCGATCTGCCCGAGGAAGAACCAAACTTGTTGATCGCCGATGACGACGCTTACGCCGACGCCACGGGACCCACGCCCATCGTGCGAACGATCGAACTCGGTGACCGCCTGATCGGTCGCATCGCCCTCGCGGTCCGCGAGCCCGAACACCCGGGCGATGCCTTGCTGGTGGACGTTATTGCACGCGAGCTGGCCGGATCCATTCGGATCGCCTCGCTGATCGAACAGACGCAGAGCCGTGAAGAGCGAAGGGAAAAGCTGTTGAGCTAGAGGCTCCGCAGCGCTTGCCGGCGCGCCCGAGGATGGGCGGTCGAAGTGGACGTTTTGTTGAGAAAGACGCTCGATCGCCCTGGGATCGGCGGCTGAATTCAACAAAACGTCCAATTCGAAGGGCGATCCCAGCTGTCCGAACAAGCTCGAACCGACAATTGTGCCTGGTTCTGAACCACTTCGCTCGCACTCGAGCGGGTTGATGCCTCGGACGCATCTAGCGCCAGCGGCGCTGATGACGTCACGCTAGGCGCGCGTTTGCGGTTCCTCTGCCTCTGCCCCGTGAACGTGCCCGTGCCCGTGCCCGTGCCCGTGCCCGATTTCTTCCTCTCCTTCTCCTTCTTTGGGCCGGGGAGAGAGATGAAGACGGAAGATTGAAAGAGTGAAGATCGGGCACGGACTCCCTACCGTTCGTCAAGCCGCGATCGCGAGGCTTTGCACAGGCCGCTTGGCGCGGTCGTAGGGCTGAGCCGAGGCGAGTACCGCGACGAGGACCTTGAGGAGACG
>CAITIQ010000463.1 GCA_903892415.1 uncultured delta proteobacterium | reverse complement strand
GCCCTCAGGGCGCGACTCTCGCGACCGCGACGAACGCTGCCAAATCCTTCTCGCTGGGCGGAGATACCGACACGCGCTCGGCCGGGTTCAACCGTGTCATCCGCTAGGTTTCCGGTCGGCGCGACGCAGCTGAAACCTCGCAATCAATGGTACGCTAGCTCCATGCGTCAAACTGCTCTTGCCCTTGCACTTACCCTGATCGCAGCGTGTGGCGACAGCGGCTCTCAGCCCTGTGCGGCGGGTCAACAGGTCGCATGCGCTTGCCTCGGTAGCGAGACGGGGATCCAAGTTTGCCGGAGCGACGGCTCGGGGTTTGAGAGCTGTCAGTGCCCAGCTGGTACGGGCGGTACCGGAGCGGGGCAAGGGACGGGGGCAAGCGCCACGGGTGGACAGTCGGAGGGAGGCGGAGGTGGCGTCGTCTGCGCTCCCGCGGCCGTGGAAGATTGCTACGACGGCCCTGCGGGTACGCTCAACAGCGGGATCTGCGTCGGCGGAACGCGGATCTGTGCGGTCGACGGGACGTGGGGCGCTTGCATGGGCCAAACGTTGCCAAGCGCTGAAGACTGCCAGACAAGCCTCGATGAGGATTGTGACGGCGCGACGCCAGCCTGCGCGGCGCCCTGGGTTCTCGCGCTGGGTGGGGAGTCGTACGTCTACGACATTGAGACCGACAGCGCCGGCAACGTGTTCGCTATTGGTCAATTCAATGGCACCGTCGACTTTGGCGGCGGCAACACGCTCACAAGCATTGGTGGGTACGACCTCTATGTGGTGAAGCTGAGCCCCAGCGGTGAGCACGTCTACAGTCACAAACTCGGCGATCCGATCGATATCCTCGAGCCGGGCCGTTTGGCCACCGATGAAGACGGGAACCTGTTTATCAGCTTCGGCTTCTTTGGCAGCCCAACCATCCTTGGTGAACCGTTGGTTGCGGAGGGATTCGAGGGGGAGCGAGACGTGGGCCTCGCAAAGCTCGATCCGAATGGCGAGCCGCAATGGGTCGCCTCCTACGGTTCGACAGGCTTCGACTACCCGTACGATCTAGCGGTGGGAGCCGACGGAAATCCGGTGGTGGCCATCGGACACAGTGGTCCAATCTATTTCGGCGGCAGCGACGTGCTCACGCCGCAGCCGAGCACCCACGCAATGGCCCTCTTGAAGCTCGATTCGAACGGCGGCTATGTCTACGCCTTCGACGCGTTCGCGACGGCGACCAACGTAACGCAGCTCGAGGTCGAGCCGGGAACCAACGAGGTGGTGCTCGCGGGGAGCTTCACAGGCTCGGTGGACCTCGGGATGGGCGCGCTCAATTCCAGCACCGGGGCCCTGCTGCTCCTTCGAGTTGGCGAAGACGGGCAGGCGCTCTCCTATCGGAACTATGGCGGCAACGGGAATACCGGCCTTCGAGTGGTTGGCTTGATTGCGTCGGTTGGTGGCGAGGTCACGATCAGCGGTAAGCTCGCGAACCCAGCGACGGACCTGGGCACGGGGCCGATCCCCACCCAAAATTTTGAGAACTTCTTCGTTGCCCGCTTCGATGCCGCTGGCAATGCGGTCTACGTGAAGCCGACCTTTCCACAGGGTTTTGGAAGTATCGGCCTCACCGCTTTGGCTCGCACGGCAAGCGATGGGGCATTGGCGATTGGCGTTGTTTACGGAACCGTGGATCTCGGCGGTGGCGCCTTCACCGACGGCAGCTGGAGCCAAGAGCTTGATAGCAGCGGCGCCTTCGTCAACGCCACTCAGTACCTTTGGCCCCCCAGCGGCTACGCCTTCTTCGGCGAGGTCCACGTCGCACCCGACGGCGTTCCCATCCTCGGCGGCTACTACAACGGAAGCGGCGTCACCTTTGGCGATGTCACGCTCCCGGACGGCGTCACCGGGTTCATCGCGAGAGTCGCGCCCTGAGGGCGACGCGCCCGTCCTGCTACTATTGTCGGTCGCGGCGCGCACGCTGAGCAGCGCCGCAGGCGCTCACCGCGGGACTTTCCGCGAGACCATGACGAGGTCGTCGCCGCGTAGTGTGATCCGCTGGTCGAGGTACTTCGGGCGCACCCACCAAGCCTTGCTCGGCGACCGGGGCGGTGCTAGTTTTTCCATGGTTACGCTTTGGAAAACCTGGAGCCGCACCTATGAGTGATCAGTCGCAGATCTCCGCAACCGTTTCCGCTGCTACGAAGGAGCGGCTGGACCGGTTCACGGAGAGCCACGGTCTGAAGAAGAACTTCGTTGTCGAGCAGGCTCTCCTCTACTTCATGGAGGCCCGCCGGTCCTTGCCTGATGAAGCTCTTATCCCCACCCGGTTGGTGCTGGACGACGCGTCGTTCGATCGGCTGGCGGCACGGCTCCAGAACCCGCCTGCGCCGACGAAGGCCTTGCGTGAGCTGATGCGTGACAAACGTTGAAGTCCGGCCGCTCGCGCAGAGCGACGTCCGGAGCACGTTCTCCTGCGGGCAAGAAGACCTGGACAGGTTCTTCCACCACTACGCGGCTCAGAACCAGTTCAAACTACATTTGTCCGTTACCTTTGTGGTCGTAGTGGGCCAGGACATCTTGGCCTTCGCGACGGTGACGGCCGGATCCATCGAGCGGGCGTCGTTGCCCCCCAGTCGTGTGAAGAAGCGACTGCCGAACTACCCGCTCCCGGTGCTGCGGCTCGCGCGCCTCGGCGTCGACCTGCGGGCTCAGCGACTCGGCGTCGGCAAGGCCCTGCTTCGCCATGTGCTAGGCTTGGCCCTCGACCAGCGGGACAAGAGCGGATGCGTGGGTGTGGTGACCGACGCGAAGACGGATGCTGTGGCGTTCTACGAACGCCTCGGCTTCGAGCGGCTCGAGGGCGTGCGTGAGGGGCTGCTCATGTCGGAGCCGGAGCCCATGTTCCTCGCCATCGAGACGATCGCCGCTGCGGCGAAGCGGTAACGCATTCTGCTGGCCGGCATCAATGCGATTGTGCTTTATCCGGTTCATC
>CAITIQ010000462.1 GCA_903892415.1 uncultured delta proteobacterium | reverse complement strand
GCAGGCTTCTTCGCAGCAGGCTTTTTCGCAGCGGGCTTTTTCGCAGCGGGCTTCTTCGCGGCAGGCATGGTCGGACTGTTATGCGCCGACGGCGCACAGCTTGAATCCCAATACCTCCGAGCTCCTGACTCCGCGCACGGCAGCCTCGGCGACCACTTCCTTACCGCGACGCGGCGCAGATCCACTGCAAATAGCCTTTCGGCTCGACCACGATTGCTCGTTCCGCTGGTGATGCAGGGTCGGGACTCTCAGCCCAAACTCAAGACGCCCGACCCACGCTCGATGAAGCCATTGGTCGAGACCCAATTGAGCTTTCCTGCGGCGCCGGCGTACTTGCCTTTGCCGCCGAGGATCTGGCCCTCGACTGCGACGGTCCCCGTGTCCTGGTCGAACGACGTCCCCTGGTAGGCCACGTAGAGTTCGTCTTCTCCGGCCTTGCTGCCCTCGAGCTCGTGCATGTTGAAGGTGATCGTCCCCAACAGGATGTTCGGGACAGACCGATAGAAGCTGTGAGCGAGGAAGTGGGTATTCCCCTTCTTCCCACCGGAGAAACGCCACTGCCACGAGCCGGCGACCACCCCCGCCCGCGTATAGGTGACCGCGTTGCCGCTGTCGAGCAGCTGACCCCAGTTGTAGGCGGCGGTGAACTCGAAGGGCTGGTTCGTCTTGTCGGCCATGATCGTCTCCTTGGGTTGTGGTGTGAGCGGGGCACAGGCCTGCAGGGTGGTGGCCGCGGACGCCGCAGCGAACCCCACCAGGAGCTGCCGCCTCGCCAATAGACCGTCTCCGTTTTCGCTCATGGCCCGCAGTATGGTCGCCGCGCACGCATGGACAAGGCTGCAAGATTCGGACATCGTGTCCCAAATGCGGGACACGCTTTCGGACCTTCACCTCTTCGTTGCGACCGTCCGAGCCGGCGGTGTGCGGGCTGTGGCGACGCGTCTCAATGTGCCTCGTTCGACCGTGAGTCGCCGGCTTGCGCTCTTCCAGCAAAGGCTGGGCGTCGAGCTTCTTCAGTCGGGCGTTACCGGCAGCCGGCTGACCGAGGTAGGTGACGAGTACTTCGAGCGATTTGCGGAGGTCGTGGACGGCGCCGAGTCGCTCGTCGAGTCGGTGGGCGTGCGCGCTGCCCGCGTGCGAGGGACCCTGCGCATCGCGGCCTCAGCGGTGTTCGCGGAGGCGTACCTCTCCACGGTTCTGCCAGCCTACGTGAACGACCACCCGGAGGTGCGCGTCGAGCTGTTGCTCGCGGTGGACCGTATCGATCTTCGCAGCGCGAAGATTGATGTGGCGTTTCGCACCTCGCCGCTGGAGGACGATGAACGAACGGCGATCCGGCTGCGCGAGAGCATCAACGGGTTCTTCGCGGCGCCGTCCTACCTCGCGAAGCACCCGGCTCCCGAGCGTCCAGCGGACCTCGCTCGTCACCACCTGATCGTAACGGGCGAGCCCGGCCACAAGGCCAATTGGCGCTACCTCGAGCGACAACAAGAGCGCGCCATTGCCGTGAACGGACGCGTCGTGTCCCCGAGCTTCGCGCTCACGCTGGTCCTCGCATGCAGGGGCGTCGGCATCTGCCGCATGCCGACGATCCTCGTCGACGAGCTGCTCGCGCAAGGGCGGCTTGTGCCGCTTCTGCGGCCGTATTGGCACCGCGCGCAGATCAGCGCGGTGTTTCCCAAAGGCCTAGCCTCGAGCGCCAAGGTGCGCGTCTTTCTCGAGCGCGTGCGCGCCGCGCTTGGCGCGCCTGCAGTTCGCAATCGCGGCCGTGAGCAGCACCCGACAGGCGCCCAACTTGCGCGCGACCTCCCCGCTCAGAACGAAGAGCTGAGTCGGCCCATTTCACCGGCGCGAAAGCGACGGTAGGCTTCGTCGAGCTGCTCGCTGTTGGTCATGGCGAAGGGGCCGCGGAAGATCACCCGTTCGCCGAGCGGCGTGCCGGCGAGCAACAAGAAGCGCAAGCCAGAGGCGCCGGCCTTGAACTCGACCAGGCCGCTCGCGCGCTCGAAGGCGACGGCCTGGGCTCGGCCGAAGCCGGCGCCGTCGCCGGCCACGCCGCTACCGTCCCAGCCGATCGCGACCACGGTCTCTTCGAAGGCATGCTGCAAACGGGTGTTGGGGCCCATGCGGACGTCGAGCATGGTCACCGGCGGTAGCGGGTCGATGCGGCTCGTCGCCTCGTTGAAGCTTCCGGTCAGCACCCGCACCTCGAGCCCATCGCCGGGCGCCGCGACGGGAACCTTGTCAGCGTCCACGTGGAGCGCACGCGGTGTGGTGAACTTTTGACTCGCCGGCAGATTGACGAACAGTTGCAGGCCGTGCGAGTCGACGCCGGCGTGTTCGGGCACCTCCTCGTGCATCATGCCTGCTCCGGCCAGGGTCCAATGCAAGGTCCCTGCGCCGATCACCGAACGATCGCCGAGGCTGTCACGGTTGATGAACGCTCCTTCCGAGTCCGGAAACATCCAGGTCACCGCCGAAAAGCCGGCGTGCGGATGCGGCGGGAAGGTCGGCTGCGACATGTGAAAGTCGTCAGCATTCAGAAACGGATCAAGCGGGACGCCCAAGGCATTGAGGCTTGCACTCGTGAAGCCGCTGCCGTGGCGTGTCTGCGTAAGGGGCGTACTGGCAATGACGTTACGTCTCTTCATGGTCGCACCCTCAAATAGCGCCACGTCGCATCACTTGCTCGACGGTCTCGGCTTGGATCTCGGGGTAGCGGGGGTTGTGCAGTTCGCCGAGCAGGGCGTTACCGCCAAACACGCCGCGCGCGTACATCAGCGGCAGCCAGGCCAACATGTTGCTGTTCTCGTTGGTGAAGCGGCGCGCGGTTTCTTGCTCGAGCTCTTGCACCGAGCCGAGTCGCTTGAGCGTCAGCCGCTTGCCGTGGGTGCGCTCCCAGACTTGGGCGAACTCGAGGACGTCCATGCGGTCACCGGAGACGAAGAGCCGCTCCGGGACCGGTCGCTCGTCCAGCGCCGCGGCTGCAGTAAAGCGCGCTGTGTCCTCCCAGCTGGTCCAATCGATCGGGGTTTGGCCGTCTCCCCAGTAGCT
>CAITIQ010000461.1 GCA_903892415.1 uncultured delta proteobacterium | reverse complement strand
GCACGGGTCATTCCACCAAAGGTGGATGCAGCAACAAGAATGACTCGTGCCTTCTCCGAAGAAAACGGCCAAAGGCCCCGTTGGATCATCAACCTGGCACGAGTCATTCCAAGGTCTGGAATGGCTTGAGACCTTTGGGGCGTTCATCATTCGCGACCGGCCTGCGCGGCTTTTTGGGCTGACGCAGGCGGCTGCGCTAAGGTGAGGCCACGTGAGCACATCGGATTCGAAGGTTTCTCGAAGGCGGCGTTGGGCGAAGCGGCTGCTCATCACGGGCGGCGCCCTCGGCGTTCTGGGGCTGGGGTTCCGTTTTGCGCTCCATGAGTTTCCCGGCTTTGGTCCAGCCGTGGCGGATGGGGTGCGCGCCGTCGTCGGTCCGAAGCCGGTGGCCTGGGCGGAGGACCTCGTCTACGGGATGGAGGACTTCGTCAAGGTGCAGACCCGTGGCGACGAAACGCCGACCACCTTCTGGGAGGAGCCGTCCCAGGAGCCTGTCGTCGTCGTCACCGAGTCTGGTCAACGCGTGGTTGTTGATCCCCTGGCTGGGGCCCCCGCCAAAGCCACCGTGTTGCACGAGCGGGTAGCAGGCCCCAACGACGGTGTGTGGTCAGTGTTGCGAGCACCCTCCGACGACAAGAGCGTCGTGATGTGGCGCACCCAACTCCACCCCGATCCCAAGCGGCCCTTCACAGCGGTTGCCGTGGTCGCCGTCGACCTAACCCAAGCCGAGCTGCGCTTGGTCGCAGGAACCGATGAACCGAAAAGCCAGCAGATCCCGCGATCGGCTCGGCCCGGGTCGATACCGGAGGAGGATCACTCCGAGTTGCTAGCTGTGTTCAACGGCGGCTTCAAAGCGATGCACGGCAACTACGGCATGAAGCTCGGGACCGACGTTTTCCTCCCGCCCCGTGACATCGGCTGCACCGTGGCGCGCAAGCAAGACGGCTCGATGGCGATACGAACCTTCTCGACGCTGAAAGAGCAGGACGCACAAATCAGCTGGTACCGACAGACCCCACCGTGTCTGATCGAAAATGGTGAGCCCAACCCCGGCCTGTTGCACGAGTTCAACAAGAATTGGGGGGCGGCGGTGGGCGGCGACACCATCATCCGCAGGAGCGCGATTGGGCTTTCGTCGGATGGGAAGTTCCTCTTCTACGGTCTTGGCGAGTCGACGACGGCCCAGTCCATCGGCCGCGCGATGCAAGCGGCCGGCGCTCACGATGCCGCGCAACTCGACGTCAACTTCATCTACCCGCGCTTCTTCTTGTTCGAGCATGGTGAATCCGGTCCGAGCCTAGGCAGCCCGTTGATTCCGGACCTGAAGTTCAACCCGGCGGAGTACGCACGCACGCCCGCGCAACGCGACTTCTTCTATCTCAAGCGCAAGGGCTCAAAGAAAACAGCGCGCAACGGCTAACTGCCGGAGCGCGCTGTGTCGATGCCGCGAAAGTTCAGGGCGTGTTTTGCGCCATGGTGCGCGGGCCGTCCTCGAACAGGATCTCAACCTTGTGCGGGTCGAGCACGCGAGCAATCACGCCGTCTCCAAACTTGGAGTGCCGCACGAGATCCCCAGGGTTGAAGCCAGATTTGATGCTGTAGGACTTGAACGCTGATGCCGGTTGGCCGGCGATCGACTTCTCCCAGCTTGCCTTGTTCGAGCGCTCGGTCTTGGGTGCAGACTTGGGTTCACGCTTGGTTGAAGTGCCAGCGTGAATGGCCTTGGTATGAGCCTTCTGCTCTTTCTCCCGCTCCCGTTCAGCAGCAGGACGTCGGTAGTTGTGAGCACCATGGCAGGTGAGGCACTCGACGCGCTTCACGTCTTCACCAACCATCGCGATGATGCGGTGGTTGAGGTCCATCTTGCATTTGGTGCAAAAGGCGTCGATTTCGCCGCCCGTATATGGCTTCTTCTTGTCGATCGTCATTCGGTCTTCCGGTCTTCCAACGTGCTCGAAAGAGCACACTCAAGGCTTGCGCTACTTGCGCTTAGGGTCGCTGGTGCCGCGCTCTTTCACGCTCACTTCACTCGTGATCTTGGGGCGAACGGGAACGGCTTCTCGCTCGGTCTTTTCACCCTCAACGGCCTCTTCAGCACGGTCATTGGGGACGAAGCGGATCTCGGTCTTGATCTCGAACGAGAGCTTGGTCAAAACCTTTGCGATCTCGTCGGCGATGGCCGTGTGCTCGAGGACGTCGCGGATCTCCTTGGCGACCACGCGATAGAGGCCGTTCTTGGTGTCGTCCACCTGGGCGTAGACGTCGGCGAGCACCTCTGTGGGGAGGCGTAGTTCACTCAGGAAATGGCGAAGGTTGTCCGGCCTCTCGCCGATCTCGTTCAACTTCTCGACGCCACTTTCGACGGCGCGTTCGACGATGCGCTTGATGACCTCGGGGACCGCGCGCTCGTAGAGCCGCCGCCGCTCCTGGTCGGGAGGGGGCGGGGGAACCGACCCGCCTGATTCGGCCTTTGGAGAGGCCCCTTCGCCGTCACGCTCTTCGGCCACCCGTGCGAACTAATGTTCCCGCCGATCAACGTCAATCCTCAAAGCCGGATGGGCTCATAACACCCACGCAAAGAGCGCAAAGGCGCCGCGTCCGCCCTTGGCAGAGACCACCACCGTCGCTTCCCCGTCCTCGAGCGCGCAAAACGGGCGATCAGGCTGAACCACCGCCAAACGCGAAGTTCCGTGGTCGCTGGCCAGCACCACCTCGCGCGATGAACGGACCTCGACGTCCAGATCGGTAACACCCAAGTCAGCCGCGCCAAACAGCCGGTAACAACGGCCTTTTTTCAGCGTCAGCGCGAACGACAGCGGTGGCCGGTCATGCGCCAACGCGCCTTCAATTGGGGTCTCGCTGAGCGGCCTCATTCCCGAGGCCGGCGCGCACGAAAGCGCCAGTCGATGCGCGTCTCGCAGCGGATCACCCTCCGCCTCGAGGCCCTGAAGGCAACGCACGTAGATCGCTCGGCCTGGGAACGCGGAGGGCTCTTCTTCCGCAGCAGATGCCGTGCTCGGTGCAAGGGGCGCCACTGTCGCGGTCGGCG
>CAITIQ010000460.1 GCA_903892415.1 uncultured delta proteobacterium | reverse complement strand
GCAGGCTTGCGAAGAACGCTTCGCCGGGGTGAGAGTTGCGAGCATGGAGCCCGGGGATCGATCGAAGAAGCTCATCAAAGTCCTCGGGCGGTTCCATGCGCTTCACTCGGCGGAGTCGTAGAGGTTGGTGTGGGAGCGGGCTGGGCGTTGGAGACCGGAGGAAAGTTCGGATTCGTGGCGTGCTGCGTTGAGGGAGAGCAGGCGGGCGAGGACTGCGTCGCGGACGGGGTCGGGCCAGCGGTAGCGGATGGATTTCTCGATCGTGTTGCCTTCGTCATCCGTCTCGACAAAGTCGGGGATGAACTCGCAGTCGGTGGGGATGTCGGCCCAGCCGTAGGCGTCGAGCACGGCACGGTCCATGGCGGCGTGCAACTCGCGCAGGCGCAGGATGGCGGGATCGTGCTCGTCGGGATCGTGGAAGCGGTTGTAGGTCTTGGTGAGGCCGAGGTCGGTGTCGATCATCAACTGCGCCCGGAATTCGTAGTAGGCCTTGCCGGCGGCCTCGAGCGCGGGGTGGGACTGCCAGCCTTCGGGGAAGGGGAAGGTCTCGAAGCAGTCGGAGGGGGTGTAGCGGAGGTCGTCTTTCATCGACGAACCAAGAAATCGCGCCCAGTGATCATGCGGTCGCGCCTGCAGCGCAGCGAACGCTGCGAAACTAGAGAGCGGGAAGATAATGAGCGCGTGCGAGAAGACCATCCTTGCCGGCACGAACGCGAACGATGCGTGTGGCGTAACGGAGGAGATGGCGAGCACCCGCTCCATCCCCGCAATCGCTTTCCAGAGCTCAACGCGTTTCTCGCCGTATAGCCACCAGTAGCGTCTGTACCCTTCGCGATTTAGAGTCACTCGCTCAGGCTTGACCTTGATCTCGACAATGCGAAGCAGGTCAGGCCAAGTGCGTCGGCATTCGGCCTCAGTGCGCTCGCCAAAGTTGATCACGTAGCGATGGTGCGCGTGGCGTGGGTCGGAGTTCACTTCCTCGCCACCGATGTAGGGGAAGATCACCTCTTGGTTGCGCGGGTTGCTCGCGATCAGCCGCCGCATGTCCTCAAGGCTTGATGCGACTCCCTTGGTGTCGGTGTCGTCGAACGTGAAGCCGTTTCCATAGATTTTGGCTCCAAGGAAGCTCCGCCCGGCGTTGGCTTCAAGTTGCTCTGGGTCGAGATTGCTGCCACCAGCGAAGAGAAAGGCGGAAATGAAATCGCACTGATTCGCATCCAGAGTTGCAGGAATTACCAACGCATGCTTGGAGATGTTGATCACACTGACAACGACCGCCGCCTGTCCGGGCCAGCGAAGTCGCCTCGTTGCGTTGTAGATCTGTCCGCCATGCTCCAGAATCCATCGGAGCCCTGTTCCTCGCGTGTCCCCTTGTCCAATTGTGTTCGTGGAGATGAAACCAAGTGTTCCGGATGTCTTCAGTAGGATAAAAGCACGCCGGAAGAAATGAGCCGCCAAGTCGGCATTTCCATGGCTATTCTCATGGAGTTGCAGTAGCCAGTCTCTATAGGCACCTCCGCTCACGGTTGAGATCTTGGTGCCGCCGAGGAACGGCGGGTTGCCGACGAAGGCGTCGAATCCGGGGTTTTCGCGGTCGAAGACCTCGGGGAACTCGAGCTGCCAATGGAAGGGCGCCAGCGGCGGGTGCGCCTTGCGCAGGGTGGCGAGCTTGGCTTTGTGCTTGGTCCACTCGCCCGATTTGAATTCACGGCCGTACTGCTGGAGCTTCAAGCTCTGCTCGGCTGGCCTCCCGCCCTCGAAGTACACCGAGACCACCAAATCCCCCGCGCAGCGCAGCAAGTCGGTTTTCTCTTGGGCCTTTGTCCACAAATCACGAAGGGTGCCTTCG
>CAITIQ010000459.1 GCA_903892415.1 uncultured delta proteobacterium | reverse complement strand
GCGTGGTGACGTACAGCTGGTACCGGTTCTGCGATCAGCCTGCGTTGCAGCACGCGGATCTGTCGAGCGAGGAGCGCGAGCGTATGCAGTCGCGCGTCGAACTGCTGCACCGGCATTGGACCAAGGACCGCGCGTACCTGCCGCCCGCCACGACCGGCAAGCCGGCGGCGCTGGATCCCGCGGTGCTCGTCACGCCGCCGAAGGGGCTCGAGGTCGGCTACGTGCCGATCGTGACGCGCCAAGAACTGCGCCGCTGATGGTGCGCGCCTAGCGACTGCCGCCGGGCGCGCTGGCGCATCCGGCCGAGGATGGTCCGGCCGAGGATGCCGCGCACCGCGCTGCACAGGGCGGGCTCAAAGGCCAGCAGGAAGCGGATGCGGTGGGGAAGGAATGCAATCACTGGCGCACTATGGACTTCGGGCTGCACCGCGTTCACGAGGTGCGCCGCCGTATCCGCTATCCGCCGGCCGGCGCACGGCGGCCGGGGCATCCGGATGGTGTGCTCGGCGACGGTGTCGAGCGGCGACTTTGGGAAGTCGCTCGCGAGAACGGTGAAGATACCCATGCTCCAGCCATAGACTGGCGTCCGCGCGGGCTTTACCCTGCTCCGGGTTAGCCGATCTCAGGGTGCAGGCTCGTGGCCCGATGGGCTCGAAGACGGCACTCCACACAAAGCGCTCCGAGGCGTTCCGCGAGAGTCTTCGCCGCGCCCGCGTCGAGGCCGGTCTGACCCAAGAGGAGGTCGCCGCGCTCCTGCGCTGCCAGCAGACCTGAGGCTCGAAGTGCGAGCTGCGTGAGCGCCGGGTGGACTTCTTGGAGCTGGAGGACTGGGCTGCCGCCTGCGGGAAGCCGCTCGACTGGTCCGGGACGAAGCATGGTCGGTAGTTGTACTCTAGCTGCATGACGTTCGATCCCAACAACTACGACCTGTCCGTCTATATCGGGCGGTTCAACTTCGCTAGCGGCGAGTGGATCTCAATCCGCTGCAAGGACTATGCGCCCGAGAGCGTGAACCCCCTGCGCGGTGGTCGCTTCCACCACATCGGCACTCCCGCCTACTATGCCGCAAGCGGCATCTCGACGGCACGAGTCGAGCTGTGGAACAACGCAAGCGCACCAATCCCAGAAACGCATGAGGTGTTCTCGTTTCCCGAGGGCGAGTACAAGCTGTTTGACGTCGGCCAGTTCGTAGACGATCACCCCGAAGCGTCCGGCGTCCTCGATCCGAACAGCCACACTGATGGCATTCGACTCCGAACCGCGTTGGAGAACATCTCGTGCAGTGGCGTGACATTCCCGAGCACGCGCGACGACGGCGGAATCAACGCCTCGGTCTGGCCGCTCGACGGCACGCCGCTCACGTCTGGGACGTTCTTCCGGCCGTACCACAGACCAAGGTAGCGGGTGGCCGAGGCCCCGACCGTTCGCGCGGTGGCGCGCACCGCAGGACGCATAGGACGCGGCTTCGTGGCCGTTCCCGACGCCCGCCCACCGCGCCGTCGGAGACCTCCTGGCCCGCACTACCCAAAGCCAGCGCGACCCACGCCGACAGCCTTGCGGCCGAGAACGTCGTCCACGACTCCCTAGACGTGGCATTCGGTCTTTGTTAGGGTTGGCATAGACCTCCAACCGAGGAGCCCGACATGAGTAAGACCCCGAAGAACCACGGCAAGTTCTGGACCCCGCCCGAGAACGCGCAGCTCCGGCAGCTCTCGCGCGAGAAAACGCCGACCCGCGTCGTGGGTCTCAAGCTCGGCCACACCAAGGCGTCGGTTCGGTCGCAGGCGCATGAGCAGGACGTGTCGCTCAAGCCGACGAACCACAGCCCGTACAACCGGCAGAAGAGGTATCGCGCGCGCAGCGAGCGCGATTTTTCGCTTGGCGACGTGCATTCCGTCCGCGATCTTCTCGGCCTGTCATGAACATGAAGCTGAGCGTTATCAGCTTGTATACTGGGGCGGGTGGCCTCGACCTCGGCCTTGAGGCGGCCGGGTTCGAGCCGCTGGCATGTGTCGAAATGGACGGCGAGGCCGTGACGACCCTCCGCACGAACCGGCCCTCATGGCCCGTGATTCATGCGAAGCTCTCGCCGAAGGGGTCGCGCAACTTTGTGGGCATCACGCCCGAGGATGTTGTCGAGGAGTCGAAGGGCAACGCAGACCTGCTCGCAGGTGGCCCGCCATGCCAGCCGTTCAGCAAGTCGGGATACTGGCACAAAGGCGACTCTGCACGGCTCGACGACCCGCGCGCCGACACCCTCGAGTCCTACCTGCGAACTTTGGAGCTTGCAAAGCCGAGGGCATTCCTGCTTGAGAACGTGCCCGGCCTCGCGTTCAACAACAAGAGCGAGGGACTCGCGTACTTGCGCGACCGCATCCGAACAATCAATCGCCGTGCTGGTACGTCATACAGCTTCCACGCCGCGCGGCTGAACGCTGCCGAGTACGGCGTACCACAGCTCCGCGAGCGCGTCTTCGTCGTCGGCCACCGCGACGGGATCGAGTTCGAGTTCCCGAAGCCGACACACGTCAAGCCGCCGCCGGTGGATATGACTGACCCGCGCCCTCATGAGCCGATGCGCGAGCCGGTCAATGGTTTGGAACCATACATGACCGCCTGGGATGCGATCGGACACCTCGACGGTCCTGCCCTCGACGAGGACGACGACCTCCGCGTCCGGGGCAAGTATGCCGAGCTGCTCCCGACCATCCCCGAGGGCTGCAACTACCTCTTCCATGCTGATAAGGACGGCGAGAAACGGAAGCTGTTTGGTTGGCGAACGCGCTACTGGTCGATGCTCCTCAAGCTGGAAAAAAGTCGCCCGTCCTGGACGCTAACCGCCCAACCAGGGCCGGCAATCGGGCCGTTCCACTGGCGGAGTCGACGACTCTCGGCCGCCGAGTTGGGCGCGCTCCAGACGTTCCCCGCCGACTATCGGATCATCGGGAATAACCGCTCGGCCCACAAGCAGCTCGGGAATGCAGTCCCCTCCGCACTGGTCGAGCTACTTGGCTTGGAGATTCGCCGTCAGTTCTTCGGGCAGCGCGTTCGCCGCCGCCCAACTCTCCTTCCCGAGCGCCGCGACCCTATCCCGAAGCCCGAACCGCCCGCGAAGTTGATTCCCGCCGCACTGCGACGCGAGGTCAAGGTCTACGCGCCGCACGGTGGCACGGGCCTTGGCCCGTCGGCAAGTCGTCGTGTCACTACTCGGTCGTAGCCCCGACCCACGCACGCTGGACGGCCTCGCTCGCTTCAATCTCCTTGAGCCGCTGGAGTCCGAGCTTGGGCAGAAGGGCCGTCGCCTCGTGTGGATCGCTAGGGATGTGCCGGATCACGTCGAGCAGTAACCGTCGGACACCGACCACAATGTCAAGGGCAACCCCATAACGGGTTGCGCCTTCCGCAACCCGATCGGCGTCGAGATTGACACCGCCTTGAGCTAGTGCCGCGACCACACCCCGGGGGACTCTATCCGCGCCGAGACGGTCAATGAACTGCAGCACTTCGCTCTCTGTGAACGGGCGCTGCTTCACCTCGACCGAGAGGCTGATCCTCCCTTCGACGAACGCGCCCACGTCGCCTCTCCAGCCACAGCCCGGGTCGTTGATCTTCCGAGTCCGCACCTCCTTGTGTACGAGGTCGAGGATCGCAGCGACGATCGCTTGACCGACCTTGCCACCCTCGCTGTGTGCTTCTACGAACTCGGACACTGAATCGACGAGGCGAATCATCGCCAGAGGTCGTCCCTCGATGCCGACTTCCTCTAGGTCGCCCGCGGCCTTGATTCGCGCCCGCAAGAAGGCGGCGAGCGCTGCCACAGCCGTCTCGTTCTCCAGGAAGTCCGCGCGCTCTAGGCATTTGCAGAGGTACGCGAGGTCTCCCTCGGTTCCACGCCGCACATTCATCTCGACGCCGATCCGGTCGGCCCGAAGAAAGGGCTGGTTGTTCAACGGCTCGGCGCCAGTCGTTCGGATGTCGATGTCCGCCATCTTGCAGCACGGTACGAACACGTCCTTGGCTAGGCTTCGAGCCGAGTAGCTCTTATGGCTGGCGTCCTCGCGCAGGGAGAAGGCGTCGATGCGCCGATCGGTGGCCTTGGCAAGAAGCGCGGTCCCGAGGACGGGCGTAAACGTCTTGTTGCCCGAAGCGGCAACCTTGTCAGTCCGTTCGATCCATTCTGGGGGGAGGACCGTGTCGCTGCGGGCAAGGTAGAGCGCCCGCTGGAAGACCTCCTCAGCGACATGACGGCCGATAGTGATGCCCATGCGTGCGGATACAGTACCGGACTGGCGCCTTGCCATGAAGCCTCACCGGCCTAGCCGGTCGGCCAGAAGCGCCAACAGCCCGTGCTCCGGGGCCGTCTCGCACCCCAAACGACGACGACTGTAAATCCCGCTTCCCAGAGAGCGGTGGTGTTGTTGAAGTCCCGCTCGCTATTACGCCGCAGCTTCGGATGCCGATGGTACTGGTTCCTTCGGGGCTGCATTCGACCGAGCATGTGGTCGTGCTGGCGCCAGAAGCACCCGTGGACGAGGACCACGGTGCGGTGCCCCGGCAGGACGATGTCGCGTACTCCCGGGAGTTCCCGTCGGCGAAGTCGGAAACGGTAGCCCATGCGACAAGATGGAATGAGAACGACGGATCCGCGCAGCCGCGAGTTGAATGAGCTTCATGAGAGGCGACGCACTTCCCATCCATGTAGCTCCAATCGCAGGTCATGGCTCGCGGGATGGCCACGCCAAACGACTGGTTCAGGACGAAGTGCGCTGGGGGAGGTTTCTTACTGGGGAACGATGTCGAGTGGCGGCCACCATGGCGCACCGTTGACCTTCGCTGGCTAAGTGTCTTCGGTGATTGCAGTTGAGGAGCAACGATCTGGGCCCGTTCCCCAAGAGGCACGGAGCCGGCATTGGCCTGAAAGCAGCGTGTCACTCGGAGCCACCGAGCTGCGCAAACCGGCATCTGCTCGCGTCCTGTTGCTCTAGCCGGATTGAGCGAGTCAGCGTCGCACCCGCTCCGCGTCGAGCTGTTGCAACGGCGCTGGATCCCGCGGTGCTCGTCACGCCGCCGAAGGGGCTCGAGGTCGGCTATGTGCCGATCGTGACGCGCCAAGAATTGCGCCCTTAGCACCGCATCCGTGCTGGCGCATGCGTG
>CAITIQ010000458.1 GCA_903892415.1 uncultured delta proteobacterium | reverse complement strand
CGGCAGGGTGGCGCCTTGCTCGGCCATGAAGTCCGCATAGAGACTGCAGCCCTCGGCTCGCAGTGCGTCCAAGCAGACCTCCCCATCGTGAACGAGCGGGTAACAATCTTCGGGAAACTCCCGAACGATCTCCCCGGCGCAGGCTTGGGAACACGAGCTCGTCGCTAGCCCGCAGACACTGCATTGCTCACAATCCACCGCAGCCTTGGCGCGGAAGAACTTCTCCGCGTCGAGCAGCTCAGCCTCTTGCCCACACGAACCGATGTTGCCGACCGACGGGGCCATACAGAAGAGCAACAAGCCCATGGGAAATACGCTCTTGGCTCGCCTCACTTGAGAAACTCCACATCGACGATCACTCCCCACGAGAGCGCCAATACTGGGATCACGCTCTGCTGCGTTTCGAGCGTTGCCGCGCCATAAAAAAGATCGAAGGCGACCTCCCCCGTCAGACCGATGCCAGAAGTAAGGAAGTAGGAGACGCTGCCGGCGATCTCTCCGCCGAGGTTGATATCGGGGCTGAGCAAGATGGGCGTGCCCAGGCGTCCGTAGAGCAGGACTGGGAGATCAGCGCGGTAGGCGAGCACGTAGGAGGGCGTGAGGTAGGGTTGAAACACGCCGGTCACCGGGGCGCCGAGGTGCAGGCTCGCGCCGTGTTGCAAGCCGTGCCCGTAGACAATGCTGGCCGCAAAGTCGAGGTAAGGGTCAACCAACGAAAGCGAGGTTGCTTCGGCTCCCAGTTGGGTGCTCAGCCGGTAGGGGTTGTTGAAGCGAAAACCCGTTCCCGTAGCGACCGAGCCGAAGAAGCGCGCGCTAGCTCCTCGAGGGGCGTCGAGCCGTTTCAGCGCACGGGCTTCGCGTTCGCTCAGAGCTGTATCCGTTGTCTCCGAACTCGAAAGAGGCTCGGCGTCCGTTTGCTCAGCCCAAGCGAGCTGTGGCACGAATGAGGCGAGCAGAGCGAAAGTGAGCGAGCCCAACTGCGCGTACCAACGGCGCTCCCTAGGCCTCGGACTCCGTCCACGCTGTGGACGCTGTCCACTCCGGTTCGAATCCAAGCTCCAAAAGGCCATCGCTCTCCCCGTCTTATCCTTTGGTTGACTTGCTTTCGAGAGAAATGACTCCATTCGCCGAAGGCGGATGCAGCAACAAGAATGACTCGGGCCTCTTCGACAAATCGGCCGAAGGCCCTTCGCACGAGTCATTTCGCTTTGCTGGACGGGCGCCGGGCTTTTGGCTTTTGTTCGCGCTTAAGGGCTGAACACTGCGCCAACACCAGCTGAGCAAGGCGGCTGATCCCCACCTCCTGCATCGTTTCAGCATCAAACCAACGTGCTGCCTCGTACGGGGCGACAGGCTTCTCCACGCGTGTCACGGCGGTCGCGGTGGCCACCGTAACGGTCAACACCCGATGGCTCAGTACGTGCTTGATCGTGCGCTCGTGGGGTTCGATCGCCTTCAACGCGATCCCGGCGGCCTTGAGCCTTGAGGCGAGCTCGGGCAACTCCCCTTCTCCCATCGGCGGCTCCCATAGTCCGGCGAAAAGGCCGGTGTTCGGCCTGCGCATGAGCAGCACCTGGTCCGCCTTCGTAACCACCAGCGCCGCCATCGGCTGAGCGCGGACCTTGGTGGCCGACTCGACCTTCGGGAAGTCGGTCATCCGCTCCGTTGCGTTGGCGGCACATTCGGTTCGCAGCGGACACTGATCACACTTGGGCGAGCTCGGCGTACAAACCGTTGCCCCAAGCTCCATCATCGCTTGGTTGGAATCCCCTGGCCGGCGCGGATCACAGAGCAGCGTTGCCAAGCTCGCGAGCGTCTTCTTTGTGCTGGCCTTGTCAATCGGCTCTTCGAGGGCCTTCCAACGCGAGACCACCCGCGCCACGTTGCCGTCGACCACGGCCACGTGCACGCCGTAACCAATGCTGGCGACGGCGCGCGCGGTGTACTCCCCAATGCCTGGCAGAGCTTCAAGTCCTTTCACCGTGTTGGGAAAGGTCCCAGCGTGGCTTTTAACCACCTCCTGTGCCGCAAGTTGGAGATTTCGCGCGCGGCGGTAGTAACCCAGGCCCGACCAATTCGACAAAACCTCATCGCTCGAGGCGGCCGCCAGGGCTTGCACGGTGGGAAAGCGCTCAACAAACCGTTGGTAGTACGGAAGCACCGTCTCCACGCGGGTCTGTTGGAGCATGACCTCCGAGATCCAGATGCGATAAACGTCGTTTGTGTCGCGCCAAGGCAGCTGCCGTTTGCGCTGGTCAAACCAGGCGAGCAACCTTTCCCGCAAGGATGCGTCGTCGCTGGCCAGTGGTGCTCGCTTTGTGGTCACGGCTGCGCAGCTTAGCCTCAGCACGCTGGCGATGAGCTGTGTTGATGAGCCCTACGCCTGGGAGCGTGGAAGCGGCCCTGCGCCGACCGCGACAGTGGCGCCCCTTGCACCGAGCACGGCATCTGCTGCGGAAGAAGAGCCCTCCGCGTTCCCGGGCCGAGCAATCTACGTGCGTTGCCTTCAGGGCCTCGAGGCCGAGGGCGATCCGCTGCGAGACGCGCATCGACTGGCGCTTTCGTGCGGGCCGGCAGCCGGCATGAGGCCGCTCAGTGAGACGCCCATTGAAGGCGCGTTGGCGCATGACCGGCCACCGCTGACGTTCGCGCTGACACTGCAAAAAGGCCGTTGTTACCGGCTGTTTGGCGCGGCTGACTTGGGTGTTACCGATCTGG
>CAITIQ010000457.1 GCA_903892415.1 uncultured delta proteobacterium | reverse complement strand
GCTATGACGGAGCCAACGGCGAAGGGCGCAAGCTCTTCGCCGTTCGCCTTTTTGTTACGCTGTTCTGCGTCGGGGCGCATTGGCGGTGGGCCGCCAACTGGGCTAAGCCTCGCACGTGAAAATCGAAACACGCATCGAGTTCGTTGGGTTGATTGCGAGTCTCGTGATGGCCGCGGCATGTACGCCGGAGCCGAAGGGTGGAGCCCCTTCCGCGAGCGCTGCCAAGGCAACGGCGAGCACCTCTGCCGCTGAAGAGAAGATGGAACTGCCGTTCGACCTCGGGAAGATGACCATCCCCGAGGACAACCCGCAGAGCGAAGCGAAGGTGAAGCTCGGCAACCAGCTGTTCTTCGACAAGCGGCTCAGCAAAGACGGCACGCGCTCCTGTTACTCCTGCCATCTGAACGAGGACGGCAACGGCGGTAAGGACCCAATCGCGATCGGCGCCGAAGAGAAGAAGCTGACGCGCCACAGCCCGGTGATCTGGAACGTGGGTTACCTCGGCTCGCACTATTGGGACGGCCGCGCTCCTTCGCTCGAGGCGCAAGCCACCGGCGCTTGGTCCGGCGGCAACATGGGCGTCGGCAAAGAGAACCTCGAGGCGAAGGCCAAAGAGATCGAAAAGATCGACGGCTACAAGAAGCAGTTCGACGCTGTGTTCCCGGGCGTGGGCGTGACCCCCGACACGATCGTCAAGGCGCTCTCGGCCTACGAGCGCACCTTGGTGTGCGACTCCACGCTCTACGACAAGTACGCCAAAGGCGACGCCAAGGCCTTCAACGACGAACAGAAGAAGGGCCTCGATCTGTTCTTGGGCAAAGCCGGCTGCGTCAACTGCCACAACCCGCCCTTCTTCTCGGCGGCCTACGGCTCGAAGGAAGGCGCTTATTACAACGCTGGCATCGGCACCAAGGACAAGAAGGAAGAGGAGGTGGACGTCGGTCGCTTCTCGGTCAGCAAGAAGGACGCTGACTGGGCTGCCTTCAAGGTCCCCAGCCTGCGCAACGTGTCGAAGAGCGCGCCCTACTTCCACGACGGCTCGGTCGCCAAGCTCGAAGACGCTGTGAGCTTGATGGCCGGCGGCGGCATCAAGAACAAGAACCTCTCGGCCTTGCTCACCGAGAAGAACCTCACCACTGACGACATCAAAGCCATCGTCGCCTTCCTCGGCACGCTCGACTGCGGCAAGACCTTGGTCGAGCCCGAGCTACCGAAGTGAGCCGAGCCAACAACTAGCCGAGACCGCGAAGGGCGAACTTGCTAGCGTCGCGCGCATGTCGACGAAGCTAAAGCTCGCCCTTCTTCTTCCTGCCAAACCTGAAAAAGTTTACGCCGCCTACCTCGATAGCAAACTGCACTCGAAGATGACCGGCAGCCCTGCTCACATCCAATCGGTTGCAGGCACGCACTTCGACGCTTGGGCCGGCTACATTTCAGGCACCAACCTCGAGCTCGTCCCCGGCGAGAAGATCGTGCAGAGCTGGCGCACCACCGAGTTCGCCAAGTCGGCCAAAGACTCCAAGGTGACGCTCACCTTCGCCGAACACGACGGCGAGACCAAGGTGACGCTGCAGCACGATAACCTGCCCAAAGGCACCGCCGACAAGTACGCCGACGGTTGGCGCGACTTCTACTTCATCCCGATGGAAGACTACTTCGGCGGCCCGAAGAAGGAGCCCGCCGCAAAGAAGCCCGCCGCTGCGAAGAAGCCGGCAGCAAAGAAGCCCGCCGTCGCTGCAAAGAAGCCCGCCGTCGCTGCAAAGAAGCCCGCCGTCGCTGCAAAGAAGCCCGCCGTCGCTGCGAAGAAGCCCGCCGCTGCAAAGAAGCCCGCCGCCGCTGCAAAGAAGCCCGCCGTCGCTGCGAAGAAGCCCGCTGCCGCTGCAAAGAAGCCCGTCGCTGCGAAGAAGCCCGCCGCCGCTGCAAAGAAGCCCGCCGTCGCGAAGAAGCCCGCCGCTGCCGCTAAGAAGCCGGCCGCGAAGAAGCCTGCGGCCAAGAAGAAGTGAGCGCTACTCGCTGACGGTCACGCTGCGAATCACGTCACCCTCGATCACCTTCTCCCACGGCCCTTCGGCTAGGCCGACCAGTGGATAGAGACCGTCGATGTGAGGGTGACGCGCGCGTGTGACGAACAGCTGGCTCTTGCCGGTATCGCGGCCGGAGAGCGCGACGCCGACGCTGAGCGGGCCAAAGGGCAGCGGCCCGGTCTCACAGCGAAAGGGGTCCACGTCGGTGGGCCCGCCGAAGCCGTCGCCGTCGGGCGAACCGAACTGCACCACGTAGGAAGGGTCCACGCGGTGCAGCAGGTTGCCGTTGAAATAGCCTTTGCGCGCAAGCTCGGCGAAGCGTTGCGTGGTGACAGGCGCGCTCGCCCCATCGAGCACGATCACCAGCTCGCCCACGTCGCTCGCGAACGTCAAGCGCAGCTTCTCCGGCGCTGCGCGAGCTGCCTCTGGCGGCGCCTTTTCGCTGCCCTCGGGTAGCGTGCAGGAGGGCGTGGCACCCGAAAGCAAGGTGATGGTGTTCTTGGCGCGTTCGCGCGTTTGTGGGCTCTCCGAGCGACAGAACGGCTCGACCAAGGGCACGAGCTCGCGCGCGCCGAGCGCGCCGATGGCATCGATGCAAGCGTCGATGAACTCGGGCTCCTTCTCGGCAACGGCACGCGGCAAGAGCGCCTTCACGGCCGCGATGATCTCGGCCTCCGGCTCGATCGTGGCGATCTTCTTATCGCCCTCCTTCACTTCGTCTTCCGTGCCGGCCTTGGCGGCGAGCCGCGGGTGCTTCGCCAAAAGTTGCAGCGCGGCGATCACCACGCCGGAAGGTTTTGCGCGCAGCGCCTCGAGCAGGGTCGCTTTGCGCGGCAGGCCCTCGTGCTTCACCAGGAGCTCCAGCGCCTCTTCACGAACGAGCACGCTCTCATCCGCGGCGAGCTTCGAATAGAGCGTCTTTTCGGCTGCACCGAGCGGGATGCGGTCGAGCACCACGAGCTCGGCTCGCTTGCGCTCTTGTGAACCTGCGAGGTCGCAACGAGCGAGCAGCGGCGCCGTAACCGAAGCAGCGAGCCGCGCGGCCGCGCGACAACGCAGCATCGAGAGGATGCGTTTGCCGCGCTCATTCGCCCCATCGGCGGGCAGCTGCGCCAGCCGTTCGAGCGGCTTGGCGAAACGCGGATCGGCCGGCACCAGCGCCAGCGCCGCGAGCAGTTGTTGCGCCTCTGGCGCGCCCTTGGCGAGCTCGGCGGGAGCCGCGGCCGCCCACGACTCGAAGGCCTTTACGAGCAGCGCTTGACCACCTTTTTCCAAGCGCGCCACCGCTCGAAAGGCCTCCACCTTTTCCTCCATCGAATAGGAGCTGGAGCCGCCCAAGAGCACCGGCTCGAGCACTGTCGCGGAGTCGGCGCCCGCGCGGCTGAGCGCTCGCAAGGTCATCAGGCGATACGGGTCTTCGCGCTGCAGCGCGGCCGTGGCCACTTCGAGCAGCCGTTTCTCCACGCTCGGCGGTACGTGTGGGACGCGTGAAAACGGATAGAACGCCGCGCTGCACGCTGGGCTGGAGACGCTGCCTTGCGCGCGGTTCAAGAGCGAGACCCAGGTCTCCTCGCGCAGCCGCCGCGTGCGACCGGCCAGATCGCCGAGCGCGAGCGCCGCACCACAACCGCGCCGCTCGTTCGTCAGCCAGGCCGCGAGCGTCGGCTCGGCTTTGGGCGAGCTCGAACAAGCACCGATCGCCCGCATCACGGCCAGATGCGCTGCATCCCACGGCTCGTCGCTCGGTAGCGAGACCGCGCGCGCGGCCAGCGCTGAGACCACCGCGTCGGCGCCCGCCGAACATTCGAAGCCCAGGCCGTAGGCCCCCCAACGCACGACCTCAGCGTCCTCATCGCTCAGCAGGGTGAGCAGGCTCGGCCGAACCTCGGGCCCGGCGATGCGGGCCAGCGCGCGCGCCGCCGCCTGACGCGTCGCGACGTTCGGGCTGTTCACCGCCTCTTCCGACACGCCCACGGCTCTTCGCCGGTGCTCGGCCTCGCGCAGCGCCGCAAGCACCTCGGGCGACGCAGGCTGCGCCGTGGCCGAGGGCAACGCCACGCTCGCTTGCGTAGCGTCGGGCGCCTTCTGCGAGCAGGCCCACGAGCCGAGCGCCATTGCCAGCGCGCCGAAGCGCAGAAAGCGCCTCATACCCGCGGTCCGGTGAAGGGGTGAAAGCCTTGGGCTCGATCCGCGCAGATCTTTCGCAGGTAACTTTGGTCGATCCACAGCGCCGAGGCCTCGTGAATGCGCCGGCGCGCGGCAGCACGCCAAGGCAACGGCGGGGAGGGCGCAGCGAGCCCCTGAACGTCTACCCCGACGGTGCGAAAACATTGCAGCGCACGTGGGAGATGGAAGGAGCAGGTCACCACCAGCGCCTTACGAAACCCCTCGTGGAGCATCAACTCCTGAACAAAAACCGCGTTTTCAGCGGTCGTCATCGAGAGCATCTCGGGAAAGACGCGCTCTTCCGGCACGCCCATCGCCTCCAGCGCGCGGCTCATCACGCCCGCCTCGGTGTGCTCGCCCCACCGCCGTCCGCCCGCGACGATCACCGCTTCAGCGAGGCCGCAGTGATAGGCCGCGGCGCCCCAGCGCAACCTGCGACTGAGCGCGGGGGAAGGAGCGCCCAGCGCATCCACTTTGCATCCCAGGACAACGATGGCCTGGCCTTCGGTTCGCTGCTTCAACGGCAGCTACTGTACACCGCGGCTGGGACCGGAACGAGGCCGGCCATCCACCTACAGCGTCACGCAGCCGAATCAGCGGCCCAAACAGCGCCGAGCGACTCGCGCACGCGCTTCATGGCGCGCTCTTCGAGCTGACGTACACGCTCTTTGCTAATGCCGAAGCTGCGCCCGAGCTCGTCCAAGGTGTGCGTCTCCTCACCGAGGTAGCGCATCTCGAGGATCGTCCGCTCGCGCGGTGGCAGCGCGAGGACGGCTTGCGCCAAGGCGTCGTTCACGCGGGTCTGAGCATCGCGGTCGGTCACCATCTCTTCGGGGTTGGGGCCGGGGCTCACCATGCGCTCGCCGGGGGAGGAGCGCTCACCATCCGAGTCATCGAGGCTGGCTTCGCGACTCACCAGCGCCGGCAGTAGGTTCTCTGCTTTCTCCACCGTCATACCGCTGACGCGCGCCAGCTCGACCGGATCCCGCTCTCGCGTCTTACGATAGTGACGCAGGGCACGCCGCTCGGCCTTGGAGCTGCCGATGCGGACCAGCCGATAGGCTTTCACCACGAAGGCGCGAATCTCAGCGCGAATCCAGTAGCAAGCGTAGGTAATGAGGCGACAGCCGCGGTCGGTGTCGAAGCGGTCAATGGCTTTGAGCAGGCCCATGCAGCCTTCTTGAATCACGTCTTCCATTGCGTGACCCCAGCGCCTGTACTCCATGGCCACCGAAGCGACGAAGGGCAGGCACGAGGCGACCAACCGATCCAAGGCCTTGCGATCCCCAGCGTGATAGCGCTGCACCAATACGCGCTCTTCGTCGGCCGTGAGCGCCTTGAAACCGCCTTTGGATGTTGAAACCGTAGAGGCCATATTGATTCCTTTTTTGACGGGCCCTCTAGGGGCCCAAAGCTTCGTTGCGCAACGTCCTAAGCAAGGGCGGTGCCGGGGCCTCGGGGGCGGAAAAGGGGAAGAACGCGCAATCCTTGCGGCCAGCACCAAGAGAGCCGCAAAACTTGCTGCGACTCGCACGAGTCATTTTGTTCTGCCCTTACGGCACAAGCGCGGGACTTCCCGAGCCCCCACACGCTTTCTGGATTTGTGGCCTTCGTCGGCCCTAGGATTGAGCGCCTCCGTGCCCAGCTCCCCTTCTCTGCCTGCCTCGGCCGGCCGAGCCCGCCCCCTCCGCTCCCGCCTCGTCTTCATCGGCGGGAAGGCCTTGGCGCTGGCGTTCGCCTGTTTGTGGCTCGGGAGCCCCCCCACCCAGCCGGAGGCCGGCTTGGTTTGCCGCCTCGGGCGCCTCAGCCCGGGCGTCGTGGGCAGCTGCCCTGCGCCGCAGCAACAGCCGGAGCAGGAGGCTGAACCGGCGGACGTCAACAAGGGCCTGGTCTACCCGAACGGAGATCTGCCAACCCTCAGCTGCGCCGACGCTCGAACCATCACGCGACAGGCGCGGATGTTGCGCGCCGTCCCTGCAGAGCCGGTGGTCGCCGCACGCTTTGCGCGCTCGGCGGCGGACTGGCTCGACCCGCATGGTTTCTGGTCGGTAGCGCCCGACTCTCCGGTCGCCCGCGAGATCGAAAAGCACGCCGCTGAGCTGCTGGCCGAGCTCGAGGCGGCGCCGCAAGCCGGCCCGTGCAACGGCGCCATCGCGGTGGGCGCCTCGCTGGCCCGCTGGGTGGAAGACCTGCGCACCGTGATGATCCAAGCGCGCCAAATCGGCGCGGAGCAGGCCTTCGAGCCGCGGCGCCGCTGGGAGGTCGTGAGCGGTACACCGTTCGAGGACGGCACCGCCACGCGGCGCTCGAGCGATCTCGCCCGACTGATCGGGCACAGCCTGGGCGTAGGCCGAGCGGCCTTTGGTCAGGAGATGGACCGCCATTGCCAAGCGGCGATCGAGCGCATGGCGCCCAAACTCAGCGCGCAAGAGTGGAGCGAGGTGCTGCTCGCCGCCGCCGTGCGCGCCTATCTACCGCAGGTGGACCCACACGGAGCCTGGGCGCCGGTGGATGAAGAGAGCAGCATCTACGATCTGAGCCTGGAGGTCTTTCCGCCGGCGCAACTCTGGGGCGACATGACACGCACTGCTCTCGGTGCCCGCATCGACCGCGACGCGCTCGAGCCGCTGCACGAGGGGGACATCGTGATCGAGATCGGCGGCGTCTCGGTCTCCGGCCTATCGATCGAGCAGGCCAACCAGCTGGCGTTGGTTGGGGAAGACACGCGTGAAGTGACCGTGCTGCGCGAGAACGAGAAACAGCCGCGCAGCTTCCGGCTGAGCGCGCCACTGCCCAGCGATGAGCCGATGGCTGAGCCGGCAGTCGGGCTCAGCCACCAACTGGTGGACTACGGCGAGGGCCGCGTGCTCGTGCTGCAAATCCCCGACGTACCGGACGATCTCGGAGATTTGGTGCTCTCGGCGATCGCCTCGGAGGTCGAACCACCGAGCGGCATTCTGTTGGATCTTCGCGGCAACGGCGGCGGCTCGACGGACGGCGCGCTGACGGCGCTGGGCATCTTTCTTCCCGGCGCACCGCTCTTTCCATTGCGACGGCGCGACGGCACGATCGAGGTGGACCGCGCTCCCCGCGTGGTGGACGGGGATCATTGGAAGGGCCCCGTAGCGGCGCTGGTGGACGGTGATAGCGCCTCTGCCGCAGAGATGATCGCTGGTGCGCTGATGGCCTATCGACGTGGCCCCGTGCTCGGCAGTCGGACCTACGGCAAAGGCTGCGCGCAGGAGTACCTGGACGACGAGTCCGGACGAGGCGTCTTGCGGCTCACCACGTTGGTCTTCTCGCTACCCGACGGCTCACCACTGCAACAGGTCGGGGTCACGCCGGATATTGCATTAGGGCTGCCCTCCGGCATCGAGCGGGAGGCCAACCTCAGCCAAGCTCCGAGCACCTGGCGCGGTCCCGACGTGCGCGATCAAGCGTTGGTCGCTCCCGTCCCCTGGCCCGAACACGGCGGCCGCGTCGGCTTGAGCGGCGACGAAGGCGTCTATCGCGCCTTGCGTGCGCTGGGAGCTTCGCGCGCTGCTAAGCGGAACGCACCGTAATTCACTGGCAGCGCCTTCACGCCGATCGCTGCGCAGGGCTGCCCTACACCGGGCTCGCCAAGACGAACCGCAGCGGCCCAAAGTTCCAACTCACGTTGGCGTGCAGCGCAACGGCATAGAGCGTTAGTAGCGGCACCACCGCCGCCAAGACCGTCGGTCGGAAGCCGAGCAAAACCAAGGCGACGACGCGCACCACCCCGCCCAACAGATCATTGAGCGGATGCACGCGCACCGCTGCCAGCCAATCGAGGCGCTCCGAGCTGTGAAATCCGCTGCGGCCGTACGAGATCAAGGACCACGCGCATACAGTCCTTTCGCTCGAGCTCGGCCGAAAACTTCAGCCTTCGGCCAAAGCCAGCAACAACCGCGCTCAAGCGCTGGGACGCGCCACGAAGAAACGCTTGAGCTGCAAGAAGTGCCGCTCAATCAAATGGAAGGACAGCAGGGCGATCAGGTAGGAGGCGGCGGTCAGAACAGCCATGTAAGCAAGCCCCAACCACAGCGGCGGGTCGAGATAGCCATGCGCTTCGAGCCAAGGTTTACCGAGGAACAAGTTCAGCGGCTGATGCACGATGTACAGGGCATAACTGTATTTGCCGAAGGAGCGCAGCCCAGCGTTGGCAAGGACGCGGCTCAAGAGCTTTGGCCCAGTCAGGTGCTCTGCAACGACGGCGGCCACCGGCAAACTGAAGGCCACGGCCAGCCAGGAGTAGCCAACCGTCTGCATCAACACCGTCGAGCGCGGTAGCCCCCGCGAAACCACGAACAAGACGGTCAACAGCCCCACCCCCCATAACGAGAGCGAGCGAACGCGCGCTTCCAAGAACGCGCGCAACCTCGGCAGTCGAAAGGCCGCAGCCAGCGCCGCGCCCAGCACCAACGCGTCCATGCGGCAGACCGTATAGTGGTATATTGCCTCGCTATCTGCGCCGAGCCTCAGCATCAGCACGCGACTACCCAGGCTCAACCCCGCTAGCACGAGCGACAGCCAAAGGAGCCGCGCCGCAGGCGCGAAGCGCACCAAGAGCGGCCAGACCAAGTAAAACTGCTCTTCGACCGCCAGCGACCAGAAATGCGGAAACCCGGCGACGCCGCCGTGATGCGGCTCGGTCCAATTGACCAAGTAGGTCCATAGCCACACTTGGTTCGAGCTCGATTGCGCAATCGCCGTGGGTTGCGCGCCCAAAGCCGGCAGGAGCACGAAGGTCACTAGCAAGACTACATAATAAAGCGGGAAGATACGCAGCGTTCGCCGGGCATAGAAGGCCGAGAAGTAGCCCTCGGATCGGCGGGTATCGAGCAAAATTCCGCTAATCAGAAAGCCCGACAATACGAAGAACAGCTGCACGCCGACCCAGCCGGGGTTGAGCAAAAGCCCAAGCGCTTTGCTGGCCCCAGCGGAAGCCTGATCAAACGGCGTGAGGTTGTGCCCAAACACCAGCAAGATCGCTATCCCACGCAAGCCATCGAGCGCGGGTATGTTGTCGCTCAAGCCAGGCGAACTCGATCGGCGCGTAGCCTCCCCCACCCCCACGTGGCGAAGCTACCAGGGAGGGTCAGCCGGAATGAAGAAGGGAATCACACAATCGACCTCGGATAGGTGAAACGCCTCACCGCCCACGAGCTCGACCGGAGCAATGAGGATCGCCTCTGGCTTGTCCTCGGGCCGCGCCCAGCTAAATGGCTTGCTCTCAACCCCTGTCAGAGGCAAGCCGTCATCCCTCGCACCGAAGCCGACCGATTCCTCGAAGTCCCCCAACGCGTAGAAGCCGAAGAAAGTCAGCCTTGGAGGTCTTCGATCGGGGGTGTGAGCGATCAGCACCACGAGCGGCGCCGCGAAGCCCCGCACGCGAACGTAGACCCCCATTTGTCCGGCGTTCGGCAGCCGCTCCGGCGGCAAGGG
>CAITIQ010000456.1 GCA_903892415.1 uncultured delta proteobacterium | reverse complement strand
GCGCTCGCAGACTCGACGGCCGTTTCCAAGAATGAACGCAGAGCGGGGCTCGCGCCTTCGGCGCGTGCCCCGTTCTTCTTCATCTCAGGCCGTTAAGAGAGCTTCGACGCTCGAACGCCCGAGCGAGCCGGGCGAACCAAGCGTTGGAGCTGACGATGAGTTTGGTCGCGCCTGGCGGCGCTCCCGCACTCCTCGCAGCTCAACGCCGGCGTTCGCCGTTGAGGATGCGCCGCGCGATCTCGAATGCGCGCCGCGGTGTTCTCTCACTGGCTGTCCTTGTCGTCACCGTCGTCGCTCTCGGGCGCAGGCCCAATGCCCGCGTTCACCCGCGGAGCAGAGGACGGAGAGCTGGGAGGCGCGAGGGACGAAGAGCCGTCGGGTGCAACGCTTGATTGGGCAGGTTCGTCGTCATCAAAGTCTCCAATTCCAACGTCATCGATAAACGTAGGCCAGAAGAGGTCCTTGCCGTCGGCGTCGGGATCATGGAGGAGGACAATCTCCCGCAGCATTGCCTGCGCTCGCTCCCGGGCATCAAACATGGCGTCTACATCCTCTCGATCGATGGTCGACGGGATAAAAGGTAGGCAGTCCAGTGCAGTTTCGGCGATGGCCGTGAACGCCTTAAGAGAGGTGTTGACCAACTCCACCTTCGGCTCGCTGGAACGTCCGGGGAAACCTGTGACTGAAACAACCCTTCCGGTTGCCGGTTCAACGCAGATATTCTCAGACATCAGCCCAACTCCGAATCGTACATATGGCATCCCGAATGCCAGTATCACCGCAAGGTCAGGGGCCGGCGTAAAGCGGCCGAGGAACGATGCTGGAACTCCCTCTGAGGCCAACGCAGAGAGGTTCGACGATTGAGCGACAGACGAAACTCCGTCTAGTGAGTATCGGACACGTTGATGAGTCATTTCTACTTTCCCAATATCTTCTTAATGTAGGCCTTGATCTCCGTGGTTGAGGAGGCACGGACAGCAACCTGCGCCTCCGCCGTGTCGGCGTTCCAGCGAAACGACCACGTTGTCGGAATGGACTTCGTCAAGTCCTCACACTTCGCTGCGCATGGCTGTCGCTCAGTGTAGATCTCGAGGATTTGCCGGCCCTCGCTTTCAGCTCGCTCAACGAGCAACTCCTCGGAGTGTTTGGAGCGCGCGGTGCCCTTCTTGCCGGAGAATTCAACTATAATGGTACCGTCGTCGAGGCGCGCTGCGCCATAATTGTTCCCCGTCGCTTTCGCTGCAACCCGCGCATCGATGACCTTCTGACTCAAGTCAGTGGCCCCAGGCGTCACCTGCCTCGACGAGGCCCGGCCAAACGACGTTCCAGGGGTGCCGTATCCCGGGTTGAACCCTGCTTCCGAGGGCGACTTGGGCATTACTACCGTCTTTGGGGCTACTTTGGGCGGCTTCGGAAACTCCGCCTTGGTCGACCCCCGGATCACCTTTGGAGCAACCGCCGGAACCGCCTCCTCGAACACCTCTCCCAGTACCCGCGTAACGCTTCGAGCTGCGGAACCCGCCACGGTTCCAACGACTACGGTTGCAGTGAAAGCCGTGACGGCACCAACAAACGCCTCTGAGTCAGAGACATCAGGGCGTTTCATGTCGTCGATGGCTACGCGGTTCTGTGCAAGCTGGCGCGTGACGAGGCTGGTGCCGTCCTCACTTGCGCGATACGCACCCAAGGGGGCGACAGCAAACGTAGCCGCGTCCAGGTGATCGCCGACATCCTCCATCAACGAGTTCCACGAGCCGCCTAGAATGCCCTGCCCAGTAAGCCGATATCGGGGGTCTGGATCACTGACCACCCGTGGCTCGATGCCATGTTTGCGCTCGGCCTCCGGACTTGGCACCTCCATCCCGCCAGGGTCCGTAAACACCACCGGCGACCCCCGAGTGTAGTTGTACACCCCCGGCCCATCGTATCCGTCCGGCGAAGGCCGTTGAGACAAGACCGGTGAGATCACGGAGGCTTGGTGCTTGGAGGATCACCCATGAGCATCGGGAAGTTGGATAGCGAGAAGTTGTGGAGGGATCGCG
>CAITIQ010000455.1 GCA_903892415.1 uncultured delta proteobacterium | reverse complement strand
GGCAAATGTGAGCTGCTCGCTCACCGCCAAGGGAGCGATCGAAACCAGCTTTGCGGCTGTGAGCTGTTTTCCCGTCCAAGGTGAATCATCGCCGACGCGCACCGAGAGGGCGGAGTTCGGGTTGATCACCGGCACGAGCCCCAGGAAACGCGGGGTGGCCTCGAATTGTGGGCCCTTCGCCGAGAGGGTCGTACGCGGCGAGAAGCTCAAGAGCGGCCCGGTTTTGCAGGCTGCCTGAGGGAACGGCTCGAAGGTTGCCAAGCCGGGTGCCGGTAGGCCCTCCGGAGTACGCAGCCGCAGGAAGAACCCAGCGTTATCAGGCTTGAGCGTCGCGACGATGGGCGTCACCCCCTTGGGCAAAGTGATCGTGGCGAAGCGCTCGTCCGGAAGCGCGCGCTCCCCGAGGTTGTGCGCTGGCTCGAACACCAAGGCCGCGTCACCGATTTGCAGGGTCAGTCGACCGGACGTACCGACTCGAACTTCCAGCGTCTGCTCGCGATCGGAGACCAGCGTTGTCGCGAGCACCGCCGCGTGCGCTGATTCACCTCGGTTGCTCTGCGGCCTTACGTAGCCGTCGTCGGAACAGACCGGCTTGACGGTCGCGCCGGTAAGTTCCCCTAGGGCACCGCTCTGCGCGACGGCATCGACCTGTTTCGCACCAAGCCCCGTCCACCCCGACCAGGCGTTGATCCACGAAGGCGCCATCCGCAGGCGCTCGCGTGGCACCGACTTCGGCACGATTTCACAGCTCGCGCCGAAACACGCCGTCCCTTCGGGACAGACCTCGTGCGAGTTCGAGAATTGCGATGCGTTCACGCACACCGGTGGCGGGGCAACGGCGGTTGGCCAACGCCGCGGTTGTGCCGTTATTGCGCTTGCGGACAATGAAGGCTGGGGCCCCGCAACACTCATTTGCGACCCATCTCCACACGCTGCAACCAACAGCAATGCGGACACCCTGCAAAAAACCTGATAGCGAATGGGGCACTCTAATGCGGCACGCCCCAAGGAAGGAACATCGTCGTGGCTGACTCGAGCCCCCCGGAGCAAAAATCAGGAGCCGGCATTTACATCATCGGTGCTGTGCTGCTCGCGGGCGGCGCCGGTGCGATCGTCTTCCTTACGGGCGGCGACAAGCCGAAGGAGGCGCCCACCAGCCAGCCTGCACCGCCTCCCCCGCCGCCACCACCTCCGCCTCCCCCGCCGCCACCACCTCCCCCTCCGCCTACGGCCACTGAAACGGCCTCGGCCAGCGCCGCTCCCGAAGCTTCGGCTAGCGCCGCGCCCAAGGCGGCAGGCGGCGGCAGTGGCGGTGGTTCGTGCTCCAAGTGCAACGAGGGTGTCAGCAACGGTGCGTTGAACAGCGCTTTGCAAGGTGCAGGCGGCTCGGCGCGTGGTTGCTACAACCGGGCGCTGCAGAAGAACGCTGGCGCCTCTGGCAAGATCAACGTCGCCGTGCAGGTTGGCGCCTCTGGCGAGGTTTGCAGCGCCGCCATCACCACTGACACGGTGGGTAGCCCCGACGTATCGCGTTGCGTGCTCTCGCGCTTTCAGGGCAAGAGCTTCCCCAAGCCGGACAAGGGCTGCGTGACGGTGAACATACCGCTCAACTTCACGGTGAAGGACCAGTAGCCGTTGGGGGTGTTGCTCAGCGTCGCGTACGACGGCCGCCCCTATCACGGATTCGTGGAGCAACCCGGTCAACGCACGGTGGCCGGGGAGTTGCTCACCGCGTTACGGCAGATCGATCCGACAATCGCTCGTCTGGACGCAACGAGCCGAACCGACCGCGGGGTGCATGCGCGTGATCAGCGCGTGGCCTTTGTGCCAGCGCGGCCCTTGGCTTTGACGGCCTGGACGCACGGCGCGCAAAAGCACCTACCGAATTCGATCTCGATCCGTCGCGCTTGGGAGGTTGCGGACGACTTCTTCCCGCGCGGGCACGTGGTGTCGAAGACCTATCGCTACACGTTGATGTTCGATGAAGTTCGCGATCCTTTTTGTGACGGCTTTGTTTGGCGTCTAACGGCGGGCTCGCGTGATGACGCGTGTCGCGTGATGGCGGAGGAGGCGCAAGCGTTGGTTGGCACGCATGACTTTTCGGCCTTCCGTGGCGCACAAGACGAACGTGAATCCGCTGTACGGACCTTGCTCTTTTGCACCGTCAGTCCCTCTCCCCACGATCCGCGCGTCGCCTGGGTGGACGTGTGCGGAACCGGGTTTCTCTACCATATGGTTCGAATCATCGTCGGCACGCTGGTGGATGTGGCTCGTGGTCGGCGGAAGCCCGGCACCGTGCAGCGTGCCCTCGTGAGTGGAGACCGCCGTGAAGGCGGGATCACCGCTCCACCCGACGGCCTCTGCTTGCAGACCTACGACCTCTCGGGGATCGACTCTCCCTAGATTTTCTGCGCTAATCGGCGGAAAGTTGCCCAACTCGCGCGTCGCTCCGTAAACGAGCGACCATGTTGATCGGATTGGAGCAGCTTGGCCGCCTGCGTCGGCTCACCGCGGAGCTCGCCAGCAAACGCGTCGGGCTCCTTGCTCACCCCGCTAGCGTCGACCGCGGACTGCGCCATGTGTCGGAGATCCTGCCCGAGCACGCGATCCACCCGCGGGTGATCTTCGGCCCAGAGCACGGCTACGGTGGAGAAGCGCAAGACATGATCGGCGTAAGCGACGCCCGCTCGCCAGACGGTGTGCCGGTGATCAGCCTGTACGGCGATTCGCTCGAGGCGCTGAGTCCGCAGCCCGAGCAGCTGGCGGAGCTCGACGTCTTGTTGATCGATCTCGCCGATGTCGGCAGTCGTTATTACACCTTCATCTGGACGGCGCTCTTGGCGGTGATCGCAGCGGCCAAGGCCAGCGTGGACACGGTGCTGTTGGATCGCCCCAACCCGCTCGGCGGTCTCTTCTCACAGACCGAAGGCGCGCTGCAACAGGACGGCTTTCTCTCCTTCGTTGGGCTGCGCAAAACGCCGGTGCGTCATGGGCTGACGGTGGGGGAGATCGTGATGCTCTTTGCGCAGGAGGCCGGAGTCGCCGAGCGTTTGCGCGTGGTTCCGCTGCGAGGTTGGGAGCGAGCGAGGCTGGCCACCGGTTGGGATCGGCCGTTCGTGCTCACCTCGCCAAACATGCCCACGTTCGAAACGGCGCTGGTGTATCCCGGTGGCTGCCTGATCGAAGGCACCAATCTCTCCGAGGGACGCGGTACCACCCGACCGTTCGAGATCGTCGGTGCTCCCTTCATCGATGGCCGTCGCCTCGCTCGAGAGCTCGCGGCGACCGGCTTGCCAGGGTTTGTGGCCCGGCCGAGCTCCTTTCGTCCGACCTTCCAAAAGCACCAGGGCAAAGAGTGTGGCGGCGTGCAGATCCACGTGACCAACGCAGCCACCTTCCGGCCGTACGCGACGTATCTCGCGCTCGTCGCGCTCTCCAAAAGGCAAGCTCCTCAAGACTTCCGTTTTCGCACCGAACGCTACGAGTTCGTCGACGACATTCCGGCCTTCGATCTGCTCACCGGCTCGAGCGTGTGCCGCGAGAAGATTCAGGCAGAGGCCGAAATCAGCGACCTGCTTCATGAAGCCAGCCTCGTCGATCAAGGCTGGAAAAACCGCATGGAGGAGGCTCAAAGCCTCGTGCAAGAGCGGGCCGTCCGAGAGTAGGACCGCGCGGCAACTCAGCGCGGAAAAGACCGCCAGGCTGTCTCGAGGATCGTCTCCAGGCTGCTCCACTCCGGCGTCCACCCGAGCACTGTGCGCGCCTTCGCTGCAGAGCCAACGAGCTCGGGCGGATCGCCGGCGCGGCGCGGAAACTCGGTGTAGCGAAAGTCTGCGCCGGTGATCTTGCGCGCACCCTCGATCAGCTCGAGCACCGAAACGCCCTTTTCAGTGCTGAGGTTGAACGCTTCAAAGCCGGCGCAAGTGCCGGCGAGCAAGGCCTTGAGCGCGGCTACGTGCGCGCTCGCGAGGTCCTGCACGTGGATGTAGTCGCGGATGCAACTGCCATCGCGCGTGGGGTAGTCGGTGCCGAAAAGCTTCAACTTCGTCGCGTGGGGATCGCCCCCGCGCAGCACGCGTGCGGCCTCCTCGAGCACCAGCGGGATCAGATGCGTCTCCGGATCATGCCGCTCGCGCAAGACGCCTTCAGGGTCGGCGCCGGCCGCGTTGAAGTAGCGCAAGCTGACGGTGTTCAGACCGTAAGCCGAGGCGTAGTCACGCATTGCGTGCTCCATCACCAACTTGGTTTGCCCGTACGGATTGATCGGATGCTGCGCTGCTTCCTCGCTGATCGGGATCACCGTGGGCTCGCCGTAGGTTGCGCACGTCGACGAAAAAACCAGGTTCTTTACGCCAGCGTCGAGCATGGCGTGAAGCAGGTTCAAGGTGCCAACGACGTTGTTGTTGTAGTACTTGCGCGGATCGGTGACCGACTCACCGACGTACGCGTGCGCTGCAAAGTGCACGACGGCATCGTAGCTGTTGCGGCTGAACACTCGCTGGAGCGCTTCACGGTCGAGCAGGTCGGCGTGCAGGAAATCCCCGGCGACCACCGCATCACGAAAGCCGGTGCAAAGGTTGTCGAGGGTGGTGGGCGTAAAGCCGCTACGGCCCAAGTGCTTGACGGTGTGCGAGCCGATGTATCCCGCTCCCCCAACGACCAGGATGCGGCCGCTCATGATGCAACTCCAAACAGGATCATCGCGCTAGCCTGCCGCACGCTTCCTGCGGCTTCAAGCCGCTTGGTTTTGCGGCAATAATGCGCTTTGCTCGCGCGCATGTGGCAGCGTCTCGCGTTGGGTCTCTTGCTCTTGGGCGCATGCAACCCCGCGTCGTCGAGCAAGCCCAGCGCACCGGAGGAGTCAAAAGTGGAGCCCACCCATCGAGTACCCCAAGCCAGCGCAACCGCGACCGCTGAAGTAGTCGCACCGGCCTTGGATACTGAGGCTCGTGGGCGTCACTTCGTCGAGCTGCTTTCGAATGAGCGGTTTGCTGAGGCTTTCGCCGAGTTCGACGAGAAGATGACGGCTGGTCTACCCCAGCCACAGCTCGAGAAGGTTTGGCGTGGGCTGACTAGCGCCGCCGGCGCCTTCGTCAAGATCGAGCAGGTCAAGGTCGTGAAGGTTGGAGCGTATGAGACCGCGATCGTCGGGTGCGTCTTCGGCACCACCAACCTCGACGCCAAGGTCGCGTTCGACGCGCAAGGCAAGGTCGCAGGGCTGTTCTTTTCCCCGGGCACGCAGCCCTACAGTGATCCCGCCTACGTGGACCGAAGTCGTTTCGATGAGCTCGAGGTCACGGTGGGGCAGGGGAGCGAGTGGGAGCTACCGGCTGTACTGACGCTGCCCAAAGGAAAAGGCCCATTTCGGGCTGTCGTGTTGGTGCACGGTTCTGGCCCCAATGACCGCGACGAGAGCGTAGGCGCAAACCGGCCTTTCAAAGATCTAGCGTCGGGGCTCGCTTCGCTGGGGATTGCGGTGCTTCGTTACGACAAGCGCACCAAGGTCCACGGGGCGAAGTTTGCTGCAATGTCAGACGCGACCATCGACGGCGAAACCATCGATGATGCGGTGGCTGCCGTCGAGCTGCTACGCAAGGACGCCCGCATCGACGCCAAACACATCGTCGTCGTTGGGCACAGCCTCGGAGGCATGCTCGCTCCGGCCATCGGCTTGCGTTCGAAGGAGCTGGCGGGCGTTGCGAGTCTGGCGGGGAGCGTACGGCCGATGCTGGATCTGATGCTCGAGCAGGTGGAGAAGATCGCCGCGTTGGATGGGCATGGCTCGGCCGAGGAGCGGGCTGAAATCGAGAAGCTGCGTCAGAAGGTGGAACAAGTGCGCGCGATCCAAGCGGGGAAACCTACGGCCAGCGGTGATGAGCTGGTGCTCGGCGCCCGGCCGACCTACTGGAAGCACCTCGCTGCCTTCGATCCGCTCAAGACCGCCGCGGCCTATCGCAAGCCGATGTTCTTCGCGCAGGGCGAACGCGATTACCAGGTAACGAAGGTGGACTTTGATTTGTGGAAGCGTGAACTCGGCGGGCGCAAGGATGTGCGCTTCAAGCTCTATCCCAAGGCCAACCACCTATTCGGCGAGGGTGAAGGCCCGAGTGGGCCCGAAGAGTACCAACGGCGGTCGCCGGTAACTCCCGAGCTGATCAAAGACCTGGCGGACTGGCTCACCAAGCTCCCTTGAGAATCAGACTCGTGCCCTCTTCAACAAGCTAAGTCCACGGCGCAAAGTGACGTGGTAGATCTCGGACTTCGTGCAGCTGCAACCCGGACAGATCCTCGCTGACAAGTACCGCATCATCCGCCAGATCGGCCAGGGTGGTATGGGCGCCGTGTTCGAGGGCGAGAACATCCGTATCCATCGCAAGGTCGCGATCAAGACGCTGCATGCTGCGGTCGCTGGCAAAGCCGACATCCTGCAGCGCTTCGAGCGCGAGGCTCAAGCCGCAGGGCGCATCGGCTCCGAGCACATCGTCGAGGTGCTCGACATGGGCGATCTGCCGGATGGATCGCGCTTCATGGTGATGGAGTTTCTCTCCGGAAAAACGCTTGGAGATCGCATCATCGTCAACGGCAAGATGCCCGCGCGAGAGCTAGCCATCCCTTTGATGCAAATGCTGGACGGCCTCGGTCGAGCGCATGCGGCAGGCATCATTCATCGCGATCTCAAGCCCGCCAACGTGTTCCTGCTCAACAACAAGCCGGGCCAACCGGACTTCGTCAAGATCCTCGACTTCGGCGTGTCCAAGTTCAACGTCCTCAACTCCGAGGAGATGAGCATGACCCGCACCGGGGCTGTGATGGGTACGCCGTACTACATGTCGCCCGAGCAGGCGAAGGGCGCCCGCACCATCGACACCCGCAGTGACCTCTACTCGGTGGGCGTCATCATCTACGAGGCGGTGACCGGCCAGGTGCCCTTCAACGCCGAGACGTTCAACGAGCTCATCTTCAAGATCGCGCTGGAGGCGCCGCCCCCCGCCGAGAGCTTCGTGCCAAACCTCGACCCAGCGTTCGCCGGCATCATGCGCAAGGCCATGGCGCGCGAGCCCAATGAGCGCTTTCAAACAGCCGAGGAAATGCGCGCGGTGCTAGGCGCTTGGGTCACAGACTATGACGCGCAGGCTCGCGCAGCCGCAGCTGGGCCAGCCATCCTTCATGGCACCGTGGCCATGGGGCCTCCGGCCGCCGCACCCACCGCTGTTGCGCCACCCCCTCAGTTCGCTGGTGGCACCTTGGTCATGGAAAGCACCTCGCAAAGTGCTCCTGGGGAGGCGGCACAGACGTTGGTCTTCCAAGGAGGTGCTTCTCCACAGCAGACCACCCAGCGTCGGCTGGTTAGCGAGCGCAAAGGAAGTTCAGCCGCCATCTTTGGCGCCTTGGCTGTGCTGGGCCTCGGCGTTGGCGGTTACTTCGCCTATGCGAGCCAACAAAAAGCGCCTGCTACCACCGCTCCGAGTGCGAGCGCCACCGTTGAAACGGCCTTGCCGTCTGCGCGCACCATGCCTGCGCCAGCGCTTTCGGCCGAGCCAACGGCTTCCGTTACCGCTCCCGAGCCAGCGAGTAGCTCTGCCACACCTTCAGCGGAGCCGACCGCCACGAACGTCCCTCCGCCTTCGGTGCCAACGGTTGCGCGCCCGCTGCCAAAGCCTACCGCCCCCGCCACTGATCCCAAGCTGCCCAAGCCTGCTCGAACGATTACGCCCGAGCTTTTCTGAGCCGGAACTTCCGCCGAGCGTAGCTCGAAGACATCGCGTACACTTCGGTGGGGATAGAAACGGCTATGACACTCGCCGCCGGCCAGATCATTGATGAGAAGTACCGCATCGTCCGCGTTTTGGGCGTGGGCGGTATGGGAGCTGTCTACGAGGGCGAAAACGCACGCATTCACCGCAAGGTGGCCATCAAGGTCTTGCATGCTTCGGTCGCTCAAAAGGCCGATTTCGTGCAGAGGTTCGAGCGTGAAGCTCAGGCCGCAGGGCGCATTGGTTCGCAGCACATCGTCGAGGTCCTCGATCTCGGTAACCTGCCTTCCGGCGAGCGTTACATGGTGATGGAGTTCCTCGACGGCGAGCCGCTCACAAGCCGCATCAAACGCAGAGGGAAGCTCTCAATCCCCGAGACAGCCGTCCTTACAAGTCAACTCTTGAGCGGTCTTGGAGCTGCGCATACCGCCGGCATCATTCATCGCGATCTGAAGCCAGACAACATCTTCATCGTGCAGCGGGGTGGCGCAGACTTCGTCAAGCTGGTGGACTTCGGTGTCTCAAAGTTCACCACCGCCGGTGAAGACATGAGCATGACGCGCACCGGCGCCGTGATGGGGACGCCGTACTACATGTCTCCCGAGCAGGCCCGCGGCCAGCCGATCGACCATCGCAGTGACCTCTATTCGGTGGGTGTCGTCTGCTACCAGGGCCTCACCGGCCAACTGCCTTTCAACGCGGAGACCTTCAACGAACTGCTGTTCAAGATCGCCCTGGAGACGCCCGAGCCGATCGAGAAAATGATCGCAGGCTTTGATCCTGGCTTCGCAGCCATCGTTCGCAAGAGCATGGAGCGAGATCCGACGCAGCGCTTCCAATCCGCTGCCGAGTTTGGCGCAGCATTGCAGGCCTATTCCTCCGGCCAAGTGCATCCACCCGCTGTCTTCACCAACCCTCAAACTTGGGTAGGAGGTCAATCAGGAGCGCTGGGTCAATCGGGGGCACTGGGTCAATCGGGTGCACTGGGTCAATCGGGTGCACTGGGTCAATCGGGTGCGCTGGGTCAATCGGGCTCGCTGGGTCAATCGGGCTCGCTGGGTCAATCGGGCTCGCTGGGTCAATCGGGTGCGCTGGGTCAATCAGGGGCGCTGGGTCAATCGGGTGCACTGGGTCAATCGGGCTCGCTGCCGGGCGCACACGGGCCCCTCAATCAATCCTCTCAGGTTGGACTTGCCGTTACGGCGCCGCAGCAAAAGAAGAGCGGAACCTTGCTCGCTGCTGCCTTCGGCATGGCGGTATTGGGTGTTGGCGGCGGCTTGGTAGCCTTCCGCTTCGCCGGTGGAGAGCAGCCTGCCTCTGCGTCGACTGGCCGCTCAGAATCGGCCACGCCAATCCCTTCCGTCTCCGAGTCTCCGCCGCCTGCAACCACTTCCGCTGGGCCCACGGCAACCCCCACTGCAGCGCAGTCGGCGACCCTGGTGGAATCCTCTGTGCCCACGGCAACCGCAAGCGCAGCTCCTTCCGCGGTGCCCACAACAATGCCCTCAGCAGCTGCGCGCCCAACGGGCGTCGCGGCCAAACCAACGGCTGAGAATCCCGGGCTCAAGCCCCCGGTCACCGCTAAGCCTGTGCCAACCGGTGGTCGCACGATCGACGGTTCGCTCTAACCGCCAACGCGGCTCAAAAGGCGTAGCGGGCACCAACGCTTGGCGAAGCCGTAAACCACGCAGGACCGGTGAGATCCTCCCCGCCAAAGGCTCCAATGCCATCCACCGCCGCGTCCACTTCACGCTCGGCCTCCCAGCGGGGAACGCCCAGTGGAATGACGGTGGTTACTGCGAGCCCCAGCGATGCCTCGAAAGCGTCGCTCAATTTGTAGGCGACGCGAACCTCCGGCAACACGCCGATCGCCGGAGCAAACGCGCTCTCAATGATGGGGCCAGCTTGGTAGGTGAAGCCGTCCTCGAGGTCGAAGCGACCGCTGCGCACATCGCGGCTGCGAGTGAGAAGAGCGCCTGCCGTAAGGCGCAGGGAGACCGGTACCACCTCACCAAAGCGGTAGGAAACGTGTGCTCCGACGAAGGCTCCCGAAAGAGAAAGCTCGTCATCGACCAAGCCAGCTCGCACCGGGAGCCCAACGGGTTGCACCGAGGCCGCTCGCCCCTCCACCGTCTGAGCTGACGCAAACCAGCCGCCCGAAACCCCGACTCCAAGCCCGATGCCGAACTCGTAGGCCAAGTGGAGCAGCGCTGTACCGCCGAGCCCAACACCAGCGCTACAACCTTCGCCACAGTCCTTGTTCGGCTGGCCGAAGTAGCTCGGGAAAAGGTTGAGTGCCCCCGTCGCCTCGACGACGAATTTACCAGGGATCGACCAGCGTGCGTCATCCGGGTTCTGCTCCAGCGCGATGCGCAGCGTGGTTGGTTCATCCTTGCCGAGCGTGAGCTCCCGACGCTGCCCGATGAAGCCGTCGGCAGAGATCGTGACGATATGCGCGCCACTCGGCAGCGCGCCGGCCCACGTTCCACGACCGAGCGGGACGCCATCGATTTCGACCAGCGAGGCGGCAGGCGTTGGCTCGACTCGCAGCGCAGCGTCGAGGGGGACGGCGGTCAGCTCGAGCGTGGTGATGCGGTCCTTCTCGATCGGCGCAGCGGTGGGAGCAACGCCGCTGCCGTCGTCGCTCTGAAGCACGACCACGTGTGCGCCCACCGCTAACGTCCCCTCGAACGGGGTCACTCCGACCTCGATCTGGTCGACGATCACGCGCTGTACTTTGCCGGCCTTCTCAACGATCTTGAGCGTGCCCGACTCCGTGAGCGCGAGCAGTTTTGTCTCCACCCGCTGCACTTGTCGGCTGGCCACCTCAACCCGCGTTTCGAACGGAACGAAGCCCTGCTTGAACACGCGGACGACGTGGCTACCGGAGGGTACGCGCAACGGTGCAGGCGTTGGGTAGGTCCCACGCTGGCGACCATCGATCACGATCATTGCACCGGGCTCAGCCGCGTCGATCTCGATGCTGCCGACCAGCGCCCGCAGCGCTGAGATCGCCTCTTGCGCCTCGAGCTTCTTCTTCTGATCCATCTCCGGATAGTCGCGGAGCAAGGCTTCGTACTCGGTCAGAGCTTCGTCTTGTCGGCCGAGCTCGCGCAGGCAGAAGGCTCCATTTTGTCTGGCTCCACGGGTCGGGAACAGGCGCACCGACTCGCTGAATTCGGCGAGGGCGGCGTCCCAGGCTCGTTCGCTTACGAGAGTAAGCCCGCGCTCAAAGCGCTTCTTCGCCTCCTCCTTCGCCAGCTCTTTGGGCTCGGTTTCGGCTGGCGCGTTGGGCCCACCCGGCTGAGCTTGGCTCGGCTCGGCGGGTTGACTGAGCGCGTCCATCGGACGACCGAACGCGGCAATTGCTACAGCGGCGAGGACTCTACGTCTGCGTCGCAACGTCGCGATCGCAAGAACTCCGAGTAACCAAGCTGCTTGCGAAGGCGCGCTGCCCCCACTTGTCGAACAGTCGCAGCTCGACGCCGCGTCGGTAGGTGGCCGCGGCACGCAACGACCGTCAAAATCACAGGCGGAGGGCGACTGACAATCCGATACGTCGCTGCATGAAGTCCTGCAGGTCCCATCCGGTCGGCAGGTGTACGGACTGCAATCGACGATCTCGCCATCGGCTGTCGTCGCGGTAGCGCCGTCGCACTGGCCGGCCACACAGGTGCCGTCGTCGCAGTGATAGCCGGTGGCGCACTCGTCGTTGCCGGTGCAACTCTCGAGACACGCCTCGGCCCCGCAGGCGAACTCGCCGCAAGGCCCTACCGTCCCGGCGCACTCTGCACGTTGCTGTCCGTCACAGATGGCGAAGTCGCAAGGGTCCTCGGCACCAGCGTTGTCGCAAGCTGCTCGCTCTCCGTGCGGCAGTCCATTGACCGGCACACAAATGCCGAGGCTTCCGGCGACATCACAGGCCTCGCATTGCTGCTCGCAAGCCGACTGACAACAAAGCCCATCGGCACAGAAACCGCTCTCACATTCTGCTGCCTCCGTGCAGGGGCCGCCGCTCGATACAACGCAGGCATCCTCGAGCGAGAGCGCTGGCGGTATCTCCCCACACTGACCGTCCTCACCCATCCCCTTGCGTTCCGCTGTGCATCCTTCGCAAGCGCCATCGCACACGGCATCGCAGCAGACGCCATCGGCGCAGGAGCCACTTCCACATTCAGCATCGAATTCGCAGGGCACGCCCAGTCCAGCTGGACGGATCTCAACCAGCCTACCGGTGCTCACCATGCCGTTGACGGCGACTCGTAGCCAACCAAGTCCGTTGAACGTCGTAGCTGGTGGGACCCAGTTGAGGCTCGTGTCGCTCCACGCGGTGGTTCGCCCGATGACGACCCCAGGTCCGTTGATCGGTTGCCAAAAGACGATGGGCTGGTTGCTGGTCGAGGCCTTGGTTTGCCCGCCCGAAGCGTCAGGACCGCGGAACCGCGTGCCGGTGATCGTCGCGCTGGTTCCCGCCTCGACGGTCGCGGGAACGTTGCTCAACGTTGGGCGGAACGGGTCGTTGCCGAACTCGAAGAGCTGAGTCGCAGCGTGAGGAAAGTCGACGCAGATGGTGGTGCAGCTCACACCGCCGGTGACCAATACGGCACCACTCCCCAACACTGTGGCTCGATGACCTGTGAGTGACGCGACCAAGTCTTGCGTGAGAGCGAACCCTCCCGATGATCCTGCCCCCGCGTCGAAGGTCTCCGCGGACTGAAGGGTGGGAGGTTCGGTAGCCTCAATTTGGCCCCCCAGAATCAGCGCCTGGCCGGTGGGCAACAGGGCGCTCGCAGCGCGCACTCGGTTGACGGCTGCGTCCTGCGTAAAGACGAAGGTCTCCAACTTCGGGTCGAAGAGCTCCCCCGCGAGAGTGTCCCCGCCGATGGCTAGAACCCGTCCATCGCTCAGCGTTTGCAGTTGCACGTCGGCGTGCGTGGTGCCTGGTGAGGCCGCAGCAGCGAAGGTCTCGGTGCTGGGGTCAAAGAGTTCTGCGTGGCTCCCGCCGAGCACCAGCACCTTGCCACTCCGCAGCAAGGTCGCAGCGTGTCCGCTCATCGGTGCGAGCATTGGAATCGGTTGGCTGAAGGCATCGCTCGAGGGATCGAAGATCTCTGCACTTGCGAGCGCTCCGCTCGCGTTTGCTCCGCCGGCGATCAGCACTCTGCCATCAGCCATTACGGTGGCCGTATGATGCTCACGCGCAGCGGAAAGCGCAGCCGTCAGCGTGAAGGCGCCAGTTGAACCAGTTGCACTCCAAAGCTCCGCGCTCGTTAGCGGTGTCGTGCCGTCCGAACCACCCGTGAGCAAGACCCGTCCATCCTGCAGCAACGTGGCTGTGTGTCTGCGCCGCACCGCCTGCATCGCGCCCGCATCGGCAAAACTCTGCGTCGATTCATCGAAGATCTCGGCTGAGTGCGTGACCCCCAAGGAGAATAGTTCGCCTCCCGTGAAGAGCACTCGGCCATCGTTGAGCGTCGTCTCGGTGTGTTGAGTACGGCCCGTCGTCATGGTCGGCCCATTCTCGAAGGTTGTGCGCTGTGCAGACGACCCAGCGAGATAGAGTTCGGCCGACGCCTGTTCACCGCCAATGATTAGAACATTGCCGTTCGGAAGCAGCGTGGCGGTATGACCGCTTCGTGCAGCGGTCAGCGACTCCGTGACCGCGCTAAAGGTGCCGGTGGACGGATTGTAGAGCTCGGCCGAACTTGCACCGGTCGCGTCGAACGCACCCAAAATGAGCACGTTGCCATCCGGGAGCAGTGTCGCGGTGTGCCCCAAGCGCCCAAGCGTCCCGTTCCCGGTTGCTTGGAACGCGCCCGTGCCCCCCGCCAACGTGGCATCCCAAACCTCTGCAAAATTGGAGCTGAAGATTGGCCCACCAACGCTAAAGCAAGGGCAGCCACCGTAGACGAGCACCCGACCGTTCCGCAGAAGTGTCAACGAGTGTGAGCCTGGGATGAAGGTCGTTGGAGCCCCTGTCGCTGTGAACGTTTCACTGCTTGGGTCAAAGACTCGGGCGACCGCTTCATCCGCACTGTTGGCACCGACCAGCAGCACTCTGCCGTCCGGTGTCAAAACTGCCGCCTGATTCACAAACGGGCTCACCCCAAGTTGAGAGAAGCTCTCGCTCACTGGATCGAAAAGCTCGGCCGAGCCGTTCCCAACCACGAGCACCCGACCATCGGATAGGAGGGTGGCGGTGTGGCCAGCTCGCTCAACATTCATCGAGCTTGTCGCGCTGACCAGGCCAGTCGTCGGATCATAAAGTTCGGCTGTCGCAATCGGGGAAGAACCATCGACTCCACCGAGAAGAAGGACTCGGCCGTCAAGTAGCGCCGTTGCCGTGTGTCGGGCTCGGCCCGAGGAGAGATCGGGTCCAAGCTCGGCTCTTCCGGTCCGAGGATCGTAAAGTTCGGTGGATCCATCGGCGCCACCGCTCGTCGAGCCACCAGCGAGCAGCACCGTCCCATCGCTCAACAAGGTGGCTGTGTGGTCCTGACGCAGCTTGATCGGCACCGCCGCAACCGACCACGTTGGGTCAATCACCACCGGGTACTCGACCTCGCTGCTGACGACTTCCACGAGAAGCTCACGGCCAGACGTCACGAGCCTTACGGAAACCGGGTCCCCATCGAGCTCCCAGGCTTTTGGCGCCTGAATCGAAAGCCGACGTACCCGAAGCTGATCTCGCACGGTGACGGTCGTGTCTCCTTCGGCCACCAAGGACCAGCGGTCAGGTAGCTCGAAGGAGTAACCAGCTCGCACGTTCGAGTTGGGTACGTAAAACAGCTCCTCCAGCACCGTTCCGTTCTGAAAAACGAAGCTACTCACACTTTCGCTCGGTTCGTAGCTGAGGACGCCGTCTTTCAACGCTCCAAGCACGTGCGTTGAATCAAGGCGCCTGGCCACCACCTGCTCGCTGGCGATCTCGATTCGGATTGGCTCGTCCGCATAGAGCGGTAACGCCACTTTTAGGGGCGGCGCAAGTGGGCGAAAGGCGCCCGAAAAGGTCGACTCGCGCCCCACGAATCCCGAGACTGTTGGTCTCCACACGTCGGCCTGTGCCGCCCGGCTGAGTTGGTCACCAAGTTGTGGTGCAACTCTTGCCAAGTCGGTCTGCGTCAGGCGCACAGGCAGGTCGGGGGCTGGGTCGGCTGGCTTGGTGCAGCTACCCGCACCAACCACCGCTAAAGCAAGGAAATACATTCGCCGGGCCCGCTTTGCGCGCATCGTCCGAATGTCTCACGCTTGCTCGCACTGGCGTTCGAAAACGCATCACAGAGCGCGTAGCAACCTAAGTCGCGGTCTGCTCGAGATAGCGCTCGATCGTGTCGCGTGCGATTCGAAGCAGAGCGCGTGCCTCAAGGCTCGTCGCCCCAAAGGGCGTCTCCGCTGGCCCGTCGTAGAGTTTGAGGTTGAGGCGCGCCTGAGGCTGCAGCGTCGATTCCCCCGGCCCCAGCAAGACCAGACGCCCGGCTGGCTTTTCGTTGAGGAACTGCGCCGGAGCCGGTCCCACCGAAACACCAACCTCCCCGAGCACTTCGGCAATCAGCGCGTGGTTTACGCTGACAGCACCCTGCGTGAGGGCCCGCGTCTCGAGCCCCATCGATAACGCTATCGAAGAAGCCAGCATCGCGAGCCCGCCACCCTGAAAATCCAAGAAGGTGATCAATTGGTGTTCAGCTCGACCCGAAGCAGCTTTCGTCCGATGAATACGTAGTCACCGTGTCCGAGCTCACGTTCGCTCTTCAAGCGAAGATACGTCCCGTTGCGGCTCGAGTTGTCCGTGAGCGAAAACCGCCCGTCGCTCTCTTCGATTCGACAGTGCGCACCGGACATGTAGAGGTCACCCGGGAAGTTGAGGTCACCACCTTCTCGACCGATTTGCAAAGCGTTGCCCCGAGCGCAGACCGTCATCCCGACGGAGCCACCCTGAAGGATCTGCACCAAGCGGAACGAACTCGGGTGCTTTGGTGACGAGTAGAAGAAGGTGCCGTCGGGGCCAGCGCCGTCGGTCGGTTTCGGATTGAGATCCAAACGGAACAATTGTTCGCCGGCGAGGAAGGTGTCTCCCGGCGTCACTTCGACAGTGCCGCGAACGCGCATGTAGACGCCATTGAGCGACCGTTCATCACGGACCACGAGCTTCCCATTTCGATAGAAGAAGTTCGCATGGCGCGGCGAGACGAACGGGTCATCGGGAAAGGGCAGCTGACCGTCGCGGCCAACGATGTGTTGCTCGGCCTGAAGATGGAACGAAAGCCCGTCCATGCCTTCTCCACGAATCAGGATCAACTTGGCCCTGGCGGGGTTCTGCATGTCCCCGAAAAAGAGCGTTTGAGCGCTCAATATTTCCGGCGGAACAGCCTCCCCACAACGGCCGCAGAACTTGTGCCCCATGGGCACGCCGCTCGAACAAGAGCGGCAAACGTAGTGACGAGCCTGTTCCATCAACTCCTCCTGAGACAGCGTAGCGAAATCGCTCGGCGCAGCCTGGCCGCGCGATTCAGACTGGATCGCGGCCTTGGGCGCCGCACGTTCGTCACCGGACTCGGTCGCCCGGTTGGGTGTGGGTTCTTGCTTCGCTTGCGGCGCTTTGACCGGGCGCATCGCCATCATGGCCAACGCGGACGGTCGCCGAAGTGGTTGGGGGGCTTCCGCCCCACTCACCGAGCGACGTCGATCCTCTATCGCGACATGCCCTGGTGTCCCATCCAAGTGGATCCCAGGGCTGGAGCCCAGTGCCTCGCTGCCTTGCGAGCCTTGTGAAGAACGGCGCTCCTTCGGGACGAGCGACCGCTGGCGCACCAACGACAAATCAGCCTGACATGAAAGACACGCTCGAACGCCCATCGGGTTGAAGGCATCGCACTGCCCGCAAACGAGGCCTATTTCCGTACGTTCCGGGCCCAAGCTTCTACCTTAGAGCGTTGAAGTCCAACATGGTCGCGCTATCTACGAAACGGGTCAAGGGATTGGATCATCGCACAAACTCGAAGCGGCGTTTTGAGCTAGTGAAACCTTCTGTTCCCCAAAGGCGGAACAGCACTCGATCAGTGCAAGTATCAGCGTTGAGTGCCCCAAAGTCGCGTGAATCCTCATGGTAGCTCCGATTGTCGCTCACGAGGTAGACCCGGCCGGCACCCACTCTATGTTCAGCCGGTGAGGTGTCCCGCGTCTCACCGGATGCAATGAAGTGCCACCCGCCAGCAAACTCGACCCTTGCACAACGCAGCTTTTTGGGCGCGCCACTTACTGGGTCATTCACCAATACCTCATCGTCGACACAGGCCTCCGTGGTGGAGTAGCGCCGACCGTTGACCGACACTGAGGTGCCAAGCACGGACATGGTGTCGCCAGACTGTCCATAGATGCGGCCCATGACCCATCGCTGGGAGTCGTCGGGATCTACGCAACGGACGAGTTCGTTGGCTCCTCGTTGCCCGCTGGTCATCACGACGACCAAGTCACCCGCAAAAACCGTCGGTGCAACGGAGGCGCCCAAAAACGGGTCTTTGGGAATCGTCCAAAGACGAAGCCCGCTCAAGCGCGCGATCAACAGCAAGATGGCGATGATCCCTGCTGACCACAGGAGAAACTTCACGAGCTTTCGCACCGCGCCATCCTATGCCGAATCGACGGAGAAGGCTCAAAGAGTGAGCACGTCTGGCTGCTACTCGCACGCACGAAACGGGGGAAGCTCTGACGGCGACCGTCCGGCTGCGATCTCTTGAGCCGCTGAAAAAAGCTGCTGGTACTTGTCGAGCCGAGCAAAGTGCGAACGACCACGCGTGCGCGGGTCGGTGTCCATCACCGACGCTGAAATTACCCCCAAAACCTCTCGCTTGGCGTTGAGAACGGGGCCACCCGAATCACCCGGGCAGATCGACGCATCCGCGCTGAAAACGCCCGCGCGAAGAGTGTCAATCTTGCCTCCCAGACGGCTTTCCCGATGGACCGCGCGAGACGACAGCGCGCAGCGACCAAAGCCCCAAGGCGAAACTTCCTCACCCATGGGCGGTGCCGCTTGAATTTGCGGCTCAAATGTCGGCATCCCAACGAGCTTGCGATTCAAGACCAAAATCGCGAGATCCCCGTCGCCCTGCTCGTACCCACAGGCTGGAGTCACTAGCGCGCGAACCGCCACGTCACCCCAAGGCAAATCATCTCCTCCTAGTTCGACGTGGATCGACTCGGGCGCCAGATCTCGATGCAAGACCTTCCCGTCTGGACCATGCTCCACAACGCAGTGGTGGGCCGTTAGCACGAGATCGTCGGCGATCAGGGTCCCGGTGCAACTCACTGCCCCAACCACGCGCACGATGGCGTCCTGCAGGGGATCTTCGGTCAGATACAGCGGAGCGAGAAAGGGGCGACTCGATGCATCGTCCTCTGAGGCTGGCGTCGGCTCTTCAACCCTCGTTGGCATGAAGCACCCCGAAAGCAGGACGGAGAGTGCGCCCCCCACACCGATCTTCAGCATCTCCCAGCGATTCGAATAGCGGTTTGCCACGCGTTTTCCCGTCGTGAAAGCCGAGATGGATTGGACTCGTGGAAGCGCCTACGAGTCAAAGCAAGATTCGGTGGGACACGGAGCTAGCAAAGGCCTTGGGTGTGAAAGTCACATTTTTGCTAAACGGTGGAGCAACGTCGAAGCGGGCTAGTTGTGAGCCAACCGAACTTCGCGCGTCGAGTGAAGCAAGGCGGACGAGGTTCTGTCGGGATCTTGCTGGGGATCATCGATTCCCGCCTCGAGTATCGCCTCCAAATACGCCACCTGGCGAAGGCTCTTGCCCATGACCCACGGGGCACAACGCACACCTGGCTGGTCGCACTCTGCCAAGCTCAACCGTGAAAGCGCCAAGGCCTCACTGGCCCTTCCTTGTGCCAAAGCGACTCGTGCTCGTGCGTTGGTCAACTCTGGCGTCTGAACCTTCGCGTGACGGTCGAGCAACGCTTGCGCCAAACCGGACTGGCCGTGATCGAGATAGGTCTTCGAAAGCAGCTGCAGATTCTCGGGGGTGGGAGCAGTGGCGACGGTAGCCTCGAGCTGGGCAAGTTCAGCCGGTGGTTGCTGCAGAATTGCGGTTGCCCGACCTTCCGAACCGAGCACGGCTGCTCCAATCGCGCCCACTATCAGCAGCCCGTTCAGAACAATCCCAGCTCGTTTCATTTGGTTTGGCCTTCCCAGCAAAGCGTCACGAAGGGACCAAGACAGACATACGCTGCAAAGGTTTCCAGAGCTTTCAAAACTTGCGAAATAGGTGCGACATCAGCGCACCTTGCTACTCAGACCACGGGTCGTCCGGGAGAACCACCAGGTCGCTGCGGTTGACGATCTCCCCCGCTTCGGCGTTCCCGCACGCTGCGGCAGCAGCCACCGACGACAGCAGCGCCAGCCCGCGGCCGACCTCGAGTCCGTTCGTATCCACCAACGTTACGCTGTCTCCAGCGTCGAACTGGCCTCGAACGCCAACCACACCGACGGCGAGAACCGAACGATTGCGGCGGACCGCCTCCGCAGCTCCTCGATCCAAAATCAGTGCGCCCTTCGCGCGGAGCGTGAAGGCGATCCAGTGTTTGCGTGCCGAAAGCCGCAACGGTGCTTTTGCGAACAGCGTACCAACGTCTTCACCTGCCACCACGGAGGTCACGACCGAGGGTCGACGCGCCAGCGCGATCACAACATCAGCTCCGGCAAGGGCGGCTCGACCAGCCGCTTGAACTTTGCTGGCCATGCCTCCGGTTCCAACTCCACTGGTTGCACCGCCTGCAAACTGACTCACCTCACGGGCACCGTTTCGAACATAGGCAACGCGTTGCTGTTGGTCGTCGAGTAGGCCTTCGACATCCGAGAGCAACAAGAGCAGATCTGCGCTCAGCAGCGGAACCACCATGCTTGCGAGTTGGTCGTTGTCGCCAAACTTGATCTCCTCGACGCTCACGGCATCGTTCTCGTTGATCACTGGAATGGCGCCGGCTGCCAACAAGGCCTCGAGCGCCTTCTGTGCGTTGTTGGAACGGCTCCGATCGGCGAGGTCGGCATGGGTCAACAGAACCTGAGCTGCAACAAGGCCAAGCGGGTTTAGCGCTCCCTCCCAACGTTGCATCAACGCGCTCTGACCAGCTGCTGCAGCTGCCTGCAGCCGCGGCATATCCTTAGGGCGGCTCTTCAACCCGAGGCGCGATATGCCGAGGGCAATCGCGCCGCTCGACACGACGATCACTTGGCGGCGTTGGGCTCGTAGCGCGGCGACCTCTTCGGCCATGCGTTGCCACGCGTCGCCTGCGAGGCTCTTCGACCCAATTTTGATGACGATGCGCCGGCTCTTGGCGAGTCGCTTGCGACCTTCGGCAATCAACGCTGCCGGGTGTTGCGCCATGACTTCCTCCCTAGGCAGGCGGAGCGCCACCCTCAGCGATGAGCCCGTCAAACGCAGCATTCAGGCGGCGCTCGAGGTACCCCGGCAAGTTCGCGCCAGCGAGCAACAGGGTATCTGCCCAACGGGTGAACTCATCTCGCAGGTCTTCAACCGGCGGTAGAATCGGGATCTGTTCGGCCTGAAGCGTTGGTGAAAACGCACGTATTACCGCGCCCTCAATCAGCTTACGCACTGCGCGAGCCTCGTCGCCTGACATGCGTACTGACTTCGACCCGCGATGCTGCTCCAAATAGCGGTCGAACAGGTGGCCCAGCGCGAACACTTCCACCGCCGCACTCGCGGTGAAGAAGGTCGACAGCGGGCTGAGCTTCTTAACGAAGGTCTTTGAGAGAATTCCGAGTCCCCGCTTAAACAGGTCGCGCATCGGAGAGTCTGCTGAAACCTCCGAAAAGGCGTTGCGCGCCTCGGACGTCAAGCTCACTCCATGCCGACCCGCAAGGTCATGAACAATCGCTCCGCGGATCTGCACGATCATACGATCGGGGAGAAAGGGGATCGGGATAGCGGAGGCAGCTAGCGAAAGCCCAGCAAGGATCGCAAGTCTGCCGCTCGAGGGGGTGCGTGGGGAGATCGCCATATCGTGGTCGGCCATCACGAGTCACCCTACATGAGCGGGAGCACCTCGACCACCGGCGATCGTACCTCGTGCGCTGCTCGCAGCACCTGGGTGACATCAAGCTCTGATGACCCGCCAACCGTGAAGTGGGTCGCGCCGCCGAAGGTTGTGGCTCCCTTTGCCTCCAACAAGCTTCGTAGGGCCGCGCCGTTAGAACGAACGGTTACGCGAAACGTTCGCGATTTACCGAGCACTTCCTCGGGCGCGCCGAACAAGGCTGACTCGGAGCCACCAACGAACAGAAAGTCTGAGCTGCTGCGAGCGAGCGCTCCCTCCGCGGAATCTGGCGAGACCGTTGTTCCGCTCACAACCAGGCGAGCGATGTGGCCCGCGGCTTCGAGTGCACCTCGGACGTATTCGGCGCCCTGACCCTCGAGACACCAAAGCGGCTGGTTCACCACCATGGCCTTGGGCAGGGACACCATGCCTCCTGCGATCGCGAGCACGCGTCGTTCGGGTAGCGAGAGGGTCTTCAGTTGTCGCGGCCCGCAATGCGGTAAACCCGCTCGCGCGAGCACGTCATCGATGCGAGCTGCCTGCTCACTCGAACTCATCGCTTCACGGCGAGCAGCAAGCTTCAGCCGCAACAAGTTGCGGAGGTGCTCGGCCACCGTTGACGTCAAGACGAGCGGGGGATCGAGCGGCACCGCTCCGACCCAGCGAACATAGTCGGCACTCCCGACTGGGTAGCCCACTACCGACATGGCGCCTTGCACGACGCGACCAGCGGGAGGGACCTCAATCAGTTCGTCCTGTGCGCTCAGCATCGATGCCTGGCTGGCACTCTCCGGAACCAACGTTAGGGCAGAGAGAAGTCCCGCGCTGTTGCCTGCAATGAATAGTCGGTCGCCTCGGGTGCAGAACGATAGATAGCTAACGAGCGCGCCCCCCTGCGTACCAATAGCGCAGCCTTCCGCTTTGACGAGAGCAACCTCCGTCGTGCTTTGCAAACTCATGGTAGTGGCTCCTCGTCAAGCTCGGCTGTCTCCGCGTTGGGGTTGAGCAAGCCGCGGGGGTAATCCCCAACCTCAAACAGCTCGACGCGCGCCATCGGCTGCGAAGAGTCAAACACCATGAAGGGGGCCAAAGCACGCGCGACGTCCATTAGTCCAGGCGGAATGAACGACATCCCTCCGGGGGCAGCGCTGAGGCCTACTAACTTGAGCAAGAAGCCGAGCAAGGAGTCGTCTTCAACAGGAAGCTCTACAACGGCGGCATCATCCGCAAGGCCAGCCAGCCGTCGCGCCTCTTCCATGGCCTCGCGAAGGCCTCCAACGTGATCTACCAGTCGATGCTCCTTTGCCTGAGCACCGGTCCAAACTCGCCCGCGTGCGACAGCGTCGACATCTTCAATTGAGAGCTTTCTCCCCTCGGCCACCCGCCCAGCGAATAGGTCGTAAAACTGTTTCACCTTCTTTCCGAGTTCCACTCGCTCGTCCTCGCTAAATGGGCGAAAGAGACTTTCGGCATCGGCTCGCGGCGAGGAGGTGAAGCCAGCGGTACCAACGCCGAGTTTGCCTAGTAGGCCCGATAGGTCGACTTTGCCGTAGAAGATGCCGATCGACCCTGTCATCGTCGTACGGTTGGCGAAGATTGGACCGCCGCCGACTGCCACATAGTAGCCACCGCTGGCGGCCGCCGAGCCCATGGAGATAACGACAGGCTTCTTCTTTGCGAGCAGCTGTACCTCTCGGTGGATGACGTCGGCGGCAAGTGATGAGCCGCCTCCTGTCTCAATGCGGAACACTACGGCCTTTACGCTCGAGTCGTCGCGGGCCTGCTTCAGCGCTGCGGTGATCGTTCGAGAACCAGCCAGCCGAATGTTGATGAGTGGGATGTTCTGACTCTCGCCGTCCACCATGTCGCCTGCGAGATAGACCACGGCAATCTTGTTATCTCGCACCCAACGCGTTGGTGCTTCGGAGTAGGGAAGCGATTTCACAATGTCGACTGAGCCGCCCATTACCTCGTTCATGAAACGTCCAATTTCATCGGGGTAGACTAGGGTGTCGACGAGGCCAGCTTCTCTAGCCTCCGACGCAATGAATGGCCCCTTGGCAAGCGTTTCTTTAAGCTTGACCGCGGTACTACCTCGATTGGCCGCGACGTCACTTAGATAGACGGACTCATATCGGTTTACGAGATCCTGGAAGTTTGTCTTGGCGGTTTCACTGGGAGCAGAAAGTGTGAACTGCTCAGCGGCTGCCTTGTTCTTTCCAATTCGTACGAAGTCGGCTTGTACGCCGAGGTCGGCAAGTGCTCCGCCAAAGTAGAAATAGCGACTAGAGAGCCCTGAAAAGCGGAGCCCGCCTGCTGGGTTGATCGCTATGCGATTGGCTGCTGAACAAGCAAAAAGCGACTTGCCGCCAGCATCTTCGAGATGACAGGCGACTTTCTTCCCCTTACTTCGCAGGCGAGTAATCGCATCAGCGAGCTCCTCGGCGTGAGCCATCGAGCTAGCGGGCTCATCCTTGAGCACCAGTAAAACTCCTTCAATCTCGTCGTTGTCCGCAGCCCGCCAGAGTCGGCGTAGCAGGCTTACGTGCCCGCGGTTGCCCGGGGTGCTGTTGATGTCGAAGCGGGCAACTCGCTTACCGATTGGGATACCGGGCTCACGATAAAATCTCAAGGCTCCGCCGGCATAGAACCCGGGCGTCTCCAGGCCCGTCCCGTTACCAAAGATGGCTCCGCCCGAGACCTGGCCTGGGCCCCAATTCACGTCGAGGCCGAGCGTGGCGACGGCTTGCGGATCCTTGGGGTCCAAATTGACCATGGTCACATCCCCGCGGAGTCGGCCGACGTAGGGCAGATCAAATCCAAGCGTGGCCTTCGCCGTGCCATTCACGAGCTGGTCATAGAAGCGACCTTCCAGCCCTAGCTCGATGTCCCGACGCCCTTCGAAGGGACGAAACGCGGCGCCTAGGTCGAACGCACGATAGGAAGAGGTGACATCATCGCGACTCACCGGCACGTTGAAGTCGCGAACGACCGTTCCAATGCTGACCCACTCGCTCGGCCGCAGGGTTGCTCCAACGGTCACTCCAAATTGGCCGTCGAGGCGCCGGTCATCGGAGATCGACCAGCCGAGCGATGCCCCAACGCCCAACCAGTTGTCGACCCGACCGCCAGCCCCCCACCGAACCCACTGATAGTTGTCGTTGAATGGCGCGGGCACACGAGCCGCTGGGTCATGGAGTTCGAGTCGCAGTCCGCTGCCGAAGATCCACAGCGGCGCGGCCACGTCGAGCGAGTGCCCTCGGCCGGCCCACGGCGACGAGTCTCCTGTGTAGATCGTTGTCCAGCGCAACTCCGGCGCAGGCAGAAACGCGAGGTTCCCGGGGTTCACCGCGGTTGCCGTCGAGTCATCTGCGGACGCCAGATTCCGACCCGGCGCAAGCAAGGTCTCGCTGACCGATCGTGGGGGCTCAGCGCTCGCGGGGGCCTCCACCATGGCGGTCATCAGCCCCACCAGGATGAGCGCTTGCTTCCGTTCGGCCATAGGGGCGAGACCTTAGCATCGATTCATGCGTACGCTCAGTCACCGATCGCCATGAACGACCGCCTCCAACTCCAACAAGTCGAAAAGATGCTAACGGGGGGAAACGCCGAATCCGCGCTCGCCCAACTCGAGGCTGTGCTCGCAGCCGAGCCCTCGGCGGAAGCTTGGAACCTCAAGGCACGCGCCTTGATCGTAGTGGGTCAGCGGGCCGAGGCTCGAACGTGCCTCCTCACCTGCGTCGCACTCGACCCAACCTTCGACCGCGGCTGGGCCAACCTCGCAAAGCTCGAAGCGGATGCCGGCCAGGTGACGCAGGCTGTCGAATTCTTGGAGCGCGGGTTGGCGTCGTGTCCAAACTCAGTTCGGCTTTTGCGGTCGGCGGCAAACGCATACCGCGTACTGGGGCGGCTCGCTGATGCGCTGCAGATGGTCGAAGCGCAGCTCACCATCGCCCCTTCTGATGCGCTTGAGCGTGAACGGTTGTCTTTGCTCCTTGGCTTGGGTGATAGAGGTCGCTGCTTCTCCTTGGCCCGTAAGCAGTTCTTGGAGGGCCCATTCGATCAAGAACTTCTGGCATTGATCGTGGAGACGTGGAGCCGGGCTGCGGAGCCAGCCGCGCTGTCTGCGGTACTTCGGAAGGCCGTCGCCGAGGCAATCACCGCCGACCAGCTCCTGCTCGTAGGGGCGTACTGCATGCAGGTCGGGAATTCGCAACTGGCTTACCAAACCGCTGAGCGAGCGCTTGGATTGGAGCCAGCGTCACCTTCAGCCGCGGTATGCCTCGCCGAGGCGTTAGAAGCTCTCGACCAAACCGCGGCTGCCATCAAGGCGCTCGAGACCTGGGCAAAACGCTCAACGAGTCCCAACGCGTACCTGAAACTTATAAGTCTCTATCGGCAAGCCGAGCGAGCGGACGCAGCCGCCGAGGCGCTCAGTGCGGCGCGTCAGCAATTCCCGCAAAGCGCCGCTGTGCTCGTCGCTTACGCTGAAGATGTGCGCAACCGCGCGGATTATCAGCTGGCCTTGGAGACGCTTCACGAGGCCGTTCAGCTTGCTCCCAACGACGCCGACGTGCATGCCGCTTTGGGGCGGGACCTGCTGAGTTTTCGTGAGCAGGTCGGCCTTGAGCACCTACTGCGGGCGACACAGCTCAACCCCGATTCGCGGGCCTATCGAGCTAGATACTTATTCGAACTACACAATGACACGCGACCCGCCGACGAGCTTGCTCGCGAACACTTTCGCTTTGGCGCTCAGTTCGGCTTAGCGCGACCAGTGGCTCGGCGCTCGCCGCTTCTCTCGCCAGAGCGCAAGCTGCGTCTTGGCTATCTCTCTGCGGACTTTCGCAACCATAGCGTCGCTTTCTTCATTCTGCCGATTCTTCGCAACCATAATAGGGCTCAGTTTGAAGTAACGCTCTATGCGGACCATGCGCAAGAAGACTCGCTCAGTGAACAATTCAGAGCGTTGGGCCATAGCTATCGTCGCGTGAAGCACCTGTCCAATCAGGTGCTCGCAGAAACGATAGCCTCTGACGAAATAGATGTTTTGATCGATCTCTCGGGAATGACCAATGTTGAACGGGTTGGCGTCTTTGCTCGTCGTTCAGCCCCAGTGCAAATGACCTACCTAGGTTACCCCGATACGACGGGGCTCGAATGTGTCGATTATCGAATAACGGATGCGCTCGCGGATCCCGTTGGCGCTGAAGCGTCTCATTCGGAGGTCCTGCTGCGCATGCCGGAATCCGCCTGGTGCTACGAGCCTGGATTCGATGTCCCGCTTGCGGTCCGCGGCGATCAACCGGTCACCTTTGCCTGCTTCAACACGCTGGGCAAGGTAACCGATGAGATGGTGCGACTATGGGCCGAGATCTGCGACCGCGTCGCGGGCTCTCGGCTGATGCTCAAGTCGAGATTGTTTGGCGACCCTAAAGCCAAAGCTCACCTGATGAAGAGGTTCTGCGAAGTAGGTCTGAAAGCGGAGCGGCTCGAGCTCGTGAGTTGGACACAATCGCGCAATACCCACCTCGAATTTCACCGGGAGATCGACATTGCTCTCGACCCCTCTCCTTATAATGGGACGACCACAACCTGTGACGCTTTGTGGATGGGGGTTCCTGTCGTCACCCTCGTCGGTGAAGTGCATGCCTCTCGCGTTGGGACGAGCCTCTTACAGTCTGTCGGCTTGTCCGACCTCGTAACCTATAATCCGCGCGACTACGTAGAGCGCGCGGTTGAGCTGGCTCGGGACGTCCCTCGACGACGCTCGCTGCGGACTGAGCTGCGGGGTCGCGTCCAGAGCTCAGCGCTCGGTGATCCGCTTCGCTTCGTACCTTCCTTTGAGGCGCAGCTCCAGTTTGCTTGGCGTCAGTACGTTGATCGCCGTGCGACCGGAGAGCTTCCGCCTGCTGGGCTACGCCTCTACGCGGTCAGCAAAGAGCTTCGGGCGGTTGGACCGGCAGATCCGTTCGCCTACAATTCGAGAACGCTGCTGGCTCCAACCCTAAGTGAGCGAGACGAGCTGGAACTGCTCGGCGATCTCGGCCGCATCTTCGGCTCTCTTCACGATATGAAGCAGGATGCTGGATATGCAATATGCGCCTTTGCGCGGGCGGGGGGAACCGTTACTACCGCACAGGCGACGCTCGCTATGGCTGAACGTGTCACCGACGACGCACGCGCCAATCAGGTGTCCTCTCGCGTGGTTGTGTCAGCGCTTTCGGCACCAGCCGACGTGCCCAACGCACCGGTCGTTCGAACCCGGGCTGACGCAGCAGCGGTAGATAGCATTGTCCCTCTCGCCCACGATGGTCGCTTGCTGGTTTGGAGGCCGCTTGGATCATGGCAGGCCGTGGCTCGAACCTTGGCCGAAGAGGGCCTCATCGCGCTGAAGTACCGTCCTGGACTGCGCCAATTGAGTCGGCTAACGCCTGAAGACGACGCCGATCAGAGCTTGGTTGTCATCGTCTCGGCCGCGACGCACGGGCGGCTTGAGTTGGGCGGTCTCACGGGGGACGCGGCGGAGTCCGCAACCGCGGCCTTCAATCGTGCTGCTCAAGTTGCGGCCCCGGGCCGAGCCGGCCCTTACAGTAGTGTACGGGCGCTGGCATCACTCGCGCGCTATGAGGACGCCTTTCGGCTGCTAGCCGCCATGCTGCCTGAGGTTAATCGATATCCCGCCTGGCAGAGTGATTTCCAGCCGCCTCTGCCAACGCAGGATGGTTGCGACAGCTTGAGCTACGATTGCGCTACGGAGCTGCTCGCGCTCGAGGCCGTTGCAAAGCTTGCCCCTCGCCCATTGGCGGGGAGCCCCATCGTGGTCTCCGCGCTCCATCGCTACCAAAGCTTGGGAGGTCCTGACCTTGAGATGGCGCTTCGATATGCGCTCCACCAAGGGCCGAGCGACTGACATTCGTAGCCTCTTCAAGCCGAATGCGTTACCAATCGGACCAGAGGTGATGGGAATGGCTGCATATGTGATCCGCGGTGGAACAGTCGTCACGGCCGAGGGTGAGCAACGGGCTGATGTGCTCATTGTGGGCGAGACTGTGAGCGCTGTTGGCCTAGACTTGGACGCTCCCGCAGGTGCCACGGTGGTGGACGCAACTGGCGCCTACGTGATTCCCGGCGGGATCGATCCACACACGCATATGGAGTTGCCCTTCATGGGCACGGTGGCGAGTGAGGACTTCTTCTCTGGGACCAGCGCCGCTGCGGCCGGAGGTACCACCACCATCATCGACTTCGTGATTCCGAATCCAAAGCAGCGCATCTTGGACGCTACAAAGGAATGGCGGAGCTGGGCGGAAAAGTCCGCGGCTGACTACTCCTTCCACGTGGCCATTACCTGGTGGGACGAGACGGTTCACGCGGATATGGAGACGCTAACGAAAGAGTATGGCGTCAACAGCTTCAAACACTTCATGGCGTACAAGAATGCCATCATGGCCGACGACGAGATCCTGGTTTCAAGCTTCTCGCGAGCCAAAGAGCTAGGCGCGCTTTGCACCGTCCATGCTGAGAACGGGGAACTCGTCTTCCGACTGCAGAAAGAGATATTCGAAAAGGGCATTAGCGGGCCGGAGGGTCACCCACTGTCACGGCCACCGGAGGTTGAAGGCGAGGCTGCCAATCGTGCAATCCGAATCGCCGAAGTGCTGGGCGTCCCCGTCTATTTGGTGCACACGTCCTGCATCGACGCGTTGGAGGCGGTCACTCGCGCGCGGCTTGAAGGGCAGCGTGTGTTTGCGGAGGTTCTTGCCCAACACTTGGTGATAGATGATTCTGTGTACCGCGATCCGGATTGGAACAAGGCGGCCCACTATGTGATGAGTCCGCCCTTCCGCGCCAAGGAGCATCAAGCAGCTCTCTGGAAGGGCCTTCAATCGGGCGTGCTTCAGACAACCGCGACCGATCACTGCTGTTTCTGCACGCCGCAGAAGCAAGCCGGCCTTGCGGACTTCCGCAAGATTCCTAACGGAACCGGTGGAGTGGAAGATCGCATGGGCGTCCTTTGGCACCATGGTGTTCGCACGGGGCGGCTGACCCCGAGTGAGTTCGTTGCGGTAACCAGCGCAAATACAGCAAAGATCTTCAACATCTTTCCCAAGAAGGGCACCATCGCTCCGGGGAGTGACGCAGACATTGTTGTGTGGGACCCGAACAAGACGCGAACGATCTCGGCCAAGACGCATCACCAGAACATCGACTTCAACATCTATGAAGGCATGAGCATTACTGGCAATGCCGCCGTCACGTTCTCGCGCGGAAAGATTCTGTGGGAGAAGGACCAATTGAAGACAGAAAAGGGGGCCGGTCGCCACGTGGATAGGCCCTGTTTCCCGAGCTACTGGACGTCCCAAACTGCTCGCAATCGTCTGGTGGAGCCCACCGCGGTCAAGCGCGAGTTGCCCACCCGCTAAGGGTGATATGCGTTAGGAGTCGAAGTAGCGGCGCTGTTCAGCCAGCGTACACGGCACGGTCATGGGTCAACCCACAGTTCGCCCGCGGTGCGCTTCGACTCTAGCCCAAGTCATTTCGCTTGGGCCCAATGACGGGACCATGGTTAAAGGGTAATCATGGTGCGTGCTCTCCATTTGACCCTGCTCATCGTGCCGGGGTGTCTCGTGGACGTTACTGGACCCGTAAGTCAGGGCGCCGGTACTCCCTCGGGCGGCAGTGACGTTGGTGGAGAAACCTCAAGCGGCGGCGCGCCAAACGGTGGAGCAGCGAGCGGCGGTGGCAACGCTGGAGCAGGCGGCGCTGGAGCAGGCGGCGCTGGAGCAGGCGGCGCTGGAGCAGGCGGCGCTGGAGCAGGCGGCGAAGCTACCGGGGGCGCGCCCGCTGCTCAACATTGTCCGTCGGGCGAGTTCATCACCACCATTCGAGCTGGAGAGATAAGCTGCGCGCCGATCGACGCAGTCGCAACGCAGTCGCTCGCAGAAAGCTGCACCGTTTACTCTGGGTGGCGAAACGACTGTGGAACTGGGTGCACGACGCTGCCAGACCGATACGGCACCACCTCGAGCAGCGGGTGCGTTGCTCCAGGTCAGGATTCGACCTGCCAAACGCACAATCTGGGCGCAGACACGGGGGTACAGCTGTTCGGGCTGGACGTTGACGGTACTGTCGGCACTGGAGATCGGTTTTACGCTGCTATCAACTGTCTACCGGGCAACGCAGAGGAGGCTCCTTGTGCAGAAGGCAACTTCGTTACTGGCTACGATGGAGAAGTTGTAGAGTGCCGGCCAATCTCGGGAGCTATTGTCGACTATGTGCGGCCGAGTTGCTCACTCGTCACCGGTTGGCGGGACATGTGCAGTGGCTGCCCGACGGCCCCTGCGAAGTATGCTCGGTCTAGCTCTACGGTGTGCAGCAGCGGGGTCGGTGACACCTGCGCTCAAGTGATGTTGGGGAGCGAGGCCGTTCAGCTCGCGAGCTTCTCCACCGAGGGCGCTGTTGGTGAGGATGACAAGTTCTACGTTGGTTTGCGCTGTGACGCTGTGACTTCTCCAGAGACCACTTCGGTCGGTACTTGTTTGCCAGCTGAGTTCGCCGTTGGCTTGGAAGCGGATGGCTCGCTCGTGTGCCGTGGGCTCGCGGAAACAGCTATGGCGGCCTTCCGCAATCACTGTTCGCTATTCTACGGCTGGCGTGATGGGTGCAACGCCTGTACGAACGCGCCCACCAAGTGGGGCCGGGTCCAGGATGGCAGCTGTGCACTCGGTAGCGGCCAGGATGACACTTGCATTACAATGGACATCGCCGGCCAGCCGGTTCACCTCTATGGACTAAATACCGACGGTATGGTGGATGGCAACGACAAGTTCTATATGGCTTTTGAATGTAAGTAGGTAATCGCAGGCCAGTGCGCGCCCAAGAGCTTCTCTAACGAGAGCGTTGATAGAATTCGCTTCGTGATAGGTCGCTTCGCGTCCCAGAAGATTCTAGAGTCGAAGAAATGCTTGGCTTCGGCGCTGTTTAGCGCGCTTGTGAAAGCTCGGGCTTGGTCCGCCGAGTCACAAGGTAGGAAGTAGCAGGTGTCATCCAATACGACTGGCTTGCCTTGTCGCGGCTCAATCATCTCGAAATGAAGTCGCTTCGCCAGCGCCGAGATACCCACTTTGAACTCCGCGAAGGAATATGGGCCTACTCCGAAAATTGCGAAGTCGGGCTGCTTTCTGTAGATGCTGCTCTTACGGGCAGCAAAAACCGAGCGATGGTGATTGAGGTAGGCCCAGGTCTGAGGAACCATGAACTCAAGCGGCCTGGTGTCTTCGCCAATGCGCTGCTGAGGCACGAGTAGCCAACGCTCTTTGGTTGGGCGCCTAAGAAAGTCTGCGCCCTTCATGAAAGGGAAAAGCAGGTTCGGCTCAAGTTGCAGCAGCTCCCCTTTGTTATTACGGAGTCCCTGGGGCGTACGCTCAAGCTCCACAATAGACGCGCAGTCGTGCTTGATGCCCGACCGCCACTCGAGCTCGCTCCTCCCTTCGAGTTCCGCGCTCTCCCTGGTCCCTGTGAGGTTGGGTACCAGTGTCCCGCCGCTGAAGCCAAACTGTGACCGTGGCTGCGTGACCTCGAGGTCGGGGAAGACGGGTATGACGTCCACTTCTGTTTCGCTAGTGCTCAGAAGCAGCAACACAGCCTCGACTGAGGCCGCAAAGTGTCGCTTTGCATCAATGGTGTAGATGGAGCCGTTGAGCTTCCACCGGCGCTGATGGGCCGTTTCGAGCAGCCTTCTAGCGACGGCAGCTTTGCACAACATAGCCATGTAAAAATTCTTGCCCGAGGCAATCGTTGCTTCGAGCAGTCGCTCTAACATCCATTCCGAGATGTCAAAGTTGGAGCGGCCAGTCTTGGCCTCCAGTCCAGTCATCCCCCCGCGACTTCGTTTGGGGGGCGAGTTGCGCGTCGCTACTACGCCCAGCGTTGCCGTGGTTACCCAAGGAGGATTACCTACGAGGAGCAGGGGAGACGGTAAGCTGCTTAGCTCCTTCTCCCAATCGACAGAGAAGAAGTCAGCCTGAACAACCCTCGCCCGGCGACCGAGCCTTTGTTGGGCAACGGCCGCGTGGGCGGCGTCGAGTTCAAAGCCCAGCAGCTTAGCCTCGGGAAACGTGGACGCAGCGGCTGCGAGCAGCGAGCCTTCACCACACGTTGGCTCAAGGACGCTCGCAAATCTTGCCGTTTGGGCTTGGCGCGCCACCAGCTTGAGTACGGACGAACTGAGGTCGGCCGGGGTTTGCCAGTCTCCGTGGGCTACACGCTGGGGCGAGTTGGTGGGGGAGGGAGCCACGAGGATGGTGCAATCTACCCGCGCTTTGGCTAGAGACCACCACTGAGGATCTCATGCAGAAGTCGATGGATCAGATTGTCTCCCTTTGTAAGCGTCGCGGCTTTCTCTTTCAGTCGTCGGAAATCTACGGCGGTTTGAACGGGTTCTGGGACTACGGCCCGCTCGGCGTCGAGCTGAAGCGCAATGTCCGTGCGGCGTGGTGGAACGACATGATCTCGAACCACGATGAGTTCACCGTTCACACGGGGGCGCCGCGAGAGTTTCAAATGACCGGCGTTGAAACGTCGATCATCATGCACCCGCAGGTCTGGAAGGCCTCTGGTCACTTCGACCTCTTTTGCGACATGATGGTGGACTGCTCCACTTGCAAGTCGCGCTTCCGGGCTGACCACGTCAAGAGCAGCCAATGCACGCAGAAGCCGAGCAAGAAGCCGGGCGAGCATGAGGCCTGCAAACTGACTGAACCTCGCGAGTTCAACCTAATGTTCAAGACGCGCGTGGGTGCGCTCGGAACGGAGGAAGACTCGGCGTTCCTTCGACCCGAGACGGCTCAGGGCATGTTCGTCAACTTCAAGAACGTGGTCGACAGCATGTCGGTCAAGGTCCCGTTCGGTATCGCGCAGATCGGCAAGAGCTTCAGAAACGAGATTACCCCGCGCAACTTTACCTTCCGTTCGCGCGAGTTCGAGCAGATGGAGATGGAGTTCTTCTGCCATCCCTCGGAGTCCCGGCAGTGGTACCAATATTGGAGAGACCGCCGGTATGCCTGGTATCAGAAGCTCGGCATCTCTTCAGAACGGTTGATTCTGCGGGACCACGCCGCTGATGAGCTATCTCACTATTCGGTGGGCACCGCAGACGTCGAGTACGCGTTCCCGTTCCTCGGTGAGGGCGAATACGGTGAGCTCGAGGGCGTAGCGCATCGCGGAGACTTCGACCTAAGGTCTCACTCGGAAGGCAAGCTGCATAAAGGACCGAGCGGCGGCCTCGAGGTCGAGCGACTGGCCGACGGCACGCCCAAGCATCGCGGCTCTGGCAAGGATCTCACCTACTTCGATCCGGAGACGCGGGAGAAGTTCATGCCCCACGTGATCGAGCCTGCGGCAGGCGCTGATCGCGCGACACTCGCGTTTCTTTGTGAGGCCTACCACGAGGATCAGCAGCCCGATGAAAAGGGCGAAATGCAAACGCGCGTCTACCTAAAGTTCAATCCCAAACTCGCGCCGGTCAAGGTAGCGGTCTTCCCGCTAATCAAAAAGGCCGGCATGCCGGAGCTTGCCCTAGAGATCTATCGAGAGCTGCGAGCGGCAGGAATTCAGGCCGTCTACTCGCCGCAAGGAGCGATTGGGAAGCGATACCGCCGCCAAGACGAGATTGGTACTCCGTGGTGCATCACCGTTGACGGTGACACCGAGACGGATGGAACCGTGACGCTCCGCGACCGCGATACCCTGGCGCAGGTCCGCATTCCGAAGAAGGACGTCGTCGACGAGATCAGCCGAAGGCTGCGCAACGCGTGAGTCCGAGTGCGGGCCTTGGGGGAGGCCCGTAACATCCGACAGTTCCTCGCTGCTCCTGCACTAGCACTCCACACAATCCTCCAGCGAGCGCCACCAACCAGCCACGGTAGCGCGTCATCGTCCGCCTATGCAGACGATGCGCAGTCTCTGGATTCTGGCTGGTGTCGCGCTCTCCTACGTGCTGGGAGCGGCGCTTTTGGGTTTGCAGCTGCATTCTATGCCCGCCTGGTTCTCCCAGCTCGCCAGCCTTGAGATCGTTCATGTCGTAGCGCACTCGCTGCTCTATGGAGGACTCTGGCTCACGGCCGTTCGCTTGGGTCTAGGTCCAAGGCGAGCGGCCGCTGTCGTAATGGGCGTGGCCATCGCCCAGGAACTTGCTCAAGATCTCGTGTTTCGCCGCTGGCCGGGGTTTCCCGAGCTCTTTGACCTGTGCGTTGACGCGGGCGCGATGCTGCTGGCCGCGAGCCTCAAGGTCATGCAAGGCCGCTCGAGCATGAAGGCGCTCCTCCAGCCAGAATAGTCGGTTAACTAGCAACCCTTCTTCGCAAGGTGTTTAACAGGTCATAGCGGGTAACGAGCCCCAAGAAGTCGCCGCGGCTAACCACGATGGCTACCAGGCCACGATCAAAGATCGGCAATAGCTCGCGAAACGGGGTGGACACGTCGACCGTTTCGAGCCGGTCGCTCATCACGCTACGAACCGGCTTTCCAAACGCAGCTGGGTCTTCTGCAACCGAGAGCAACAAGTCCGATTCATCCACGATCCCAACGATTCTAGAGCCTTCGAGCACGGGCAGCTGCGAAACGTCGCCCAGCCGCATACGCGAATGGGCGAAAGCAAGGGTGTCCTCGGCGCTCACCGAGAGCACCTCACCTCGTTCGTAACGCCTGCCAATGAAGTCGCGAAGGTCCCCTGTCGCCTGAGTCAACATGAGACCATGGTCGGTCAACCAAGCATCATTGAAAGCCTTGGATAGATATTTGTTGCCCGTGTCGCAAACGAACGTCACCACACGCTTTGGCTGGCTCTGTTCCCGACAATAGCGCAGCGCAGCCGCGAGCAATGTTCCAGTGGAGGTTCCGCCCAAGATACCCTCAGCCTGAAGAAGCTCTCGTGTCGTCGCGAACGCCTCGCTGTCGCTTATCGTGTAGGCTCGCTTGGTTCGTGAGAGGTCGCAAATGGGGGGCACTTGATCTTGACCAATGCCCTCTACGAGGTAGCTGCCGGTTTTACCGAGCGTTCCCGTCCGCACATAACTCGCCAGCGCCGAACCAAGAGGGTCGGCTAGTACAAGCTCCACGTTGGGCGCAGTTCGAGCGAAGTATCGGCTAAGTCCAGTGATGGTTCCACCCGAGCCCACTCCACATACAACAGCGTCTAGCCGCTGCGCTGTTTGTGCCCATAGCTCGGGGCCGGTCGTTTGCTCGTGCGCCGCTGGATTGGCCGGGTTCTCGAACTGGTTGACATGATAGGCCGCCGTCTTCTTGGCGATGCTCTTTGCTAGGTCAACGTAGTAGGCAGGATGCCCCTTCGATACGTCTGATCGCGTCATGACGACCTGCGCTCCCAAGGCCTTGGCGTGGAGGATCTTCTCTCGACTCATCTTGTCCGGAATGACCAAGGTAAGTTCATAGCCTCGTTGGGCGCATGCGAGCGCTAGCCCCAAGCCGGTATTGCCCGCCGTCGCTTCGACGATTCTCCGTTGCGTAGGGCCAATCAAGCCGGCGCGCTCGGCGGCCTTCACCATCGAGACACCCACCCGATCCTTGATCGACCCGCCGGGGTTGTGGCTCTCGAGCTTGAGAAACAGCTCACAAGGCCCGGTGTCCAAGCGCGTTACCTTCATCAGCGGGGTATGGCCAACGCGATCCAGCGGATCTTGGCCCTCATCGTTTACCATCAGGTACCGACCCTAGGGTTGAAGTACACACCACGCATCCAACGCGGACCCGAGAAGGAGGTTCGGGCGTGCAGCATTCGATGGTTGTCGTAGATTAGATAGTCGCCCTCTCGCAGGAGGAAGCGACGTTGGTTCGCTGGGTTGCGAACCAGACGGGCGAAGCGATCATAGGCTCTGTAAAACCCTTCCATCCTAGCGAAGGGGAGACTGTGCGGGGCCAAAGTGAAATAGGAGTAGCGGATCAGAAAGTCTCGGGCGTTGCCCTGAAAGATAGGGCTCTCACGTCGGAGCCACCCCTGTGTCTCAACATTGTCTGCGGACATGGATCCAATATAGCGGATGTGGCTCGTGGTCGTCCAAGAAAACAAGCCGAAGCAGCTTTGCAGGCGTCTTTCTAAGGATGGGACTACGGTACGGGCCCGAAACCGCATTCGCGCGTTAGTCGAGCGAACGCACTAGGTTCTTCGTCGATTTAATCGACGAAGGATTTAACTCGCGAGTGTCTGCAATATTGGACATGATGGTGCAATAGTAATCAGAAGGAGCTAGTGATGACTCTTCGTCTCGGCAGTCTTGCCCCCGACTTCTCACAAGATTCAACGGTTGGCCGGCTCAACTTCCACGAATGGCTCGGAACTTCGTGGGGAATACTGTTCTCACACCCGAAGGATTTCACTCCCGTTTGCACCACCGAGCTCGGTGCTGCGGCCAAGCTCAAGCCCGAGTTCGATCGGAGGAACGTGAAGGTCGCCGCCCTCTCGGTGGACCCGGTTGAGTCCCACCAAAGGTGGATATCCGACATCGAGGAGACTCAGGCGACGAAGGTGAATTACCCAATATTTGCCGACGCCGACCGAACGATCTCGAACCTCTACGACATGATTCATCCCGAGGCGAACGATACGCTGACGGTCCGCTCGGTGTTCGTGATCGACCCCAATCGAAAGGTCCGCGCGATTATCACCTACCCGGCAAGCACCGGTCGTAACTTCGACGAGATTTTGCGTTTGGTCGACTCGTTACAGCTCACGGATAGTCACTCGGTGGCGACTCCAGTCAACTGGAAGGACGGAGATGACGTGGTGATCGTTCCCTCGCTGCAGGACCCCGAGCTGATCGCAAAGAAGTTCCCCAAAGGCTTTACTGCCGTCAGGCCGTACTTGCGGCTGACCCCTCAACCAAACAAGTAGTGACTGCTGTCCGCAATAACAGACGGAGGAACAATGAAAGCTCTCGTGGTTGGTGGTGATCGGACGGATGCATTCGCCAAAGCTTTGGAGGAGGCAGCAATCACCTTCTCCGCCCACTGGCATGGGCGAAAGCCCAAAGAGGCGCGGCGGGCCATTCCCACGGGGGTCGATTTAATCGTCATTGTTTGGGATCGCGTGAGTCACCCATTGTCGGAGAGCGTCCGGCTCCAAGCCGAGGCGCGGGGTATTCCGCTTTTGTTCTGTCGCTCAGGTGCTGACCTGAAGCGAAAGCTGGGCGAGCGTTCGGACGCGATGCAGGTCGCCTGCTAGCGAGCGCAGGCTGCGCTAGTAATTGGCGACCTGCTAGTGGATTGGGGCCAGCTGCAGATCACTCGGGCCATCCGTCCGCGATAGCGTCGGGGTAGGGATTTGTAGGCGCACAAGGTAGTTGCCGCATCATGCCGCGACGCGTTATTGCGTTGATACGATGATTCGCAAGCTGTCACCGCTGCATGAGCCTGCCTTCGAGAAGGACGCGTGTGGAGTTGGGTTCCTGGTCCACAAGAAGGGGCATCGCTCGCACTCGATCGTCGACCGCGCGCTCCTGGCGCTAGAGCGGCTGGAGCATCGGGGCGCTTCGGGACGCGAGGCTGAGTCGGGGGATGGTGCAGGCATCTTGCTGCAGGTTCCGGATCGACTCTTTCAGCGTGAAGCCGCCATGGGACGGATTGAGCATGAGGGCAAGCCTGTCCCGAAGCTCCCAGCGGAGGGCGGATACGCGGTTGGCCTATTCATGGGCAGCCAAGACGTTCAAGCTAGTGCTTTAGCCAAGCTTATCTTCGCGATGATCGCGAGGCAGGAAGGGCTGCGTTTACTCGGTTGGCGCCGCGTCCCAACCGACAATCGTGAGCTTGGCTCTACCGCGCGCTCTGTCGAGCCGACCATGGATCACGTCTTCCTCGCACCAGCGCAGGAGGGTGTTTCAGAGGATGCATTCGAGAGGCGCCTGTTTGTAGTGCGCAAACGGTTCCAGGTCGCCATCAAGTCGAGCGGCATTGATGACCGTCAGTACTTTCATATCGCGAGTCTCTCCTCTCGCACGTTAGTGTACAAGGGTATGCTTACGCCCCGGCAGGTGCGCGAGTATTTCGGAGACTTAACGGATCCGAAGACGGAATCGGCCATTGCGCTCTTCCATTCCCGCTTTTCGACGAACACCTTCCCGAGCTGGGAACTCGCTCATCCCTATCGGCTTATCGCTCACAACGGCGAAATCAATACATTGCGCGGTAACGTGAATTGGATGCGCGCTCGAGAGGCGCTTCTCGCCTCGCCGCTGTTTGGCGCAGACATCGAGAAGATTCTGCCCATCGTTCATGAAGGCCTCAGCGACTCGGCGTGTCTCGATAGCGTCCTCGAGCTGTTAGTAAGGTCCGGACGCTCCCTCGCCCACGCGATGCTGATGTTGCTACCCGAAGCCTGGGAACACAATACAGCACTATCTCCGGAGCTTCGGGCGTTCTACCAATTTCACGCCTGCTTGATCGAGCCTTGGGACGGTCCCGCGTGTGTTTCCTTCACGGATGGCGTTCAGATCGGCGCGGTGCTTGACCGCAATGGGCTTCGGCCCGGTCGGTACGTCGTAACCGATGATGACTTGATCATGCTGGCGAGTGAGAGTGGCGTGCTCGATGTAGCGCCCGAGCGCATCCTTGAACGGGGACGGTTGATGCCAGGGCACATGTTTTTAGTCGATACTCGTGAAGGGCGCGTTATCCCGGACAGCGAGATCAAAGCGTCGATGGCGGCATCTGCTCCCTACTCAGCCTGGCTTGGGCAGCACCTCATTCCGCTCGCAAGCCTTCCGGCCGGGGATGCGGTTCCGGTGTTGAAGCCAGAGGAACTTCGGCGACGACTGGTCGCGTTTGGCGTCTCCGAGGAGGAGCTGAGGATGGTGGTTGCGCCAATGGCCTCCCAAGGTGAGGAGCCAACCTGTTCGATGGGTAATGACGCTGCGCTAGCGATACTATCGAGTCAACCGCGGCCCCTCTCTGACTACTTCAAGCAGCTCTTTGCGCAGGTGACAAACCCACCGCTCGATGCGATTCGCGAGAAGTTGGTGACCAGCTTAGCCACCGCAGTAGGGCCAGAGGGCAATCTGCTCGAGGCGCGGCCCGAGAGTGCGCACCTCGTGCTGTGTGATACCCCGTTTCTCAATAATGAAGAGCTGGCGCGGTTTCGCCGCATTGCGCACTTCGGAGACGGGCCCTTCGGCGTAACAGTGCTCGATATGATCTTTCCGGTCGACGAGGGCAGTGAAGGCTTGGAGCCTGCTCTGTCGGCTCTCTTTGCAAAGGCTGACAATGCGATAGCCGATGGCTCCAAAGTGCTGGTTCTCTCCGACCGAGCGGTAAGCGCCAGCGCTGCGCCCATCCCAGCCTTGCTCGCGGTTGCCGGTCTCCACAACCATCTCGTGCGTGAAAAGCGCCGTACCAGGGTTACCCTCATCGTTGAGACGGGAGCATTACGCGAGGTGCATCAGGCTGCGTTGCTGCTCGGCTACGGGGCTAGCGCCGTCAATCCCTACTTGATCTTGGACGCACTACCCAGCCTGGTCGCGAAGGGCTTTGTGCCGGTCTCCTGCGGTGAGGAGACGCTGCGCATGAACTTCCTTCGCGCAATCGAGAAGGGAGTCGTCAAAGTAATGAGCAAGATGGGTATCAGCACCGTCGCGAGTTACCGCGGTGCGCAGATATTCGAGGCAATCGGTCTCGGGCCGGAGTTGATTGAACGGTACTTTACACAGACCCCCTCCCGCATCGGCGGGGTCGGCGTTAGAGACGTAGCCGCTGAGGCTTTGACTCATCATCGACGTGCCTACGAAAGTCGGAAGTTGCCTCTGCTTACGACGGGGGGCCAGCTGGAATGGCGACAAGATGGGGAGCTTCATCTGTTCAACCCGGAGACCGTCTACAAGCTGCAGCACGCGACCCGCACCCGTAAGCGAGAAGTGTTTAAGGCTTATGCACGTGCCGTCGACGAACAGGCGGAGCGGGCTTGTACTTTGCGCAGCCTAGTCACAATCAAAAAGGCACGCCCACCCGTACCGCTCGAGGAGGTGGAGCCTGTCGAGCAGATATTGCCTCGATTCGCCACCGGAGCCATGAGCTTTGGGAGCATCAGCCAGGAGGCGCACGAGACACTGGCGATAGCAATGAATCGTTTGGGCGGTCGTTCAAACTCTGGTGAAGGCGGAGAGGACTCCCGCCGGATGCAGCGTGACGACAACGGCGATTGGCGCAGGTCGGCAATCAAGCAAGTAGCGAGCGCCCGCTTTGGCGTGACTAGCTACTACCTTACCCACGCGGATGAATTGCAGATCAAGATGGCTCAAGGGGCCAAGCCCGGCGAGGGGGGGCAGCTTCCCGGGCACAAGGTGTATCCACATATAGCTGCGGTGCGTCACTCGACGCCTGGAGTAACGCTGATCAGTCCGCCTCCTCACCATGACATCTACTCGATCGAGGACCTTGCGCAGATCATCTATGACTTACGTTCGGCGAATTCGCGCGCGCGGATCTCAGTGAAGCTTGTAGCGGAGGTGGGTGTCGGGACTGTTGCTGCTGGGGTGGTCAAGGCAAAAAGCGATGTCGTCTTGATCGCCGGCCACGACGGCGGGACTGGCGCGAGCCCTGTTACATCGATTCGACACGCGGGGGCTCCATGGGAGCTCGGGTTGGCCGAAGCGCAGCAGGTGCTGGTGAGGAACGGGTTGCGGGACAGGGTTGTCCTGCAGGTAGATGGCCAGATGAAGACTCCCCGGGACGTGCTCATCGGAGCGTTGTTGGGCGCCGAAGAGTTTGGGTTCGCAACCGCGCCATTGGTAGTCATGGGCTGTGTGATGATGCGAGTTTGCCATCTCGATACCTGCCCAGTTGGGATCGCTACGCAGAACCCAACTCTGCGCGAGCGATTCACTGGTAGGGCTGAGCACGTCGTAGCTTTCTTCCGCTTCATCGCCGAGGAGCTACGCGTCATGATGGCTGAACTCGGATTCCGTTCAATGGACGAGCTGATTGGGCGAGTGGACCTGCTGTCGCAACGGGAGGTCCATCATCCCAAAGCGTCTAAAGTCGATTTGAGTGCGATCCTTGATGCTGCGCACCTTTTGGACGGAGAGACCAGCACCGCATTGCGGTCGCGCAGGGAGGCTGCCGCGCGCCTTGCGGTGCAGCCTATCAACGAGCGTCGCCTCACGGCTGTTGAGGAAGTCCTGCAGAACGGAGCGGAGCCGGCGCTCTTTTATCGAGAGGCCGTGGTCATTCATTCCAACATTACGAACCAAGACCGTGCGCTCGGCACACGCTTGGGGCATGAATTGACCAAGCGCTATGGTGAGGAAGGTCTACCCGAAGGCACGATTCAGGTGCAATTGACCGGCTCAGCTGGACAGAGCTTGGGGGCGTTTGCGCCGCGAGGTTTGCTGATTGTGTGTGAAGGAGACGCCAACGACTATGTCGGCAAGGGGCTCTCTGGTGCTGTCCTCGCGGTGAAGCCGCCGAGCGCCGCTACCTTCGTTGCCGAGAAGAATGTCATTGTGGGCAATGTCGCGCTGTACGGTGCCACGTCGGGGCGTGCGTTCTTTTGCGGGCGCGCCGGCGAGCGGTTTGCCGTGCGCAACAGTGGTGCGAGCGCAGTGGTGGAAGGTTGCGGCGCGCACGGTTGTGAATACATGACAGGTGGCGTCGTTCTAGTTCTTGGCCGAACGGGTCGGAACTTCGGCGCAGGGATGAGCGGCGGTGTGGCTTATGTCCTCGACGAGGACGGGTCCTTTCCTGCTCGCTGTAATCCTGAGATGGTCGCCACCTCCACTCCAGATGAAGCCGACCTTGCCCAGATTTGTACGCTACTCAACGAGCATGTTGCGCTTACAAACAGTGGCCTCGCGCGCCGAATATCAAGTGACAGTCAGATCCTTTCTAAGTTCGTGAAGGTGCTACCCCGCACCGCTTTGGACACCGTCGTCAAATCAAAGATCTCGGAGGTTCCCCATGTCGCTGCCGAGTGAGCCCAAGAAACGCTACTTGCCATTCGTCGAGACTCCGAGGATCGGCACGCAGAAGCGGGCAGTTGCAGAGCGACTTGGGGACAGCCTCGAGTTCGAGACGGCTCAAGTAGGAAGTGTCTTGGCTGAGCAGGCTGCTCGCTGCATGAATTGCGGTATTCCGTTCTGTCACAGTGGGTGTCCGCTCGGGAACTTCATTCCCGAGTGGAATCGTCTCGTCTCGCAGGGGCTGTTCGAGGCTGCTGTAGAGCGGCTCCACGCGACAAACAACTTTCCCGAGTTCACCGGTCGACTCTGCCCCGCCCCCTGTGAGGCTGCTTGCGTATTGGCGATCTCCGGTGATGCAGTATCAATCAAACAGGTGGAGCTTTCGTTAGCGGAGCGAGCCGAACAACTTGAGGCTGACCAAGCTGCTGAGGCGGACGCCGAACCACCGATCAGCGTTGCTCCCACCTCGAGCATGCGTGCAGCTCGTCGCATCGCTATCGTGGGTTCGGGGCCTGCTGGGCTTGCCTGCGCAGCCGAGCTTTGCGACCTGGGCTTCGACGTGACCGTGTTCGAGCGAGACGACAAGCCTGGGGGCCTACTGCGATATGGTATTCCTGACTTTAAGATGCATAAGTCCCATCTCGATCGCCGTATTCGCAAAATGGCCCGTGATGGCGTTCGCTTCGTTTGTGGTGTTGATGTCGGTAGTGAGTTGAGCGCTGCCGAGTTGCTTGCGCAATACGACGCCATCGCGCTCGCGGTGGGCGCGCTTGAATCGCGACCGCTGGCGGTGCCGGGGGCGGAGCTGACCGGCGTCGTTCCAGCAATGCGTTATCTGACGCGACAGAATCGTCTTGTCGCAAGCGAGGCCGATAGCGACCCCACGCTGTCCGCAGCTGGCAAACATGTCGTTATTCTCGGGGGCGGGGACACTGGCGCTGACTGCCTGGGAACGGCACTCCGTCAGGGGGCCGCTACCGTTTCGCAGCTAGAGCTCATGGTACGTCCGGGGGCAACGCGAGGAGAGGACAACCCTTGGCCCGAGTGGCCTTTGGTGTTTCGGACTTCCTCGGCTCATGAAGAAGGAGGCACACGCGAGTACGGGCTCATGACCACCGCCGCCGAGGGTGAACACGGTCGCGTTGAATGGCTTGTAGTGCGCGACGCACAGCATAAGCCCGACGGCAGCTTCTCCGCTGCAGGCCCGGAACGTCGAATAAGGGCTGACCTAGTCCTGCTCGCCACGGGATTCGTTGGTCCGTGGAAGCGATCTCTTTACGCTGATCTAGGCCTGACGTTGGGGGCTAACCAGCGGCTGGTAGCGGACGAGCGGGGCGTTACCAATGTGCCTAACGTCTTTGCCATGGGTGACGCGCGGCGAGGCCCATCGTTGGTGGTGTGGGCCATCGCCGAGGGGCGCCACTGCGCGCGCTCCATTCGAGCCAGCTTTGAAGTTCCTTACGGAGCTGTGAACAGGCAGCGAGTCACCGGAATGCCAATGTCCGAGAGGACATAGAGGTAATAGGTCTGCCCAGGGCTGAGCGCCGGAGCGGCGCCGCTAGGCAGCTGTTTGCGCATATCCCCGGTTAGCTCGCCGTACTTGATGCCACTCGAGAAGGCTTCTGCAGTATCTGGCACATCCACGAACCAGAGGGTTCCGGCGGGCTGATCGAGATTGGGCGGTACTCCCGGATTGTCGGCCATAGGATCTAAGATATAGAGATAGCGAGCACTTCCGCCCGTCCACTCGACTGTATTGTCGGCGGCTAGCCCTTGCCCGGCTTCACAAGCGCTCGGCACATACTCCAACTGATCAACCAAGGGTCCACCGAACGCTGGAATGCTCTCGGCGTCTGCAAGGGAATAGCCTCTTCGCTCCCACTCAGCCGTGAAGAGGCTACGCATACGCTCGTTGTCAGTGGTCGGTACGCCTACCACCGTCCGGTCGAAGCCATTGTTGTCCGCCTGGTCAAAGGCGCCAAATGCTCGCGAATCAGCGAGCCCCGCCATCATGGCGACGCCCGTATCCGAGATCGAATCAAGCCAGATCCCATCTGCTTCAACGAACCATTGTGATGGTCCCTCCGGAGCTAGCGCATTGGAGTGGCAACAGATACATGCACTGGCTTCGACCTGCTTGCGTGCCCAATCTACTTCCGCCACGTAGGCTGCGTCATTGAGGCGCGGATCCTGCGCCGCGGTGGTTCCTGCGGGCGCGGTTGCGTAGTAAGGGCGCTGTGTCAGCACGTCCTCGCAAGACGCGTAGTCGGCATAGCGTCTACCTTCTTCGGTAGACGCAGAGATCAAGGTCCACGTGCAAACCTGGCCGTCGGGCCCTTGCCCCAATGGTTCACCCTCGAGCGGATCTTTGCAGACCTTATAGGGTTGCACGAACACGGTAGCGTTGCCGCCGCCGCCGCCAACGATGCCCTCGCAGGTTAGGCCGGGCTCGAAAATGCCCTGAGCAAAGACTTCGCAGCCCATCTTCGAACTCTCGCACGCTGAGCTGTCGGTTCCCGGTGACACCAGCTCGTACTCGTAGACAGTATCTGCTGCTACTACACAGCTCCCGAGCGTCGCTGGATAGTCGCATTGTCCACCCTCTGCGAAGGTACCTGGTGCGCCCAGCACGCCCGTCTCGCAATCGGTTCCAGCTGTCTCTAGCGTCCAGGTGGCTCCTATGTAGAGCTTGCACTCTTCCGCATTGGAGAACGGATTGGTGTAGGTGCATGCTCCAACCGCCTGCGGAGTGGGCTCGGGTTCGGGCCCCGATTCGGTTGAAGACTCGTTCTCGCAAGCGACGAGGAGGCACGAGGTGGAAAGCAACCAAACGAGTCGATTCAAGCGACGAAGCATGGCTATGTATAGCCTTTGTTCATGGTTGTGCAAAGTGTGATTTTCGCCGCAGTGGGACACGGGCTGATTCCATGCTCTAACCGGCACCACGCTCAGCCATGGCAAACCTCCTTTCCACATTTCGTGAGCTTGGTCGCCTGAGGCAAATCTACGTCGTCTTGGTGCGCCACGGCTTTGCCGACGTCGCGCGTAGGCTTGGTCTCGGCGCGAAGCCGAAGGGGGCGTCGGAGCCGCCGCAAAGCAGTGAAGATCCTGAGTTGGCTCAAGCGGAAGCGCGGGGCAAAGAGGAAGCCAAGAGCCCGCTAGCAGAGCGCGTGCGACTGGTGGCAATGGACCTAGGCCCATCCTTCGTCAAGTTGGGCCAGATTGCATCGACTCGCACCGACTTGCTGCCGAGTGAGTGGACCTTCGAGTTGAAGAAGCTCCAAGATGAGGTTTCCCCGCTGCCGTTCGAGAAGATCGCCGAGGCGATTGAAGTGTCGCTGGGAGCTTCGCTCGATACCTTTTACGAGAGCATCGAGGAGAAACCGCTAGCAGCAGCCTCGATTGGACAAGTGCATCGCGCTCGGCTCAAGTCGGATGACGGTGCGGTCGATGTCGTCATCAAGGTCCAACGCCCCGGCATACGTGCGACCGTAACCAGCGACCTCGACCTGCTCCATCACTTAGCGCGCCTCGTGGAACGCACCATACCCGAGTCCGGTACGTACAATCCGGTAGGGCTCGTCGAGCAGTTTGACCGAGCCATCACAGCCGAGCTCGACTTTACGCTAGAGGCCGATAACGCTCTGCGTTTCCGCAAGAACTTTGAAGGGCACTCGGAGGTGCGGTTTCCGCTACCGCACAAGCACGCAAGCTCAAAGTCTGTGCTGACTCTCGAGCTTCTTCCGGGAAAGAAGGTCTATGACGCTATCGAACAGGAGGGCTTCTCGGGGGAGAAGATTGCTAAGACGGCCGTCGGAGTCGTGATCAAGATGATCTTCGAGGATGGCTTTTTCCACGCCGACCCCCATCCGGGCAACATCCTTATTTCCGGAACGCCCGAGAATCCAGTCTTCGGGCTGATTGATCTGGGCATGGTCGGCCGTCTTTCCCCCGAGATGCGGGATAGGTGTATAGACCTGATGGTTGGTGCGGGGCGCAATGACCATATCGCCATAGCTGATGCCTTGTACGCTATGGGGACGCCGACCCGCAGAGTCGATATGAGAGCGTACCGTGCCGAGGTGGGTATGCTGAGTGAAAAGTATCTCAACAAGCCGCTTCGAGAGATCGCTCTGTCATCGATGATTTCTGACCTCCTCGGAGGAGCCAAGAAGTTTGGACTCGAGATCCCCCCAGACTTTCTCCTAGTGGGTAAAGCGCTGATGACGATCGAAGGCGTGGGTAAGGAGATCTATCCCGACCTGGATGTATTGACCGAATCGAAGCCGTACTTTGTTGAACTGCTGAAGAAGCGCTATTCGCCTCAGCGAATTGGCAACGACCTGCTGCGCGGGGTCGAAAGACTAGGGCAGTCGACGTACGACCTTCCGCAACTTGCGCGAGAGGTGCTTGAAGACCTAAGGCTCGGTAGAGTGAGCGTTTCAACGGTGGATACGAAGTTACCCGGCGCCCTCGATCGGTTTGGACGCCGAGTCTTCAGTGGCCTCGTGACTGGAGCGCTTGCCGTCTCCGGTTCTTGGCTGGTTACTTCGGGGAACGGGACTGCTGGTTACGTGTTGCTGGGCCTCGCTCTCGTGTTTGTCACGATTCATCTCGGCCTGGACCTGACACGCAAGTAGCTAGGTACCGAAGTTTCGAGTCTTCACGCTCTCGAGCATGGCTTCCATCCAAGAGTCACAGTAGTCGGCGCGCGCTACTGCGCAGATCGCGTGAAACCCCACTCGGGTATTGCCCATCAGCGTGTGGAATTCATGATGGTAGATAGGCCCCTCTGATTTGTCGATAAAGCGCAGCCGAACCTCAATCCCGTGTAGCGCGGGGTATTCGCGCTCCCTCGCTGATAGGACGCTGAAGGCTCGCAACGAGCGTCGCTGCTCCGTGAGCCCGTTTTCGACTGCCGCTCGCAGGGCTTGGCCCTCGATGATTGGGGTGCGCGCGATCACGAGATCCAGTGTTGAGCCGTCCTCGGTGGTGATCTCGAGGAACTGCCTCGAGTGGTCGACCAGCCTCTCTACGTCCGGCAGAGCGAACATTGCTTCATTGAAGTGATAGGAAGTCATAGCGCTCCGGCGTTAACTAGGAAGACAGCGATTGCGGCGTGCGTGCGTCAAGCTTGACGAGACAGCGACTAGAATCTTTGGCGCTCATCTCGGCCGAGGTGGTGGCTATAAGGATTTGATTGTCATCCCCGAGCTGCTGGAGCCCTGTCACGAAGTCTTGCGTGTCCTGTCGGTACAACTCGGGCCGGTCGATCAGCAGAATAGAGTTGGACAAGACGACAAGGCTCGCGGTTGCCGCGATGAGTACAGCGTCCGCCTCGCTCGAGGAAAGCTCCAACAAGCTGCGCACGGCGAGATTGCGGGAGTACAGTTTTCCCGAGGCGAGGTCGAAGCTACAGGTCGTTCGCAACACCTCGAGTCCCCGCGCAAAACGAGCAGCCCGCTGCTCGTTACCTGTACGGAGCGAGTCTAGGAACGTTGGGACAAATGCGTACTTGCGAGGACTCTTGCTGGTTCGGAACGCCTGTTGGGTCTCGGGCTCGAGGGACATCTCACCACCACCGACGTCGAGCCGCCGGTTCTCGGCGAAGTACTCAAGTTTACTGACGGTGGCGCTGTGCTCATAATGCTCAATCAGGTAGAGAAGCCCCGGGTCGGTTTGGTCGGGGGCCGCCACCGCTGGATCGGCACCAAAGATAACTTCGGCCTGGACGTCCCTCGATTCTGCACCGATGAGAGCCTGCTCTTGTTCACTCAGATAAAAGCACAAGAGAGCCTTTGCCGAACGGCTGCCCGCCCGTACGAAGGACTCCTGGTCAAAGTCCTCCGTCTCGGGTGATAGAACCTCGCGAGCCGCTGCAATGACCTCCAATAGACGTGTCTTGCCGGTCGCTTCCTCCCCGGCAATGACCACGAGGGCGTGCGGCTTTTCCCCGTCCCAGAAATCGTAGATTCCGTCGGGAAGCCCCAGTACGCCACTGGTCTGAACGCTGCGTAGTTTCATTGTTGCGCTCCCAAGGTAAGGAGCTGGGCCTTCGTCACGCTGGTACTGACCACGGGGCTGGATGTAGCGATCAGCCACTGATTATTACGGCCTAGCTTGGCTAGGCCAGCAAGCCACTGCCCAAGCCGGCTTGGGTGAACGTAAAGCTCCGGTCGGTCTAGGAAAACAATCGATTGATTTAGGGCGATGTTGACCGAGGTAGCGGCAATGAGCACAGCGTCCGTCTCTGAAGAAGAGAGCTGGCTAAAGAACACCGCTTGGCCAAAGCGGTTCTTGAAGTACGTGTCGTCATCCTGGTCCTCTGGCTCTTTGACTCGAATGGTCTCGGTGAGCGATTGGACGGCATCTGCAAAGGCACGAGTCTTGGTCGCGTCTCCTCGTAGCGAGGTTAGAAAGCGAGGTAAGAAGCAGAACTTCTGGGGGTCTTTCGCTAGTCGCATAAGACTTTGCTCGAGTGCCCCCAGCCCGTCAGAACGTGCGCCCCAGGCTCGCTGACGGTTCTCGGGGAAGTATTCAAACTTGCCGCTCGTTGGTAGGTGCTCATAGCGCTCGAGGAGTCGAACAAGCCCGCGATCGGCCTCGGAGCCAAGCCCTTGGGAAGACCAAAGTGCGAGCGCCCGTGCGGGACTTCCGGCATTGGGCGCAGCGAGCCGTTCCTCCTCGTTGAGCGAGAATGCAAGCTCTACGCGCGCTCCCTGTTTCTCGTCCCGCATCCAATCGCTCGGGCGCACCATACCCACGTAGGGTCCAATCGTTTCTTTGGCGGCGATGATCGTTTCCAGCAGACGTGTCTTACCGGACCCGCAGGGCCCAAAGATGACGAAGCTGTCGTAGGGCTCGCCTGTTCCGCCTGCCTGGAGCGAGAAGGAGAGGTCAGGAAGTCCGCGTATCCCTCTAACGTCTACGTGGGCAAGCTTCATTGGCTCAGGCGTTGGGCTTTTGGCTAGGTGTAACGTCAGGATTCACGAGCACTGTCTTTGCGTGAATAACGATCTTGTCCTTGTCCATATAGATCAGGGAGTTGCCGACGGTCAGGTTGATCGTCTCGTCGCTCGAGATCGCGTGGGACTTCGCCTGCGATATCATGTTGCCGACGGTCTTGAGCAGGCGCTCTTTGCCAACGATTGATAGCAGGCTGTCAAAGACGCGGGACAACTTATCCTTGCCGACGGACTCCCGCTGCATGCCGGCGACCTTCTCTTCGTCGTCGCGTTCGATCGACATACTGCGGTCACGACCGACGGACAGCGCCTTGTCGTTGTTCACACGCGTCTTCATGTCCTTCTCGGCTCGGCCCTCGACCAGTTCTTCTCCGGCCGTGTCGACGAAGCGAAGCAGGCTGTAGCCGCCAGTGTCGGGCACACTCTTGCTGCGGAACCCGCTCTCGTTCTTGGCTTGGGGCAACGAGAAGGGCGGTCGCTTGAGGTTGTTGAACACGCGACCGACCACGACAGGTTCCTCGGGGTTACCGCCTAAGAAGGATACGATTACCTCCTGTCCAATCCGCGGTAGGTTCACCATGCCAAAGCCTTCTCCTGCCCACGGTTGATTGACCGGGATCCAGCAAGAGGAGTACTCATTCATTTGCCCGTACCGATCCCAGTGGAACTGGACTCGTATCCGACCGAACTCATCGCAGTGGATCGTCTCGTCAGGGGGGCCGACGACTGTGGCCGATTCAATACCGGCAATGCTGGGAATCGGCGTGTTGGAAGCAGGGTGGTATGAAGCATCCGCGCTTACCGCTTCAGCCGAAATAGCTACCTCAGCGTCGTGTGAGCCGGAAAATCGGACCTTCTCGAGTAAGAGGGTTTTGAACCGCTCTGCAGTTGGGTGCCCGACAATCGATAGTACGGTACCGGCCCGAAGATCGAGCGAATTGGAGTTAAAAGAAACCCTTTGAGATCGGGCAACCTTGGCCGCTGCGTCTCGCCCGGCGATTCGCCCCGCTTCGTCAGGGTCTGAGCGCGAGCGGCCGCGGTCGTCTGCCGTGGGCGTATCCTTGGGACCGGAGTTGCCAAACTTGAACGCACCAGGAATGTACTTGAAGGTTTCCAGTCGGGACTCGAGCGGATGTCCGCTGGAGCTCGCTTGGCCCAAGAGTGGCTCGTTAGGCAGCCGGGGATCGTGATCTGCAAACGTGGTACGGCCCGAGCGAATGCGCCGCTGAGTGCGTAGGCTAGTCGCGTAGAGCTGGCCTGTGGTCGGCTCCCCAACGTGTTGTAGTGGAACCGGCCGTGGTTCAACCCTCTCCGGCGCATCTCGCAGAATGATCGTCGTCGTGGACTCCCTTTGCTCAAGCACATAGCTGACGCCCGCCGCCTCGAGCAGCCGACAAACGAATGCATAATCGCTCTCCTGATACTGCACTCGATACTTGCGGGTCTTGTAGCTGCCGGAGCATGCGTTCTCATAAGGGAGAGACCACTCGTCGAACATCGCCTTGACGATGTCGAGGTCGGACATCTGCTGAAAGACCCTGCAGTTCGTTCGTTGCGTAAGGAGCCAAAAGCTCGGGACCAGACGCAACTGATATGTGGAGAGCCCCTCGTCCTCGGAGGCAAGCTGTTCGATATCAGCGATGATACCCGACCAGAGTGGGGCGGGTGCGTCGCCATAGGCACCCACGAGTGTCTCAATACGGAAGGCCGCTGACTTGCCGATGGCTTCTTCCAGGTCGACCGTTGGATTCGCGCAGCGGGCAACGATGTCGACCGAAAAAAGCGAATTCAGCCCCTCTGTGACTTCAAAGCTGCGTACGTCGAAGGTGTCGGCTAGGTCTGCGAAGAGCTGGAGGTTCTGTGGTCGCGCGAGGAGCGAGGTCATAACCCGGTATTGGCAAGTCGCGTGCCTCAGCCGAACAGCACGTTCGACCCATACGTCAGGTTCTCGCTCTGCACGTATTGTGCAACGACTGGTCTTTCGGATGACCAGTCAGGGCGTGATGAGCCATTTCCCCCTCGGGAAAGCGACTTGACCTACATTGTCCACCGCCACGAGGACCTCGACCATGGACGATCTGAATCCCACCACCCCGCCCGCGGACGCCAAGCCAACGGATGCTACGGCCCCAGAGACTCCCGATGACGGGTTCAGTTCATCCAAATCGAGATTCATTGCAGCATGGGAGGTTGCAGGCGGAGACGAGAAGGCTATTCGATCGCGTTACAACCCGTTACCGCATTGGCCCAAAGGCTACTCTGGTTTGACCGTCGGCATGGGGTATGACCTCAAGTACCAGACACAAGAGGGCTTCAAGAAGGATTGGGGCGGACACTTAACGCCGGAGCAACTCGACAAGCTTGACGACTACGTCCCCTCAATCACCGCTAAGGGGAAAAAAGTCCCGCCCAAGAAGAAGGCGAATAAGGCAGCCGTTGTCGCAACCAAGGACATCGACATTCAATACAAGGCTGCGGTGAAGGTGTACGAGGACGTCACCATTCCGAAGTTTGAAGCTAAGGTGGAGAAAATATTCCCTGGCTACGGCCAGATGGACCCGTACTCTCAAGCCGTTATTCTTTCCGTCGTCTACAACCGCGGTGACTCGATGGGCAAGAAGAAGTCCCTGCGCCGCAAACACTTCATGCAGATCCGCGAGGCCGTCGTTAAGAAGGACGTGAAAGCCATCGCTGCGGCCGTTCGTGCGATGAAGGTTGAACACACCAATAAGGCCAACAAGAAGGGCCTCCACAATCGCCGCGACGGTGAAGCCAACTATCTTGAGCAGAATTACCAAGCCGCCCAGGATTGGTATGCAAAGCAACCGGTAGCGCAGCCGGCGGCAGTGCCGCCGACCACTACGCCCTAATGGGGTATCAGCTGCCCTTGGCGCCCAATCGAGCGGCCGCGTAGCCAACGAAGAAGGGCCCCATTTGCGATATGTACTCTGACGTTTGCCGCGTTTTGCGCATCGATTGGACCACGTGAGAAAGCGGGTGCAAGTCCTGCCCGATTAGTCCGACGACGAACTCGTTGTCCGATGCGTCGAGCCCGTGGCACGCGAGGCGCACGTCATGCGCCAAGTCTTGTGAGCCATAGGCTCGTCCAATGATGGCGTGTTCGCGAAGAATGCTGGCTTGCTCTCGGCCGTCGAGTTTGGCAAACGCGCCGGTTCGCCGAAGAGGGTACCAAACGTGCCACGGCCACGCGGGATTCTCCATCACGGACATTGGGCGGTCGAGCAGCCAAAAGCCCAGGTCTTGCTCATATCCTTGCGAGTAGGTTCGCCCGAGCATGTTGTGATCGATTCGTTGAACGAGTCCGGGCAGGCTGAGAATTGCCGGCCGGACGTGTGCGACGAAGGTCGACGGATCGTCCGAGAAGGTGAGGACACCAAGTCCTCGTGGAGCGTTTACGTCCTGGTAAATGACTCCGCGGACGGAGCGAGAATTGAGTGCGGTCTTGAGCTGCTCAATGGCGTGGTCCGGATTCAAGCTGCTGTCACAATCGAAAACGAGCAGCTGGACGAATAGCCGCTTGTTCATGGTCTGCGGCGAGCCGTCGGCGCCCTTGGCACCACGCTCGTTCACGTCCACTTTCGGGATCTCTTCAGCTTCGTTTCGCTCTTTGGGTGCGTGCGGTTCCGTCATGAGGTCCTCTGGCGCGAACATCGCCGCGCGCGTCGATGAAGGCAAGGCTCTTATCGACACTCGGCTGCCTTGCTTCTCGGCGCGGGACACACGATAAGCCCGCTTGATGGCGAGTTCGGTTGTTGTGGTAGGCGCACAGTGGGGGGACGAGGGCAAAGGCAAGGTCGTCGACCTCGTGGCGGAGCACGCAGACGTCGTTGTTCGCTATGCCGGCGGCCCCAATGCGGGGCACACGCTGGTCGTTGGAGACCAGAAGGTGATTCTGCGGCTCGTTCCGAGCGGCATTCTTCAACCCCACACCTTGTGTTTGATGGGCGAGGGGATGGTGATCGACCCATTGGTCTTGGTGGCAGAGATCGCCGCGCTCGAGGCCAAAGGCATTTCGGCGCGGGGGCGATTGCTCTTGAGCCCGCGAGCGCACGTGATCTTGCCGCACCACGTGGTGATCGACGGATTGCGTGAGAGCGGAGCGGGCGCCAAAGCCATTGGCACGACCAAACGTGGTATTGGCCCGGCCTATGAGGACAAGGCGGGCCGTCGTGGCGTGCGAGTTCTCGATCTCGTGGACCCAGCTTTACTGCGTCCGCGTGTTGAAGCGCAGCTTGCTGCCTGGGAGCCAACGGCAAAGGCCCTCGGTGGGGAGCTCCCGTCGCTTATCGTTGTGCTTGAGTCGGTGCGGGCCGCAGCGGAAGTACTGGCGGGTTTGGTTGGCGATACCAGCGAGCGTCTCGATAGCGAGCTTCGTCGAGGAAAGCGCGCTCTGTTGGAGGGCGCCCAAGGTACTCTTCTCGATCTCGATCACGGGACCTACCCGTACGTGACGTCGTCGTCGGCCGTTGCGGGTGGAGCCTGCACCGGGGCTGGTATTGGTCCGAGTCGGATCGGTCGCGTGCTCGGCATCACCAAAGCGTATGCAACTCGAGTTGGCGCTGGCCCCTTCCCAACCGAACTGCACGACGCAACCGGTGAGACGATACGAACCAACGGCGGTGAGTTCGGTAGCGTGACCGGTAGACCGCGACGCACCGGTTGGATCGATTTGCCCGCGCTCCGCTTCGCGGCCCGAGTCAACGGCGTGGACGGCTGGGCTGTCACGAAGCTCGACGTACTCACCGGGCTACCAGTCGTTCGCGTGTGCACCGAATACGAAACGGCGTCGGGCCTGACGCGGAATCTACCCGCCGACGACCTGGCTTCCGTGAAGCCGGTTTTTCGTGACCTCGAGGGCTGGCAAGAGTCGCTGGGCGGCGCGCGTTCGCTGGCCGAACTCCCAGCCAACGCGCGCGCGCTTTTGGCCTTGATCGAGGCAGAGACGGAGGTTCCGATCGACCTCGTGAGTGTTGGTCCGAAGCGCGACGAGACGATCATCGTGCGGCCTGCCTTCGCCTAGCGGCGCGCACACTAGCCGAGAAGCTGGTGCCTGATAGACTGCGCAACCATGTCGAGTGCGGCCTTGTATTTGGTACTTGCTGGATTTTCGGGCGTTCCGCTCGGGGTCGCGGCGGATCCCAATTTGGCCGCAGTCGCTGCGGCGTCCAGTCGTCCAAAGGAGTGTCAGGTAAGCCCAAGGACCGGCAAGCCAACCTTCTGGCGCAAAGTGCGTTTCCCGCAGCAGGAACAATATTGCAACCTCGTAGCGAGGGCTCACATCGAGCTTCTCGATGACGCTGGGCGGGCCCTCTCGTTGGCCGAAGAAGCAGAGGCTTTGTGGCCCGGTCGGCCGGGCGCAAACCTGGCGCGAGCAAGAGCACTTCTGTCGTTGGGCAAGTCCGGCGAGGCACTCGAGCGATTGGAAGCGGTCGAGCGTGGGGCGCCAGGCGCCTTCGATGAACCGCGCGCACTTTGGGCGCTCGCGCGAAGTCTCGCGTTAGAAGGCAAGCTCGACCGCGCCGAGCCGGCCTATCGGAAGCTCGTTCCGCGTATTTCGCTGATGCGCACGGAGGAGCGTGCCCGCGTACTGGTGGAAGCTGCCTTCGTACTCAGCGCTGCCGAAGAGAAGGCTAGTGATGAAAAAGCAAACGAATCGGGCCGCGTGCAGGATGCTCTTTCGTTTCTCGCGGAAGCTCAGCGTGCCCGAGAAGGTTTGCCGGAGGTGCTGTTTGCTATCGCGTTGTTCCGCTTGCGCGCAGGCGAGGGCCCGACCGCCGAAGGTGCCTGGGACGAGGCTGTTGCCGCAGCAACGGGAGCCACATCGAGTTCAGTTAGTGCGGTATCGGAGGTGGATAGGCTCGTCCTCGAGGGTCTGACGTTGGCGGCCAAGGACAAAGCGGGCGCAGCCGTTCGCTTGGAGTCGGCGGCCAAGGTTAGCTCGCGCCTGTCGTTTCGCGAGACGCTCCTCGCGAAAGCAAAATCGCTTCGGCTCGCACCCACCTCCCAACCAAAAGGAAAAAAACGGTGAGGTGTGTGGTTTGGTTGGCCACGGTCGGAGTGTTGCTGTCCGCATCGATCGCGGAGGGAGCACCCACCCGCTGGCAGCGGATGCGTGTTGCCTCCTCGAGCGAGGAAGAGCGTCTGATCGAGCAGATTCAAGACCGGCTCTTGGACCACCAAAAGGATCAAACGAGCACCTTTGCCGAGACGCTTATGGCGGAGGACGCACAGTTACACAAAGCGCGCGCTGAACTCGATCAAGCTCAAGCTGGCTCCACCAACAACTGGAAGCTTCGACTTTTATACGGAAAAGTCATGTTCGGGCTTGCGCGCTGGGAGGACGCGAGGGCGGCGTTCTCCTGGGTGGTTGGCAGCGCAAGTGTTCCGGAGCCAATCAAGGTTGAAGTCTATTCAGACCTGGCAATTGCCGAGGCTCGAACGGGTAATCAGCAGAACGAGGTTGAGACCTACGAGCGCGGGATTGCGCTTGAGCCGATGCCCGCGGCGCGGTCGACCATGATGGCTAATCAGGCGGAGGCCTTTATGGTCAGTGGACTTATAGAGCGCGCCATCGAGGGGTATCGGGGCGCAGTGGAACTGCTCAGCTTTGCGGATCAACGCACGGCTTTCCTCGCATCGCCGACGACCTACTGGAGTCTGGGAGTTGCGCTGGACCGCGCTGGTGACCTCGAGGGCGCTCTCGCCAGCATCGAGCGCGCTCGCGCCTTCGATCCCAAGGACCAAATGTTATCCGGGTCGAATTGGTTTTTCGTGCCACCTTATGACGAGGCCTACTACCGGGCCCTGGGGCATTGGTTGACGGCTCGACGAGCCTCAGACATCGAGACCAAAGTTGCTGCACTTGAAGTCTGTGTAATCGCGTGGAAGCGCTATCTCGCGGCAGCGGTGCCAACGGATCATTGGTTGGCAGTGGCCCGCCGTCGATTGGCCCTTGCGGAGAAAGAGTTTGGGGCCGCTCAAACAGTTGCAGCTACCCCAACACCAACACACGCACTCGACTAGGGCTTCCCGTTTCGGTGTGGGGAGATGCCCGCCACTTTTGTTTCTGCTTTGGTTGCCATTCGCGCAATCAGCGCCACCATTCGTCTGGATTGCCCTACGATCTGAAAAGCGATCTCTCGTTCTGAGTGGTCGAAGGATCCGCGATGACTTCTGACGGTTCCCGAGAGTCACTGTTTGACGGCCCCGTTATTTGGCGAGGCAGGCCTGCGCGCCTTGCGGTGCCACCCTTGTGCAAGTGGGGAGCGATTGTCTTTTCGTTTGTTTCGGTCTCGACGTTGTTGGGCGCCGTCGCGGTTTCGATGCTCTTGAGCGCGAACGTAGGGGAGATGATGCTCTTTTCCGCCTGGTTCGCCGCCATGGCGGTAGGGCTGTGGCGCGTCCCGCTTTGGTGGCGGGCCGAGCTCGAGTACTTCATCACCGACCGCAGCATCATCGTTCAACGTGGCCGCTACAGGCGATTCATCGACCGACGAACGATCAGCTTCGCGAGAATTCAATGGGACCCGCATCGGGCAGACGTGGGTGACCTCGAGCTCGTACGAGCTGTGCCCGCGGGAGCGCTGATGCGTCGAATCACCATTGAGCTACACGGCCTCGTTGGGCCTGACAGAGTGTGGGCTTTCGCGCGGGGTGTAACTCCGGCGGCTCCCGCCGGAGACGGTCAGCGATTGTTGGCGCAGCGTTTGGATGAGGGGGAGCGCGTGTTGTGGTCTGCCCATCCGGCTCGGCACTGGAGTCGACTTCTCCCAACCAACGTAAGGGGTGGCCTCTCAGCCGTTTTAGGGCTGGTCCTGGTTTGCGCTGCTGTGATGGCAGCGGTCGATGCGCTTCACGGCGTTGGTAAAGTGTTGGGCACCGGGCTGTCTCCGGGCAGTTTCTCCTTTGTTGTGCTCGTCACCGCAGTTGCGATCAGTGTTTCGTTGCTTGGCGCGTCTGCGGTGTACGTGATGTACGCAAGCATTGTCAGGCCAGCTCGCCTCGAACGCGCGACTCGCTATCTGATTACCGACCGACGCGTGCTCATCCAACGGGGGCCTGAGGAGCTGCACCTTGAGCGTGATCGCATTGTTGACGTCATCGATGCGCCGGTTCTGGGCGGGAAGAAGGACCTCTTCTTGGTGCTGAGTGGACCCCGCGCGCGAGGGCTTGCGCTAAGCGGTGGATTCGGTGAAGAGGCAGGGGCCGGGCTGCAGCCCGTGCTGAAGTTCGTAGAGGATTCTGATGCAGTCCAGAAGCTGCTCAAGTCGGCTCCACACATTCCGATGGCCGCATGATCCGGTGGCAATCGCGTTCGCTTGACGAAGTGGTGGTTGGCTCTATCCTTGCCCGTGTTGGAGCCCCTGGTAGACATTGTTCCCCTCGCCGAAAGCTCGGTGTTGGCGCGTCATTACGCCGATCGAATTCGGAAGAGCCTTGCGGACCGCTCGAGTCGCCGCAGCTTCCAGGCTTTGAAGTCGACCATATTTCTCGTTGATTTCGACTCAGGTGAGGCCATCACCCTCCGCTTCGATCACGGTCGACTGACGCTTCACGATGGCGCCATCGGGATGCCCTCCGTTACCTTTGGTGGCCCGCTGCGCGCGCTCCTGAGTCTCGACCGTGTCAACTGGGAGAACCTCAAACAGGTAGCTCTAGGCCGGGAGAACGCCGACCCTTCTCTTGTGGACACCGATGACCGGAGGTCGTCTCCGCCCCCCGCATCCACCCGCCGTCCCAATGCCCCTTCCCGCGAGCGCGTGTCGATGGGGGAAGTCCTTCGCCTCTTCCGTGCTGGCGAACTCAAGGTGTACGGCCTATGGCGCCATCCCCGAACGGTTGCGCGCTTTCTTCGGCTGATTCGCGCATGAGGCGAACTGAGTTGGCCTCCAAAGTGGCCGCCCGCGGTTAACCCGGGCGGGTCATTCCGACAGCTTTTGTTCGAACTTTGTGCCGGGTAACTTGTTGTCGCTTGGGCTACATTATGAGCGCTTGGTCCGGCTTCGCTACCTGGGTCACAATCTCGAGGTTCCCGAGGGTGAATTCGTCATCGGGCGTAGCTCGCGCTGTCAACTCAGCATTGATGACCCGTTGATCTCGCGCCAACACGCTGTGCTCACCATACGAGGCGGCCAAGCGGCTGTGGAGGATCTGAGCAGCCGCAACGGCGTTACTGTGAACGGGAAGCGAATAAGCGGCGTTACCGCGCTTCTTGATGGTGATTCGATCACGGTTGGAACCCAGCTGATGACCATCCACGGGGTTGCGGCACCCGATACTGGGCGTCCGAAGCGTTCAGAGCTGCAGACGATGCAGACCGCAGCGTGGCTCGAGCCCAATGACGAGACGAATGCTGACGACACCCGTATCTCCCCCAGCCCCTTCAAGGCTGTTGCTCCCGACACTCGAGTAAACGAGCTCACGCTCGTGGGCGCCGTCGCTGAAAAAGCGCTAGCGATGGGTCGTCAAGAAGATGCGCTGCGACTGCTCGAGCGTCCCCTTAAAGACATTCTGCACCGCAACCTGCGTGAGCCCTCTCTCGACGCACAGCTTGCCCAACGTGCCGTCGGACTCGCCATGAAGCTGGCTTCGACCACCAATCGAGCCGACTGGGTCGACTTCACCTTTGAGCTTTACACCGCTCGCCGGGAGCTACTCCCTCAAGCCGTTGTCGACGAGCTGTACACTGTTTTGCGGCGTATTCGTGGCGGTGGAGCCTCGCTTCGCGACTATCTTGCGGTTCTCCGTGAGGAATCTGCGAAATACGGCCCCAATGACCGATTCCTCATGTCCCGCATCGAAGGGCTCGAACCGTTCGTTGGTCTGAAGTAGGGTAGGTGGATGCAGCACTTTCGGCTGCGATACCTCGCACATGACGTCGAGCTGTTCCCAGGTGAGTTCGTCATCGGGAGGAGTGAGGAGTGTCAGCTTTCGATCGACGACGCGATGGTCTCGCGGCGGCACGCTCTGTTGCGCGTCACTCCCACCAGCGTGACGTTGGTGGACTTGGGCAGTCGCAATGGCGTCAATCTAAACGGAACTAGGATCAAGCAGGAAGCAGACCTCAGCCATGGGGACCGCATCGCGATCGGGAAACATGAACTTTCCCTCACGGTTGTTGATTCGCACTCCAAGCGAAACACCACCAACTTGGCGAGGACCTTAGGGGCGATCGACATCCGAGACCTTGAACTCGAGTCGGCCCGTCCACCAGAACCAACCACCGGGCGAGAAATTGGCAGGATCATCGGGTCCTTCAACACGCTCTCAAAGCTCGCTGACAAGGCGTTTGCACTCGGTCGAGCTGAAGAGGCTGAGCGGCTCTTGGTCGCTTGCTTTAGCGACTTGATCGCCGAGGTGAGGAAGGGCTCGACTTGCACGCCCGAGCAACTCGAGCCGTTCGCCGTTTACGCCTTGCGATTGTCGACCGAACTCTCGAAGGCCTCTTGGGTCGAATGGATGCTCGAGGTCTATCGAGTGGCGGGCCTCATGCTCCCTGGGCCTGCGGTGGAGGGACTCCTGATGCTGGGCCCAAAGCTCAAGCACCTCTCACGCACGCTGATTCTCGACTACGTGACTGCCCTGTCGGAACAGGCGTCGCTCACGGCCAATGAACGCTTCCGATTGCACCGCCTCGAAGGACTCGCGAAGAGGCTCTCAACGTCTCGCTAGTGTTCAGCGACTATTTCGAAAGCCCAACATGCGCGCCGCTGCCGCTTGCAACGCTTGCCGCAGCTCCGGATCCTCGACGCGTGCGAGGCTGTCGACGAGCGGTGCATCAAGTGGAGTTGGGTTGGGTACCAGCTTGGCCGCTCTTCGGTTCGCTCCCACGTCTGGTTCGACTGCGCCGACTCGAAACCGAAGTTCATTCACTTGCAGTCCCAACGAGCGCAGCCGCTGGATAATCGGTTGGGATAGGAGCGATAGTTCGTTTGACCAGGCCGCGGATGATGCGACCACCATCAGCAACCCACGGTCCAGTCGAATGGGCCGTGTTTTGGCGGCGATTCTAGTTCCAACGGCGGTTTCCCAATCGCGATTCGAGACGGGGTTTCGAGTCTCTTTGACCGCCTCCTTGAGAAGCTTGTCGCGAACGAGTACTGACCCGATCGTTTCGAGGGGCCGCTCTCGCTTCCGTCGTCTCACGATCTAGCCGGCCCTATCATCGAGCGGGATTCACGATGATTTCGACGCGACGATTGTTGGCCCGCCCCTCAGCTGAGCCGTTGTCTGCCACGGGGTTGTCGGGTCCAAGCCCTGCGCACTGAATCCGATCGCCTGGGTAGCCAAGTGAAACCAGGTGCGCTTTGACCGATTCAGCGCGCGCTAGGGACAGCTTGCGGTTCTCGTCTGCTGAGCCGACCGAATCTGTATGACCTTCGATTCGAAGCTTCGGATGATTCTGGTCCTTTAAGACTCGGTAGACGGCCGTGAGCTTTTCTTTGGCAATCGAGAGCAGGTCACTCTTTCCTGAAGTAAACAAAACCGAGCCGTCGAGTGTGATGACGACGCCACGTTGCTCTTCTTTGACCTGCGCCATTTCTTTGAGGCTTGCGAGCGCCGCCGCGGCGACGCGCTCGGCTTCTTTGCGAGCTCTCTCCGCTTCACTTCGGCCACGCTCGGCTTCTTCGCGGGCTTTTTTCTCCGCTTCTGCTCGCAAGCGTTCTTCCTCGGCGCGTTGCTTCTCGGTGAGGATTGCCGAACGCGCTTTCTCGAGTTCGAGCGCGCTGCGCTCCTTGAATTCGTTTTCGGCCGTGAGCTTCGCGTTGTCGGCCTCGGCCGTTTCTCCCGCCGCTGCTGCTAGTCGTGCGCGCCGCTCAGCGATGTAGCCAAGGGCACGCGTCTCAGCAGAGTCCTCGGTATCTCTGAACGAGCGTTCGGCCTTCTGAAGGGCTTGTTTTGCGCTATCTAGCGCAGCAGGCGCCAAGCTAGCCGCGAGCCCCGCTTGCGCCTTTTCGTAACTCTTGCGCGCCTCGAGCAGCTCCTTGGGCGGTGCGACCGTCGCGCAGCCCCCGAGCAGCGTAAGGGAGAGCGCCCACCCAAAGCCTGATGTCCCTGTCCAAAGAGTCTTCATGGTGTCACCGGCTTCAGCTTCTGCAGGTTCTTCTTGGCTTCCTCAGCTTGAGTCCGGCTGGTCTGCCGACGGGCGAGTTGCCTCGCAAGTTCGGCATCTGCCTCGGCCTTTCGAAGCGAGCGATCAGCCCTTTCGTTGTCGTCCACCTCCATCTGTGACTTCCCCTTCTCGAGCGCCTCGCGTGCCAACTTCAAATAAAGTTGTGCTTCCGGGTCGAGCTTGTCGGCGCCAGCCTCCTCGGCTCCGCGTACAGCCGCCTGCGAGGCGGCAAGTTGATCGACCGGCGTGGGTCGGCCGGCACACCCTGCCAACAAGGAGAATACCAAGACAAACGAAGTCCTCACGATGGGCACTTATATCTCCGAACGCGCATCAACTGCCACCCAACCTAGCTTTGCAAGACCTTGCTGAGTTAAGGTCACCCATGCTGGATCAAAGATCCACCAAGCGTTCGGTGCGTGCCAGGGGATCTCGAAGTGCTTGCGGGTTCAAACGCGTTGAAATGCGCGCCACAGTGAAATCTTCCAAAGGGGTCGCATAGAAGCACGCCTCTAGTCGTCGGCGTCGTCCTTGCATGAGTCGACGCATGAACTCTGGCGGCGCGCTCAGAACACCCGAAAAGCGAACTGACTCTGATGCT
>CAITIQ010000454.1 GCA_903892415.1 uncultured delta proteobacterium | reverse complement strand
TCGATGCGCTCGCCAATGGTCGGTAGCGCGAAGGGCGTCAGGGTTTGCTGCTGCCATTGCATGAAGCGAAAGGAGGCGTCTTCCAGCGGGCGGGCGAAGTCGAAGCGCGCTTCGGTGGGCCAGCCTTCTGCATTCACGCGGGTTACCTCGATGGCAACGTCGGTGAAGACCACGCGATAGCCGACCTCGAAGGGCGTGGCGGTGCGCAGGAGTAGATCGGTGCCGGGTTGTACGAGCGCGACCGAGCTTTGGAGCGTGAGCGAGGTCGCGCTGGTGCGCGTCAACGTTAACGGGCGAATGCCGGAGGACATGGCCAGGACTTTGTCGGGCGCGTGCTCGCCGCGGTCTTTACGAATCGTGGCCAAGTAGCCGAGGAAGGTCGCGTCGGGCGCGTTGACTACGATCAGCCGCTGGGTCGCGAGTTCCGGCTCATTCGGTACGCCTGCGGCGGTGCGGTTGAGCACGTGGTCGAGCATCATCATCTGCGTGGTGCTGGCGATGAAGATCAGCGGCGCGAGGTAGAGGTGGAAGGCCGCGGTCAGGTACACCACCGGGCGCGCCCATGCTCGGCGCACGCTGACATCGCGCTCGCGCCAAGCCGCGAACAGCTGTGCAAGAGCGCCAACCAGGCCGAAGCTGGCGAAGAAGACCAAGCGGGTATTGGGGAAGGTCGCACAGGCGGGAATGACCGATAAAAGCGCGCCAGTGATGAAGAAGCGGGTCGTTTTATCGCGCTTTAAGATCGGCCGCAGGGTCAGAACAAAGCCGATGACGAGCAGGTAGGAGAGCGCCACGACGGCGATCTTTTCCGGTCGTTGCATTAATAAGTAAAAGTCCGGGCCGGGCAGGCCGAGCGCGGCGGCGATCAGCATCGGCCCGTGCGTTACAACCTGCTCGAGGAACAGCGCCGGGTGATGGATCGGATCGGTGTAGAGGCCAGAGCCTTGCGCGCCGTAGTCGCCGAGCTTGTAGATCGCCGCCCACACAAGCAGCGGCGGCACGAACGGGAGCAGGCTGCGCAGCCGGCGCCCGTCGAGAAACCACGCGTGGGCCAGCAAATACGGCACGATGCCGAGCGCCGCTTCGGCCGAGAAAAGGCCGAGGCCGAGACAGAGCGAGGCGGCGATCTGCAGCCCCAAGCGGCCCTCGCGACGCGCCCGATCGTGCAAGAGCAGCGCGGCCAGCCCGAAGGTCCCGGAGATCAACGCGTTGCGCTGGGCAATCCAACCCGCGAGCAACCCGTGCGTCGGATCGATGGCGAACATCAGCGAAGCAAAGCCTGCGATCCACGGAACGGCGATCAGCCGACGATAGAGCGCGCAGGCGAGCGCAACCGTTGCAGCCAGCCAAAGCAGCGAATGAGCGTGGATAGCGATCGGGTGGCCGAGCAGTCGATAGTCGAGCCACATCAACGCCGAGGAGATCGGTCGCAGCAACACGATGCGCGCTTCAGCGTTGCTCCACCAAGCGCCAAACCCGTGCTCCATCAACCTGCGCGTGTGGTCCGCCGGGCCTGGGACGAAGGTAAAAAGCTCGAACGGCCCGAGCTCGTACAGCTTGCTTCGGCCCAGGGCGAGTTGGCGTTGCAGGCGATCGTCGATGGCGAAACCGAAGAACAACGAGGGGAAGGCGAGCAGCACCGCGAGCAAGATCAGCCAGCGTTGAAGTCGAGGGTGAGCGAGTTTTGCGCGCGCCCAGCTCTGCTTCGGTGGTTCGGTCGGTTGGGTGGTGGTCACGGTGATAAGGTCGCATGCTACGGCGGCGAGCCGCGCTATGTCCGCTATTGCGAGGCGCCAGGCTGTGTAAGCTCCAGCGTATGAGAGGCCTCATCGTGCCCGCGCTGTTGCTCTTCGGCTGCGCAGCGAAGGTAGTACGAGCTCCTGCGGCGAGCGAATCCCCGGTCGTGAAATCGGCACCGGCGGCTTCCGCGAGTAGCGCGTCCCCCGAGACCGCGCCGGTCAAAGAGAGTGAGGTCAGCGCTCTCTCCTTGTCGCAGGTGCAGCTGCCAACAGGCTCGTTCAAACATCTGTCGCTGGGATCGCGCGGTCTTTGCGCACTACGGGAGTCAGACGGCTCGATCGTGTGCGTTGGGTTCGGCGAAACCGAGCAAGTGGCGGAGCTGCCGCGTGGACCCTTCGTCGAGGTCGCGGGAGATGGCGCGGCGGGCTGCGCGATCGATGCGGCGAGGAAGCTCCGCTGTTGGGGCGCGGTGAGCGAGCTGGAGACGCTGGTCAAGGGGCGCGCGATCCAGAAGGTGGTGCTCCGCTCCGAAGACGGTTGTGCGCTGCTCAGCGGCGCTAAACTCGTTTGCGCCGGAGAGTTAGCGAAAGACGCTCCCAAGCAGGCGCTCGACGTGGACACCCAGGGAAGCAGCGGCGCTTGTGCTGTGTTGCAAAGCCACCAGCCCTTTTGTTGGTCCTTCCACAAGACCCAGCTCAGCGGACCGCTCGAGAAGATCGCTGTTGCCGGCTGGGGTGACTGCGGTCTGGATCGCCAAGGCATGGTTGCGTGCACCGGTACCAACACCCAGATCGCGGCGCAGAGGTTCGATGAGCTGCGTGGTGGCTTCAACCACTTTTGCGGCACCGAGAACGGCAAACTGCGCTGTATCGGCCTTGCGGATTTCGGCGAGACGCTGGTCCCGAACGTGACGGTGCGAGCCTTCGACGTCAAAGGCCGGCGCACGTGTTGGATCGGGCTGGACGGGGCGCTCGCTTGTGCAGGGGAGGGCTTCTTCGTTGGGCCGCAAGCGAGCGGTGTTCGCGAAATCACCGTGGTCGAAGAGTGCGGCTGCACTCTCGGGACGGACGGTGCTGTTCGCTGCTTCGGCAACCGCTGCGGGCTGCCGGGAGGCGTGCTCGAGGGCACGTTCAAGAGCGTATCGGCGGACAAATCCAGCGGCTGTGCGCTCGGCCTCGACGGCCGTGCGAGCTGCTGGGGCGAAGATCTCGCCTCGGTACCGCAGGAGAAGCTCGCATCGATCGACGTTGGTCTGGCGATAGCGTGTTATCGGCGCGAAGCCGATGGCACCGTCGGCTGCTTCACCGACGCCGACTTTCGTCGAAAACCGGAGCTGCTAACGCCTCCGCGCGGTCGCTTCGACTCGGTCGAGATCGGTATCACCTGGGCCTGCGGGCTGCGGCCGAACGGCGCGGCCGAATGCTGGGGGTATAAGGAGTATTCCGATGATGAATATGAATTAAAGCCGGCGCCGAAGGACCAACGCTTCAATCGGCTCTCGGTTGGTTACAACCATATCTGCGCCATCACCAAGGACGCTCGCGACGCTGTTTGTTGGGGCCGCGATCGCTTCGGCGAGACCAAGCCGCAACAAGGACCGTTCATCGCCATCGACGCAGGCGAAGTGAAGAGCTGCGCCGTGCGCGAGTCGGGCGAACTCTTGTGTTGGGGCCGTGAAGACGCGCCGCGCAGTCTGCCTCAAGGGCGCTTCGTCAGTGTGGCGGTGGAGAAGTACAACGACGAGCGGAAGGCGGCGATCGTGTGTGGCGTGCGCGAGGGTGGGGAGGTCGCTTGCGGGCGCTATTGAGACGTTAGGCTCCACAACACGCCCCGCCGATCACCTACCACGATCTCGCCGGTCTCCGGGACGCTCGCTAGCACGCCGGCGTGCGGCCATCGCATCGCCATTCGACCGGTGCGCCAGTCGACGGCGACCGAGTGACCAGCACCGTCGTTGAAGTACAACCAATCCCCCATTCGGATCGGTGGGTCAGCGGCGTGAAGTTTACCCTCGGCGACGGCCGCGCCGGTGCTGCGATCCACAGCGACGTAATAAGTCTCAGAGGCGAACACGATGATCTCAGAGCCCGGCGCCGAAAGCCCTGCCCACCAGGCCCCAACGCTGAGCTTGGCGGACAGCTCGGTTTGCACGCGGCCGGTCGCGAGCTCCCAACGCTGTAGCGCCAGCACTTCGCCCTCGCGCTCGACCGCGATCAGCACCGCGTCGTCACCGATCGGCCAGAGCTGCTCGCTCATGACCGGCCAGGTGGTCTCCGTGCCGGTGCGTAGATCATGGACGATGGTTCCCGCTCGGGCTCCGACCAGGACATGGTTCTCGGTGAGCGCGGCTCCCATGGTGGAGCGGTACGCCTCGAACAGCGTGCGCAGCTCGCCCGTCTGCGGGTTCAGGCTGCGGACCCGGCACAGGTGGTTGGCGTCGGCCTCGGCGAGCACGAGCGACGAACCGTCGGCCGTCCACCCGAGCGGCTCGTAGAAATCTCCTAGCTCGGGCACTCGCCTCACGAGCTTACCGGAAGGCAGCCCCCAGACATGACCGTTGCAGCCTGCGTTCGACACCACGAACTGCCCGGACGGATCAACGATCAGATACGGCATCTCGGGGATCATCGGCGAGTCGGGTGACGGTTCGATCTTGAAGCCCGCGCGCGCTGCGTTGGCGCCTGACCGGGGCACGAGCGAGACCGCCATGGTGTCTTTGGGAGTGGTGCGCGAGACGACCCAGCCCTCGCGCACCGGAACGACGCCGAGCACACAGCCGCGACTCTTCCCGAGCTCCGTAGACGTCCCCTCGGGGACCTCGGAGGTGAGCCGACGCCGACGCTTGCCGGCCGTCATGTCCGCGTGGGCGCGTGCGAGCTCTTCCTTCAGCCGGCCGCCCTGCTGGCTCGATGGCTCGGCCGCGATAACGACGGCAAGCACCTCGTCGCCGGTGGATAGGACCTCCGCTACAACCTCCGTTGTGAAACCAAGAAGGTTCTGGACGAACACTCGCATCGTCGCGGTAAGCGCTTCGCGCAGAGCCTCAACCCCGGCGCCCAGCGTCGCGAGCCGAACCAGCGCACGGAGCACCCGCGAATCAGCGGCATTGGTTAGCCCACCGTGACCGTAGTTTTCGCCTCGAAAATCGCTCTGAACGTGGGACAACAACGTCACTGGGAGGTAGGAGGCCATTCGGGCTTCGTCGAGGCCGTCAACGAGCGCCACCCACACCTCGCGCCGCGTGTCGAGCGACAGCCAAGGCAAGAGCCGCACGGCCACCCACGCCGAGCGCTCGTCCAGCTGCCGGAGGTCGCCGAGTTGCTCGAGCAGCGCGTTCGCCTTTGTCTCGTTTGGCCGGTGCTCTGCCTCCCCGCGCAACCACCAGTAGCGGACCTCGGGATCGGATCCGAACCGCGTGAATAGCCCGGCGGCGAGTTCGACAAACGGCGGGTACGGCGCGTGTTGGAGCGTTTGCAGCTCGCTGCGCAGTTCGAACAGACACGCGGCGATCGGCCCTGCGGC
>CAITIQ010000453.1 GCA_903892415.1 uncultured delta proteobacterium | reverse complement strand
TATCGAACGACGGTCTTTGATCTCGTCGGGGTCGACGTAAGCGATGCAGCGCTCGTATTGCCCACCGACGAGCGCCTACCGTTCGACAACGACTTCACGAAGCAAACAGCGTCGCAGGCTTTGATCGATTCAACGGATCTGCTCGCCGGAGAGATCGCAGGTGCCGTGGTTGCCGATCCGACGCTGCGGGCGGGCGTCGTTGGCTGCGCGCCCGTGGGCGCGAATGACGAGGCCTGTTTGCGTTCGTTTGTGATCGGTTTCGGTAGGCGAGCGTTGCGCCGCCCACTGTCGGACGCCGAGGTCGATCGCTTCGTGCAGTATTTCCTGCCTCACGCCCAAGAGGCTGGGGACTTTTGGGTAGCGGTCGATTCGAGCTTGCGAGCCTTTTTGCAGCACCCCGAGTTCTTGTATCGCATCGAGATCGGTGACGCCGTGCCTGGGTTTCCAGGCATGTATCGACTCAACGAGTTTGAGATCGCAACGCGCCTCTCCTACTTCTTGTGGGGTTCATCTCCGCCTGATTGGTTGCTCGATGCCGCCGAGGCTGGGGAGCTAACGGACCCGGAGCAGCTGCGCAATGCTGCTCAGACCTTGCTCAGTGATGAGCGCGCGCTCTCGCGCTTGTCGCTGTTTCATTCAATGTGGCTCAGCTACGAGCAACTGCCGGTCTCGGCTGAGCTAGCGCAGGCGATGTCGAGCGAGACGAACTCCCTGCTGGACCGGGTCTTGTTACAGGAAGCGCGGCCTTGGAGCGATCTGCTGCTCGCCGAGGAGTCCTTCCTCACGCCTGAGCTAGCTGCACACTACGGCTTGCCGGCGCCTTCGGAGCCAGGCGGTTCGTGGGTCTCCTACGGTGAGAGCGGGCGTCGCGGGCTGCTCTCGCACGGCACCTTCCTCAGCGCCGTGTCGAAGTTTGGGGACACCAGCCCCACGCAGCGCGGGCTCCTGATTCGGACCAGGCTCTTCTGTGAAACCATCGCTCATCCGCCGCCGGAGCTCAACGTCAACGTGGATGAGCCGCCGCAAGCAGCTGACCCAAACGCCTGCAAGATCGACCGCTACAGCATGTGGAAAACCGAGGGCTGCAGTCAGTGCCACTTGCTCATGGATCCGGTGGGCTTCGGCTTGGAGAGCTACGATGCAAGCGGTCGCTTTCGCACAGCCGAGCCGAACAAACCCGAGTGCGTGATTGACGGCAACGGCTCGCTCGAGGGGGTAGGGGAGTTCAACGGTCCGGCGCAGCTGGGCGAGCGAATGTTGGAGTCTGGTCAACTCGACCAGTGTGTGGCCACGCAGATCTATCGCTACGCGATGGGCCGCTTCGAGTTGGATAAGCACGACGAGGTGTTCCTCGCTCGCTTGGTCGAGGCTGCACGGGTGGACGGCAAAGACTTGCGAATGGATCTGTTGTTCGAGGAGTTCGTGGCCTCGGAGGCCTTTCAACTGCGACGCGAAGAGGAGGTCTCCGGTGAGTGAACAACAATTGCGTGGGCGTTCTCGTCGGCGGTTCTTGCGTGGCGTTGGCGGCTTCGCGCTCGCTCTGCCGTTCCTCGAGATCTTTGCGCCGAAGCGAGCCGGCGCTGGTCCCTCGAACAATCCGCGGCGCTACATCTTCTCGTTTGGCGGCTCTTCGTTGGGCATCGACGGTCAAGACTCGGTCGCTCCCGCTGCCGAGGGCCCGATCGGTTCGGTGCTCACCCGCGGGCTTCAGCCGATCGCAGAGCTCGGCCTGAGCGACGCTGTCTCCTGCGTCTCCGGCCTTTCGATTCCGTACGGTCCGGACAACGCCATCCCTGCCGGCGGGCGTTACATCGCCTGGCACGCGAGTTCGACGTGTCCGCTCGCGACCGGGATGCGAACGAACCCAGGGGATGAGTCGCTCACCGGCCCAACCAGCGACTGGGTCGTCGCCAACCAGATTGCGCAGGGCGTCCCTAACCAGGTGCTCGCTTATCGCGTACAAGCGGCCTTCTATCGTGGCAGCAACGGCACCGATGGTACACGCGGTCTGATCTCGGCGCGCATGAACGGCAACACCTTGGAGGAGGTACCTCCGACCTCCAGCATCAAGACGGCCTACCAGAGTTTGATCTCCGGCTTCACGCCGCCGGATCCAGAAGACGCCGCTCGCGCGAAGTTCTTGCTCGAGCGCCGCAAGAGCGTGATCGACCTCGTGCGTGGCGACACCGAGAAGCTGGTTCCGCGCCTCGGAGCAGCCGACAAAATCCGTTTGGAACGACACCTGGATGAGCTCCGCGGCCTCGAGACGCGCTTGAACGCGATTGCGCCCCCCGACACCGCCGCGTGTCAGCCCGTCGCAGATCCTGGAGATGACCCTGCGATCGGTGGGGCCGTGGAGAACG
>CAITIQ010000452.1 GCA_903892415.1 uncultured delta proteobacterium | reverse complement strand
GGGGATACCGAGCCGCGCGAACCACTCGACGTTGCGGATGTGGTCCTTGCGGCGGTCCCCCGCGACGTGGATCTCCATCACCCAGTCGAGCCCGCGCTGCTCCTGATCAACCACCCAGCGGTCCCGCTCATGGGGCTCGACGTCGAGCACAGCGAACACATCGGGCGCGAAGGTGCGCTCTCCGGGGTAGTAGATCGCCAGCTCCGAGCCCACGTACGCCTTGCGACCGAGCCTCGAAAAGTAGCGCTCCAGCGTCTTGCGTGCGTTGACCTTCGGCACCCAGTAAGGATCTCCCTCGGACGGCAAGGCGTCCTCCCAATCGGTGGGAAGCGAGGCCACTACGCGCGCACGCTCCTGCGTCGACATGGCATTCCAAACCTCGGAGCTGGGCGCGCGAGGGTCGTTCGGGTCGAGCGACCAAGACTGCGTCATGGCATCGAATGATAGCTCACGTCACACCTCGGGTCAGCGGCGTCCGAAGCATGACCCTCGCGGCGCTGTGGAACGCCAAGGTCCCCGAGGCGCCTTCGCTCTAACTCAGTAGCTGAACCCGCTGCCGCCGATGAACTCACGCAGGATCGACGTCGGAGGGACACGGTCCGGATAGATCGGCACGAACGGCGCCATCCAACGCAAGAGGCGCAGTGCGCCAGGGTGCTGCGGCGAGTCCTCCCGAACCTCGAGCAGGTAGCGCTCGGCAAAGACGCGCAGCACGCTCAGCTCGTAGATGAGCGAGGTATCGAACACGAAGTCGGCTTGAGGCCGATGCGGGTCGATGTGGAGCCGCTCACCGCGGCGAACGCTGGGCCAGCGCGCGAGGTTCTGCGCGGCGCTGGTTCCACGACTGTGCCGGTCTCGTACGATCCTGCGCAGCAGCCGGACATCCGCGGGTTCCAGCGTGGAAAGCGAGTCGAACGGGAGCGAGGTCGCCGGGTGAATGAAGACACGAAAGAGCGACGTCGTCGCGGCATCCGAGAACACGCACGGATTGAGCCCGTGAATCCCTTCCACGAGCAACACGTCTCCCTGGCCGAGACTTAGCGCTTCCCCGCCCGCAGGCGCGCTCCTCCCGGTCACAAAGTCATACCGAGCGGTGTTGATCGTACGGCCTTCGAGCAGCGCCGCGATGTGCTCGCCAAAGAGCGAAAGATTGATCGCCTCGAGGGCCTCGAAGTCGTACTCCCCGGACGCGTCGCGAACGTTCTGCTCTCGGTCGACGTAGTAGTCGTCGAGCGAGAGACCGACGGGCCGCAGGCCGGCGACGCGCAGCTGAATCGATAGTCGTTTGAGGAACGTCGTCTTGCCGGACGACGATGGCCCTGCGACCGCCACGATCTTCACCTCGGGTCTCGCGCAGATGAGGTCGGCGAGCTCGGCGATCCGTTTCTCGTGAAAGCCCTCGGCGACGTCGATCACGTTGCGCACCTCACCGCTTATGCAGGCGCGATTGAAGGCCCCGACGCTCACGATGCCGAGCTTCTCGAGCCAGCCGCGCGAGGACCCATCCGTTGGGTATCGCGGCGACGTGCCCTCGAGCAGCATCGTGCTCATCGGGCGCTTCGGCAAGGCATCGCGCACGTTGGGACCGAAGTCCAAGCTGAGGGTGTCGGCGTAGGGCGCGATGGTGAGCTCGCGGAGATACCCTGTGTTGGGCAACAGCGGTCCGGGGCTCAACACCAGCGTCCCACCGAGGCGGTTGAGCGCGACCGATGGGCTGCCGCTCGTCGACACGAGCACGCCGGCCTGGGTCCCCTCCAAGAGCCGAAGCGCCTGATCGCGATGCAGCGAAAGCTCCTCGAACGGGAGCGCCTCCCCGACCACTTGATCGAGCGCGTGCTGGATAGCAGCCGCTTGTGCGCCGCGGTCGCCACTTGGATCGAGACCGAGGATCAGCCGCCCCGAGGTCCACGATGGGCCCAGCGTCACCGCGTACTCGCGTGCTCGCCGAGCGGCCTCGAGGCAGGCGAGCCCTGCGCTCCGTCGATAGATCTCACGGCCCTCCCAATCGCGCACGGTCACGGGCGTGGGGACGACGTTTGGTTCGACCGTATCGAGCAGCGACCGCGTCGCGCCGTTCGCCCTCCCCGCGACCACGAGCGCTCCGTCGATCGCAAGCGGCAGCACGTCCTGCAGCCGAGGAGGGGAGGAGCGCGGGGTCGGGCGCGCCGCGCGCACGAACTCGGCCATCAGATGTCGGAGAAACGCGAGAGCGGCGGCGGGATGCGCGGCGGCGAAGCCCTCGAAGCGCTGCCTTCGAAGCAGCGCGACCCGCGCCGCCCCGCGCGCATGGAGGCTGGAGAGCGCCGGATGGGCCTCAAGCATCGCTTCGGCGCCCCACGGCCGAGCGATGGGCAGCGGCTCCGCGAAGGAGCCGCCAACGATGCAACCTTGAAGCACGATCAGCATGCCGGGAAGTTGCGCCCCGCCATCGACGAGCTGCTGACCGTCGACGAGATCGACCACGTCCAAGAGCTCGATCAAGCTCGCAGAGTCGTGCTGCGACAAAGCCGAAAACGCCTCGCAAACGCCGAGCAGCTCGAGGTCGCGGAAGGTCTTGTGGATCCCGAACGGCAACCAACCGATCGCGCCGCTATTCGTCATTCATGGCCTCACGCCTACCATCCTATCCGCTAGCTTCCACACGCGCTCTCGACGTGTGCGCTAGCTTCCGCTACCGGACGGCTATGGCGGGCGACGAACAAGGCGACGACGGCTACCTCGGCTTTCTGTGGAATCACGTGCTTTGCGGTGCAGAGCTCGTAGCGCTCGAAGCCAGGCCGAAGGGGCAGACGCTTGTCCTTCGCTGCTCCGACGCTTTGCAAAAGGCGCTCGACAGCGAGACCGTGCGCCTCGCGCTGCAAACCGAGGTGCCCCTCGCTGTGGCAGGGTTGGTGGACAACGACGTGACGCCGCTCGAGGAAGTGCTGCGTGCTCACGCGTTGTTCTTGCCTGCTGCGAGTCCAGCCCTCGACCTATTGCTGACCTGGCATCGGCAGGGCGGTCCGTCTCTTCGCCTCGTCCCGGAGGTCAGATTCTCGGCGCTGACGACAGCAGCGGGCAAGCGGGTCTCGCAAATGAAGGCCTTCAGTCTGGGCAAGGCTTCGGCTTTCGCGCTGCAGGGCCTCGTCGATACACCTGAGCTCGCCCTACGCCGGAGCGAGGCGCTGGCGCAGCTCGCGCCGGTCCTGCGAGCGGCCGGCTTCTCCGGCTCGGAGGGCTTTTGGTTTCGCGCTGGACCGACGGTCTTTCAGGCCATTGAGCTCGTGAACTCGCGTTGGAACACCTACCTTGGTTTGTCCTTTCGCTTCGTCTTTCATCTGGCAGAGGCCGACCTTCGAGATCGAAAGCTGCGCTCCGCGATCGCGATCTACGCCCAGGGTGCCAAGCGCGTCGTGCAACGTACGAACTTCGAGCTGCTAGCGGATCGATTCGATTACCGCGTGGAGCAAGAGACCGACGCCACGACCCTCGGAGCCGAGCTCAAAGGCGACTTCACCCATTGCTACTTGCCTTGGTTGGAGGCCCGATCGGAGCTTTCCGGCCTCGACGACCTTAGCGAAGGTTCCGGCCCAGCCCCGTCCGTCCCATAACGCTCGTTCGCCCGGAACGACCGGCCGTTATGGGACCTGCGCACCGCACGACGACCGGCTAGTCGCGCTCGTCGAGCAGGTACTTGTTGGAGATCGCCTTGAAGGAGAGGCGGCCAGCGAGGGTCTCGCTGTACAGCTCATCTCGCGGGCGAACCACGATGCCCTCTCGTTGGTTCTTGGTCCCAGGGTAGAGCCCCTCGGCGAGGGCAAGCAGCGACGCTTGATCGTGCGCGAAGGAATCACCTTCTTCCACGGTCGGAACAGCGGTTAGCCCGACCCGTTGAACAACCTCACGCAGCTCGCGGTCCGAGAGGAAGCGCCCCGCCGTGAGGTCAAACAGGCTGAAGATGAAAAGCGTCGGCGAAGCCAACCCCATTGGGTTCTTCTGGATGCCGGGGCCACAAATCTCGCCCTGAATAGCGTAGCGGCCACCAAGCTCGCGCAGCTTCTCCTCTAGGCCGAACTTACGAGCGACCGCGAAGTAAAGGTTCTCCCCTTCCTTGAGCGACCAGTTTCTGCTGCAAGCGTGAAAGGTCCCGTCGAACGGATCGATCAGGAAGGTCGCGCTGGTTCCATCGCATTTTTGGGTGGCGACGTAAGCGTGTCCGCGAAGCTCATCGAGCACGGCGGGCACCGACTGAATGACTCGTGCCAAGTCGGTCGAAGGTCCAAACGGGGCCTTCGGCCGTTTTCTCGAAGAAGGCACGCGTCATTCTTGTTGCTGCATCCGCCTTCGGCGGAACTCGCATCTCGTCGGTCTTGGGTACGGCCGCCGGAAAAGCGCCGCGCGTATCTCCCGCTCCTGTCGGAAGCGGGGGGTCCCACTTCTCGACGCCGAGCAGCTCGGTGAGGTCCTGTCCGGTCTCGTGTACGCCGGTCAGCCCGAGTTCGTCGAAGCGCATGAAGAGCCCCTGGGAGAGACATCCACGCAGCTTCTTGGTTCGAAGTCTGAAGCTCGGCGGCCGAAGGCCCGCACGCTGGACCTCGCCCTTGGGCGTCCAAAGAAAACGGAAGGCCTCGCTGTCGGGAAGGACGGCGTCGATCTCGAAGTAGACGCCCTGGTCGCCCACTTGAAAGGCACCCTTGCGCACGACGCAGGCCCAGCCGCCGAGCCTCACGGCCTCGATCGCATCAGCGCCCACGATGGGGAGGATCTCTTCGACGACTCGAACGGAGGCTAGTTTGCGCTTCATGGGGTTCGCAGGACGGGCAACGCGCCGAGTTCTGACGCGGACTGATTCTACGCTTCCACGAGCAGTGGTTTGTCTTAGGAATAGGTCGTACTCGCCGAGCGTAGTTGGGCGGTGCGAAGCTCGCTGAAGGTTCTGATCCGCCTAGTCGGCTGGGTCGTGTTCGGCGCTGGTTGCGACGCGCGCGAGGTTCACGAGGCTGCGCCATCGCCCTCGACTTCAACGATCAGGACCAGCTCCCCTGCCCCGAGCGAGAGCGACGACGCGCTCACGACGGCGAGTCCAAGCGCGGCCGGCTCGGCCACGGCGTCGGCAGCCCCAGCGTCGGCAGCGTCGGCAGCCCCAGCATCGGCACCCCCGACCGCTCCGCCGCTCACCTGGCTGGGAACGCCGCAAGACCCAACGGTCCCATTGCCCCGGTCGTTGAAGCACCGGGGCGCCGAGGTGCGTTTGCCGGACGGCTGGCCAACGCTCGCGCTCGGTGACGGGATGTCGGAGAGCTCGGACCTGGGCCGACTTGCATTTCTGCGGGCACCGCGAGACCCGAAACAACCCCTTTCCCCTGACCTCTTGGCCGCGCAAGCGATCATCATCATCGCGGAGCACGGCGCGATCCACGACTCGCTGATGGACTACGGCGCAGGCCGCTACCTCGGCATCTCGGCGGGCACCTCCGCCGAGTGGGGCACGGCGCGACCGTCGACCATCGGCGGGACGCCGGTCGAGCTTGTCGAGGGCAAAGGCAAGGTGGGTCGCGACCTCGCCCAACTTTGGCAGGTGCGCCGAAAGCATCCGCACCCAACCTCGAAGGGCCACGGCTACACCGTGTTCATCCTCGGCGTCCTGCGCTTACCCGCGAGCGACGACACGCGCCGCGTGTTCGAAGCGGCGCTGGGTTCGCTGGTCGTGCAGTAGTCGCAGCCGTCGATTGGCCCGTAGTACGCCGCTTCGGACTACGGGCAATGCTCGACCATGCCCACGCCGATCTCGCGCAGCGTGACGTTGGCGAGATCGGTGGAGAACGTCCCCTGGGCCCAGGTTGCGCCATCGTCGCTGAAGTAAAAGCTGGGCACGCCGCCCTTCGGAGCAGCGACCATCGTGCCACCGACATAGGCGCCGTAGGTGATGGGCGAGCCAACGTTGGAGAGCTCCGACCAGGTGAGGCCGTCCTCCGAACGGAGCACCACACCGCTCGAGGCGTATTGGTTCGGGGTCGCGTAGAACGCTGTGCCGTCGGTAAAGAGGTCACCGAGGTCGCTGCCGGTCGGAGAATCGAACGAGGTCCACGAGGCGCCAGCGTCGGTCGAGCGACATAGGCGCTTCGCTCCCACGAGCAGCACGTCGCCGAGCATTTCTATATCGCCAACGTGTTGGATCGGATCGGAGCACGCCGTGTCGTAGCCCGCTCCTTGTGCCCAGCTCGCGCCGCCATCCGCGCTCACGGCCAAGAAATGACCGATGGGTTGGTTCGAGCCATCGTCGTATTGCTTCTCGAGGCTGGCGACGACCAGCTGTTGCGACGGGAAGGCGCGCACCTGACGCATTTGATGGCTGCCCGGAGGCAACGCGATGTTGGTCGCGGTCCAGGTTTGTCCGTCGTCGGAACGAAACACAGGATTGCTAAACAACAAGAAGGACGTGCCGTCGTGCACGACTCCCGCACTGCTACTGTTGAAGCCGATCACGTTGCCGTCCTGCAGGAAGCTGCTCATCGGCAAGTCGACGAAGTCGAGCCCGGTCGTGGAGTGGAGCACATGGCCGGGGAAGCCCCAGCCGAGCCCGATCGCGAAAGAGCCTTGGCCAAACGCGATGCCGCCGACCGCTGTCCAGGGACTGTGATCGCTCATCTCTGCGCTGAAGTAGTGAGACGTCCAGGTACGTCCGCGATCGCACGAGGTCGCTGTGAAGCCGCCATCCCCGACGGCCACGAACACAGGGACCAGGCCCGACGCGCCGCCGCCCGCTCCACTGCCGCTGGTGTCAACGCCGCCGCCGCTCCCGCCTCCATCTCCGTTGCCGCCGGCCCCGTTAGCGCCGCCATCAGCGTCAGTGCCCCCTTGCGAGGCCCCCGCGCTGCCCGTCCCTTCACCGCCCGACCCCGCTTCATCGCAGGCAACCACCAACCCAGAGGTGAAGACGCAAGCAAGGAGCAGGAGGGGACTTGTACGCATTGAAGCGGCGCTCAGCAACGCGCGTTCCATCGCCACAACGAGCGAGAGAACCGCAACAGATCGCCATCGACTGCGACACGAGCGGGGCAGTCGCCTCGAACAGCGCGACACCCACGGGTCAGCGAAGCTACCTCAAAAAGCGCAATCGGGCCGCGTTGCATACGCGTTTGGACCACGCGACCGAGAAATGGAGGATGCGCTAGGCTCTGAGCCAGTGGTTCCGAACGTCACCATCGAGCTCGAGGAGTGACCAGGAGCTACGCTGTGCGCACGCCGCTCGTGCCCGCGAGCTACCAAGGGGTCAACCTGCAGGTCCGTTGGATGGTGCGCGTGCGGCTTCTCAAGCCCCTCGGCGATGACCTGGTGGTGGACAGCCCTTTCGTGCTTTTCATCCCAACCCCGGAAGCCGATGGCTAACCGCGATCGGCTCCGCTCGGCGGTCTCCTTCTCGCTCTTCGTCGTGCCTTTTGCGCTCGTCGGAGTTGGCCTATTCGTCTTGGGTCTACGTGAGCAGAGCATCCTGTTGTTGCTGCTTGGCACCACCGGTTTCGGACTCGCTGTGTCGGGTCCGGTGCGAGAGTGGCTGAGGATCGGCAAGTCTCAAGAGCGCTTGACGGCAGGTCGCCGTTCCAACCTCCTGCGCCAGCCCGAACCGCTGGCCCTGCCTCACGGCCCAACGGGGTACCGCAGCTTGGCCCGCGTGGAACGCACCGAGGTCATCACCCTCGACAAGCTGCCCCTCCCGCAGATCCCACGCGTCCAAGCGACGAAGCTCGCCTTTGCGGTCGCGCCTGCGAGCATGACGGGCAAGCTCGTCATGAGCCACGGGTTGCTTGTCGCGCTCGCCAGCGGCGTGCTGCTGCAGCTCGTTGCCTTCTTCAAAGAACCGAGCGTACGGCACGGCGTGTTCGCAGTGATCCTCGCTGGGGGGACCTTTGTCACGCACCTCTGGGCGCGCGAGAGGAGGCGCGCCGCACGCCTGCGGCCCGAGGTCGAACTGAGCGCAGAACCGGCGACCATTGGCCAGGAACTCGACATCCACGTGCGACTTCCGCACGGACTGCGCACGCCTTCGCTCGCGATCTCCCTCGTCTGCGAAGAGATCGCCGTCGGCTCCGGCGACGAAGGCGAGACCCATACCGCAGAACTGCACCGGCAGAAGTTGTGGTCGGGCCGGGTCACCAAGAGCCCGTTTGCCAAAGACCTTCGCTGCGCGTTGCCCAAGCAAGGCGCGCCCTCCTTCGACCTCGGCGCAAACCGCGTGCAGTGGGCCATCGAAATCTCGTTCAGCGAAAACGACGGCGACCACACCATCCTCAAGGTGCCGTTCCGGGTGCTGCCCAAAGCACCGCCGGGCGTTGTCTTGCTCGAGCTGCGTTGACGGACTCCCAGCCGATGTATACGGACGTTCGTATGGCCTCGAATAGCCCCGCTCCGAACAGCTCAACCCGCTTCTACGGCGAGCTCGCGCGTTGGTGGCCGCTGATCTGGCCGGTGGACGACTATGAGGAGGAGGCGGCCGAGTTCGTGCGCGTCCTTCGCGAGGCGGGCGTCGCGGGCACGCTGTTGGAGCTCGGCTCGGGCGGCGGTCACAACGCCTTCCATATGAAGCCGCACTTCGCCTTGACGCTCAGCGATCTCAGCGACGAAATGCTAGCCGTATCGCGGGCGCTGAACCCCGAGTGCGAACATGTGCAGGGCGACATGCGGACGCTCGATCTCGGCCGCAGCTTCGACGCGGTCTTCGTTCATGACGCGATCGACTACATGACGACCGAGGCTGAGTTAGCGGCGGCGATGGCGACCGCGCATCGGCACTGCAAGCCTGGCGGGGTGGCGTTGTTCGTAGCCGATGCCTACCGCGAGACCTTCAGCGAGGACACAAGCTGCGGCGGCAGCGACGGCCCAGACGGGCGCGGTGTGCGCTACCTCGAGTGGACGTTTGACCCTGACCCGAGCGACTCGCTCACCTGCACCCAATACACCTTCGTCACCCGCGAGCTCGACGGCTCGCTCAGCACCTCGAGCGAAACCCACGTATACGGCCTGTTCCCCCAAAGCACCTGGGTTCAGCTGCTCGAGGCGCAAGGCTTCTCAGTATCGGTGGTCACAGAACAAACAAGCGACGAGCGCGAACCACGACGGCTGTTACTGGCGCGTCGCAGCTAGCGCCGCCTCACGGCTCGCGGTACACCTGCAACTTCGCGTCGAGTTGCCGCGGCACGCAGGTGGCGAGCGTGCTCGTCGCGCTGAGCTTCGCCCGGCCGGCGGCAGGCGCTGTGACCACGCAGCCGAGACGCTGACCGCCCACGCGCAAGCGCCGCAGCCCGGTCGCTGAATCGGTCGAGTACTCGGCCGAGCCCCCAACTGAAGTCGCCCCGGTCGTGCGGAACAAGTCGCAGCTCTCGCGTGCAGGCGCGCTGCCCTCTACCTCGAGAGTCAACGTGAGCTCGCAGCCCTCGGGCCGCGCGTTGCGACGTGCGTCGTTGAACAAGACGTCAACGTCGGCCGTGAAGCGCAGCGTGTCCCCAGGGCGGAGCTCGAACTCAGCCTCCCCCGGCAGCGTCAGCACCGCGACCTCCGTGCCGGACACGCGGGTAACACGCCACACCACGCCACCCACCACAGCCAGACCGAGCAGTACCCAGAAAACCGCCAGCGGAGACGGCGAGCGCGCGCCTTTGGACGACGTTGCGAGCATGGCGCTCCACTCTGCCATTGAAGCCGTCGCGGCCAAAGACCCAGCGGGCGGGCCCGGCCAGCGGCTGGTTGGCCGTGCCCGACTGGCCGTGCCCGACTGGCCGTGGCGGACTGGCCGTGGCGCCCGTTCAGCCGCGAGAGACATTGCGGCCTTCGATAAACCATCGCCCGACCGAATGTCGCTCCACGCTCGGAACGACAAGTCGCGGTGCCGCAAACGCGGCGAACCACGCACGCAAGCTCGCGATCCTACGAGCGGCCCGCCGCGGCCCTCGCTTAGGGATGCGACATTGAGGCGTCCGATAGGTTATCGCCCCGCCGAATGTCGCTCCGGCCAGGCACCAGGCTAGAGCACGACGCGTCCGCTCGCTTCGGTCCGATTAATACGTAGCGCGTTAACCACCATATCAACGCAACCGTTTCGAGTGCGAGCGCAATACCCAGTAGACCCGCTCCGGCTCAGCGCTCCATCACCTTGCGGAACGCCTCCAGGTTCCTATCCGCCTTGTGGATCGCGAAGATCGCGAACACGATCTCGTCGAAGCGACGCGCCCAGCCCCGCTCGAGCACGCGAACGAACGCGTTCGCGACGAGCTCAGGGTCGTTTCGGAACGCGCCGCAGCCCCACGCCCCCGCGACGAGGTGCGTGGCGCCCAGCTCGAGCCCGAGCGCAAGGACGTGCTCGATGCGACGCTCGAAGATCGTGGCGAGGTCGCCCGGGTCGGCCTGCTTGAGCGCGCCCGCGTTCGGCGCGGGCATGGTGATGAAGCTCGCGAGGAAGGGCTGCTCGAGCAGCTCCATCCGGTCGTCGCGGAAGACCGGCACGTCCGGTGAGGTGATGGCCCAGTCGGTGTACCGCGCGTCGGCGTGCCGACGGTTTTCGTCGTAGTAGACGCGTTGGGAGAGCAGCGTTGGGTAGAGGCCCGAAGCCCGGCAGAGCTGCTCCTCCTGCGCCTTGGCGGCGCCGAGGAAGCCGCCTCCCGGGTTCTTCGCTGACGCGAAGTTCAGGCACGCGACGCGCGCGCCAGAGCGAGCGAGGCGGTGGGCGCAAGCGGCGGTTGACTCCGCGGTGACCGAGAGTTCGCCGCGCTGGGCGCCTTCGCGCCGAGTGTGCGCCTCGACGAGCGACGTGAGCTCGCTCGGGGCGTGAGCGCGCGTGCACTCGCAGGCGCGGGCGACCGCAGGGCCGATCTCGACCCACCGCTCGGCGTGGTCGTAGCCGCCCCGCTCGATAATCTTGAGGGTGTCGTTGCTAATGGCTTGGAGCTTCATGGCGCGGAGAGACGAATGGTTCGTGTAGCTCTGACACCATTGGTCGCATCACGCACACTTCAGCCGAGAAAGGCTGTTAACGCGCTAAGTATCAATCGGGCCGAATCGAGCGCGACGTGCACCGGAAGCACGATGGGTCGTTACTCAAACACGACGTCGGCGCGCCAAAGGTCTCCGTCCCATTTGGACCAGATCACATGCAGCGCGCCGGTGCGGTCGAAGAAGGCCTGGTGGAGCGCATGCTCCTCCGCGTCGTGGCGCTCGAGCACGCGCCCGCTCGCTGCGTCGAGGATGAGGACCTCATGGAGCTCCCGGACCACCGCGACCCGCCTTCCATCGAGCGAGAACATCGGGCGTTCGTACGGTCCCTCGGGTAGATCTTTGCCGAAGGGCTGCGCGACGCCTCCCGAGAGCTTCATCAAGGCTCCGGCCTGGTCGACGAAGACAATCGCCGCGCCGGTGGGACTCGCCGCGGGCCAACGTGCCTCACCGGACCACCTCACCGTCGCCTCGACACCGCCCTCTCTCGGGACGGACAGGATCCGCGAGCCGCCCTCCATTTGTCGGGCAAAGACGACGTTCCCTTGGCTGTCTGTCGACGGTGCGACATCGGCCTGGTTCGAGGTGAGCTGCACCACGACCGCTGAGCCGGTCGAGAAATCAACCCGATACAGGCCGCGCTGCGTCGCGACGATCGCCGCTCTTCCGTCCGCGTGCAGTTCTACCGGAATCCCTTCGACGGCTCGGAGTTCGGACGGGGGCGAGCCTGGAGTCGTCATCCACAGCTTGTTGTCTGTACCGTCACGAGCCGAGATGACGATCGTACGGTCGTCGAGCAGCGCTACGTCCTGTTCGCTAGAGCTCGGGTCTTCGCTTGGCGCACGGAGCACGCGCCCCTCGAGGACTGCCCACGCGGTTTGGTTGCGGCACGTGGACCACACAGCGGACGCTTCGTCGGGGGAGATCGCGAGGTCCGCATGAGCCAACATCTCCCGCTCCACGATCTCCGGCGTGCCCGGGCGATAGGCCATCACCCTCCGGTCGAGGGCTCCCTTCTCGGAAAAGAAGTAGGCGGTCGTCTGATCTGCGGAGAGCGTAAGCGTGTCGTAGCGCTCACCTTCGCCTCCGGTGTCGTGGTCGCTCTGCGCATGAGCGAAACGCTGGGAACGAGGCGCCCAGCTCCTGCGCTAAGCTCGTTGCATGCTGCAGCTACCGGGCTTCGAGCTAGAAAACGGCAAGCAGGTCGGTCTCATCGATGAGATCGCGATCGAGCTGACCGAGGGAGTTGAATATCGCGGCACGCGCTCACGCGATGACGTGCCCGAGCCGTTCACACGCATCGTCGCCGCGGCCACGACGCCCTTCCCGCTCTCGGCCCGGCTCGAGTTCGAGACCTCGACGACCAGGATCGGATCGTGGCTTGGCGTGCAGGATGTGGAGACTGGCGATGAAGCATTCGACGAGACCTTCATCATCAAGGCGAGCGACGAGGAGCAGGTGCTCGACCTGCTCACGCCCGAGCTGCGGGCAGCCTTGCAACGAGCACCTGACACGCTCGCTATCGATTATGAGGCCGGCCTCATCACTGCGAGCTGGTGGGGACACGAAACGGACCGGCGCATGCTCGACGCGGTGCTGCGGGTCGTCACCATGATCGGCCTCGCGCAGCCTTCAGAGCCCCGCCATCGAACGCGCGGCCCTCGCACCAGTCGGCCTTCAGCGCGGACCGAGCGTCGGCGCCGACTTCGCGAGGCCTTGCAGGACTCCGAGAGCTGAGCGCTGACCGTGAAACAGGAGGCGGGAGGGGACGCTTGACTCGAGCGTTGACCCACGACCACCGCTCCGCGACCATGTCTCGATGAAGCTCCGCTTAGCGACCTTGTTCGGCCTGTCTGTCTTGTGCGCCTGAGCCCCTAGCGAGGCGCGTGCCGCCGTACCCGACACGCTGACCCACCAAGGGCGATTGTTCGACGTGAGCGGGCAGCCGATCGACGGGTCGCTCAGCTTGCAGTTCGCGCTCTACAGCACCGCGACCGGTGGTTCGGCGATCTGGACCGAGACCCACACGATCAGCTTCGACGGCGGCTTTTACTCGGTTGCGCTCGGAGAGACCGAGCCGCTAACGCCGGTCTTAGGCGGAGCCACCGGGCCGCTCTTCCTCGGCGTCACCGTGGGGAACGATGCGGAGGCGACTCCACGCGCCGAGGTGCGGAGCGTGCCGTTCGCGATGGTCGCCAACGACGCGACGGGGGACATCAACCCGAGCTCGGTCACCGTCAACGGCATCACGGTGATCGACGGGACCGGCGAGTGGGTGGTGAGCCTGCCCCGGTTTGGTGGACGCCCAGCAAGGGATACGCTCCCTGTGAGTACCATCGATGCAACAACGCAATTTACGCCCCGATTCATTCAAGAAGGACGCCGTACGTCGCCTGATGGCACGCGGCTCCAAGACTGTT
>CAITIQ010000451.1 GCA_903892415.1 uncultured delta proteobacterium | reverse complement strand
TTCTTTTTCTTCTTCTTTCCCTTGGGGCGCGCTTCGTCCTCGTCCTCGGCTTCTGCTTCATCGTCGGCTTCCCACTCCTCGTCCGAGCCAGGAATGGTGGCAACTGGCGGCGCCGCCTGTTTGGGAGCCTCCTCTGTCGCGGGAGGGCTCGGAGCCTCCTCGGTTGCTTGTTGTGCAAACGCGGTCGACGCGATCGTTCCCGTTCCAAGAATCAATGCAAATCCCAAGCACCGCATAGGGCCTCCAAGCGCAAGCGTTGGCTGAGCCTACGTAGCTTGCGGGTGCTTCTCCCTGAAAACGGACGACAGTTTCCTGCTCCCGTCGAAGCCTGTGTCACACCTTGGCGAACCTCAGCGATGTGTCGTCATGACCACGACCCACCCCGCGCGAAAGCGAGCTCCGGTAACGATTGGCCTGCTGGCGAGCCTCTTCGCGGTCCCGGGTTGTTCCCCGTCGACCTCGAGCAAAGCGGCAGAATCGCTATCGACGCAAGATGCGCCAGCCGCTAACCGCGAACATAATGCAGCTTCCTTACCGTCGACGCAGCTGCGCGTGGTCTCCTACAATCTGAATTACGGGCTGGCCCAATCCGATGCTATCGACCAGCCCACGCTCGACCAAGTCAGCGGCCTCGAGGCAGATATTATCTTATTGCAGGAGACCAACGAGGCTTGGGAAAGAGCTATTCGCAGAGCGGTGGGCGAGGCCTATCCTCATCAGCGGTTTCACGCTCCTGGGCGCTTCATCGCTGGTGGAATTGGTGCGCTATCCAAGTATCCCATCCTCGTTGAAGAAGTGATCCCTTCGCCTGTGGACTGGTTTCCCGCACAGCGCCTCGTGGTGGATGCGCCGGGAGGCCCCATCCAGATCCTAAATGTGCATTTGCGACCAGCGATCTCCGAGGGTGGGAGCTGGGTGGCCGGCTACTTTACGACTGGGCACTTTCGCGAAAAGGAGGCCAATACCTATCAGCAGGTCCTCGACAAATCGCTGCCAACCTTGGTGGTAGGCGACTTCAACGAGGAGGATCGAGGGACAGCGATTGACGTCTTCGAGTCGTGGGGTCTTCGAAACGCACTGCCAGAGCTAGCTTCTTCGCAGACCACTTGGCGCTGGACAGCGTACAGCGTTCCCTTGGCTCTCCGGCTTGACCACGTGCTCTACGACACAAGGCATTGGGACCTCGTATCGGCGCAGGTGCTGACCGGGGGCAACAGCGATCATCTGCCTGTGGAGGCAGTGTTCGTCCGCAGGCCGCAGTAGCGCCCGACGAGACTTTGACGGTTCGTCAGCGCCCTGGCGGCAAATGGCTCGAGCGAAGGCTGGGGGGGATGCTCGGTCGTCGAGACGGGTATTGGTGGCTCGATCGGAGGCTGCTGGTGTGCGCTTCTGTTTGAGCGGTCATTCGCAGGATGTCGCGCGTGGTGAGAATGCCGACGAGGTCTCCCACGTGATCGACGATGGGCAAGCAGGAGCAACCGAGCTCCAGCATTCGGTGCGCCGCCGTTGCCACCGTCTCGTCCTCCATGGCGGTAATAGGCCGCCGACTCATCAGCTGATGGATGGGACGAGCCAGCGTCTGGACGTCGATGGGCCGCTCGGCGAGCTTGGCGACGAATGGGCTCGTTGCGCGCAACAGATCGCGATCCGAGACCACGCCGATCATCTTGCGATCATCATCGAGCACCACAGCGTGGTGGAACCCATGGTGCTCGAACAGCCGGGTCACCGCCTGAACCGTGTCGTCCATGCCAACGGTCACTACGCGGGCCGACATCAAATCTCTAACCAACATGTCTTTGCTCCAGACCGTTGGAAAGCAGCTTCCGTGCCCGGCGCTTCAGCTCAATAGCCGCGTGAACGGAGCTCTGCGACAATTGCGAGGTAGAGAGCTTTGTGATCGAAGCCGTTACCGAACCCAGGCCCATCCCCGAAAATCTGGCCGATCTCATCCAGATGGTCTGCAGGTACACAGCCCCAAAACTCTCCTCGCTTAGAGTCCCGCACCCGAACCAAACCGTCATTGGGCTCGTTGTCTGCGTCGAGCAAGGACTCACTCAGCCAAAGCAGCGGGTCCGTAGGATCTCGTTCGAGCTTCCAGCTTTCGAGCAGCGGTACGGCAACCTCGGCCGCACAAGCCTGCCCGCCCAAGTGGTCGTCGGTGCGGCCCGCGACCGAGGCATAGAAGACGCCAGGTGAGTCCGGGTAACTCTCATTGAAAGCCTGAATGCCTGGCGTCGAGAATTGGTAAAGCGCATCCGAGACGCTCGTGTCGCCATTGATTTGTTCGTACAGCGGAGCGCCGATCGCATTGACCAGATCATCGACCAGGCCGGCGGCGTTGGGGTTCTCCACGATGCCTAATGCTATATCTGCGACTGGAGAGCCTTGGTGCGGAGTTGCGACCGTGACAACTGCAGCGACTAGCTCTGGTCGTTCATGGGCGACGAACCTTGCGTCAAGCCCACCTTGGGAGTGCGCGACGATGACCACCTTGGATTGCCCGGTCTCTGCCAGAACTTGCTCGACCCGACTGAGCAGCTGAGCGCCGCGTATGGTAGAGCTGTTGAATGGATCCACCGCAGGCGTGAAGACCTGCGTCTCTCCAGCCGACGCAAGTGCTGCCTTTACCTCAAAGAAGTAGGTGGCAAAGTCGACCCCGGCGAAATCCTCAAAGCCGAAGAAGCCATGGGCGAGAACAATCGGGTAGGGGCCCGTCGAGGTTCCGCCGGTACCATTGGAATTGCCGCCGCCTCCTTGGCTCGTCCCGCTGCTCGATAAGGTGTTATTGGCGCCGCCAACGCCAGGCCCAACCGCGTCCGCGCCGGTGGTGACAAACGGCGCCGACTCCGGTGATGAGGTCTCTTCGGCACAGGCGCCTGCAAGCAGAATGGCAATGATACGTGTCTGAACGGTGAACAGCTTCATCGACGCAACCCAAGGCTCGAAGGTGCAGGCCAGCCTAGCGTGGACTATGCTCCGCTCGTGAAGATTTCGCCGGGAACGTCATGCTGAGAATTCCATTCGATAACAGCTACGCCAAGTTGCCCGACTCGTTCTTTGCGCGCGTCAAGCCCACTCCCGTGAAGCAACCCCAGCTGATTCGGGTCAATCGGCCTTTGGCTGAGCTCTTGGGCCTCGACCCGGATGAGCTCGGCTCGCCAGCGGGCGTTCAGCTGCTGGCCGGCAACCTGCTGCCAGAAGGCGCGGAGCCTATCGCGTTGGCCTACGCTGGCCATCAGTTTGGGAACTTCGTTCCCCAGCTGGGGGACGGCCGAGCGATCTTGCTCGGGGAACTCTTGGGTAAAGACGGCTTGCGACGTGATGTGCAGCTCAAGGGGTCAGGGCCGACTCCCTTCTCGCGTCGTGGAGATGGTCGCGCGGCACTCGGGCCGGTGCTGCGTGAGTACATCGTGAGCGAGGCCATGTTCGCACTCGGTATCCCGACGACTCGTGCACTGGCGGCGGTTGCGACGGGTGAGGTCGTGGTGCGTGAAGAGCTGCAACGCGGTGCGGTGTTTGCGCGCGTGGCTGCTAGCCATCTTCGCGTGGGTACGTTTGAGTTCTTCGCCGCGCGGCGCGACCGTGAGTCGTTACGGCGTTTGGTTGACTATGCGCTGTTACGGCACTTTCCCCAGTGCTTTGGCGCCGAGAGCCCAGCTTTGGCCTTGCTCGACTGTGTGATTGATGCGCAGGCGAACCTGATCGCCAGGTGGCTTGGCGTCGGTTTCATTCATGGCGTGATGAATACCGACAATACATCCATTTCGGGGGAGACCATCGACTACGGTCCTTGCGCTTTCCTCGACGAGTATCGGCCGGACAAGAAGTTCAGCTCGATTGATCACGGCAAACGTTACGCCTTCGGAAACCAACCGCGCATCGCTCAGTGGAACGTGACCGCGTTTGCTGAAACGCTGGTGCTCCTCCTCGGCGAGGAGGCCGAGGCCGTAAAGCAGCTGACCGAGCGATTGGAGCGGTTTCCGCTGCGTTTCGAGGCGGCCTATCTCAAAGTACTGCGTGGTAAGTTGGGACTAGCCCAGAGTGAAGCCGGAGATCGAGAGCTCGCCCTTGACTTGCTAGAGCGCATGGCCGCGAGCGAAGTGGACTACACCATTCTCTTTAGGCGGCTATGCGATGCTGCCGAGTCGGCAAAGGCGGACAGCGCAGTAGCCGAGCTTTTCGACAATGGAGGTGCCTACCATGAGTGGGCCGAGCGCTGGCGCGGCCGGCTCTCGCTCGAAGCGGCGGGCCCGAGCGAGCGTGCCGCGGCGATGCGCTTGGTCAACCCGGCGTTCATTCCCCGCAATCACCGGATCGCCGAGGCGATCGAAGCGGCTGTCTCTGGGGATCTAAGCGTATTTGAGCGGCTCACGTCGGTGCTCGAGCGTCCGTTCGAGGAGCAGCCGGAGGCTGCTGACCTGGCGCTTCCACCCCGTAAAGAAGAACGCGTGCGGGCGACGTTCTGCGGTACTTAGCGCGGCTGTCTTTTCATCGCGAGGTCCCCCGCGAGATCGATGTTTGCGCAGGCGCCCCGCGCGCTCTGGCCCGCCACGTGATCGAACTCGGCCTCCAGCACCTGCGCCTAGAAGTGGCCAGCCGACTCGACCGCCGTCGTACGCAGTTCGTAGCGGCAAAACATCAGTGAGGTTGTCGTGTGCGGCGAGCTGCGTGGCGCCCCAACAGCAGCCCGACCAGCCAGAGCCACGCGGGAGAGCCGCTAGTTGGAGAGCCGCTGATGGCGCAGCCGCCCTCCGACTCTTCCGTGGAACCACCGCCCGTACTGGCTTCGCTCGAGGAGGCGCCTGCTCCACTACCAGCGCTTTCCGCCCCACCCGCGCCACCGCTCCCCTCCGCCGGAAAGGAGACGAATCGGGCGAGGAACGGCTCGTACAAATCGGTTCGTCGATAGTGGGCTGGCTCGAGGCAGCCCGCCAGATCGGTGTACGAATTGACTCCCACCACTGTCTCGACGCCGTTCAGCACGACCAGAGCAGGTCCTCCTGAATCCCCAATACAGGAGCGTCTATCGAGGTCCCCGACCGTGATGGTATCGCCATCGTCAATCCCCGCGATAATGGTGTCAGCGCTATGCTTCTGAGCGTTTGGCTGCTCATAGGCAGTTTGTCCGTAGCCGACGATTCGTGCTGCTTCCCCCACGAGCGCCTCATCGAACTCAGTGGTGAGCACGGTCAGCGGCGCGGCAGCGAGCGGCTCAGGCAACGTGATGACCGCAAGATCCGCCGTGAAAGGCGGGTCCGGATCGTAATCCGGGTGGATGTGAATCTCCTCGATCGGTAAGAGCTGCGGAACAAGTGTGGAGGCGGATGGGAAGCCATTGGCGTTCGCCCCTGTAAAGACGCCGAAGTTCCCGTCGGGGTGAAGTTCCGCATCAACGCAATGCGCTGCTGTTAGCAATACCTTGGGAGCGATCAACGTCGCTGTGCACAGGTCGAGCTCCGTTAGGTCGGAGCTCCAAGAAGCCAACATGACGACCGCCGGATCACCAGACTCTGGCTCGCCACCAATGATGCGCTGGGACGCGGTTGCCCGATGCTCGCCGGAGGACTCACAAGCGATAAGTAACGTTAGTGTGAGGAAAGGCGTGAGCTTCTTCACGGCAAGGCAATCTCGGCAAATGCGATATGCGTCTTGCCTGCGCTGTTCTCTGTGAAGGAGACGAAGCCAGTCGTGCCAGGCAGGGCAAGTCCCACGTAAGCACCCAACCAACTAGCCAGTGCGAGGTCCGTCGTCAGCGTACCGGCAGGAGCGATCGGCGCGCGCGTCCACGTGGCTCCCTGGTCGCTGGAGGACGCGTGCATGAAGGTTGCGTCCGCGTCGACAACGCCTTGGTAATATGCAATCTCCAGTTTGCCGTTGGGGTTCTTGGCGATGCGTGGGAACAGGTATTGGCCCTCATTGGCCAGGGTGACCGCCTTCGGCTGGGCGAAGCTCGTCCCTGCGTCATCTGACACTGTGACGAACACAGTATCTGCCGGCGTATCGTCGGTCGTCGAGAACTGGCCGGCGCCGCTGGCGTAGGCGATTGTGAGCGTATTGCCGTCAACGACACAGTTGGGCTCCTGAAACACGACGCTTGCGGCCGGAGGAGGCTTCAGCAGCTCCCAGCTTTGGCCTTGGGTCGTCGACTTGCGCAAGCTGAGGGTGCCATCCGGCCCGAGGTGAACCAGGTAGAGCGGTGCACTTCCGCCGAGAGAGCGATCGAGGCAAAGACTGGCCAAATTCCCGAAGCTGAGGTCGGAGACGATCTCACTGCGGGTGAAGTTGAGGCCGTCACTGGAGCGCGCAAACGTGAGTGCAGGCGTGCCGCTAAAGTCCGCCCAGGTCAGCAGCAGCTCATCGTTGGCATCAACGTTGAGGTTCGGCTTATCGAAGTCGAGGGTCGTGGAGCTTCCGTCATCGGAGGCCACAGCCGGTGTGCCGAAGGTGTCCGCCGCAGCTGCGCTACATAGATATGTTCATCGGGCTCGGCGAAGTCGAGCCGGAACCCGAGCCAGGCTAGGCTGAATACGCCTTGGCTATCCACTGTGAGCACAGGGTTCGTGGATAGGCGTTGCTCTGGCGCAGCGATGTACGCAGGTGCGGTAAAGGAAGCCCCGCCATCCCGCGAGATTGAATAGCCGATCGCGCTGGGCCCCTCGGCGAATACCGCCACCCAAACCACCACAACCCCACCTTGGCCGTCGCTGGCAAGCGTGGTTTGCGTCTCGAACGAGCTCTCTCCGAGGGAGCTGAAGCCAGCTGCGGCGCCCCCGGTTCCACCGGCTCCGCCAGAGGCGCTGCTTTGGCTGCCCCCGCTGTTTTGGCCGCCGCTGCTCGACGATTCACCGGCGCTGCCACCACTGCCTCCACTCCCGCCCGAGGAGGGACCGCCAGCTGAGCCGCCATCATCCCCACAATGACTGACAGCAAGTAGGGTCAAGCCAAGGCTCCCCGCCATGGCCGAAGTTAATCGAGAGCGTGCGTTCATTGCGTTCCTCAAACGTAGGTGGCCATCTTGGAGACCCAACTCGATGGGTGCTCGATCAACTGTTTCAGCCATTCGGGGTGTTCCTTCAGGGCCTTGTGTGCGTCGGCTTGCGAGAGCCCGCGCCGAGCGAAATCCACAGCCATCTGGCGACGAGCTTGCCAAACGATCTTTGGCTCTCGATCCAGTTGAGCGTGGGGCACCTTCTGTCCGAGCAGGATCGTGTCGAGCCCGTGTAGCCCGTAGAAGAAGACGCCTGTTGTTTCGTTGAGTTGTGTGCGCATCGCCCGCGACAATAACGAGAGCGGGCCGTATTGACGGAACAGTGTGAGCGCGGTCTCGAGGCCCGAGATGTCCGTGGTCTCCCGGACGTCCTGCCAGAACTTCGTCTCGAGGCGCTGATTGAACTTGTAGTGCGCGGACAGGAACCACCGCAACCGGTCCCAGTCACGGGCTGCGCTTTGGTTGATGAAGTGCTTCATGGCGCTCTCGTCTGGGCCCAACGGGAACGCGCGAACGAGCGAGCTTATGGCTCTTGTAATCATCAATAGCCCGGTAGATTCGAGCGGCTCGACAAAGGCGTAGGCGTTGCCTATGGCATAAACGTTACCCACCCAAGCGCGCTGTCTACGCCCAGAGCGAAAGCGCACCAACCGTTCATTGGTCAGAGCTGGCCATTGCTTACGCGCTTCTTCCAGGGCTTGATCCTGGGAGCAGTAGGCGGACGAGTAGACGTAACCTAGATGGTCGTTCTCGAACATGGGGATGTTCCAGCACCAGCCGTGGTCCATCGTCCGCGCGGTCGTATAGGGCTTAATCTTCCCGTTGTGCGGTGCGTTGAAGGCCACCGCGGAGTCGGTGAACAGGCTTGACCCGTAGCTTTGGAATGGTTCGGCGAGCTTGTCGCCCAAAAGAAAGGAGCGAAACCCCGAACAATCGATATAGAGGTCGAACTCCAGCGACTCACCGCTATCGCAGAGGAGCCGCCGAATGCGCGGTTCACCAGGCGGGCCTTCTGGTTCAAGCTCGGCGTCTACGATCTTCACATCGCGATGGCTGACTCCACGCGCAATCGCGGTGCGCGAGAGATAGCTCACCAAGCGCTGGTTATCGAGGTGATAGGCAAACGCAAGCAACGGTAGAAAGGACTGCAGCTGACCGCCGTGCTTGAGGATGGGCGTGGTGTCGCGCTCCATGAGCGCGGCTTGCAAGGTGAAGGAGTTGATGTTTCCGGTCTCCCCCATCGAGCCGAGCATGCCGACCCCGTTGACCTCCCAGTCGAAGGGGGCTTGAAAGGCGTAGTCCCCTGGCTGACCCCACTCGAAGCGGATGCCTTGCTTCCATGTCGGCTGGACCTCGCGAGTGAACTCGAGCACGTCGAGCTTTAGGTAGTGGTGCAGGAAGGCCACCAGGCTCGGGACGCTCGCTTCCCCCACTCCAATGATTGGCACGCTTGGGGTCTCAATGACCGTCACCTCGAGGAACGGCAGCTGCGCACGCAACGCAAGCGCGGTAAACCAGCCGGCGGTGCCCCCACCGAGGATCCCGACACGCGTAACCCCTCCCGAAGGAGCGGCTTGGGGCCGAGACCGCTCCCGGCGCAGAAGCTCATGATTGGTGAAGAGCTCCTGCAACATTTGCATGGTGATCGGAGCTTTTGAGGGCGGAATCATCGGCGCGCATCCTAGCGCAGCGAGGACTTATTGTGGCACCCGCGGATTACCATCAGCTTCCAAACTCAATGAGAGAAAGTCGAACGATGACTGCGGGCCATTCTTCTTGTTTCAAAGCTTAGGCGATCCTCTCCTTAAGTAACCTGGCCTCGCGCCGTGCGCTTGGCTGGAAACGAAGCCGCCAACGGAGAAGAATGGAACTAGTCAGTGTCGCCAGTCCCCTCGTCTGGGCCGCATTTCTCGTCTTCGTCCTGGTTATGCTTGCGCTTGACCTGGGCGTCTTCCACAAGCAGGCGCATGAAGTAAGCTTCAAAGAGGCCGCAACCTGGAGTTGCGTCTGGATCTCGCTCGCGCTGGTGTTCAACGGAGTCATCTGGACCCAGTTCGGCTCGAAGTTGGCTACCGAGTTCTTGACCGGGTACCTGATTGAAAAGACGCTGAGCATCGACAACATCTTCGTCTTCGTTGTCATTTTTGGCTCGCTCAAGGTGCCCGCGATACACCAGCACCGAGTGCTTTTTTGGGGCATTCTTGGGGCGCTGGTGATGCGCGCCGCTATGATCTTCGCGGGCGTGAGCATGCTCGAGCGCTTCCACTGGCTCATCTATGTCTTTGGCGCCTTCCTCATCCTGACCGGGATCAAGCTGCTGTGGGAAAAAGACGGGGCGAAGGATCCTGAGAAGGGCCTGTTCTTGCGTACGGCGCGCAAGCTCATCCCTTCCACTCCAAACTACGACGGCGAGCGGTTCTTCTCCAAAGTGAACGGCAAGTGGCTGGCGACGCCGTTGTTTATGTCCCTCTTGTTGGTCGAGGTCACCGATGTGGTCTTCGCGCTGGACTCCATTCCGGCGATCTTCGCCGTGACCCGTGACCCATTCATCGTCTTCACTTCGAATATCTTCGCGATCCTCGGACTTCGCTCGCTGTTCTTCTTGCTGGCAGGCGTCATGGATCGCTTCGCGTACCTCAAGGTCGGGCTGGCTGGCGTGTTGGTTTTCGTCGGCTTGAAGATGGCCCTCGTCGACTTCATCAAGGTGCCCGCAGCTCTCTCCCTGCTGGTGATTGCGCTGATTCTCGGTAGCTCGATCGGCGTCTCCCTTTGGGTTTCTCGGAAGCCCAAGGAGCAAGGTCTGGTTTGAGTCGAGCAAGGCGCCGCCAAGCGAAAGCCATCGCTGCTGAGGTTGATCAGCTCGAGCGGCAGCTGGCGGCGCAACTGCTTTCAAACGACCACTTGGAGCAAGTGGAGCTGTCCCCGGAGCAGGTTGCCCGGCCGAACGCGGGGAGTCGACCTGCGGCGGTGTTTCGCTCGGCGAGTGGTGCGAAGTACTTCTTCAAGGCGGCCAGTGATGAACACATCGCCGCCGAGCTGTTGGCCTGTGAGGTGCGCCAACTTGGACGTCGACCGGTCGTTCCAACGGCTGCGCGTGAACTCCCGCTCCAAGGCGCAGGACCGGTTCGAGGCATGCTTCAGCCTTGGGTCGAGCATACGGGACGCAGACTCCCGGTGGACCCCCAGGGCTGGACGGATATTCAACGTGAGGTAATGCTCCGCGAGCATCCTTGGGAGTGGCTACTGGCCAATCTTGATACCCACGTCGATCAATATGTGCTCGTCGGTGCTACGGAAGTTCCGCTCAACGTGGATTGGGATCACTCGCTCACCGACTTGCACGTTGCCGAACTCGACCGGTTCACCCGTAGGAGCCTGCTGGTCGCGCCGCTGCGCAATGCTCTTTACGACGCCTACGTGAGCGGTCGAGTCGAGCTTGAGTTCACCGGTCTGCGGCGCGAGGTGCGGCGGATTTCCCGACTCAGTGACTACGAGCTGTCTGCTGCGTTGGAGCGCTGGGCCCAGCACAGCGAGGTTTCACCAGAAGCGTCTGCGCTAAGCCGAGCGCGCTTCTTCCAGCGAAAGAAACGTCTTGCTCGCACCTTTGGGCGCTTCCTGCGCTCGCTCCGGCGTGAGAGGCGTCTTCGCGCTCACCCATCTGAATCCCTTCCGCTCGGGGAGAGCCTCTATCTTGCTGTGGCGCAGGGGTGGCAGCGGCTGGTGATCGATACGCTGCATGACCGGGCGGTGGTCCCGTTCTTAAAGGCCTATCGGCGCGGCCTCCACTTGTGGCACTCGTTCGGATAGGTCGCATCGCGGACTAGCCGATTTTTGTCGTGCGATCTTTGCGTGCCGTGAATAGCTCGAAAAACTTCGCCGCCACGGAGCTAGCCTCGAGGGTTGCATTGCCCGTGTCGAAGGGGGTTCCCTTCACCATCCCCAAGACCACGACCTCTCCCACGTAGACGCCCTCGGCCGCGAGCTTCTCACCCAGTAGCCCCACCAACTTGTGTTGCGCCGCCTTCGCTACCGCAAGCCCCATTACGTTCCACCGCACCGCCATGGTGTCGACCTTGGAGTCGTAGAACGCGAGCCCGCCACCGGTTACCAGGACTGCGCTATCGGGCTGCCGCTTGAGGTCGGGGAGAGCCTCCTGTACCGCCGCTAGCAGGCCGGTCACGCCAACGTCGAAGCTCTTTCGCACTTCATCAAGATGAGCTGTCGTCAGATCCCCGGCTCCGGCTGCGTATGCGTTCCAATGAATCACCGTCACCGGCCCGAGTGTCTGTTGAACGGAGCGCACAAGCTGCGTAACGGCCTCGGGCTCGCTTAGATCCGTGGGAAAGGCCACCGCGCGGATGCCCAACGCGCTGAGCGCTTTGACCCCCGCCTCGAGCTTGTCTGCCGACCGCGCAACGAGTGCAACTGCGAACCCCTCCGCTCCGAACTTGCGCGCCACCGCGTCTGAAATGCCGGGGCCGTAGCCGCAAACGATGATGGTCTTGCTCATGCTCTGCGTTAGCAACGTGTCGAGCGCGACGCCAGCTGATTGAGGCTGGTTGTAGAGCTGTCGATTGACTAGCCTTGAGCCGTGCGCACCCCTCAGTATCTTTGGTTGACCTCAATCGCCCTCGTTACATTGGCCTGTGGTGCTCGCAGCAGCCTCGATGCGCTCGGAGAACGGGCCCCTGACGAGCCAGACCCGTTGTGTGGGGATGCCGTCGTTTCCTCTACGGAGAGCTGTGATGTTGGGATCGACGTCGTTGGGGATGACTGTCTCGCGGATTGTCAGTTCGCCTATTGTGGTGACGGTGAACAGCGTCTTGGGGAAGCCTGCGATGATGGCAACAATCAACCCGGCGATGGTTGCGAAGCCGATTGCTCGCTGGCGAGTTGTGGCAACGGGGTGATTGATTCTGGCGAGGACTGTGACGATCCAGATCCAGGGTCGTGCACGCCGAACTGTACCTTCCCAGTCTGTGGAGACGGGTTCCTCGCTCCCACTGAGGAGTGTGACGACGGAGCCCAGAATGAAGTCACTGCGGCGTTGTCAGTCGTCTGGGGGGCACAGTCGGTTGCGGTAGCGCCCATTGTGCTCGCGGAAGGCGTCGTTTCATTTTACGATTTCAGCTCAGCTAGTTCCCACACTGGTTTTGAGCAAGCTCGCCTGAGTTCGCTCTTTTGCGCTTTTGATTCAGCCGGTCTGCATCTCGTGACCATCCACAACATCGATCAGGGAGTAGACGGGGTCGAAACCGGAAAAGGGGAAGTGAATCAGCGCTTCAGCGGTTTGCCGCAAGGCGCTTCGGTTGAGGTCGCCGATGATCGTGCTGAGGAGTTCTCGCTTACGTCCGACGGTTCGGTCGTTGGAAACTGGAAGTTCCAAAACAACACCGATGGGGGCGTCATCGGCCCGCTCGTGTTCCCGGGTGACTGGGTCATCCAGGTAGATTCGAACTTCATCCTTGGCATCGACCGGCACGAGTTCATTGATGCTCAGACAACCCTGGATTTGGAACTAACGCCGAGCGTAGCGTTGGTCGCCCGCACACAGGGCAGCGGATGCCGCCCTGATTGTACGTTACCGCGCTGTGGTGACGGCTTTGTCGACGCCGGGGAAGTTTGTGACGACGGAGACCCTGAAGGCGGGGTCTGCAACGGCGACTGCTCCGGGCCTAGTCTCTAGGACTGGTTCTTAAACGGCAAAACGCCGCTAGCGAACTAGGCGGCGTTTTGAGCGAAGGCTGCGGGAGACTAGAACGAAGGCATGTTCGTCCCGGCGACCGTGGTCTGCGGGTCCGTTGACGCTTGGACGAACGGGTTACGCGACGCGCTGCTGCTCTCGCTGGCCTTTTGATAGATCTGGTCGAGCTGCACCGAAACGTCGGCGTAGAAGATCGCCCCGGGGCTGTAGAAGATGTTGCGGTTCTTGCCGTCTTCGCCGAGCGTCAGGGTCTCGTTGTTGTAGCCAATAGTGACGTAGATCAGATCGTAGATACCTTGGGTGATACCAAAGTCTACGGACGAGTTGGTTAGATAGGTAACTCCGTCATCCAACCGATCGGCCTGCTGACACTGCCCTGCGACCACGATTTCGCAGTCGTTGCCCTCGAAGCTGTCCCGGAAGCGACTGATGAGCCGCCACGAGGTGTTGAAGGAGAGGTCCTTGTAGATGGGGAGAATCCCGGTGATGCCGGTGACGATGCGATCGCGATCGAAGGCATTGAAGGTCAGCTGGTCGGAGAGAAAGGTGCGGCCAGCTGCAGTTTGTCGAGGGCGCTCGAGGTCTGGATCGGTTGGCGTGGTTGCTCGGGAGAAGAGGTGCGACCAGGTGACACCGCCGATGAGCGTTAGGTTGTTTAGGCCGTCCGCGGAGTTGCCGAGCAGTTTGATGTTCTGGAGCAGAGAGGTACCGAGCGCCGTGGTCAGATAGCGACCTTGGGCCTGGCTGATCTCCGAAGTGGGGAAGATGGCGCGACTACGAACGAAAAGTCTGGAGATCCACTCTCCGTCTTCAGACGTGAAGAGGCTGTAGTTGTAGCCAAGGCCTACCTGCACATCCTGGAATTGGGGCTCCCGCTCGGTCGTGGTGCCACCTGAATCGGTCAGCTCAGTGCTGATGGCCAAGGATGCGTTGATGAACACCTTGTGCATCTTCTCGTCGATGAACCACCAGGCCGGGTTTAGCGAGAAGTCTAGATTGTACGCCTCATCCTCGTAGCCGATGTTGTCGCGGCCGATCCCCAGGATGGTGCTGGTTGCAGAGTTGGTCACACTGAAGGTCGAGAAGCGGAAGCGCTTTGGCTTCAAAATCTCGGGCGTGGACGACTCAGGTTTGTCTGTCGCGGGCGGGGTTGCGGGGGCAGCGGGAGCAGTCGTCGTTGCAGGCGCAGGGCCCGTGGTTGCGCCCGGGGCTGTTCCTGCCGCTGGTTGCTGGGCGAAGACTGCGGCGGGGGTGCACAGGACAACCGCAGTTGCGGCGAGAATGAGCCGTTCTTTCATTGCAGGATAACTCCGGGGTGCCTGATCTCATGGCGCAGCGGAGACGTCAATACGTCCCGTTTCGCGAACAAGGCACAATGCGTGCCAGCTCAATTTAGGCCAATACCGTTCGATTCGAATGCACGCGTCAAGTTCGTAACGGCCAACGCTCGAGCGCTGCACGATTTTGCGAAGCTGGCACATGTCGTGCTTTGAAGCAGACGGCAGGGCGGACGAGTTGCTCCGCCAACGTTGGAGAAACGATGCACAAGCAGACGGCCGTTTGGATTGATCACAGTGAGGCGCGACTCTTCCCAATCTCGAGCCCAGGAAAGGATCGCGAGCTGGTGACGGTCTCGTTGGAACGACACCCCCACAAGCACCCGCGAGGTCCCGAAGGGCGCAAAGCTCGCCCCGAAGATCAGAAGCGGTTCTTCAAGCAGGTGGCTGCGAGCTTGGGCAAACGAACCCACGTCCTCGTGGTCGGGCCATCCACCGCAAAGCTCGCGTTCCTTCGCTTTGCGCGCGCACACGATCGTGGGCTCGAGCGGCGGATCGTGGGGTTGGAGACGGTCGATCATCCGTCCAACGCGCAGATCGTTGCGTTTGCAACGCGCTTCTTTCTACGTACAGAAGCCCAGCTGGCCAACGCTCGAGAAGTCGAGGACGACAACGCTGGTCGCACAGAGGACTTCTCGACGCCGCATCACAACGGAGAAGATCGATCCCCTTCAATCTGACGCCGCGCACCACCATTCCGACTGCTCGGTGAGCGCCAGGACGCTATGTACCGCTGCTGCTCCCAGGCAACGCAGGCATCGATGTGGTAACCGGGAGCTCATGCTCGCGATTCCCGAAGTGCCACGCCTGACGCATCCACCCCGTCTCCTGTTTCTTTACGGTTCATTGCGCAAGCGTTCCTACAGCCGCCTTCTGGCTGAGGAAGCGGCTCGAATCGTCACGGACCTTGGGGCGGAGGTTCGCATCTTCGACCCAACGGATTTGCCGCTGTGTGACGCCGTTCCAGCGGATCACCCCAAGGTGGTTGAGCTGCGAGCTCTTTCGGAGTGGTCGGAGGGGCAGGTTTGGTCCTCCCCCGAGAAGCACGGGACGATCACGGGGATCATCAAGAATCAGATCGATTGGATTCCGCTCAATGTGGGCGCGGTGCGGCCTACGCAGGGGCGCACGCTGGCTGTGATGCAGGTGAGCGGCGGCTCGCAGTCCTTCAATGCAGTAAACGCTTTGCGGATACTCGGCCGCTGGATGCGCATGTTCACCATTCCCAATCAGTCGTCCGTCGCCAAAGCCTATGAGCAGTTCGAAGAGGATGGGCGGATGAAGGACTCCTCCTATCGTGACCGTCTGGTCGATGTGATGGAGGAGTTGTTCAAGTTTACTATTCTGCTGCGAGATCACCGCGAGTTCCTCAATGACCGGCATAGCGAGCGGCGTGAGCTAAGTGCGCAGCTGGCCGCTGAGGCCGCACGCAAAGCCACCGAATAGCCAGCTTTGCGAAGAATCTAGAACCCCGCTGAAACGTGGGGGACCTTCCGCGCGTCCTCCTATATATTGCCGGCCGCTATGCGAACTTCCCGACCGACTGTCTTCGCGCTCTTGCTAACCGCTACTGGCTGTTCCCTGATCGCCGCACCCGATGAGAATCTGCTTCTCGGCGGAGGAGGGGAGGTCCCCGGCGGGAGTGGAGGTGATGGCGGAACCGGCGCTCTTGGCGGCGGTGGCATGGGCGGCCTCGGTGGCGGCGGCATGGGCGGCCTCGGTGGCGGCGGTATGGGCGGTCTCGGTGGCGGCGGTATGGGTGGAGCTGGAGGCGGATGCGCTGAAGCTTCGGAGTGCCCGCAGCCTGCGGGCAATTGCGAAATTGCTACTTGTGCGGACGGCGTTTGCGGCTTTGCGCCGGCTGCGGATGGCACCCCCGTCCCAGCGGCAGGGCAGACCGACTTTGATTGCAAGCAGGTCGTTTGCGACGGCGCGGGAGCGGAGGAGGAAGTCAATGACGATGCCGATCTCCCGTTTGACAACAACGAGTGCACTGATGACATCTGCACGGCGGGCGCGGTTTCCAATCCCTTCAGCACGGCTGGAGATCCATGTGGGGCCGGTCTTAGTTGCAACGGCGCGGGCGTTTGTAGTGGCTGCACGATGCCCTCACAATGTGGCGTAGACAACGATTGCCAGACGCCGACCTGCGTTGCCGGAGCCTGCGGCTTCAACTTCGAGCCCCTCGGTACTGCAGTGACCACACAAGCAGGCGGGCAGACGGACTTTGACTGCCAAACGGCCGTTTGCGACGGCAACGGTGGCGTGACCAGCGAGCCGGAAGACACGGATCTTCCGGAGGACGGCGCTGAGTGTACGGATGACGTTTGCACCAACGGTGTTGCTTCCAATCCCGACCGCGCGCTGGGAACGGGCTGCACTGAGAACGGTGGCAGCGTATGCAACGCCACCGGTGATTGCGTCGATTGCAATGTCCCCGGGGACTGCGGCGCTGCGCCGGCCTGCGAGATCGCTACGTGCGTGGCAGAGACGTGCGGCACGTCCGACGCGGCAGCGGGCACCCTCGTTGGAACGCAAACGCCGGGCGACTGCCGCCGTTCCGAGTGTGACGGGATGGGCAACGTAGTGCCCAACGCCATCGACAACGCGGACCTCCCGACCGATGCCTTGGATTGCACTTCGGACATCTGCATGGCCGGCGTCCCGTCCAACCCGCCGCAGGCCCTAGGCTTCACTTGCAACGACGCCGGCGGAACGGTCTGCAATGCTGTTGGCGGCTGCGTACAGTGCAATGCCCCCGCAGATTGCACGACCATCCCTGATACCTTCTGTCAGACTCCGACCTGCACCAGCGGTGCATGCGGCGCCAGCTTCGAGGCACTCGGTACAGCGCTGCCCGCGGGGGACCAGCTCGCAGGCAATTGCCAGTTAGCGGTCTGCAACGGGAACGGCGGTACGACGAGCCAAGCCGACAATACCGATGTCCCGGTTGATCTTAATCAATGTACCCAAAACGTTTGCTCGGCCGGTGTGCCGTCGAACCCGTTCGAGAACTCGGGCACGCCTTGTACTCAAGATGGCGGCTTCTTCTGCAACGGCAGCGGCGCTTGTGTGGAGTGTACCACTGGAGCTCAATGCGGTAGTGGCGTGTGCACGGGCAACGTTTGCCAGGCCGGGTCTTGCAGTGACAACCTAACCAACGGCACCGAGACGGATACCGACTGCGGAGGCGGCGTCTGCCCGGCCTGTCCCAACAATGACGCTTGCCTCGTCCCGGCCGACTGCCTGAGCGGAATCTGCACCAGCAACACCTGCCAAGCGGTGACCGTTTCCTCGGTTACCGTTCGCGATCAATCCAATCTGGTAGTCGCAGCCGCTGGCGCAACCGGCGTTCCGACGACGCCTCCCTCGATCGTCGTCACCTTCAGCGGGGCCGTTCAAGCAGCGAGCCTCACGCTCGACACGACCTTGGATGCCGGTGCTTGCACCGGCGCGATTCAGGTCTCGTCAGACGAATTTGCTACCTGTATTCCCTTCAATTCCGGAACGGCCTCGCTAGCTGGAAACGTCGCTACGCTGACGCCCTCACCGCACTTCTCCTTCGGAACGTCCTACAAGGTCCGCGTGACGAGCTCGGTGCTCGACGCTGGCGGAGGCGCCGTTACGGCCTTCACCCTGCCTACGGCCTTCACCACCCGCACCGACGGAACAGCGGGCGTCGTGATTAGCCAGGTATACGGCGGTGGTGGCAACGCCGGCGCAACCTACCTCAATGACTTTATCGAACTGCATAATCGCAGCTCGGTCGCGGTGGACATTAGTGGTTGGTCGGTTCAGTACGCCTCTTCTACTGGAACTGCGTGGCAGGTGACCAACATCCCCGCCGCGACGATTCTCCAGCCAGGCGAGTACTTCTTGGTTCAGGAGGGCAGCGGTGGCGCAATTGGTGTCATGCTTCCCACCGCAGACGCGGTGGGCTCAATCGGGATGAGCGGAACAACTGGCAAGGTCGCACTTGTCAGTAACACCACGGCCCTGAGCGTGGCCTGTCCGACCACCAACGTGGTGGACTTCGTTGGCTATGGCCCCGCGGTCAATTGTGTGGAGGGGGTTGGAACAACGGCTAACCTAACCAACAGCACCTCGGCGTTCCGCCGCATTCAGGGCTGTTACGACACCAACGGCACCGCCGTGGACATCCAGAACCTGACGCCCAACGCGCGCAATACCGCGTCGCCCGATTTCGTCTGCGCCGGGCCGGTCCGCAATGAAAGCGGCGCTACCGGTGAAGTGCAGTTCTGTAACCTCCAATTCCCGCAGACGCTCAACGTTGCAGCTGGCGCGAGCACCGGCAACATCTTCGGCCGCATCTTCGTTGCGGGCGTCACCGAGCCGGCCGGGGCTCCTGCAGGCGTGATTGCACAGCTGGGCTTCGGCGCCGCATCCACCAACCCGCAGATGCAAACGGGTTGGACGTGGCAAGCGGCCACCTTCAACACCCAGGTCGGTAATGACGACGAGTTCCAATCGTCCTTCTTGGCGCCTGCATCAGGAACCTACGCCTATACCTACCGCTTCTCGCTCGACGGTGGGGCTACCTGGACGGTCTGCGACGCAGACGGCGCCGGGTCGAACGTTGGTCTCGACTTCGAGACGCCGGAGCTCGGGATCCTCACCGTGCCCTGAGCCTGTTTCGTCGTCGCGTTTGAGACGGCCCTTGCGAGAGGGCCGTTTCGCTTTTTGTTGCTCGGACGCAGGGCGGAGCCGACTACTGAGCAGGAAGCGGCGATACCTCGGTTGCGTGCAGCCGGTAGAGGCTCGTCACGTATTCCTCCTCGCGCTGCTCACTGACCTCGAGCGTGCCGACCACCATGACTGGCTCGTCAGAATAGGCAGCTCCCTTGGCACCCTTGAAGTCGACCAGAACCAGCTGATTGACGTTGGGGGCGCTGCCGAAGCAGCAGCCGCTCAGCGACTCCGTCAAGACGAACTCGCGGATGTTCTCGATCTCGCCGAGCGCATCCATATAGCCGGTAAGAACCACCCGCTTGCCGTTGAGGTCGCTGACCTCGGCAGGCAATTTCATCCCGTCCTCAAATTCGTAATCGCCAATCGTCTCCCAGCGCACAATCAGCGCCCCGTCGGGGGCCGTCTTGGGAACAGGGGCTCGCTTGGTGGCGCCTTCTTGTTTGACGACGTAGGTGACGTACCCAGCGAGTTTGGTGGCGCGTGACTTGATCTTCTCCGCTTGGGCAATGTCGGCGCGTAGGATCTTGTTCTCAGCAAGACCTTCCGGCAGCTGTTCCAGGACTCTGCGTGCCACGTGTTTGCGCGAGCGGCCGGTGCCCAGCTCTTCTTTGGCGAGCACGTCGACCAGGCTCGATTTGAAGGTCTTTGCCGCTTCATCGTCAATGTTCGAGGCCAGGTACGTCGTGAGGATGGTCTCGATCGCGGCGGCGACGCGTTCCTCTTGCGAGGACCGCGTCTTGGCCTTGTCTCGCAATTCGGCGAGCTTTGCCGCCCGTTCTGGATCGACAGAGCCGGCCGCGCGTGGCCCTTCTGCGAGGGCAGGCGCTGGAGGTACGGCCGGTGTGAGCCAATGACGCAGGCCAACGAGCCCACCCGCGGTCACGCCTACTGCGACGAGGCCAACAATCACTTTTGTCCGTCCAGTCATCCCGCTCTCCCGAGGTTCTCCGCCACGGCGGTCTTATAGGCCGAAAGGCCTGGGAACAAGCCCGCCACGGCGCCTACAGCTGTGACCACGACGACCAGCGCCGGCTCCACCGGGACAGCGCGCAAAGCGCCCTCTCGACCAAGCGGCAACAGCCAGCGGAGCTCCAGCGCGCAGCCGGCGGCCTGCTCGAGGCGTGGACCAAAGACGAAGAGAAATGCGTGCCCCAGCAGGATGCCCGCCAAGGCGCCCAAGAATGCCAGTGCCGCAGCCTCGATCACCAATAGCCAAAGTACCGTCGTGCGGTGGGCGCCAACGGCCCGCAATACAGCAAGCTCATGTCGCCGCGCTGCCATTGCGCCGTAAAGCGAACTGCCTACGGAGAGCGCTCCCACCAACACCACCGCCCAAGCGACGAGCAGCAGTAGGTCGCGAACGTTGCCGACCACCCCAAGAAAGCGAGCGATCTCCTGTGCAGGGCTAACCGCCTGGAGATCCGTGCGCTTGTTGAGGACAGGCAACATCATCGTCTTTGCGGTGGGGCTCTTGGGAAATAGCAGTACAGCGCTGATCCCGGGTTCGCTCTGGCCGTCCTCCTTCACAACCTTGGCGCCGTCCCTGTGCTCATCAATCGCCAAGAAGCTCTCGAGGTTTACGAAGATGACTCGATCGAGGGCGGTCCCCGTTTTCTGCAAGACGCCGGTGACGACCCACGACTCGTGATGCGCGAGCCCGCTCGCTTCCACGCCATGGGTCGGGGATATTTCAGCTCCGAGATCGAGAGCCAACACACGGGCTGCCTCGCTACCGAGCACGGCCTCGCGTGTCTCTACTTCGTATTCTCCAACGCTGCTCAGCACTTCACGCACGCGCGCTGGATCGGATACGTAGGCGCGCCCTCTCGCCAGCGCGAGCGGCTTGTCGGGGAGCGGTTGAAAGCTGGGATCGAAGATTCCTTCGGAGCTGCCGACGACGCGAAATCCGCGATAGGAATCTCCCAAGGCGTAGGGCACGGCCAACCTGACCCAGGGCTCTTTTTGCAGCTCTTCATAAGCACGAAAGGGCATTAACCCAGGGCTGCGGTCACGCTGGTAGACGACGCTCAGCACCAGCTCCAAGCGCGAGCCGCGGGGACCGACCAAGATGGGGATGCCGCTCCCCTGATTTTCATAGGCCACCCCTAGCGCCTGCGAAAGCACGAGGATGGCTGTTATCAGGCCTACGCCCAAGGCCACACTCAGCGCGACCAAGAGACTCGTCGTTTGCCGATAAGCGAGCGACCGCAGCACCAGGCGAAGCAGCTTCATGAGGCGCGCCCCAACACGAGTTGGCGCTCAAATCGGCTCGCTACTGCGCGATCATGCGTTACCAGGATCAGGCTGGCGGACACCTCACTGGCAACCTCTCGCAACAGCGTGAGGGCTTGCTCGGCGCTCTCTTCGTCGAGGCTGGCCGTAGGCTCGTCGGCGAGCAAGAGCTTCGGTTTGCACGCCACTGCCCGTGCCAGCGCCACTCGTTGCTGCTCTCCGCCGGAGAGCGTCCTAGAGAACGCCTGCTTGCGGTCGCCAAGCCCCAATCGTTCGCACAGTTCCTCCGCGCGTCGTTTGGCCTCGCCGCGGGTGAAACCACCAAATTCGAGCGGCAACATCACGTTCTCGAGCGCCGTCAACGCGGGGAGCAGGTGCGCCTGTTGAAAGATGTAACCAATGTATTTGGAGCGCACTCGGTCTCGCGCCGCCTCACCAAGCGAGAGCAAGTCTTCCCCAGCGATCTCGACGCGGCCAGCGTCAGCCGTGGTCAGCCCCGCTAGAACATGAAGCAGCGTGGTCTTCCCGCTGCCCGAGTTACCGCGAACACAAAGCTCATCGCCCGCTTCCAGCGATAGCTCCTCGAGTTCGAACAGGACCTGCCGCGTTCCCGAGGGGGAAAGGATGCTCTTCTTTAGTCCGCGGACATGGAGGTTCACGCGGGCGGAGCATAGTCCTTCTCGAGGGGCGAGGCCGCCCTTGATCAACGAGGTTTATGTCTCCCAGAAGACGACGGTCCCGCTCGCGTCGCCCGCGAGCAGCCCAGGCTTGTCGCGAGGCCAAACCAGGCAGGTGACGGTGTCCTCGAGCCAGCCAAACCGCACGGGGGCTCTGCCTTTGCGTGGTTCCCAAAGCAGCACGGAGGTGTCTTCAGAGCCGCTCGCGAGCCGGTGGTGATGGGAGCTGAAGCTAAGCGTGGTGCACAAGCCCTTGTGGCCGCCGAGCTGAATGGGTTTCGTCCCCTCGGGGCCCTTGCCGCGGAAGTCCCAAACCGTAATGCGCGCGTCGCCACCTGTCGCCAGCAGGCTCGACTCTCGATCCCAAGCAAGCGCTTTGGGCTTGAAGGAATAGCCGTTCATTTGAGAATCCCTGCCCGTTGCCAGTCGCCAAAAGTGAACCGATGCATCTTGGCTGCCGCAGGCGATGACTTTGCCGTCCGGGCTCCACGCCAACGAAATGGCAGAGCCCTTCCAACCAAGATGACGCGCCTTTGCCCCCGCCGCGATCGACCAGACGTGAACGCCCCCATAACAACAAGCCGCTAGCGAGGCGCCGTCCCCTCGAAACGAAAGTCCGGTGACGGTGCTCGGCAGGGCCTCCGTTTCTACGATGGGCTCACCGCCCGCCGTCCAAATGCGGACCTTGCGCCCCGCCGCCGTGGCGATCTGCTTCCCGGTGGGCGACCACCTCGTGTGCTCGACCCAGCCACCGCCTCCGGGGAGTTCGTGTTCAAGTTCGCCGGATTCCGACCACACGCGCGCCGACTCATCCTGGCCCGACGTAACGATGCGTCGACCATCGGGCGATACCGCGATGGAGAGACAACCGTGCTTGTGTGCAACCCGCCTGAATACCTTAGTACCACTCTGCTGGTCGAACGCGAGTAGCTCCCCACTACCGAGCGCAACGACTGCGCAGGTCCTCGTCAGCGCTGCCGCTACCACATAATCATCTGTGCTGACGCGAAAGCGAGGTTGCAGTTCGTGGCTCGCCCCCGGGCTGACACTCAGCTCAGACATTGCTTGAACCCCGCTGTCAGCTCCGCCCGGTCGAGCTTGCGTCCAATGAAGACCAAGTCACTCGCGCGCGGCTCCTCCCCCCACGGTCGGTCTTCACGGCCATCAAACAGCATGTGCACGCCCTGAAAGACGAACCGATTGGCGCTCCCCTTCAAGTTCAGAATGCCCTTCATTCGGAAGATGTCTGCCCCTTGTTCTCGAAGCAGCTTGGAGACCCATTGATTCAAGCGTTCCCCGTCGATGGTCCCCTCAAGGTGGATTCCAACGGAAGTCACCTCGTCATCGTGGGTGTGGCCAGCCATGAACTCGACCTCATCCATCGGGTCGACGGCCGCTCCTGCGCGCATCAGCTCGAGCGCGAACTCGCTCGCTAGGTGCTGACTAAAGAGGCCATAGCTGCCTGACTGAGGTACTCGAACCGTAAACCGCTTGGGGCCAGTTGCTGCGAGTTCAAGTCGGCTGACCTTGGCCGCTCCTGCAACTAGGCTTGCACCGGGCTCTACCGAGGTATTGCCTTCAGACCACAGGCGCATGGCTTGCTCACACGAGGCCTTATCAGAAGCCTTGCTACCGCTCTCGAGCGATAGCATCAACAAGTCGAGCGTCGGGTCTGGCCCATCCTCCAGCGCGAGCTCGTAGACCCCTTCCTCGAGACGGAAGGTTGCCGCCCACTCGAATGGGTATTCAGGCGTAAGGAAGCTCGGTTTGGTCTCCAACGCGCGATCGAGGTCAAATCCGCCAACGTCAATCACCGAAGGAATATCAACGTTGGCGTTTTGTGCTCGCAGCACACGAGCAACGCCATTCATCGCGCTGAGTCTGCGCTCCAGCGCGTCGAGCTCCTCCGGCGCGACCAAGTCTGCCTTGTTGAGGATGAGCACGTCGGCGAACGCAACTTGTTCTTTGCACTCGTTCGAGTCCTCGATGTGCAGGTGAAAGTGCTTGGCGTCCACCAAGGTGACGATGCCGTCGAGCGAGAACTGGTCCTTCATCTCGTCATCGACGAAGAACGTCTGCGCTACGGGCCCCGGGTCCGCCATGCCGGTGGTCTCGACCAGGATATGATCGAACTTGTCACGCCGCTTCATCAGGTTGCCGAGGATGCGGATGAGGTCCCCGCGAACGGTGCAGCAAATGCAGCCGTTATTCATCTCGAAGACCTCTTCGTCTGCGTTGATCACGAGCGCCTGATCAATGCCTATTTCGCCGAACTCATTCTCGATGACCGCAATGCGTTTGCCGTGGTTTTCGCTCAGAATGCGGTTGAGGAGGGTCGTCTTTCCCGAGCCGAGAAAGCCGGTCAATACGGTTACCGGGATCTTCTTCATGTCGCGTTCCAAATATACCGCGCTGTTTTCAAATGCAACTCAGTTGCACTGTGCTCATCGCATAATGCAACGAAGTTGCAACTGGTGTTGACTTTCGTCGCGACTTGGTTGCAAGACTGTCCCATGCTGAAGCAAGGCGAGAGGCTGCCAGTGACTGTCCTTTCTGGCTTTCTGGGAGCAGGAAAGACCACGCTACTAAACCATGTGCTCCACAATCGAGCTGGAAAGAAGGTGGCGGTCATCGTCAATGACATGAGCGAGGTCAATATTGATGCAGCCCTCGTGAAACAGGGAACTGCTGCGCTTTCCAGGGTCGACGAGAAGTTGGTGGAGATGCAAAACGGTTGCATCTGTTGCACTCTCAGGGAAGACCTGCTCTTGGAAGTCAGCCGGCTCGCGCGTGAGGGGCGGTTTGACTACTTGTTGATTGAGTCCACCGGGATTTCTGAGCCGCTGCCAGTGGCAGAGACCTTCACCTTCGAGGATGAGGCAGGCGTAAGCCTCTCGGAGCTCGCTCGGCTGGACACCATGGTTACCGTGGTCGACGCCAAGAACTTTTTGGCCGACTGGCAGAGCGAGGACGAGCTGAAGCAGCGTCAACTCGCGCTCTCGGAGGAGGACGAGCGCAACGTCGCCGACCTGCTCGTCGAGCAGATCGAGTTCGCCGACGTGCTCGTGGTCTCCAAGCTCGATTTGGTTAGCGCGGCTGACGGGGAGCGCTTGTTCGCGATGCTGAAACAGCTCAACCCTTCGGCGAAGTTGGTGCGCGCGGAGCACGGTCGGGTAGACCCTGCGGAGATTCTTGGCACCGGGCTATTTGATTTTGACCGCGCTTCTAGTGCTCCGGGCTGGTTGCGAGAGTTACGTGGAGAGCACGTCCCGGAGTCGGTGGAGTACGGCATTGCGAGCTTTGTTTATCGTGCCCGGCGGCCTTTCCACCCGACGCGTTTCTGGTCGCTGCTGCAAGACGGAGAGGCTTGGGAGGGAGTGCTTCGGTCGAAGGGGTTCTTCTGGCTAGCAACTCGGATGGACCAGACGGGAATGTGGTCGCAGGCTGGGGGCTCCGCGAGCTGTGAAGGGGCTGGCCAATGGTACGCAAGCCTGCCCGAGGAGGAGTGGCCGCAAGATGCTGAGACCCGCGAGCAGCTGCAACGCGACTTCCAAGCCCCGTGGGGAGACCGTCGACAGGAGTTGGTTTTTATCGGCATGAACCTGAACGAGACCCTGTTGCGGTCGAAGTTGGATTCAGCCCTTTTGACTGAGGCGGAGTTCAAGAAGGGGCCACTCGCTTGGCGTCGCCTGAGGGACCCGTTCCCTGCTTGGGACGAAGACGGGGAGGCAAGCGGAGACGCTTCGTGAGCAGCATGCAGACCGACCTTGATTGGCTAATCGTTGGGGGTGGCGTCCACGGTACCTACCTATCCAACATGCTACTGCAGCGCGCACAGATTCCCCGTGAGCGGCTGCGCGTGCTCGACCCAAACGACATGCCTCTCGCTAGTTTCTTCCAGTGCGCCGAGGCGACGGGGATGCGCTATCTGCGCTCGCCGGTGGTACACCACCTCGAGCTGGACCCTTACGCTCTTCGACGCTTTGGTCGCAGCGGGCCAGGTCGCAAGACCGCCCGCTTCTACTACCCTTACGAGCGACCCGGCCTCGCCTTCTTTCGGCAGCATGTCGAGTTCGTGGTAGCGAAGCATCGCTTGGCCGAGCTGCGAATAAGGTCGCGTGCGCAGTCGATTCGACGGTGTCCGCTCGGCTACGCGGTGGAGACCGAATACGGACAGCTGACGACGCGCAAACTTGTGTTGGCGCTTGGATTGGGAGAGCAGCTTTGTCGTCCAGAGTGGGCCAAGCCGCTCGCAGGAAGTCCCAGCGTCCAGCACCTTTTTGATCCGGCCTTTTCGCGCAGCTCGCTGATTGGGGTTGGCAAGGTGCTAATCGTTGGCGGTGGAATATCAGCCGCGCAGCTGGCCTGTTCGCTTTCGTCTCAAGGAAGCGAGGTGCAGATCCTGGCTCGCCATCAGCCTCGGGTCTTCCGTTTCGATAGCGAACCTGAGTGGCTAGGCCCGCGCGCGATGGAGCGCTTCGGGCAGGCCTCGGACCCAAGCCTGCGCCGAGCAATGATTCGCGAAGCTAGGCACCGTGGCTCGATGCCTGGGGAAGTCGCGACGGCTCTACGCGCTGAGCTACGGCTCGGGCGGGTGCAGTGGCTCGAGACCGAGATCGTGCGCAGTTCGGTCGGCCCCGACGGCGTCTCGCTCTGGCGTGAAGGCACCACCGTGCCGATTTTGGGTCAGCGCGTCGTGCTGGCGACGGGGTTCGAACTTCATCGACCAGGCGGAAAAATGCTCGACGAGGCCGTTGACTCCCTCGGGCTTGCCTGCGGTTCCTGCGGATATCCGCTGGTTTCGCGTCGTCTCGAGTGGGCACCAGGATTATTTGTCAGTGGACCGTTATCCGAGCTGGAGCTCGGCCCAACGGCCCGCAACATCGCCGGGGCGCGCTCGGCAGGTGAACGTCTCCTTGCCGTCGCTTGAGGAACGCGCGAACCTACGGGGGATGGCTGGCAAGACGAGGCTGCTTCGTGACGATGATCTTCGAGCGCTGCTGAGCGCGAAGGGCATTCGTGTCACCGATCAGCGCATGGTCATCCTGCGCGAGCTGGCGAAACTTCGCCTTCCAATAAGCCACCCTGAGCTGACGGAGCGTCTCGGCCACGCGAGCCTCGACCGTGCGACGGTCTATCGCAACTTGCTCTCGCTCACCGAGGCAGGCCTGCTGATACGAACGCAACTCGGGGACAACGTTTGGCGCTATGAGTTGCCCACCGCCTCATCCGCAACGCACGGTGAGCACCCCCACTTCGTTTGCAATGACTGCGGGGATGTCGCCTGCCTCTCCGCCGGAGCCGTCACGCTCCGAGCGGAGGCCACGCGCAACCAAGTAGCAGAAGTTCAACTTCGTGGTCGCTGCGAGGCCTGCGCCCGCGTCTGACTCAGGCTGACGCCGGTCAGCCTCGCGAGATCTTCTTCTCGACGAAGAGCACGTGTTTGCGTGCGATGGGATCGTACTTCTTTATCTCGAACTTGCCCTGCATCGTCCGCTTGTTCTTGGTGGTGTGATAGGCGAAGCCGGTTCCGGCCGTGGATACGAGCTGAATGATGTCACGCATGCTCTACAGCATAGTGAGTTAGAACTATAGTTGCAACCGAGTTGCATGTGTGAGAGCTTCCTGGCATGGATGTGAGGGCAGCCTTCCCGTGCGGAGAATCCAGTGTCGCAAGAGCTCTCGAACTCGCTGACCTCAGTGCTCTGTTCGAGCCGAGTCGCAACGTTGCGGTTCACCCGCGACCGTTCACCGCCGAGCTCGAGCGAGAGATCGAGGTGGCCTTGGCTGAGCCCGGGTTCCGACTTCTTGACGCAGTAGAGCCAAGCGCTGCGGGGCTTGCGCAGCTGAGCGCAAAGCTACCCGCCTATCCGTCGCTTGCGGGCGAGCTTCACTTTCTGTGCGAGTTACTTGCAGAGCTTACTGGCGCTGAGCTCGTTGGGCTGAGGCTCGCTCGAGTCGAGTCGGCCATGTGCCCGCGCTTTCACGTGGATCACGTATTGGTGCGCCTGGTGCGGACGCTCGCGGGCGTGGGAACGCAGTTCCTCGATGAACGGGACGTTGACCGCTCATGGCTCGGCCACGCAGCGGCTGGAGCGCCGGATGAGGCGACAGGCTTGCTGCGGGAAGGCGCGGCTGTGCTCACTTCCGACCCTGGCGAGCTGGTGCTGCTCAAAGGGGAGCTGTGGCCGGGCAACGAGGGCCGGGGTGCCGTCCACCGCTCGCCGAAGGCTTCAAAAGCCGAACCGCGGCTGGTGCTGACTCTGGACCCGCTTTAGAGGCACGCCGGTTGACGGCGATCATAAGGTCGGGCGATGTTCCGTCCCATGAGAGCTATCGTGATTGCGCTGTTGCTCAGCGCTGGGTGCACTGGTGCCAAGTCCGCTGAGGGAGAGTGTTTGGGCTTTAGCTGCGACGAGGAGGGCGCCAAGGCCATGATGCGGGCGACTCTCGACAGCACCTACCAACCCTCCGAGACGGCGTTGGCTGCGTTTGAGACTGTGATGAACAAGGGGACGCAGAAGATGGCCTCCCAGCAAGGCTTTACGCCCGATTCATTTCAGCTCGCCAAGGATAACCTTCAGACCTACCTGCGCGGCATCCCCGAGAGCGGAGTCGATCCGTTGACTCCCGCGCTCGAGGACCTTGGAAAGGGAACGGCCAAAGTGTGTTCACTTTGGCCGTATTGCTAGTTAGCAAGCTCACACCTCTAGTGCGCTATTGCGCGCGAGGCAGGCTAACGCACAGTTCTACTCGATGATGTCGTCGACAGACTTCTTGTTCTCGTTGTCGGCCGCGATGCCCTTCTTCACCTGCTCGATCGCCTCCTTGGTGGCTTTCAACGCGGCGACGCGGTGGCCGCCCTTGTCATGGCTTGCCTTCTCCAGTTGAGCTTGCGCCGTCTCTAGACCGGCGAGGGCCGCGCGCATGTGCGGTTGCGGTTCCGCTTGGGCTTCGTATACCGAGTTGCCTGCTGTGAAGGCGAGGGCGCCTGCGAGGACCAGCGTGGATGACTTCCAAAAGGTGAGTGCGTTCATATCAAGTCCTTTGCGGAGATGTTCCGTTTGCCTGTGACGGCAGGAGCGCCAATACACAACGCATGCCAAGTTAGGAGCGCGCGTAACTTCCCACAAGCCGCGTGTTTCGCTTTGTTTAGCTGCGGCTTGGGCGACTCACTGCGGAGTCGCCGTCGCAGGCTGGGCGCGCACTTGGCTAGCTCGCCTCACTCAGTCCCGCCTTGAGGACAGTCCCTTCCAAGTTCTCGCGGCCGTGGGTGATGTACAGCTGGCCCTCGTTGCGAGTGATCTCAAAGCTGCCGGCTTGCTCGAGCAGTCGCTCGAGCGGTTCAACCACGGTCTTGGGCAGATCAAAGACCTCGATCTGGTCGGCTTTGTAGATCGCGCGAGTCTTGGCTTCGCGCTGCAATAGGTTGAGCGAGGTCGTGTAAACAGCGACCTTGCCCGCGGCTTTGGCCGCCTTGTGCAGACGTTCCGCCGACGGGACACCGACGTCCACCCAAGCGAGCAGTCTGCCGGTTGGGTCGTGAATCGCTACCGGCGGCTCCTCAGGCGAGGATAGGCCGCCGCGGCTGAAGGCGATGCCCGGGGCATACGAGAGGCAGTAGGCGAGCGTTCGCGTGACCAGGTAACGCGGAGACTCGGAGGGGTGGCGCGCTAGCTGCAGCTCCAGCGTCTCATAAACGTTCTGGTCGACGTCAGAGAGCTGGATGGTTTGCTTGAGGATGGTTGCTCTCGGAGCCATGGCTGCAGACTACGCCGGTTGGCTGCGGTCGAGTTGAGTAAGCTACCCACGTGCGACTGATCGAAGAACTTCAAGGCAAACGCTTTGGCTTGGTGCTCTCTGCCGGATACTTTGGCTTCTTTGGCCACGCTGGTTTGTTGCAGGCGTTGGAGGAGCAAGGGCTAAAGCCAGCCGCCTATGCCGGCACGAGCGCGGGCGCCTTGATCGCGGCGATGGCAGCCTCGGGGATGAGCGCTCAGCAGATCGAGCGACTGCTTGTCAGTATTGTGCGGCGTGACTTCTGGGACCCGAGTCCGCGACGATGGGCACTCGATTTATTGGCTCGTCGTGGGCTATCGGGACTCTTGGAGGGCGGCCGATTCAGGTCGCTGCTCGAGCGGCACCTGCCTGTCGATCGAATCGAAGATTGCCCGGCCCCACTCGTCATCGTCACGAGTGACGTGACCAACGCTAAGTCCCGCGTCCACGCGAGTGGCCCGCTCGCTGCGAGCGTACACGCCAGCTGCGCTTATCCTGGTCTCTTTCGCACGGTCGACGAAGCTGGTGTTCAGCTCTGGGATGGTGGGCTCATCGACAAGGCTCCTTTGGTCGCGCTGGCGGACGCTCAGCCAAGCCTCGAAGCGCTGCTCGTTATGTACCTGCCGAGTAGCGCCAAGAAGGGCGATCGGCACACGCGACGCTACGGCTATCTGGGTGGATTGGCGCAAGGGCTGGCCGCGGTCCGGCACGAACACTACGAACTGCAAGCAAGGCTATGCGAGGCGCGCGGGCTGCCGGTGTATGAGCTCAGTCCAACCCTCACTCCACTCGGCCCAAGCAAACTCGAACTCGGCCCTCAGGCTCTCAACGAAGCCGCCGCGTTCGCTCGCTCGGCTCTGCGTGAACCGGCCGCGCACTCTCGACGCTTCGCTCGGTAGTTGGGCGAAAGGCCGCATCGTTCAGTTCTCGCCATTACTTCGGAGGTAAACGACAGCGCTCGACGTTCCGAGCTAGATTCCAGCGATGGCTGGCCGCACTCTCGACCGCACGCTCTTCCCCGCGCTATTGCGCTATTGGCGGAGCAAACGTGGTTTCTCTCAGTTGGATCTCTCGCTCGTTGCTGAGGTTTCAACCCGTCACTTGAGTTTCCTCGAGACCGGAAGAGCGCAGCCCAGCGAGGAGATGGTGCTCCGCTTGGCGTCGGTGCTCGATCTTTCGATGCGAGACAAGAACGCGTTGCTTGGCGCGGCAGGCTTTCTGCAGCGATTTAGCGAGCCTGCTCCAACCACGCTTGCCGGCCCCGCAGAGCGAGCGCTGGACCACATGCTCGTGCAACACGAGCCCTTTCCTCTGATCATTTTCGATTCGAGTTATGAAGTCGTACGGCACAATCGTGCGGCCGCAAGCTTGCTCTCGCGCTTCATCGCCGAGCCTCAGGTCGTGTCGCTGCCGCTCAACGTGTTTGACTTGCTGTTTGACCCGCGGCTCTCGCGTCCGTTTATCGAGGATTGGGAAAGGCTCGCGCAGCTGATGCTGATGCGGCTCCAACGTGAGCTTTTGCAATGCCCCAATCACCCGCGCTTACCTGCGTTGCTCGAGCGTGTGCTCGGCTTCCCCGAGGTCCCAGCGGGGTGGCAGCAGCCAGACTTCGCCCTTGGCGCTGAGGCCGTCTCTTGTTTCTCTCTACAGCGCGACGACCTCAGGCTCACCTTCCTCACGACAATCACTGCGTTTGCTGCGCCTCAGAATGTGACCCTCGAGGAACTACGTATCGAGAGCTATTTCCCGGCCGACTCCCAAACAGAGCTCTTGTGCCGCGAGTTGCTTTCTAGCTGACGCTCGGACGGATTTCCTGAGGCACGTGTGGTCACTGGCTACACCTCGCACCTCCCTACCAAAGAGGCCTCGCTGATCGAGTGGCCCGTACTGCGCCAACCTGTGGTGGAATATTTCACGCACTAGAGCGCCGTGGTAGCGTGAGCGGTTTTCTTTTTTACGAGGTTATATGATCGACGGTTCCTTCCTGGCCCATGCCCGTAGCAACGCTCCTCGACCGCCTCGCATGAGGTTCGCGCGCTGGTTGCGCGGGGGCCTCGCTGGTCTCGCGATCGCCGCCATCGGCGGAGTCGCCGGCTGTAGCGAGTCCGGAGAGACGGGGGAATCCTCGGGGAGTCTGGCCGCGGACCGGGGGAAGAGGTCGTTGAAAGCGTCTCCTCCGAGCTCGTCGGAACCGATGGCGCACTGACTGTTACCGCCGCCAATACCATCCTCAATCAGTACGCCGTGCTCTCGGCGAACGTGGCGGCTGGAGCAACGAGCCTCAGCGTATCCAACATTGCGGACCTGACGAGCCCGACCCTCGGGGCCATCGCCGCTGGTGACTTGGTGCTCATC
>CAITIQ010000450.1 GCA_903892415.1 uncultured delta proteobacterium | reverse complement strand
TCTTGCTCTATCCCCTGAGCTACGGGCGCACCTGAACGGTACCCGGGGCGGTCATATTGCGATACCACGCACACTGATGACGTGCGATACCCCTACAGAGACATTCTTGGCGTTCCATCTGTTCTGCGCCTGCTCGTCGCCGCGATCGTTGGTCGGATGCCGGTTGGTATGGGCGCACTCGCGCTGTTCCTGCTCGTTCGCGGTTCGGGCGGTTCGTACGCGATTGCGGGCCTCGCCGTCAGTGCCGCGACCCTCGGCACGAGCCTCGGATCGCCCGTCCTCGGTCGTCTGATCGACCGCCACGGACAAACCCTGGTGCTGATTCTCAGCATGCTGGTCCAGGTGGCGTCACTGCTGGCACTCGCAGTGCTAGCACCAGCCGGTGGCTTCCTCCTGTTCGGTCTCTGCGTGGTCTATGGCTTCTCGAATCCGCCACTCGCTGCCTCGATGCGAGCGGGGTGGTCGACACTGTTCACCGACCGTAGCCAACTGACGCAGGCCTTTTCGCTCGATTCGACGGCTCAAGAAGTGATCTGGATTATGGGTCCACTGCTCTCAGCAACCATCGCTGCCTCGATTGACCCGCGCGCGACGTTGGTTGCGATGGCTGCCTTCAGCGCGATCGGCGTGACGTGGTTCGCCACATCGAAGCAGAGCCGCACCTGGCGGTCAGCACACGCTGGTGAACGCCACCTCTTGGGCCCTCTGACCGCCAGCCCAGTGCGGCGCGTCTTGGCAACGATCCTCGGGCTTGCATTCGCCTGGGGCGCCCTCGAGCTGGCGATTGCGGCCTATGCCGACTCGACGAACCACAGCGCCGGCCCACTGCTGGCGGTTTGGGCTGTCGGCAGCGTGATCGGCGGGTTGCTCTTCGCGCTTCGACGCTGGTCACAGCCGCCACAGCGGATGTTGGCAATCCTGCTGATTCTCAACTTCGTCGGCTTCATCGTGCTGCTCTTCGCACAGACGCCATGGCAACTCGCCGTGCTGCTCGCTGTCACCGGCGTGGTGAATGCACCCGTGATTGCGACGCTGTACGTCTTGATCGAGTCGCTGGCGCCGCGCGGCACCGTGACCGAGGCGTTCACCTGGGTCTCAACGACGTTTACGGTCGGAATCGGTGCCGGCGCGGCGAGCGCCGGGATCATTTCCGACGTTCTCGAACCCCGCGCCGCCTTCTGGTTGGCGGTGCTCGGGGGAGGAGGAGCAGTACTTGCCGTCGTAGTACGCCACCGTGGGCTTCATTCAACCGACGATGCGCACCGCGCTGGACACCACGTTGACGTTTCGGCGACCTGAGCCGGAATGCACATGACTGCGATGAGATGATGGTGAGCACCTCCGAGCAACTACTGACGCTGCAAGAGGCTGCCACGGCCGTTGGTTGTCACTATCAGACGCTCTACCGCCGCGTTCGGACGGGAGAGCTGAAGGCTCTGATGGTCGGCGGCACCGACCGCATTCAGAGCGGCGAGCTCGAGGATTGGCTGAGCGAGCGCGACGCGCGCAACGGCGCCGTACCGCAGCGCAGTACGCGCAACTGGACCAAGCAGGGGACCAGCCTGCTTGACGCACTGCTCGCAGGCGACGCCAAGGCTGTTCGGCAGCAAAACGCCCGACTGCTGGCGGGTGGAGCCACCGTGGCGGATCTTTGCGATTTCCTGTACGGCCCTACCCTCACGCACATCGGTCTGCTCTGGATCGATCATAAGATCACCGTCGCCGAGGAACACCGCGCCTCACGTATCGTCGAGGCCGTCCTCGATCACACCGCTGCGGGCACAGGCAAGCCTGGCCCTCGAGTCGGTAATGTCGTTGTGGCAGCGCCGGTCGGGGATCGACATTCGCTCGCCCCCCAAATGGTGGCTGCCGGATTGCATGCCGAAGGCTTTCGTGTCAGCTATCTGGGCGCAGATCTTCCCGTTGCAGAAATCGTCCAGATGGCAGAGCGCGAGCAGGCAGATCTGGTGGCGATTTCGTGCTGTGTTGCCGAACGCTCAGGCCTGAGCGAGCTCCTCGCGCAACTCAACGCAGCGGAGTTCAAGACGCTTGTCGGAGGGACGGGCATCGGCAAGAGTGAGGCACTCAAGCTCGGCGCGACCCGGTACGGCGCGTCCATCAATGAAGCTCAAGTGCTGGCGCGCGAACTCGCTCGCAGCAGC
>CAITIQ010000449.1 GCA_903892415.1 uncultured delta proteobacterium | reverse complement strand
TACGACGCACTACGAATTGTGCGATGCACTACGAATTGTGCTACGATTGGCGCTTGTGACTTACGACGCACTACGAATTGTGCGATGCACTACGAATTGTGCTACGACGCAATACGAATTGTGCGGTGCACTACGAATTGTGCTGTGTTCAGCACTAGTGCCTCGACCTACGACGTTTGACTAATTGAACCGCGTGGCTTCATGACGTGATACAGCTTGGGCCACGAGAGGAAAGCGAAATGTTGATCGATTGACGCCGATGAAGGGAAAAGGAACTGGAGGGTCGACCGACATACATAATGATATATCATCCTTTTTCTGAGTGTGCTTGAGAAATGTTGTAGCTACAGTGCTTGGTTGTTGATAACAAACGATACCCTCGCTCGATGATTGATGTTGCAGGATGTCAGACGACGAAGACGGGGCACGGGTGGAGCCCGAGCAGGAGGAACTAGAGAAGGCATTAGCAAAGAAGGCAAACGACATGCTCATGGCGCAAGTGCGGCGGCAAATCGAGTTGTACGAAAACAAGTGCCGCTGGACCCGCGAGATGGCCAAGCAAGGGGCTTTAACACAGCTGGAGTCAGCCTTGGCAGACTCGGCCCATGAGCAAGGTGTCGGCATTGGCTCGCTGAAGCATTTGATCCCGGGCGCTACCAGGAAGTTGGAACGCATGCTCGACCAGGTGCGGTGGAAAGCTTCTCACGAACTGCCAATGCTGACGACGTCAATCAATGCCGCGACCATGGTACGCCTGCTACAAGACGTGTCGAAGGACCTCGATGCTCAATTCACGAAAAACCTTTCGGATGAAAAACGACGGCTGTTCGTGAAGCTCGGGAAAGATTTTCGGGAGTTCCAGGACCAAGTGCTGTCTATCGACGCTCAGGACCGAGAGCTGTCATCTAAGGTGATCACCTTGGGTGCGAACTTGACAAGCATGCAAAAACTGCTGGGAAAGCGCCTTACTGCGAGTGCCAAGCTCGAAACGCAGGAAGGCACTACTACCAAGCAGATACAGGAAGCTAAACACCTGGTGGACAATGCCAGAACTGCATTGAAGGACGCTCAGACGGCATTAAGCAGAGGGAAGGCACAGCTGGATACTTCTCTGGACCGCTTCACGGGCGAAAGCCGACTTGGCCAGAAGACGTACAACGAAATCGTCACAGAACTCAACACCCTCGCCTGCACGCCCGACACCAAGAAGCGCAGCAAGCCCAAGGAGCAGGCAGCGGAGGACGAGGGCAAAGGAGCGACCTTGAGTTCCAGCGCACTCAAAGACCTCGTTAAGAGCCGCGCAGACGAAATCTTTGCAAACGTTATGGGGAAGGAAGCCAGCTGGAGCTTCGGCTCACACAACAAAGAGAAGATTCTGTTCATCTACGCTGGAGCGAAGCTGACTCACGAGCTCGCGGACTTCCAGGGTGCGCATGGATTGGTGTATGCAAATATATCGTCTCGTATCAACGCTGACCGACCCCGGCTCAAGTCATCATCGCTAACGCCGGAGCCCCTATTAAATAGCTTGTGGGAGCTCGTCGACAAGTCGGACAGAGAATCTGATATGATGCAGATCTCACAAGACATCGCGCAACTACGGATTGACGTCGAGCCTCGCTTCTTACATATGGCTGAGTTCGTGGCGCTCCAAAACAAGATGAACAAGAATGCCCCGATCAGCGAGTGGGCAGAGGGACCCACCGACGCAGTAGCTTTCGACGCCTTCCGCATGCTGCTCAATCGAATGATGGATCTCGAGGAGGCCAAGTCGAAATTACAGGCGGTACAGCACAGCGTCGTGCAAACTACGAGACTCGCCGACGCCGCTAGAATCTGCTCCAACGTCGACAAATCGATGTACTTCGAAGGGAAGCGTAAGCTGGCTCAGGACAGTGAGCACCCCCCTGCCAAGAGGTACAGCTTTAACAACCTCGAGGCGCCCGAAGATCCAAAAAACGTGTCCTGCTCGCGCTGCAACGCCTCGAACCACGTGGAGGCCGGTTGCATCCTGAACCTGCAGGTGGCAGCCGCTCCTCCAGCCACAGCGAGCGGAACTTTTCACCCGACGCGATTGGCTCAGCTCAACAACGCGCCGACTGCGCCAGTGCAGCTAACGACTCAGCCAGCCGTGCAACCCACCCAGGCGCCCCCGGCGGCTCAGGGCCAGCCAGGACCAGCGCCAGCGACCGGTGGCGGGCCGAATTCGAACGGCGACGCGCCGAACGGCTTTCAGCAGAACCAGAACCCGGGCACTTGGCGGGGCCGCGGTGGCTATCGTGGCAGAGGCAGCGGCCGAGGCCAGTCCAGCCGACCACTGACGTGCTACAACTGCAACCAGCTGGGACACCGCTCCTTCGACTGCCGGCTACCCAGAGCAGCGAAGCCGTTCCACACGTGCTTCAATTGCAACGGACAGGGCCACTT
>CAITIQ010000448.1 GCA_903892415.1 uncultured delta proteobacterium | reverse complement strand
CTCGTTCGCGCGGTAGGGCTCGGAGAAGGTTGGCGCTGGAGGCGGGGGCGCAGGTGCGGCGGCTGGTGCAAAGGCCGGCGGGAAGGCTGCCGGTGGCGTGAAGGCCGGCGCGATCAGCGTGCCAGGTCCCGACGCGATCATCGTGGCTGGCCCGGAAGAAGCGATCATCGTGGCTGGCCCGGAAGAAGCGATCATCGTGGCCGGCCCTGCGGAGGACGCTGACGTCACTGGCGGTGCAAGGCCGGGTTGCCACGAGAACGCCGGCGGCTTCGCCGGCTCGGGGAAGGGCGGCTCGGTTCCGGTGGGAAGCGGCGGTGCTTTCGAGCCCTCGTTGAAGGGCAGTCCTCCTCGTCGAGCGGCGCTCTGAAACGGGAGCCCAGCCGCAGCGAGCCCGGGCACCGCCGTTTTCTCGGGCGCAAGGAACTCCTTGGCGGCGGTGTGTTGCTCGAGGCTGTCGAGCATGGTCTCTCGGCCGGTGGGCAAGGAGATCGCGCCGAGGTGCTGCGTTACTTCGGAGTGCCGTTCGAGCGGTGGTGCTTCTTGAGCGCGCTCTTGCGGCTGGGTTTCATGTTGGACGGTGCGCCAGCTCGTCGTGGCTTTGTCGAGCTCGGTCTTTACACGAAACGTCTCTGCCGGATGCTCGATCGGAAAGTGGCCGCGGAAGGTCAACATCAAGAGACCGCGATCGGTGTCGATCCAAACCGTATCTGCGCGCAGCTTGGGTCGCTCGCTGCCACCTCGACGCTCCACCGTCACGCGCGGTCGCAACCCCGGGAGTTGCGCGCCGACCAAAGGATGCTCGCGGTGGAGATTCTCGAGCAGCAGCGCGCCGTCATCGGGGATCTCGTCGCACTGTTGATCGAGCGGTGCGACGTTGAAGAACCCGAAGTCGAACTTGTCGGGGATCGGCTCGTTGGCGAGCGACTCAAGTACCGGCGGCGTTCGACCAAAGGGCAGATAAGCCGTTCGCTGCGGCCAGTTCTGCCCAACGGGGCCCAAGCCGATCGGATCGAACGGGCCGTTCATGTCCTCGGCGCGTCCAACTGCGACCATGTTCGGCAAGACTGAGCGACCGTACGAGTCCCGCGCGCCCTGACGGATGCCGACGGGGTTCGCCGTTCCGACTCCGCCTGCTGCGCGTTCATACGCCGTCGACATCCGCACGAAGCGTTGTCCCTGGTAGATCGTGCCATCCGCGCCGATCGATCGGTCCATCACCAGCTCCACCGATTTGTCGATCGACTCGAAGCCGACGCGCGCGACGAGGGAGCGAACCGGCTTTGCTTCCGGCGCAAAAGCGTGGCCCACCACGACCACGTCGCACTTCGACTTGGAGGGGATGACGTCACATGCCGACGTCAAGGAGCGGTTGGGATCATCGTTCCAAAACGCATCGTGAAAAGAGATCGGCTCTTGTGCGTCGGCCAGCGCGAGCTCGGTCGGGCGAATGACGAAGGTGAGCTTCGATACAACGGTGACCCAGTACGTCGCTGGTCGAGGTTGCCAGACCAACGTGGATACGGGCAGAGCCGAACTCTCGACCATCGATTCAATCTTCCTGGGAGCGGTTACAACGCTGGTTGCGGCAACGAGACGAACCTCGCAACACTAACAACGCTGGCGGCGCGCGTCATGCTCGATGCTGGGCTCAGCTCGGCGTTTGCACCGGAGCGACCCGCTCGAAGCCGACGCCGAGCAGCCCACCATCCGCACGCTCGACCAGCGCGCCAAACCGGCACTTCTCGCGCAGCACACACGCGACTTCATTGCCCGCCGTCTCACCCGGCGGGAGCACCCGCACCTCATCACCTTCGTTCATCGCGGCGAAGCGTTGCACCGACTTGGAGAGCTTCTGCAGCGCCTCGGGCATACTCCCCAGCGCCGGAAAAAGCTGGTCGCTGGTCGTGCGTCGAACCAGCCCGCGTTCAAACAGCACGTCGGTGCGCCCTTGCATTGTGAACAGCACCACGCCCAAGCGTCGTTCATCGCCAGCCTGCTGCAGCTGCACCAAGCGCCCCGGCGGAGGCAGCTCGCTTACGTCGACGAGGCGGCCACCGAGCCGTTGCCGCAGCTGCTCGACCGTCGGCAGGCTGCTGCTCGTGCTCAGCTCTTTGAGCAGCGGTAGCGAGAGCCGCTTGACCATCAGTTGCGATCTCGGAAAGGGTCAAACCCACCGGCCGGCGGTGGTTTCAGCGTTGGTGTTGGCGCAGCCTCGGCCGTTTTTTGCGGACGTACGCTCGGCGCCGGCGGCGTGCCAGGGCGCGCGGTTTTGAGCGCAGGCAAGCCGGCGTTCACGTTGCTCGTACTCACGCTGCTCACGTTTGGAACGGGCGCGACCACCGGCGTTTGGCTCGGCGTCGGCGTGGTGCCTCCGCGCTCCGCCCGCTCGCCCAGCGCCTCCTTGAGCATCGGCCGCACTGCTAGCACCGTTCCGGTAGGCGTCTTCGAACTGCGATAAGCCGATACCGCGAGCCCGACGAGCAGCGTCGTGACCAAGAGCAGGCCCGCTAACACCACCGAAAAGAAACG
>CAITIQ010000447.1 GCA_903892415.1 uncultured delta proteobacterium | reverse complement strand
TAATCGAAGTAGAGATCACCGCAGCCGCCGGCTTGCGTTTGGCTGGTGGTGGCGTGCACCTGCTCCACCTGCTCCACCGTCCCGCCGAAGGAGAACTGATCCGACACCGAGACCTGCGCGCCGAGGTAGCCACCGCCGGTCGCCGAGGTGATGCCCACGTTCACCGCCAACACATCGCGCAGCACGCCCCCGAAGGCCGACGCCAGCAAATCGTTGGCGAGCGAGGTCGCCACGCTGCCGCCGATCACGTCTCCAGCTAAAGCAACGCCGGTCGCCTCGTTTTCGCCGAACACCAGCAGCTGAACGATCTCCTCTTGAGACCGCGGTGGGTCCGAACGGAAGCGGATCTTGTCCTCGGTGATGGGTTTGAGCAGACCAACGTAGCTGACAAATACTCGGCTGCCGGACGCTCCGTCCCAATGCGCAGTGAGGTTGACATCGGGGTTCCCGGTGTCTTCGTCACGCAGCCGGATCAACGCTTCGTCGACCACGAACTTCTTCTTGTTGAGCACGATCGACCCTTGTTCGATCAGCACGTCTCCGCTCGCGTGCAGCCGATCCGAGAGCAACAGTTCGATCGGCGCGCCCTTCGGTGTCTGCAGGTTGAGGTTGAGCGAACTCGAGCGCACCTCGGTCTGGTTGACGCCCACGCGCAGCTTGTATTGGAAGGCGTCTTCATCGCGAGCCACCGCCCCTGGCTTCTGCGGCTGATTGATGGTGATGCCGCGCGGATCATCGAGCGACTGCACGTCTTTCGAAGTCGACGTAGGCAGGTCGAAGCGCGCGTTTTCGACGTTGACATCGACAGTGAAGCCGCGCTCCGAAGGGGTTAGCTCGAAGCCTGCGTTGCCGCGTGCCTTGCCGAGCGGCACGCCCTCGATCGTCACCGGCAGCTCTTCGCCTTCGTCGATGCCAATCGAGCCCACAGCCTTCTCCAGCTTGAGGCCGCGCAACGTCGCCGTGGCAAAGGCGTGCACCCGACCGGAGGTCCCCTTGGCCTCTACGCCCTCGAGGCGAAGTTGCTGCGTACCGTCTGCGGCGGCTGGTTCGGCGGTGAGTGTGGCTTTGCCGTCGCTGAGCTCCTGACCGAACTGCGGGATGTAGGCGATGGCGTCCGTCAGCGTGAGGCGGGCGCGTTTGATAAGGCCGTTGGAGGTCTGCGAGAGCTGCCCCCATTCGACCTCAGCGCCGCCGTTGAGCACCCCGTCGAGCTTGGTAAGCGTGCCCGAGACCAACGGGTAGACGAGGCCGATGCTGAAGTCCGACGCTCCCATCACCAGCGTCCCGGGAGCATCCACCTTGAGTGTAGGCACGGCGAGCGCTGCCCACTCGACGCCGGCGGTCCCAAGGACCTGCAGTTTGCCCTGGCTCTGGTCGGCCACCTCGACGCGCACGCTGGCGGTCGCGACCTCTGCGTCTTGCGGCCGCTCTCGGATCTCGGCCTGGACGAGCACGCTCTGGAAGGTGTCCTGAATGCGCAACGCAGGCACGAACAACTCGGCCTTTGCGCTGGGATTTCGGTTCAGATTCTTGAGTTCGATCTTGCCCGAGACCGCACCGGCGATCTCGCGATCGGCCAAGGCGGGCACCGCGTGCACCGGCATGTCGAAGAACTCGGCGGTTACGTCAGCACGCCACGGGGCTTCCTCGAGCGTGAGACTGCCGTTGAGCACGTTCTTCGAAAGGTCGAACTGGCCGTTGACGACCGCCACCGGCAGCTTGGCCACCCCAACCGAAAGCCCGACCAACCCGCGGTCCACGGTCGGGTCGTAGGTCCCGGCCAGATCGAGGCTCAGCGGTGGGAGCCACTGCGCCGAAGACTCGCCGGCGTTGAGCGGTCCGAGGTCGAAGGCTTGGGCCGAGAGCGTCATGTACGGAGCGTTCAGCGAACCCGCGACGTTGGCGCTGAGGGTCACCTCGCCGGAGAGGCTGGGGAGGTAGGACGACACCGGCGTAGGCAGCGTGTTCAGGCTCTCCACGCTGCGCGTTGGGACCGTGGCGTTCAAGCTGAAGGGCGCGTCTTTGAGGGCGTCCAAGGGCGATTCCGCGGCGAGGATCTTGGGCAGGTCGAGCAGGCCGACGAGCTCGAGGTTGGCGAGTTTGCGCTCGTCGAAAATCGTCGCTGAGGCCGCGAGCTCGCCGGTCGAGCCGGAGAGCTTGGCCTTGAGCGCTAGGTCGAGCTTTTCGCTCGAGACGCTGCCGTCTTTGGTCAAGAGCGCAAGGTTGTCGGTCGCGAGCTCGAGGTCCCTTATGCTCGGATAGGCTTCTCCTGCAGCGCGCCGTACGTTGAATGCGCCGCTGACGCGACCGCGCGCCACCGCCACCGGCAAGAGCGGTGACGGTATGCGCCGCACCAAACAACCGAGCTCGGCCGCGTCGAAGGCGATGTCCACCGCCCCGGTGGCCTTGGCCCAGGTTTCGGCGCGCAGCAGCGGTCCCGGCAGCGCGCCCTCGAGGTTTGCCGCGCGCAGCTCGAGGATGGGGCCGTCACAAAGCTCGGCGTTGCCGCGATTCTGCGCCGCTTGTCGCGCGCCCTCGGAGGCATGGTCCACCAGGCGCACGAAGCCCGCGGCCTTGACCGTATCGTCCTCGAGCGTCGCAGACATTCGAAGGCCCACGCCGGAGACCACCAGCAGGCGAGCGTCCTCGAGCTCGACGTCGATCGTCCCGCGTCGGCCTCGCGCCGTCCGCTCGACCGCCAAGTCCACGTTGGCTCGACCTTCGGCCGGAAACGGCACTCCGACGAGCTTCGACAGCCGCGTGAGATCCACGTTGGCCGCACGTAGCTTGCCGACCAAATCACCGCCCTGCACGCGCACCGAGCCTGCAACCGAACCGAGGATGGGCGAGCTGACCGAGAGCCCGTCGACGGCGAAGCCCGCCTCACCAAACGAAGCGCCGGCGGCGGTTCCGCTGGCTTCTTCGCCTGCGCGCTCGACGCGGAAGGCGAGGTTCTGGGCCTTTCCTGCGCTCGGGGACACGGTACCGCTCAGCGAGAGCTTGCCGCGATCTTCATCGCTGACGGTGAGAGCAAACTCGGACTCTTGCAGCCCTCCGTCGACGCGCAGCTCCACGCGATCGAGCCGCTCGCCGAGGGCGTTGGCCTCGTCGGCGCGCAGCGCGCCCTTGACCCAAAGCCGATCGAGCGGGCCTTTGAATTGGCCGGAGAAACCGAGCTGGCCAGCGCTCAGACTGCGATCTGCGCTGGCCACGCCCAGCCCGCTACCGCGCAGCTTGCCGTCGAGTTCCCCGTCGACAAACTTGCCGCTGATCCAGAGCGAACTGCGGCCTACCGCGCGGCCGCCGACGAACGGCACTTGCGCAAGATCCAGCGTCTCGGCGTGGGCGCTGTAGCGGACCTCGCCGCCTTCCACCGAGAAGCCAGCGTCGAGCTCGAGCGTGGGTTCATCGATCGAGGCCGAACCGATCAGCACGCCGTTCACGACGTCGAGCACCGCATCGACGCGCGGCAACTTCGTCCCGAAAGCGATCGTCGGGTCGGTGCTGGCTTCGACATGAACGAGCGGCGGCTCGCTGCCGCGCAACGCCACATCGACCCGGGCGCTGCCGTCCACGAGCAAAGACGGCGCGGAAGGCAGAATGGTGCGGGTATCGAGCTCTGCGGCCTGCAGGTGCAGGCGCAGCCGCACCTCGCGGTCGACCCGCATCGCCCCGGTTGCGACCAACGTCGCGGTGGCGTCGGGCTGCTCGAGTTCGAACGTCCCATCGAACTCGAGCGCGGTGACCGGGCCCTTGAATTCAACCTGCCCGCGCGCGTCGCGCTCCAGCGGAATGAACGGAAACAGCACGGCCTTCGACTCGGGCCGAAAGCGCGGTAGTTGCAGCGTCCCGGTGAGCATGTTGCCCACGAGTTCGGCGCGCGCGCTCACTTCGATCGCCGGTACGCGGGGGAACTCCGGTGCGCTCATCGCACCGCTGAACTCGGCCCACATCTTGACGCGCTCTTCCTCCGGCCGCTCGGGTGCAGGCGGCTTCAGATCCACTCGCAAGTGGTAGGTACCGGTCCCGCTGGTTTCCCCTGGAATGAGCTCACGCAACTTGAGCCCGGTCTCCTCGACGTCCACCACCACCGCCTCCTCGGTGTTCACGTACACGCTCGCTTTGGCGCGCTGGACATCGGCATTGATAGGGGCCCCGACGCTGCCCTCGACGTGCGCCTGATCGATCTCGATCGCCGGTAATTGGATGATGATCGGTCGCGAAGGAGCTGGCGTTGGATCGGGGTTCTTTGGGAGGAACGTCCACGCGATCGTGGGGATGTTGTCTTGGTCTGGCCTGAGAGTGACGCTGGCGTCGGCGATGCGGGCGCGGGGGAAGGTGAGGGGAATGGGGCCCTCCTCGAACAAGATCGCGCGCAGCAGTTTGAGCGTCTGAACGCGAGCATCGATGCCGTAGGCGATGATTACCTGGTCGCCGTTCTCGTCGAGGAAGCGCGCCGAGCGAATGCGGGCGTGGCGCAGCGAAAGCTCGTCGATCTCGCCAATGAGGATGTGCCCGCGGAGCAGCGGTTCGAGCAGCTGGTTGACGCTGTGTTGCGCAACGTGACGCGCCTCCGGCGTGTCGAGGTGGAGCAGAAGTCCGCCGGTGGTTGCGCCCAGTAGCACCGTGGCCAGCACCAGCACTTCGGCCGTCCGGCGAAGCCAACGGAACACGCGCCTGGGCGGCAGCGCGCCCTTTACGCGTTCACCCGCTTCGCCAAGGACGGCGATCAGGGAAGGCCTGTCCTCATCCATCGGGGCTGCGGGTCATCGGGGTCACGCTGGGCGTCAGCTTAGTCCAGCTTCGGCCCCGATGCAGGTCAGCCGTTGGCTTCTAGCTCACGGAAGAGCGGCACGAGCTCGGGCTTGGCCCGCAGCGGCGCGCAGAACCTCGTCGCCAGCATCAAAAGTTCTCCCTCGAGCGCCTCTGCTTTGCGACCCATTTCGGTGATCAGGCCGCGAGACTCCCCGCGCCGCTCTTCCACCTCGCGGTTATGCGAATCGAGCCCGCTGCGCAGCTCCTTGATCTGGTAGTCGATGTCGGAGAACTGGCCGTCCATGTCTTGGATCGCGCGATCGATCTCACGCTGCTTGCCCCTTGCGACAAGCCACTCGTCGAGGATGCTGGCGAGGTCACGATAGAGCTTGGCGAGCTCGGGGTAGGGCTCAGTGAAGGCCGAGCGACCCTCCCAGAAGACGGTCTCCTTGTGCACCACGAGCAAGCGCGCACCGAAGGCCTCGTTACCCTCCATCATGGTCGCCAGGACTTGCTTCTGATCGCGAACTTCTTCGCGCATGCGCGAGGCATCTTGCGTAAGCGTGTCCATCGCCATACCGAAGCGGGCGTAGGCCTCACGGCCCTCCTGCTCGACGATCTCGAGCTTGGCCTGCTCTTCATAAGCGCGCTTGCGGAGATCCTCGACCTCGGCCACCTTCGCCTCGATCTCGCTTAGGATCCGCTGGGAGTCAGCCGGTTTGGCGGCGGGGAAACCGCGCTTCAACATCTCGTCGAACAGCTTGGCGCGCCGACCCCAAAGTTGAGCCTCACCCGCCTTGAGCTGCCGGCTCGGCGGCGGCAACTCCGCCTCGAGATCCGCAGGCAATTCTACCCGCAGCTCCGTGGCGATCTTGCGCAGCCGGGCGAGCACCGATTGCGCGTCCACCGGGCGATCATGCGGCGCCTTCGACATCATGTCGTGGATCAGTCGGTCGAGCGACTCAGGCACGTCTTTCTGCCGGCTCAGCACGTGAGGAGCAGGCTCACTCATGTGTTTGACCAACATCGTCGGAGCGTTGGGCGCCTCGAACGGCAAGGTGCCCGTCAGCATCTCGAACAGGATGATGCCGAGCGAGTAGATATCGGCGGAAGGTCCGGCCTCGGTGGAGGAGCCTTGCTCGGGCGCCATGTACTCGGGCGTGCCGAAGATCTCGCCCACGCTGGTCAGCCGCGAGTCATGCTTACTGCGGGCAATACCGAAATCCAGAAGCTTGATGCGGTCTTCTTTGAGAACGAACACGTTCTCCGGCTTCAGATCGCGATGCACCACCTCGAAGTCGTGGGCGCGTGCGAGCGCGCGGCTCATCTGCGCCGCGAGCTTGATCGTGCGCGGGACGCTGATGCGACCTTTGCCGATCTGCAGCGCCAGGCTCGACCCCTCGAGCAGCTCCATCACCAGGAAGGCGGTTCCGTCATCGGTCTCGCCCTGATCGAAAACGTCGATGATGTTGGGGTGAGCCAAGCGTTGAGCGTGTCGCGCCTCTCGGCGGAAACGCTCTTGCGCGGTGGGATCCCGAACCACCTCCCCGTGCAAGACTTTGATCGCGCACGGCCGGTCCACGAGTTTGTGGCGAGCTCGGTAGACCGTGGCCATGCCGCCCTCTCCGAGGATTTCCTCGAGCACGTAGCGGCCGGCGAGCGTGGTTCCAAGCCGGGGATCCGGGAGACTCTCGAGCGAAGCGCCATCCACGAAGCAGAAGCTGCTTTCATGCGGATAACGCTGTTGGCACTGGGGACAGCTCTTCACCTGGACGTCACTCTAGGGGGGGTGGTCGGTAGATTCATCAAAATTTTATCTTCGGCTCACGAACGGATCGACTTGCTTAGCCGAGAAAGCAGCCCGCCTCCGCCGAGCATGAGGCCAAAGGCTTTGCGCAGCCTGGAAAGCCCAGCGTCGGTGTAGGGGAACCACAGCGGGTTGTTGCTGCCCAGGCCGACGCGGTCCACGTTGACGTGCCGAACATTGCACATCTCCCGCAGGGCATCCTCACCGAGCACCCGGCCAAAGCCCGACTGCTTGATGCCACCGAAGGGCGTCTCGGGCATCCCCCCGTTGGTAAGCACGTCGTTGACGAGCACGCTCCCGGCCTCGACACGCGCGGCGAAGGCTTCTCCGTAGCTGCGGTCCTTGGTGAAGACGTAGGCGTTCAGCCCGAGGTGCGAGCGGTTGGCGAGGCTGAGCGCCTCTTCATCCGAATCGACGCGCATCACCGGCACGATCGGCCCGAAGATCTCTTCGGTCATTACGGTCATGCTGGGGTTGCAGTTGGTCAGCACGGTGGGCTGAAAGAAGTTGCCTTTGCTCTCGATGCGATGCCCACCGGTCGCGAGCACGGCGCCCTTGGCGAGCGCGTCGGCGATGTGTGCCTCGGCTACGTCGATCTGTTTGGGGAAGATGATCGCCCCGACGTCCACCGTTTGTTGCTGCGGATCCCCGACGCGCAGCGAGCGGGTGCGCTCGATGATGCGCCGCTCGAGCTGTTCGGCGATGGATTTGTGCGCGTAAACCCGCTCGACCGCGATGCAGATTTGGCCGCTGTTGGCGAAGCCGCCAGACACCGCTGCGTGCGCCGCGAGCTCTACGTCGGCGTCGGAGCAGGCGATCAACGGGGCTTTGCCGCCGAGCTCCATCACGCACGGAATCAGCCGTTCTCCGCACATGGCGGCGACTCGACGTCCGGTGGCGACGCCGCCGGTGAAAACGCAGAAGTCGATGCCGGCGTCGATCAGCGCGGCGCCGGTGGGGCCGTAGCCGGTGACCACCTGAAACAGCTCTGGCGGCAGGCCCGCGTCATCCCAGACCTGCTTGGCCTTGAGCGCGATCAGCGGAGTAACCTCGCTGGGTTTGAGCACCACGGCGTTGCCCGCGACCACCGCCATGAACAAGTCGCGCAGCGGCATGAACAAAGGGAAATTCCAGGGCGTAATGAGGCCAACCACCCCGCGCGGCGAGTAATAAAGCGTGGCCCGCCGATGTTTGGCCAGCGTCAGCTCGACCGCGCGTGGTGCCAAGAGCTTCTCGGCGTGCTTCGCGAAGTACTGACCGCAGATGGCAGAGGCCGAGACCTCGTGCAAGTAGGCCTCGAAGGCCGGCTTACCAGCCTCGCGCGAGATCAGGTCGCACAGCTCCTCCTCGCGAGCGATCAGGGCGTGCGCGAAGCTGAGCACGCGTCGCGATCGCTCGGCCTGCGTGAGGGCGCCCCAGCTCACCTGGGCTTTGCGTGCGCGCTCCACCGCGGCCTTGACCTCCTCAGCGCCGAACACCGGCACTTCCCCGATGACCTGGCCTGATGCTGGCGATCGAACGGTGATCCGCTCGCGCTGGCTGCTGTTTGCTGGGTTGCTCGTTACCACTGCTTCCATGACAACCTCCGAGGTGCGCTCATCTTACGGCGCTGGTTGCGCGTGCCAACCCGTGTTCTTGCTATATGTCGCTGATGCTGGACGAGGATTGTGACCGCGCGCTGTTGGGCTTGCACCCGGATCCGCACACGATCTTGGGCGTCCATGAGGATGCAGGTCGGCGTGTCGCGCGGGTCGCTGCCGAGTCGGGGTCGAAGGTTTGGGTCGCGCCGCTCGGCTCGGAGGCCTGGGTGAGGCTTTCTGCCACGCGCGCGGTGCGGCCCCAGCAGGGGCCTATGCGCAGCCTCTTTTCGGCTGAGGTGAGGTTCTTCGGGCCGCTGGCGGTGAGGGTGCAACCGCCCGTCGGGGAGCCGCGGCGCGAGCTCGATCCGTACAGTTTTTCGCCGTGCGTCGACGAGCAGGAACTCTCCGCTTTTGCGCACGGTCATCATCCCCAACTAGCCGAGCTGCTCGGTGCGCGCGTGCTCACGCACCAGGGCGTGCGCGGCACTCGCTTTATGGTGTGGGCGCCGTCAGCGTTGGCCGTGCGGGTGGTGGGCGACTTCAACGAATGGTTCGGCGCCGCGCACGCCATGCGCCGGCTTGCCTTCGGGGTGTGGGAGCTGTTCGTCCCGCTGGAGCTCGAGGGAGCGCACTACAAATACGAGATCGTCACTCGCAAAGGTGTGATCGAGAAGAGCGACCCATTGGCGCGGGCGATGGAGCTCCGGCCCAACACCGCGTCGATCGTTTGGGTCTCGCGGCACGAATGGCAAGACGCGGCCTATCGGGAGAAAGTGCGCGGGACCACGCCTGCGCATCGTTCGGCGATGAGCATCTACGAAGTGCACCTCGGCTCGTGGAAGCGGCCAGCCGCAGGCGAGGGGATCCAACCGCCCTCGGCGGAGGACCTACCGTTTCCGAGCTACCGCGCGCTGGCCGATGAGCTCGTCGACTACGTGCACGGGCTCGGCTTCACGCACATCGAGCTCCTGCCGGTGACCGAACATCCGTACGACGGCTCCTGGGGTTATCAGGTCTCTGGCTACTTCGCGCCCACGGCCCGTCATGGCACGCCCGACGACTTCAAATACTTCGTCGATAAGTGCCACTCCCGAGGCATCGGCGTGCTCCTCGATTGGGTGCCTGCGCACTTTCCGCGGGACGCTGCAGCGCTCGGTCGCTTTGACGGGACGCCGCTGTTCGAGCACTGGAACCCGCTGCGCGGCGAGCACCGTCAGTGGGAGACCTTCATCTTTGATTGGGGCCGGCCCGAGGTGAAGAACTTCCTCATCTCCAGCGCGCTCCATTTCCTCGAGGAGTATCACCTCGATGGTCTACGCGTGGATGCGGTGGCCAGCATGCTTTACCTGGATTACGCCGCCGACCATCCGAGTCAGTGGGAACCGAACGTGCACGGTGGGCGGGAGAACCTCGAGGCCGTCGCCTTCCTGCGCGAGCTGACGAGCACGTTGCACGAGCGTTGCCCAGGAACGGTGCTCGCGGCGGAGGAGTCCACCTCCTGGCCCGGGGTGACTCGGCCTGTCTACGCAGGCGGCTTGGGCTTCGACCTCAAGTGGAACATGGGTTGGATGCATGATTCGCTCAACTACTTCTCGCTCGACCCGATTTTTCGCGCCTACCGCCACACGTTGCTCACCTTCGGTTTGATGTACGCCTTCAGTGAGCGCTATGTGCTGCCGTTTTCGCACGATGAGGTGGTTCATCTGAAGCGCTCGCTGCACGGACGCATGCCGGGCGACGCTTGGCAGAAGGCTGCGACGCTGCGCTCGATGTTCGCGTTCATGTGGTCGCACCCGGGTAAGAAGCTGTTGTTCATGGGCGGAGAACTCGGGCAGCGCACCGAGTGGAACGAGGCTTCGGAGCTGCCGTGGGAGCTGCTCAAGGACCCGCTGCACCGCGGGCTGCAAGCGGTGGTGCGCGAGCTCAACAGCGTTCTGCGCGCTCACCCGGCGCTCTATGAACTCGACGACGAGCAGGCCGGCTTTCAGTGGATTGACGCCAACGATGCGCCGCAGTCGGTGATCTCCTTCGTGCGCTTTCCGCGCTCGCAGCTCATGGCCCGACCAACCGGCGTGTTCGTGGTGGTGGTCGGCAACTTCACGCCCATCATTCGGCGCGAGTACCGGGTCGGAGTTCCGCGCGGAGGGCGCTACCGTGAGCTGCTCAACACCGACGCCGCCGCGTATGGTGGCAGCAACGTCGGTAACCTCGGCTTGGTTGAAAGTGAGCCGAGCCCATCCCACGGCTTTGCACATTCGCTCTCCTTGACCCTGCCGCCGCTCGGTGTGCTCTACTTGGTGCCCGAAGACGATGGCGCTGCCAGCGAAGCGGAGCTGCTCGAGGAAGCCCAACGGCTGGCCGCGCGCGCTCTGCCTCGCGACCCCGATGGCCCGCCCTCGGCCACCAAAGACCCAACGCCGTCTGCGCAGGAGAACCGAAGTTGAATCGCACCCCTCGCCGACGTGATCGGAGCGGCGGCCCCGCTCTGATGGACAAGGTCGCTTATGCGGTTCACACCCGCTCCTGCACGTTTCTGCTCGACGCAAACGGCCTTTGCCATTGGATCGTCTCGCGTACAGGAGTGTTGCCGACCGAGGTCCGCGGCTGCGTTGGGGCTCAATTCGTTGCCTGTCTCCACCCTGAGCTCGAGGGCTCGCTGGCCGGCGAGCTGGTGATCGGTGCGGCGGCTTTGTTCGTGAAGCAAGACGAGGAATCAGGCGCTTTCGCGCTGATGCGCAGCGGCGTCATCCTGCACGTCGAACAGCGCGGTGCCGCCAGACAGAGCGTCGCCGACGGCGTCTTGAGCGACGATACCTTGGATCTGAAGGGTCCGCCGATGTCGGCTGTGCCACCTCCGCCGAGCGGCTACCCGAACTCTCGCGGCGGTGACACGGTACCTCCGCCGCCAGTGCAGCTCCCAGCGCCGCTCGAAATGGAGGAGCTCGATGTCGAGCCCGATCCTTCGGTCCCGCAGCTGCGCCCCGTCGACCACGAGTCGACGGTGACCCTCACGCTGCCGCTGTTTCGGCCGGACGCGCCCCGGCGCGTGTAGCGTCGCGAAGCACAGGCTCGCTCGCGTCGTTGCCGCCGTTTGGTTAACCGCCCGACGCGATATCGTGTACTTAAGCTGTATCACCCATGAGCGACACACACGCCCAACAGCGATACCGTGTCCTTGAGCGACTCGCGTCGGGCGGCATGGCGGAGGTCTTCGTCGCCGAAAGCGCAGGCATCGAGGGGTTCAAGAAACGCGTGGCCATCAAGCGCGTCTTGCCTCACCTCTCGGAGAAGAAGCGCTTTATCTCGATGTTCTTGGATGAAGCTCGGCTCTCGGCCCAGCTCTCCCACTCCAACTGCGTGCAGGTGTTCGACATCGGTGTCGGTGACAACGCGTACTTCATCGTCATGGAGTACGTCGATGGCGCCGATCTCAAGGGCGTCAACGACTACCTGAAGAACAACGGTCGGGTCTTCCCGGTGGAGATCGCGGTGGCGATCGCGATCCGCATTTGTGAAGGCCTCGCCTACGCGCACGAGCTCACCACCTCGGACAATCAGCCGCTTTCGATCGTCCACCGCGACATGTCCCCGCCCAACGTGCTCATCACCAAGCACGGCGAGGTGAAGATCGTGGACTTCGGTTTGGCCAAGGCCTCCAGCCAGCTGGAGAAGAGCGAGCCCGGCATCATCAAAGGCAAGTTCAGCTACCTCTCGCCGGAGGCGGCGCGCGGTGAAGAAGTGGATCCGCGCACTGACATCTTCGCGGTCGGCATCATCTTGTGGGAGCTGCTCTCGGGCAAACGCCTGTTCATGGGAGACACCGACTTCGCGACAGTGCAGCTCGTTCAGCGCGCCAACATCCCGCCGCTTTCGGGTATGCGCTCGGATTCCCCGCCCGAGCTCGACCGCATTCTCAGCCGCGCGCTCGCTCAGGACCTGAAGTCGCGCTACGCCACGGCCCGTGATCTCGGCCGGGATTTGACGGCCTTCCTTTATCGCTACGGCAAGCCGGTCAGCGCCTTCGACATCGCCGAGCTGGTGCGCGGGGCGATGTCGCTGCGCAAGCAACGCAAGCCGGACAAATCGTCGAACATTATCGACAAGCTGATTGAAGAGGCGCTGTTCGAGTTCACCTCGCTGCAAGACAAGGCCGGCAACTCGCCTACGCCGGAGAAGCGTGAGGAGCTCAAGATCGACGACATCGGCAAGTGGGTGGACGAGGTGAGCGCCTCGCAAATCCCCGCCCCCCGTTCGGACAGCGAGACGCAGATCCGCGCCAGCATCCAGCGCGCGACGATGGAGATCGGTATCGGCAATCTGGCGGCGCTCGAGGATGACGTCCCAAGCCCAGCAACCCCGGAGCCCCAGCGTACCTCCGGCGGCCCGCCCGCCGCCGTCTACCCGGTGGGCCCTGCGGGAAGTAGGCGGCCCGAGGCGCTCGAGAAAAAGAGCGGCGTCTCTCCGATCGTTTACGTGATGGTGGTCGTGCTGCTCGGCGCGCTGGCCGCGGGGGCTTGGTTCCTCGGGCTGATCCCGCACTGAGGTTCTAAAGCAGCGGCTGGCGGCTTGGTGGTGGACGGGCGGGGTCCCCCCGCGAGCGCGTAGCGCGAGTTTGGGGGGACCGGGCGAGCTCCGCGAGCCCGAGGGGGGCATCAACATTTGCTTAGTCGTCGAACGGCCGTTCGTGGGGAGTTGCTCGCGACGGGCCGCCGCTCGTAGGGTGGGGCCATCGTTGATCGGGCTGCCGTGAGCGCCCATTCGCCGGGAGATGGCTCATCTCGGGCACAACGGGCGCGCATTGGGCGGGCCAACGCGGAGGGATGCGGTGCACTTGCGACGGTCGCTGCGATTTGTGCGGCATTGGTCGCGGCGGGCCGCCGCTCGCGGGTGGGCCGTGCGTTGAGCGGGCTGCCGTGAGCGCCCATTGGGCCGGAGATAAACCATCTGCGGCCGAAAGCGCCAAAGGGGCGCGCGGTTGCTTGGGGAACGCGGGCTGATGACCTGCCGAAAAGCGCTCAGCCGGCCTTCGCCGCTCGGATGCGCGGCGGGCGAATCACCGGCAGTTGCCAGACGTTGGCCGGCGGTGGCTCCGAGCGGACCTCGGAGCGGGTGGTGATGCCGAAGGCGTCAAAGGCCTTTTGGCGCTCCGGGCTGAGCGAGGCGATGCGCTCGAGCAGCGTCTCGTAGCTGATGAAGAGTTCCTCGCGACAGCCGTCGCCGAGCTCGCGTTTCAGCGCCAACTCGCGGGCGGTGGGCGTGCGTTTCGCGATTTCGCGCACGTACGGGGCGAGCGCACGAATCAGCGCGACGGCGACCTGCTCCGGCCGCGGGATCTCGCTAACCGAGACGCCGCCGAGTGAGGCTGAGGTCATGCGGGTGCGGTACGCCACGAGTTGGCCAACGTGCGTCGTGACCACCGACCAAATGCGATGGAGCATCGAAGCGTCGGTGGAGCCCAACTGCTCGCCCTCGGCGAGTTGATAGCCGTCCTTGTCCACCCGCGTCGCCGTGACAACCTGCGAGCCTTCGCCTGTGAACACGAAGTCCACGCCGTCGGAGGGCTTCTTGGGGTGCGCTGAGAGCCGCATGCTGGCCTTCTCCGGGGTGAGCACCACCTGGGTCACGAACATGCCGGTGAGTTGAACCGGTGATGGCCGGGCTTTGCGCAAGAGCGGCTTGAGCGTGAGCGAGATGGTTGCCTCGATTCCCATCACCGCGAGCTGGGGTGCGCGCGCGAAGAGATGGTCGGGCTGAATCTGCAGGTCGAAGCGCGCGTCGAGCCCGAACGGCGTACGCGCATAGAGCTCGGCTTGGGTTGCGCTTTGCGTACTGCCGGCGATCCACCGAATGCCCCACGCCGTCTCCGGCAGTTCGTACGATGAGAGGAAGGTCGAGAGCGCCGGGAGCACGTGCGAGCGCGGAGCCTTCGCCAGCGCGGCGCCAATCCGACTATCGCGCGCGGCGAGTACCTCCGTGCTAGCGAGTTCCACCGTGGACAGCGCTGACTCGCGGATGCGCGCAAGCACCTGCTCACCGACCGGGCCGCTGCGACCGAGCGTTGGCCTTTGCGCTGGGGGCGGCGTTAGATCCTCCGCACCAAACGCCGACTCGAGCCGCCGAACAACGCCTGCGATTTGCGCGAGCTCTCGCGTCGCTCGCTCTTCGGCCTCGCGAACCAACTGACTGCACTCGGTTACGAGATCGTCCGCCCGCAAGATGGTCGCGCAGGCGTCGGTCCCGGCACAGATGGTGGCCAGGAAGTTCTGCGGCAACGGGAACGGTGTGCAATCAGCGAACAAGTAGCGCATGGGGCCTCGCGGGACCCGAATCTCCTTAAAGACCCGGGAATGCGCTGACACAGCAAGCCACATACCGCTCTGAATCCGACCCGTGCCAACGGATAGAAACAGCCCGGTTGGATGCCGTTGCACTTGAGATGCAATCCTTCAACAACGACGGCCAGCAGGGATGGACCAACGATCCATCAGGGGAGAGTTCGCTGGCGTTGGCGTCGGCCCGGTTGGGCGGCCTGGCGACCTGAGGCGGTGCACTCGAGAGCGCATTCGGTCGCAGATGGTTTATCTCGGGTCGAAAGGGCGGGCACGGCAGCCAGATCGCCGATCGCGTCGTGCGGGAAGGCGTCCGGTGCGCCCAAATCCGGAGCGACCGTCGGCGGCGAAAGATGGCGGCCCGCGCACCGCCCATCTGACCGCGCCCATTGTGTCCGAGATACGCCATCTGCGGCCGAAAGGGCGCTTGCGCGCGCTCAGTTGGGCGCGAAGCTCAGTTGGGCGCGAAGCTCAGTTGGGGGCGAAGCTCAGTTGGGGGCGAAGCTCAGTTGGGCCGAGAAGCGGGTCGTGCCCTCGGGCTTTGCAGGCAGCTTGAGGTCGGCGGTGGCGTCGAGGGAGCAGGCGATGGCGGCGGCGTCCGGCAGGTCGGCCTCGGCGGCCTGGAGCTGCGCCACGCGGCCGTCGCGCAGGACCACGCCGCGCACGGTAATGCGGCCAATCACGTTGGGGTTCGAGGAGCGGGCGAGCGCTGCGCAGCGGAGTAGCGCGGGCTCGAGCGAGGGGAGGGCGGCGCGGAGCGTCGGCACATCGACGGGGCCCTCCGCTGTGACTTGGCTCCAGCGCAGCGCGCCCGCGGAGGCGGCGGGGACGCGGGGCTGAGCCGGCACGGATGCGTTGCCTGCTAACGGTCCTCCTTGGCCTGGCGCGCCGGCTCCGGGCCACTGGGCGAAAGGCGAAGCTGCGCCAAACATCGGCGGCGTACCGCCGCTCGCCGCGAGCAGCGTGATGCTGGGAGAGCGCTCGCGCAGCGCCGCGAGCACGGCGACCACCGGCGCGATCATGCTGGCGGCGTCGCCAGTGGGCACGACGCGCAGTGCGCTAACGCAGGCCTTCGAGCCCTTCGCAGCTGTCGCGGACGGCGCTCTTGAGCTCGTCGATCGTCGCGGCCTCGCGCTGCGGCTTGGGCAGCCTGCAGCCGACGCGGCCGAGGAAGCGCAGGCGCCAGCCGCTGCCGTTCGCCTCGAGCTTGGCCACGTCCGCCGGGGTGTTGCCGACGGCCTGCGAGTCGAAGCTTTTCGACCCCAGGGTCACGGTCGCGTCGAAGCCTGCGTGATTGACGGTCGCGACGGCGCTTAGCGCTTGTGCGGCGCTCAGGAGGCGAGCTCGATCGTCGCGTTCCCGGTGAAAGGACGATCGGGTACGAGCATGAGCACGTGCTCGCGGTCGAGCCGAAGCCAGCTCTTGAGCGCCGGTTCGATCACGACCTCCTTATTCGAAAGCGCCACATCCTCGAGCCGCTCGCCGTTCACTTCGACGCCCGCCGTCGTCACGCGAAGCTTCGGGCGACGCAGCGGCTGGTCCACCGGCTCGCCTTTCGAGATTCGCTCGAGCTCGCGATAGAGCTGGTCGCGCTCCGGCGCTTGTTTGTCGGCGGCCCGCACGCTCTTCGGCGCGGAGCCCGAACCGGCGGAACTCGAGGCGCTCGATCCACCCTTCGAACTCGGCCCGCTGCAGGCGCCGAGCGCGAAGAGCGCGAGCACAAAAAATCGAGCGATGCGGCCGCGCGAGGTGAACGATCGTTTGCTATCCATTTTCATGTGGTCACCCGTTCAACGTCTTTTCCAGCGACTTGAGCGCCAACGCACACCTCGTCCCGGTTCACACCTTGAACTTCGTTGCCGCTCGTAGCGACGTCCAAGTAGGTTTTGGGCGGAAGGAGAACGATGGCGCGAAGTCGCGTCAAGAGGAAGAGCTTGCTGCGCACGATGGCGACTTGTTCCACAACGTCTCGGAGCTGTTCGTCCCCGCCCTCTTTTTGCGATTCGCGTAGCCGCAGCGCACGAGGCGGATCACTTCGTGGACACTCTCCGTTAGGCCCACAGCTGCACAGGCTAGGGCACGAGTGTTGTCGACGTGCCGCACGTGAGCGATGCGGAGAGGAACTCTGCGGGGACCTCGGGCTCCTGCGCGCAGACGGCCTCTTCGAGCTCCTCCGTCAGCAGTCCTTCGCTGACCAAGAACGCCATCTGGCGATTGAACGGCACGTGCAACACGTCCCCTTCGGGCAGCGCCCATTCAGCGATCTCATCGTCGACCTCATCCTGGCCGGTGGCGTTCTTGAAGATCAGCACCTTGCTGATGCCGAGTTCACGCAGCTCTTCGAACTGCTCGGGCGTGCGCGGCTCCATGCCGCGCAATAGCGTGTCGTCGTCGTCGACCCAGTGCGCGTTGGGCAGCGAAAGCCCTTCCACGCTCGAATCGAACGGCGAAGAGAGGCCGCCCGATCCGCGCGCACGGAGCATCGTGAGCTTGCACTTCATCTCCGCTGGCGCCCCAGCGACGTCCCCGCTGCGCGAACAAGTGTAAGTAGCCACGCTTCTTGCCCACGTCCCGCACGGCGACGACGCTCGTTCCGTCCAGTTTGAGGATGAGCTGCATCTTCTCCCCGTCGCGGCTGCAGGTGACGCGCTCCCCCGCGATGCCCTCGAAGCGCTCAGTGCACGCGAGCGACTTGCCACTGCTCTTCAACTCGAGCCCACCATCCTCAGTCTCCGAGAAACGAAGGGTGAGCGACTTGCTTAGCGTCTCCGTCGCGAAGCTCTCGTCGCTCCCAGCGCTTTCGTCGCAGGCGCCCAGTGCGAACAGCACGAGCGGGAGCACAAGGGCGGAGCGTGTCGGTCGGGGCAGCCGCCGGAGCGTTCATGGCGGCACCCTATGCACATATCGTGCTCGGTCGCGCTCCAATGGTCTTGACCAATTCCGCCGAAGGCGGATGCAGCGTCTGCAGCGAGTGCATGTCCTGTGTCCAGGTCCGTGCTGGTAGACTCGCGCCTGATGGCAGCTCCCCTCTACGAGGCGCAAACACGCGAGGTGCATCTTGACGCAGTGCCCGAGCCTGCGCGTGCTGCCATCCTCGCGCACGCCGACAAGAGCGCACTCTTGTTGCGTGAAGTGCGTGTCTGGGTGACCCACCGCCAGAACCCGCCGTCGACTTCTTTCTTTGGGCGGGTCTTTGGTCGCCGCTCAAACCCCCGAACCACACCACGACATGGTGCTGGTGCTTCATCCGACCCACGTGATCGTCGCCAGGCATGGGCCGGCGCGGGGAACGTCCGTTTTGTCGCTCCCGCTGATGCAGGCGACCATCACACGTGGAAGCGCGCTCCCTGCTGCATTCGGAGGTGGTCTTGATCTCCCTTCCGATGACGGTGTCACCGTCTCCGGCTTTCCGAGCACCAGCGGTAGCCCCGGTACCTACTTCGTTGGCCTCGGGCCAGGCGCCGATGCTGAGATGTGTGTCCGCGCGCTCACCGACGCAGTGGTCCGGGTGAAGAACCCATCGGGCAACCGGGGTTGAGTCAGCCCAACACCGCACCCGCGGGCCACCATCACACGACGCACAAACGGCAGAAGGCTCCTTGTGGAGCCTTCTGTCGTCGGTCTTGTGTTGGTCTGCGCTAATTCAGGTCTTGACGACGCCGGTGATCTCGGGGCCTGCGTAGAAGTCCTTCACCACCGTCATGTTGCCCTTGGCGATGGCGTAGGCGACGGCGGCTCCAGCGGCTGTTGCGGTCTCCGCGGCGGGCTTACCGGGGACGTCTTGGCCGGTGGTTACGTCCCAACCGTGGGTCTCGTCGTTGGCCTTGATGTCGCCGAACCAACCGGTCTTCAGGTAGCCGTTGGACATGCAGTAGACCCAGTTGGAGTTGCCGGGGGTTGAGTCGGGCCAGGCGCTGGCTTGGGTTGGCGTCTTGGGCGTGTCACCGTGGGCCGTGAGGATGACCGAATCCGCGAGGGTGTTCTCCGAGCAGGAGGGGTCTTGAGAGCCCTCGAGGTCGTTGTAGAAGGCGTCGAGCATCGTGCCCAGGGCGGTGATGGTGGCGCGCAGAGCGTTCATGTTGTCGAAGGCTCCGTGCGGGTCGCTGAACGGTGAGTCGGTGGCGCCGGGCGCGAGTGCGATCTGCACGTTCATGGTGAGGTTGAGCTTGAAGGCCTTGGCGGTGGTGATGAGCGCACGCGCGAGGTTCTCGAGCTTGGTTTTGGCGGGGTCGCTGGCTTGAGACGCCAGCAAGGTGGTGACCCCGTACGCGGTTAGATCCGCCGGCGTGGGCGTGAGCTGATTGCCGAGGTTGCGACCGACGACGTTGGCTGCGGTCTTGGTCACATCCAAGTGGCGTTTCCAGGTGGGTAGCTTGGCGCCTTCCCGTAGACCAACCACGGCCTTGTAGTAGGTCTCGTAGAGTTCGCGGTCTTCTTGCGAGGCGAGCACCAGCTGGCTCGCAGCGCTGTTGAACAGATCCACCATGCCGCCTGCGCTGGGGACGTTGGAAGCGGCGGGAGCACCGGGGGCGGCTCCAAGGTTGACCGGACCTACGCCGATCACCGGGAGCAACGTCGGCACTTGTCGCTGAATCGCGGCGGCGGTTGCCACCATGCTGGCGTTCGCCGCAACCACCGCAGAGGTAGCGGGTGTTTGCGTGTGCGTCTCGTTGGCTCCGGACATCATCGCCGTCACCGCGCGTCGTTCGCGAGGTTGCCCAGCGTTGAGCCACGGTGCTTCGGGGCCATAGTAGAACTGCTTGTCCCCACCGATGTGGAGTTGGCCCTCGCCCGGCGCGTGCCAAGCGAAGCTTGGGTTGTTCGCCTGCGCGATGTTGACGAACGGCCACAGCAGTTGGAACCAGGCGAAGCTGCCGTTGCCACCGACGATGTGCACCGAACGATTGGTGCCCGCGCAGGCCATACCGCCGGCTAGCGCCTCTCCACCAACGTCATCGGCGAAGTTCAGCAGTCGGCTGCGATCCACGGCGAGGGCTGCACCAGCGGCGCCGAGCCAGCGAATGAAGCGACGGCGAGAGGAACCACGAAGATCTTTGATTCGGTAGTCCATGGTTGCCTCACTCACACGTGTGTGCGGCGCTCAAGAAGGCGGCCACAGCAAGTTGTTGTTTTCGGCTGATGTCGGCGGGGGTGCCGTTGTGATCTTGCGCGAGTTGGGTGCACAGGATCATGTCTTCATCTTTGGCGGCCCGGCCCATGACGCAGGAGAGCGATTGCCTGACGCAGGCTCCCTCTGCATCGAACATCGGGAAGCCAACGCCTTCGATCTTGCAGGCCTCAGCGTTCTCGATGTTGGCGATCACCTCGCTCGAGGCTTGGATGAAGATGTCGAACAGCTTGGTCGCCCCGCTGGTCGTGTGGAAGTTCGCCTCGGCCTCACGCGCCTCGAACTTGGCTACGCCAAGAGCGTCACGACCCTCGTTGTAGAGTTGCCCTGCGGTCTTCGGCGTGCCGGTGGCTGCGAGGTTGACACCGCGTGAGGTGAGGAAGGTGCCGAGCGCTTCGTAGCGAATCTTGGTGCAGCCATGGAGCCGCGAGCGAACCTCGGGCGGCCCTTCTTCGGCGCGCTCTTTGAGCAGCTCGAACGGGTCTTTCTTCCCGCTGCTGCCCGGATCATTCATGTGATCGAACGTGTTGTCGTCGTTGCCGGTGTTCTGGTCTCCGGGGTCAGGCTCGGTGCCCGATGTGGTGCTGCCGCCAGCGCCGGTGCCTTGCGTTCCAGCGCCTGCAGCGCCGGTTCCCTGTGCGCCGGTGCCCTGGGCTCCGCCACCACCTTGCGTCGTGTTGGTCGAGCCGCCTTTGCCGCCGTTGCAGTCGGGGCCTTCGGTGCTGGAGGCGGAGTCATCGCAAGCCGTTGCGAGCAGCAGGGCCGCGAGCAGGCTAGTGCTTCGTAGGATGGTTGCCATGGCTTAGAACCTCACGAAATCGGGGTGAAGGAAGACCTGGCGCACGGTCGCGCGCAGGTTCCCGTTGGAGGTTTTGAAGTCGGTAACCAAGGGCGCGATCACCTCGGTCGGCACGTTCGCCGCGTCGTTCACGATGTCTCCGCGCGACATCGCGAAGTTCCACACGCGTGCGACCGCGCAGGCCTGAACCTCTTCGTCGAGCGCCATCCGTTGCCCATATTCGAGCAAGTTCGCCGCGGGCTGCTCAAACTTGTAGGCGGTGGTGCCGCCCGGCGGCAGCCAGTCGCCGAACTCGGAGGTCGGGTTGCCGATGACCGGCGTGTTGACCTGAATCGAAGCCTGTTGTTGGCCCGCCCCGTCGAAGTAGCCGAACAGCGGACCGCGGTGATTGGCCGTGGCGTGGCAGTTGGCGCAGATCGCGCTCGAGGTGTCGAGGAAGTCGATGCGACCCCCGTTGGCCGCGCCAGCGATCGACTCGAACGGCCAGGGCGCCGTGTAGTCTCCAGCGCCCATCGGGATCGGCGTGTCGCTGAACTCGGCCGGCTGCTTGCGACAAGCGAATACCTCTTGGTAGAAGCGCACGCGGCGGAAGCCGAGCGCGCCGAAGTACTGCGCTTGCAGGCCCGGGTTCGTTAGCAGGCCTGCCGTTGGGTCGGCGTTGGTGCACGAACCATCGACGAAGTCGGTGCCGTTGAAGGTGGGGCAGGTGTTGGTCGTGCCAACGAACAGATCCGAATACGGCCGGCCCTCGAAGGTGACCTTGGCGGCGTAGTTGGCCGCCGTGTCGAAGAAGGCCGTTCCGCCGGTGCGGAACTCATTGCGCCAGAAGTCGATCAGACGCCTTTTGAAGCGTACGTCGTTCATCATCGCGTCGATCAACTCGGCGTACTTCGCCTCTTGGTCGGGCGCAGTGCGCAGGCTTTCCATCTCGGCCAGCGTTGGGACGTTGCCGACCAGCTTGAGGCTTGCCGTGCGCAAGGCCTCGCCGTAGCTGAGCTCGCGCTGGTCCAAGATCGTCGGCTGCGGGTCGCCGCCGCTGCCACCGTCACCGCCGGTGCCGTTGTTTGCGCCGGTTCCGCTTGTCGAGGGTGAGCCACCTTGCGATGAGCCGGCCTCATTGCATTGGTTGGAGGACGTCCCAATCTTCGTAGGGTCGTCGGGGTTGCAACCTGCGATGGCGAGGGCGGTCAACGTGACCGCCGAGTAGGTCATTGGCCTTCTGCGTTTACCCACGGGGACACCGTTTCTTTGAACGTGTTGTAGTTGCCGATACTGCCGCCGAACTTGAACAAGTGCGCGGAAGGGTCGAGCGGATTGGTGACGACGAAAATTTGGGAGGTGTCAGCGGAGCCGGGTTTGATGCGCGCACGCACCTGCCGGCAGGCGAGGGCGTCATCGCTGCCGAGCTTCGACAGGTCCATCGCGCCTTGCGCTTGCGGATTCTCTCCGCCGTGACAGTTGGTCGCACACACCTCGAGCGCCGGCGCGACCTCCTGGCTGAAGTCAGAGAGGGCAACGCAGTCGGTCGGGGGGAAGTAGTCTCCGACGAGAAACATGTCTTCGAAGGCGATTGAGAGGTAGCTGTCCTTCGCCCACGCGGTGTGAATGACCGTCCCGGTTCCAAGCTGAATCTTCCCGTCTAGCGAAAAGACCTCATCGATCAGCGAGAGGCTGTCCGAGGGATCTGGGTTGGCGACGGTGTCGGACGGGTAGGCGGTGAACAGCGGATGCACCAAGTGGAGTTGCATCTCTGAGATCGGGTGAACCTCGATGTTTTCGAGCAAGAGCATCGACGGCGGCGCTCCGAGCTCGGTCGCGTTGAAGGTGATCGAAACGTTCTCGAACTCTTGACCCAGCTCGTCCAAGTAGACGGTGTTGAAGGCGCCGTTCAACTTCGGCTTGAAGGGCGTGACCACGAAGCCGATGTCGTCCGGCTTGGGAATCCGCGAGGCCTCCAGCTCCAACCAGGATTTCAGCTTGGCCCGCAGCCCTTCCGAAAGATCGGGCGCTTGGCCGCTGCCGTGACCCGGATCCGCAGGGCGCGTGAGGACGATGCTGTCCGGGACGTTGGCGACGACGATGCCGGGATAGCTGGTCATCGAAATGTAAAGGTCTGGAGCGGCCAGGAAGTACGACTCCGACGAACCTTGGAGCTGATGACAGGCTCCACACTCGCTCAGCAGGCCCGGCTCGACCGTCTCCAGGAACACCGCTCGCGGATCCCCGCCTAGTGGTTCGCCACCGCCATCACCGCCGCCAGAACCTCCTGTCGACGACGTTGAGGTTGGACCAACGGGGCCAGTGGGTGAGCCCGTGGAACTCGAAGCGTCCCCGCACGAGGCCGTGCCGGAGGCGACAGCAACGCCGATCGTGAGCGCGAGCAAGGCGATCGGCAGAGCTTGGGAAGTTGGTTTAACGACGGCTCGTAACACTGGGCTTGGCCTCATAAGCAAGTGGTGGGCCCGAAGGAGGTTCCACTATTGACGCAGAATTGCAGGCTGAGTGTGGATCCTCTGTTCGCCACTGAGCCCTTGTGGATCCACGAAACGGTGTGGTCCCGTCGTAGCTGGGACCTGCGTTCACAAGCGTGATTGCGTCGGTCATTATCGGCCGGCCGGTAGCATCCGCCAAGAGGAATGACGGTCATTCGATCGGCGGCGTCGCTGTTGGCGGAATGAAGGTCAAAGGGCTCGTCCCGAAGCAAAGGCCCAAGGTAGCCTGTGCGGATGATTTCTCGCCTTGGCGTCGTGTGCGCGACGCCCCTCATACTTCTTTCGCTGGTGGCTTGCGGTGATGACGTTGAGACCGTCGAGAAGGAGTGCCCGGAATCTTGCACCGACGGCAACGTCTGCACCATCGATCGTTGTGTCGACGGCGAGTGTGTAACGGAGCCGGTAACGGCCGGAGCTCCGTGCGGGGACACCAACGTTTGTAACGGCGTCGAGTCCTGCAGTGTGGACGGTGAGTGCGTAAGCACAGCGCCCATCCCCGTTACGGACAACGATCCGTGCACGAGTGACTTCTGCGATCCGGGCAGCGGCGAGGTCACGCATGCGTTCGAGGCCACCTGCGTGCTGTGGGAGCCGATGAGCGAGGTCGGCGCGCCGGGCGCGCGCACGCGCCACACCGGCGTTTGGACCGGCGATCGCTTCATCGTGTGGGGTGGCTCGGTGGTGGGCGATCCCAATGTCGCGGGGGACGGTGCTGCCTACGATCCGGTCGCCGATACTTGGTCGACGATCTCCTCGGTCAACGCACCGAGCGCGCGCCATTCGCATATCGCTGTGTGGACTGGCAGCAAGATGATCGTGTGGGGCGGCTACTCGACGCAGTTCGAGAACAGCGGTGCACTCTACGATCCGGCCACCGATAGCTGGTCGCCGATGAGCCTAAGCGGCGCACCGGCTGGTCGCGTGCAGCCCTCCTTTGTGTGGACCGGCGACCGCCTCGTGATCCACGGCGGCTTGCAGAACATGAGCCCATTCGGCGATGGCGCTGCCTACGATCCGACGACCGACAGCTGGACCGCGTTACCTGCGGGCGGCCCTTCGGCGCGGCTGGCGCACTCCGTGGTGGAGGCCAGCGATGGCTCGCTGCTTTACTTCGGCGGGACCAATTTGTTCGACTGGTTGGGCGACGGCAGCATCCTCTCGCCGGGCGGGGCTTGGTCGGTTATGCCGAGCGCTGGCGCACCCACGCTGCGTGAGAGCCATACAGCGCTTTGGACCGGCAACTTGATGATCGTCTGGGGCGGCTGGAACGGGGCTGACTTCAAGAACGACGGAGGTCTATTCGACCCGGCGCGAGGCTGGATTACGCCCACGGCCTTGGTGGATGCGCCTGAGCCTCGCTCCGAAGGCGCAGCCTTGTGGACCGGTGTTTCAATGTTCGTGTGGGGCGGCTGCGGCGGAGACGCCTGCGTGAAGTATTTCAACGACGGCGCGCTCTACATCCCGGGCGAAGACGGTGGCAGTTGGGGCACGCTGCCCGCAGCTGGAGCACCCAGCAAGCGACGTGAAGTCGCGGCCGCCTTGGCCGACAAGCGCGCCATCCTTTGGGGCGGACGCGCTGCGAATGGCACGTTCCTAGGCAACGGCGCCAAGGCGCGCTTGTTCCCCTAACGATTCAGCCGCACGTAGCGAATGGTACCGCCGGTCCCGTCGTTACCGCCCTCACGCCACACCACCGCTGCGTCGTCGTTGCTTCCGGCCACGGCCGCGCGCGGTTCGTTGACGTCCTCGCTCGCGCTCGAAAGCACCTGCGCCGGACCCACCTCGCTGCCGACGATGCGGTGAGCAACGGCTTGAAAGACGCCATCGATCTCCTCTCGGTAGGTGATAAGGCCTGCACCCGAAGGGCCGTACACGACGAAGGTATCGAGCGCGAGGGCGCCCGGCGACGAGATCACCACGCCTTCGCCGGGCGTGGTCACGAAGCTGCCATCGGCGTTCTCGAGCGAAAGGCGAATCTCACCGTCTTGCCCCCAGACCGCGGCGAGCGGACCGTTTGGGCTGATCGCCACCTGGCCGCAGCAAGCGGTGCCGGTGCGCGGCCCGAGCGAGTCTTGGAGCGAGGCGGGCTTTGCCCAAACGCCGTCCGCGCTGCGGCGGGCGAGGTAGACCGCGATGTGTCCTTCGTTGTCCTCTTGGGTCCAAAATACCGCAGCTCGCCCGTCATCGTGAATCGCCGCGGTGGGGTTGAAGGTCGGCTGAATCGCCGAGAGCGGCGCTTCGGCGCTCGAGAGAGCTTGCTCTGGCGTTGGCCGTGAGAGCACGCCTTCCGCGCCGCTGCGCTCACTCACGAACGCGAGCAGCGGACCTGCCACCGACTGATACCAGGTCACCACCAGACTGCCGTCTGAGGCCATCGCTGGGCGCGGTGCATTGGAGAAGAAGATCGGTTGGGACAGCACGTCGTCGACGCTGGTGAAGGCTTGGAGCGGCGAGTCGACCTTGGCCAGGCTCGCGTGCGCCACGCCGTAGTTTGCGCCGGTCCATTGGTTCCAGGTGATGAAGGTCGTGCCCTGCGCTCCAATCACCGCCCGCGGCTGGTAGGCGTCGATGCCTGGGCTGAGCGGCTCGCTTGCATCGAGCAGCGTTCCCGCGGCCGTTTGCCGCATCGCAAAGATGGCGCCGTCGGTGTCGGACTCACCAAGAAAACCGCCTTGGCGAAAGACCACCACCGACTCGCCTTCGGGGCCAGCGGCCAGATCCAACTCGCGCGCTTGGCCGAGCAACGCCGGCCCTTTGTACAGCTCGAGCTGGCCGTCCTTATCGATCGCGTGGAGCACCTCCGCTTGATGAGCCCAAGCGAGGTGCACGCGACCGAGACCGTCGACGGCGACCACGCCGCCATATGCCTTCTCGCTATCGGCGCCCAGCGCTTGCGGCGCCGACCAAGCGCGCACCACGCATTCCCCGTCCTCTGCCTGCGACCACGCTGGGCAACACGAACCGTCCGCTGTGGCCCTCAACGAAGGACATTCCTCGCGTACGACCAGCGGTTCGAGGATGCAGCTCGACCCGAGCCACAACCCCGGCAGCGCGCACGCGAGCCTACGGAACCGCATACCGCCGCTGTCTCGTGAGCGAGACCAAGAACACGCGCATGGGACCTTGGCCGGCCTCGCCTAGCGCCACGTATTGATCGCGGGCCGCGCTGGCCTCTCCCTCGTGCGCGACGATGGCATCGTGCAGCGTCGGCGCTCGACCGTCGTGCAGATAGGGCCGCGTTCGCGCGAGCTCCCAAAGCGGCGGCGTCATGAAGAGCGCGCCATCCACCCCACGATCCGCGCGCGGCTCCGCCAACTTGCTGCCGAGATCATGCCGCTTGAGGTCGGAGAAGAGCTGCACACGCAAGGCACCGCTTTCGCTGCGTTCAGGCTTTGGCTGCGCCCCTTCCACCGCGAGATCGAAGCTGAGCTCCGCTTGCCCGCTGCGTGAGCTCAAGCGATAGCGGCTGCTCGCGAGCTCGAGCGTAGGGACGTGACAGCTGGCGCAGCCGATCTGCTCGAACAGCTGACGCCCTTCGGGCCATAGGCTGACCGGCACCAAGCTGGTCTGCGGCAGCTCCACGGTGGGCACCTCGGAAAGGGCGAGGTAGCTTGTCAGCACGTCCAACTGGCCCTCGCTGATCTCGTCGCTGACGCCATCCCCATCCGGGTCATCGCCGCCGTTCGGACCGATCAACGCAGGTATGTCGGCGAGCTCTTGCACCAGGAAGCTCGATTGCAAGCCGAGGTGCACCCGCAGCTCATCTTCAACGGCCTCGCGAATCGTGCGGTGAACGCCCTTCCAACCAAACGGGCGCAATTCCAAGGTTGCGTCCACTCCGACCACCTGGCTCGTGTCGAGCGTGCCATCGGCTCGGCAGCCCAGCTGCCCGAAGGAAACTCCCTTCGCCGAGAGCGCAAGCGTGACCGTGCTGGCGCTGGCCTGCGCCTGCACACGGCAGCTCTCGCGCAGACCCGTCAGCTCCGCGCTCATCTCCTTGGCCAAGAGCTCGATGAAGCCAGCGCCGGTGAGAGCGCGGGCGTTGCGTGATAGCCCCGTTGCCGGCCTGACTCCGTCTCCACCCCAAAACGAATTGCCCGAGGGATCTCCGGCGCCCGCTGCGCCGCCGCGCAGATGACACGAGGCGCACGAGGTGGTTTCAGCGCCGCCGCGCAGCCCGCGCTGAAAGCGCGTAGGGAAGGGGACATCGGCGCCGCCGAGCCCCTCGGCCTCGGTGAAGCTGTGGTGAAAAATCTGAGCGCCGAACTGGAACAGCGCGTCGGCCTCGTACGTCCCTGCGCGGACTGCGGCCTCGCTGGGCGAACTCTGACGCAGCATGAAGCCAGGGTTGGCTGCCTCGAGAAAACGCGCCTCACGCTTGCGAGCGTCGCGCAAGAGAGCGTCGCTCGCCTCATCGAGCGCAGCCGCAGGGCGCAGCGGCGCGTAAATCCCGAGCGGTGAAAGCTCTGGCGTGGAAGCGACGGGCTCCACACTTTCTTCTGCGCAGGCCAACGCAAGTAGCGACGTCCCAAGCCAGAACCAGCGGCTCATCGCGGTACCCTCAACTTCGGAGTGCGTGACAGCGAGCTCAGAAACACGGCTAGATCGCCCTGCGCGCTGGCATCGAGCGCTTGGAACGCGCTGCGCGATTCGGCCGCCTCACCACCGTGAAAGGCGATCGCCTGGGCGAAGGTGGTTGCCCGACCGTCGTGCAAGAAGGGGCCTGATTCAGCAATCCCCCACAGCGGTCGCGTCAAGAACTCCGAGCGCGGTATGCCCTGTGCGTTCTCATGCGGATCGGCCAGCTCTTCACCGAGATCGTGACGCTTGAGATCGCTGAATAGCTCGACCAACGCGTTGCCGCGTGGTTGGTCGCCGTCCGAAAGCAGGTTGAAGCGCACCGGTAGCGCCGCTGGATCATCGGGCACCTCATCGTAAAAGGCGTAGTCCAAGCGAAGCTTGCGTTGGTGACACCCGTTGCAGCCGACCTGGTCGAACACGCCGCTGCCGCGCGCCCAGCGCTCGAGCAGCTCGTTGCTCGTGGGTGGGATGATCGTTGGTACCTCGACCAGCGCCAGATAAACCGCTCCGGCCGTTAACGTGCCCTCCTCGAGCTCACGTTGCACGCCGTCCTGATCCGGGTCGTACCAAGGGCCGGGTCCAAGCTGGTCCGGGTCTGGCTCCTCCTTGGCCGCGAGCGCGAGGCTATGGGACTGAACCCCAAAGTGGATGCGGGAGGCGTTCTCGACGAAGCGACGTAGCCGAGCCACGTCTCCCTTCCAACCGAAGGGCCGCAGGACCAGATCCTTGCTCACGCCTTCCACGCCCGAGGTGTCCAGCGTGCCGTCGGGAAGGGCGATCAGCGAGCCGAAGCGCACGCCCTTGGCTTCGAGCTCGACCAGCACCGAGCGGCCCGAGTCCAGCGCGGCGGTCTGCGCCTCAGAGCGCTGCAGCTGCAGTGTACGCGTCATCTCCTCGCCGAGCGCCTGCACGAGGCCCAGCCCCAACGCGTGAGGCGGGTTGCGCACGTTGGCCGATGCCTGCGAGACGCCGTCTCCGTTGATGAAGGCGTTCTCTACGGCGGAGCCAGCACCGTCCGGCCCGCCCTGCGAGTGGCAGCCGGCACAAGAGTAGGTATCGAGCCCGCCGCGCGACGGCGTGTGGATGCGCAACAGCGGTGAATCGGCGCGTGCCCCTAGCCCGTCTTCGTTGCGAAACTCATGCTCGAACAGCGCGTCCCCAGCGCGAAAGAGCCGGTCCAAATCGAAGAGACCGCTGTCGATGTCGTCCTGGAAGACCGAGATATGTTCACGATCCTCGCCGCGCTCGAACGCCTCGAGGAACTCCTCTCGCCGTTCAAGCTGGTAGAGCTCGTCTGCTGCGGAACTCAACTCGGTGAGCTGGGCGACCGACGGCGGCGAGCCGCTCGGCCACGGCTCGCCAGCGAGAGCCGTGACCGCGAAAAATAGGCTCGTAGCGACGACCGGGGTTCGCCGCACGCCGTTCAGGGAGCCGGCGGTTCTACGCACAGATTGCAGCAGGGAATCGAACGAACGGTGCCACCACATTGAAGGTCGGTGGGCAGCGTGTGCGTGGTGTCGATGCCATCGAAGAAGGTGTCGTTGTCGAGGAAGAAGGCCATATCACTCTGGGCGGTGATGTCAGCGTATTCACCGTCGGAGATATGGTTCGTGGGGTACGTCCAATCATTGCAGCGGCCACCAGCGCCCGGTGTGCTCATCGAGCCGTTGACCATCTCCGGCGTGTCGCGGTGGACCCAGAAGGTGCTGCCCACCGCCAGGCCATTGAGCACCGGCTCGAGGTTGTCTGCCTTGGCCTCGGCGACGAGGAGTTCAGCGTAGCTGCAGACGTGCGTACCGAGCGAAGCCGCCGCGCACATCGCGTTACCAGCGTCCAACCCGACCAGACCTTCAAAGCTCCAAACCGAAGTCTGGGCGGGCACGGTTGCTGCGAGGATCACCGTCTCATCGGTGTTGCACGGAGCGCCGCCCATGCCACCTTCACCACCGCCACCACCACCAGCTCCACCGCCGCCCTCGTTGGTGACGCTGCAGTCGTCGGGGCAAATGTCGAACTCGTTGCCCTTGGCGCCGGCGTCATCACAACCTTCATTGCCGGTGACGAGCCCGTCACCGCACTTGAGCTCGAAGAAGCAGGCCTGGGTACACCCGTTGGTGTTGTCCATGTCCCCGTCGTCGCACTCTTCTCCAACCTCTTTTTCGCCGTCGTTGTCGCAGTTGGCTAGCTCAGCCGTGCACTCGCACTGACCGAAGGACTGACCGTCACTTGCGCAAGTCTGCGCGCCCTCCGAGGCGTTCGTGCAGACACAAGCCTGCGTGGCTCCGGGCGTGCAGCCCTCGTTGGTTTCACCGGTGCCGCCAGAATCTCCACAGGCGGCGGCGGCAATCAGGGCGAGAATTGAAAGTCCAAGATGACGGGGGCTCGTGCGCATTGAGGCGGGCTCCTTGAGGTTGGCTATCGACAAGGCATTAGAGCAGTGTCCGGTGCCGTTTCGTCAAGCTAGCAAACCCAAGGCCGTCTACTTTTATCGTACATTTCCGCTCGGAGTGGCTCAGCGACGATTGTGACTGGGTGGTCGAGTGATCCACCCGTGGTCCCAGTCGTTGCTCAGCACGGTCCAGCCGAGCGTCGCCCTTTTTCGGCACCGTGTATAGACTCGCGCGCCATGTTGCCCCGTTCTCTTTTTCCGCTGCGTTTCTCGGTCTCTGCGCTCGCGCTGATCAGCGCGTGCAGCGGCTACCAACCCGATACTGCTTCACCGCCAGCGCCCGTAGGTGCGCAAACGCAGGAGGTCGCCGCTACCCCGCCGCCGCCAGCCAGCGCCGAAGAGGCCGCCAAGTTCATCGCCGACGTGAACGAGGGACTGCGCAAGTCCTACGTGGAGAAGGCGCGTGCTGAGTGGATCCAAGAGACCAACATCACGCCCGACACCGACGCGCTCGCCGAGCAGGCCCGCGACGCGACGATGGCGTACGTCACCGCCAAAATCAAAGAGTCGGTGCGCTTCCGCGACGTGCCCGGCCTGTCCAAAGACGTTGCTCGCCAGCTCGAGCTGTTGCGCCGCGGCACCGATCTGCCTGCTCCGAACGACGACAAAGAGCGTCGTGAGCTGGCCTCGCTCGCCACCGCCATGGGCAGCACCTACGGCACCGGCAAGTACTGCTCGAAGAGCTTGGCCAAGTTCGCCAAGAAAAAGCCAGACGCGCCCAAGGTTGCAGTCGCCAGCGCACCAGCTCAGGAGGTTTGTCTCACGCTCGGGGAGCTCTCGCACGTGCTGGAGGATCCCAAGAGCAGCTACGAAGAGAAGCTAGAGGCTTGGAAGGGCTGGCGCACGATCTCGGTGCCGATGCGCGACCAGTATCAGCGCTTCGTCGAGCTAGGGAACAAGGGCGCCAAAGACATTGGCTTTAGCGATCTGGGGGAGCTCTGGCGGGCGCGTTACGACATGACGCCGGCCGAGCTGGAGACCGACGTCGAGCGACTGTGGCAGCAGGTCAAGCCACTTTACGACGACCTTCACTGCTACGTACGCGGTGAGCTGCAGAAGAAGTACGGCAAAGACAAGATCCCCGACAAGGGGACGATCCCTGCGCACTTGCTGGGCAATATGTGGTCGCAGACCTGGGGCAACATCTACCCGCAAGTGGCGCCGCACAAGGGCGAGCCTTCGCTCGACGTCACCAAGGGCCTGCTGAAAAAGAAGATGAAGCCGCTCGACATGATGAAGACCGGCGAGAGCTTCTTCACCTCCCTTGGCATGAAGAGTTTGCCCAAAACCTTCTGGGAGCGTTCGATGATCGAGCAGCCGCCGGGCCGTGAAGTCGTGTGCCACGCCAGTGCGTGGGATCTGACCTTCGCTGGGGATGTGCGCGTCAAGATGTGCACCGAGGTGAACGAAGAGGATCTGATCACGATCCATCACGAACTCGGTCACAACTACTACTTCCTCTACTACAACGAGCAGCCGATTCTGTTTCAAGAAGGCGCCAACGACGGCTTTCACGAGGGCATCGGGGATACGCTGGCGCTGAGCGTGACGCCCGAATACCTGGTCAAGATCGGCCTGCTCGAGCGCGCGCCGGGCAACGACAAAGCCGAGCTCAACGTGTTGATGCGGCGCGCTCTCGACAAGGTGGCCTTCTTGCCGTTCGGCCTTTTGATCGACAAGTGGCGTTGGGACGTCTTCAGCGGCAAGACCAAGCCGACGCAGTACAACCAAGCCTGGTGGGACCTGGTGCAGAAGTACCAAGGTGTCTCCGCTCCGGTCGCGCGCAGCGAGGCCGACTTCGACCCGGGGGCGAAGTTCCACGTGCCCGCCAACGTGCCGTACCTCCGCTACTTCTTGGCCGACATCTACCAGTTCCAATTCCACCGAGCGTTGTGCAAAGCCACCGGCCACACCGGTCCGCTTCACAAGTGCTCGATCCACGGCAACAAGGCCGCAGGCGACAAGCTCAAGGCCATGTTGGCGCTGGGCGCTTCACAGCCCTGGCCCGAGGCGATGAAGGCGATCTCCGGTGAATCGAAGGCCGACGCCAGCGCCATCCTCGGGTACTTCGCCCCGCTCTCGGCCTACCTGAAGGAACAGAACAAGGGGCGTCAGTGCGGTTGGTAGTCTGAACGAGCCTGCTCCCACTCGCAGAGCAGGACCACGACGGCTTGATCGGCCTCGCTGAAAAGTTCAGCGAGGCTTTGTTCGAGCAAGCGTCGCTCTGCCGGCGCGGCACGCTCGAAGCCGAACGCTGAGCGTAGCCCCTCGAGCCGATCGGCCAGGCCGTGTGCGGAGCCGTAGCCGCCGGGCAGGGCGAAGCTACGCACGGCCTCGAGCAGCCTTTCGAGCCGGCGCACGATCAGCTCGTGGTCGAAGGACGCTGGGCCTGGCTCGAGATGCAACGCTCGCAGTAGCTCAGCGGCCAGCCCTTCACGCCCACCGATCGAGCGGGCGAGCTCGCTGCGGACCGTGGCCTCGCCCAGATGGCGTACCAGCGCGCCGTCGAGGCACATTTCCCAGGTGACGTGACCGAACAAGGCCGCGCGCGGTAGCGAGGTCGCCTGCAGTTGGCGTTTGGCCGAGGCTTCTCCGTTCAAAAACGCAGCGGTCTTGTGAAACCAACGGTCGACCGCGAGGTGATGGGCCATCCCTTGCTGGGCCAGCGCCCGTTCGCTTTCGCCGCTCAAATCCAGGCGTGCGCGCTGTGTGCGTGCCGGCCGATGCACCATGCGAAAAAGATCCGGCAACATCGAACCGAAGGCTGCGCACGGATGGTTGGAATCAACGAGCGCAAGATGGTGATGGAAGAGGAAGTTCACTCCGACTCGGCTTCTGGGCTGGGGTCGCCTTCTGGGCTGAGTTCGCTCGGCGTCGCTGGGGAGGGGTCTGGTCCGGCCGGCTCGGTAAGCTCCGGCCTCAAGCTTGGTGCGCAGGCTCCACAGCTTGGGCTCGCGGAGCCGTTGCAGCCGCCTTTCGATTCGACGATCGCTTTGGCGCGCGCGAGCCGCAGCGGGCCGCTCAAGGCGCTGGCCGCCGCGCTGGCACTGGCACCGAGCGCCGCGCATTCGGGAGCTGCAACGCCGCGCTTTGCTAGCCGCGGGAGCGCTCGCAACTCGGCTGGGTCTTTCGCCGAGGGGGAGCAAGCGATGATGAAGCGATCGAAGGGAAGCAAGGCTTGCCCGCTACCGCCTGGGATGCGCGGCGGTGCACCTGCGGAAGCGGGCTTGGCAGCGACCTCGGGACAGAGATCGACAGCGTCGAGCAAGGCGTCATCGTCGTCATCTTGATCGCAAGCGTTGCCCAGCTGATCGCAGTCGGCATTGCATTGCTCGGGGTTCTTCAGCTGCGGGCAGTTGTCGTCGCTGTTGCTCCGGCCGTCCTGGTCCCAGTCGTCGTCGCAAGCATCACCGACCTTGTCCTTGTCGCCATCGGTTTGTGCGAGGTTCTCGTGCTCGGGGCAGTTGTCGCAGGCGTCCCCGAGTGCGTCGCTGTCCCTGTTCTCTTGTTGCTGATTGGCGACGAGCGGGCAGTTGTCGAGCTCGTCGGGGATGCGGTCGGCGTCACTATCTTGCTTCGTCCGCGTCAACTCGAACTGGGTGAACTCGAGCGCATGACAGGCCTTTTCCTGCGTAAGTTGCAGGGTGGTATCGCTCTCCGGCCCGCTCAAAAAGCTGAGCCGCTCCGGCGCAAGACGAAAGGGCGACTCTGCAGGCGCAACAGCGACAGCGTGAGTCTGGCCGAAGTGAAGCGCGCGTTCGGGCGCATCTTCGCACTGAGCTGTTTGCGAGCCGAAGCTAGCCAACGACTTGAAGCTCTCCATCCAAGGCTCTCGCTCCTCGCCAAACGCTGCTCCGAAGTCCCCAGCGATGACCCCGACCTGGGCTGGGCTCGAGCTGACCGAGGCGAGCAAGTGTCGCCATTGGAAGTCCCTTCGCTTCGCGTTGGCCTCGCCGCGGCCGGCAGCGCTGGCCAGCAGCTCCACGCGCAGGCCAGCCTTTCCGGTGATCCGTACCCGCGCATAGCGGCCCGCCCCATCCGGGTAGGAGTACTGATGCGCTCCCGCATCGAGCGCCCATCCGCTTCCGATCAAGAGCGCTGGTGACCCCTCGTTGCCCGCATCCACGGCCCGTTCCTCGAAGGCCTGACCGGACAGCCGCTCGAGTTCGCTATGAAAGCGAAACGCCACCCCACCGCCGCCTTTGCACGCTTCGCAGCTGCCTGTGTCTGCGAGGACGACGACAAGTTCTTGTGGTTCGCTCGTTGCCTCGAGGATGCGCTGCGCGAGGCCGGTTACCTCCCCGGGCGTCCATTCACTACAGGCCGGGTTCTGCGCGCCGACCACGGCCAACGAAAGGTCGACCTTCGCTTCTTTGGTCGACCTCGGCACGGTCGGCTCACGCAACGCCGAGCAGCTCTGCACGGCCGCTCTCTTTGCGGCTTGTGGTGGCTGCACAGCCTCTTGAACTTGGCAGGCCGCGAGGGCGAGCAAGCCGAGCGGAAGCATGGCTTGGAAGGGGCGTTCCACCGAAGGTAGATGCAGCAACCAGAATGATTCGGGCCCTCTGTGAGAAGGACGGGCCGAAGGCCCCTTGGACCATCGACTCTTGGCACGCGTCACGGTCATGCGCCGCCGCCGCGCAATCGCTCGAGCTCGTCCTCGACGCGCTCAGCTAGCTCCTTGTTTGCCGCGAGGCGTCTTCTCCAGGTCCGTTCGAGCCGCATGAGGTCGTTGCGTTGAACGCGCAGCTCCTCCAACGTTGTTCCAAGACTTCCCGACTCTCGTGCGTATTGCAGGCGCGCATAACCGAGCTCGTCGATCACGCCGCGCAGTTGGTTGAGGGCTTCCAGGTAGGCGTCGTCGTAGCGCTCGAGCAAGCTGCTGTTGCCCGCTTGCGAGGCCTCGTCGATGGCCTTCAAATGCTCGCGCTCGAGCGCGATCCAGCTGGCGTCTTCAAGTCCGAAGTTCGCCAAGATATCCGCTTTGTCCGCATCTTTGAAGGAGAGGCGGGCTCGCAACGCCGCCACGTCCTCGAGCTGCGGAGGGGTTGGTTCGGCCGGGGGAGTTGGTTCCGCCGCGGGAGCCGGCTCAGCTTGCGTCTGGACCTCGGCGAACGGTTCATCTGCTGGGGGCGTTGGATCATCGGCGAAGGCGGCAAAGGAGGGCGCTTGCGGGGGAGTGACCGCAGCATTGGGAGCGGCCTGCAGGGGTGGGCTGTCTGCGGCTTTGGCTTCCGCCGCGGCGGGCTCTGCCGCGCGATTGGGCTTGGGTGGCGGGACGAGGTTGAGTGGAACCGCGGTAGGCTTTGGCAGCGGCGGCGGCATCGGTGGGTCCGTGCTCGCGGCTTGCACCGGCGCTGCTGGGCGCAACGACGGCGGAACCACGACGGCCACTGGCACTGACGGCGCAGGCGGGGGGACCCGCGTCGAAAGAGGCGCTTCATCGCTCCGCGGCACGGCGGGAATCGGCGGCGCTAAGGGGATGCGCGGCGGGCTGAGCACTGGCGGTGCGATGGGTAGGGCCGAAGGCGAGGAGAGCTGCGGCGGTGAAACCGGCGTCGCAGGCGGCGGGGCTGGAGCGATTGGCGGGGGCGGCGCAACGACGGGCGGCGCAACGACGGGCGGTGCAACGATGGGCGGCGCAACGACGGGCGGCGCGACGACGGGCGGCGCAACGATGGGCAACAGCTCCGCTGGCTGCTTCGATAGGCTGAGCAACGTCGGCTGGATGGTGAGCTCCGACATCGACGGCGGCGCTGGTTCTCTCATCACCAGCGCGATCACCGGTGCGGGCGTCGGCCCGATGTCTGGAATTGGCCCAGGTGAGCTCTTCTGCACGAACAACGTCTTCACCGAATACGGAGCCGTAGGTTCCACCGGCAACGGGCCAAACGGCAGAGCCATGCTCGGTGGAGCGGGCGGCATTGTCTCGTGTCGGCCAGGTAGCTCGAGCGCCATCGTCGGTTGGGCCGCGAGCGCGTTCGCGTAGGCTTGCTGGCCGGTCGGAAATCCGTTGCCAGCCCAGCCGGGCTCGGTGCGCGCCACGGTGCGCTGGTCGAGCCCGCCGCCAAAAGGCAGCCCGCCAGGGCTTACCTCCGCTGCAGGTGGCTCGAGTTCAATCTCCTGGGTGATATGGCGTGGAGGCGGTGGAGGGTAGCTGCCCTCGGCCGGCAACTCGCTGGTGACCTCGCTAGCGATTGGCCTTTGCAGGGCCGCCTGGTTGGGTTGCGCGTATTGGCCGTAGGCGCCGTAGGAAGGCGCTCCAGAAGAATGGCTATTGGCGAAGGGCATGACCGCATGCCCGCTACCCTGCTGTGTCTGCAACATGGTGGAGGTCGATAGCTGCTGCGGTTCAGGTCGCTTGTAGCGCTCCACTTCGACGCGTAGCGCCAGCGGTTGGTCCGGCCGGGCGACCGCGGCGGTACCTCGATAGACGATCCACGCTGTCTCGCGATCCCCATCGAGCCAGACGGTGTCACAACGAATGGGCACCTCGAAGGTACTGCCGGTGGTGCCATCCACGCCGACGATGAGCGGCAACACAGAAGGCAGTTTGGTCGTGAAGACCGGAAACATCGGGTGGAGGTTCTCGAGCACCACTGCGTCCCCCGGCGAGATGGTCGCGACCTGCTGGTCTTGCGGTGCGACGTTGAAGAACTGGAAGTTGAAACCTTCGGGCAGCGGGCCCGGTGCGCGGCCAGCCTCCAGCGCGGCGACCCAATAGGCGCCAGCTGCATCGAGCAAGTTGTGACGACTCGGAGCCGTGGGCGCGACGGTCCCGGTCACGGCACTGAACGAGCCGCCCGCTGGTTCGAGGTTCGGCATCGCCAACCGGCCCTCTACGGGAATGGCCGCAGGGTCGAGCCCGACGGGGTTTTCGGCCGAGCGAATCGCCCGTTCGGGGGAGAGCAGCATCTGCGAGAAGGGGCGCGGCGGGCTCGAGCCCCAGCGAGCACCATCGCGCATCCACAAGCGGTCACCGGTGATGGAGACGGCCTTACTGAAGTCACCGATGCGAATGCGCGCGATCAAGCGGTCGCTCTCGCTCGCGGGCGGTGCATAGGCTTTGCCCACCACCACCACATCGAGCTTGGGCTTGAACGGCGCTAGCAGATTGAGGCGCGCGACGAGCGTTTGCGTCTCGTCATAGCCGAGCGGGAGCACCTCGGGCGCTACAAAGCTTGCCTCCTGCCCCTGCGCCAACCGCACCGTGCCATGAACCACCGCTGTCAAGGCGTAGCGCCCGGGCTGTGACTCCCAAACGAAGTGCGCTAATCGAAAAAGCGAGGCAGGCGTGTCCAACGGCCGGGAAGGATACCAGGAGTTCCCCTATGAAGAAGCGCATCTTGGTCGTGGAAGATGAAGTGCACATTCGCGAGGTCGTGGAGTATGCACTCGGCCGAGAGGGCTGGGAGGTCACGAGCTACGCGGACGGCAAGCGTGCGCTCGATGACGCGCTAGCGAGCGGCTACCACGCGATCGTGCTCGACGTGATGGTGCCTGAGCTCGATGGGCTCAGCTTTTGTCGGCAGTTGCGCTCGTCGAAGACGCGCGCGGCACGCACACCGGTGCTCTTTCTTTCGGCCCGCAGTGAAGAGGTGGACCGCATCGTCGGTCTCGAGTTGGGTGGGGATGACTACCTAACCAAACCTTTTTCCCCGCGGGAGTTGGTCGCGCGGGTGCGCGCCCTCCTGCGCCGTTCCGAGTTGACCGAGGAAGCGCCCGCCCAGCCAACAGCGACGCGCAGCCTGCTGCACGGCCCGATCGAGCTTTCGCTCGAGGCACGCGAGGTGCGCTGCGGCGGACGAGCGGTGCTGCTCACCAAGGCCGAGTTCGATCTGCTCGCGGCTCTCTTGGAGCGACCGGGCGTGGTGCTTAGTCGCACGCAGCTCAAGTTGCGTATGCAGCTCGCCGACGAGGATGGGGAAGGGGAGCGCGGCGTGGATACCCACGTCAAGCGCATCCGGGCGAAGTTCCGACCCTCCGGCCTCGATCCGATCACAACGGTGCACGGCATTGGTTACCGCGCGAGCGCCGCTGAGGAACTGTGCTGAGACGGCTGATCGGTCGCATCAGCGTGCGCCTGCTAATCGTCAATCTGTTGGTCGTGCTGGTGCCGGTCGCCGGCTTGGAGTTCGCCAAGATTTTCGAGGTTCAGCTGCTGAACTCGCTCGAGCGCGACATGCGCAATCAGGCCGCTTTGCTGCGAGCCGAGGTCGAGGCGGATCTTTCGGCGGACCCCTCGCTCTCCTTCTTCGAACGCGCCGGCAACGGTGAAGCGGCGTTGGTGCAAGCTGCGCGCGCCACGCGCACGCGCATTCGGCTCGTGGATTTCGATGGGGCGGTGGTGAGCGACTCGCACGTCGAAGGGCCGCCCGAAGGCGCCGAACCAAAGGCGCCGCGCATGTTGCCGGAGGTCGAACTGCTCGATAGCTCGCCGCGTTCGAGCGAGCGTTGGCCAACGGTCCCCGCGCGCGAGGAGGTGCTCGGCGCGTTGGCTGGCGCGCTCGCGACCAAGACGCGCGTGCGCGAGAAGTCGCCCGGAGTATTTCTGTTTCTGGCCGAGCCAGTGACCGTGCGCGGCGAAGTGCGCGGCGCGGTCTACGTGACGCGCTCGACTCAGCCGGTCTTGGTCGAGCTCTACCGCATTCGCTCGGGCCTGGTGCGCGTGATGGTCGTCGCTTTGCTGCTCGCCGGCGCGGTCACGTTGGCCCTGGCTTACGACCTCTCCCGTCCGCTTACCGCGTTGGTGCGCGCCTCGCGCGAGGTCGAGCGCGGCAACCTCGACGCCGAGATTCGCGTGGCGGGTCGCGGCGAAGTGCGTGAGCTTTGCGAGGCGTTCGCTCGGCTGCGCGACAGGCTCGTCGCGAGGCTGCGCTTTGCCCGGGAGTTTGCCACCGATGTAGCGCACGAGTTCAAGTCGCCGCTAACGTCCATTCGCGGGGCCGCAGAGCTTTTGCGCGACGGAGCGTGGGAGGAAACGGCTTCGCGCGAGCTGTTCCTGAGCAACGTGCTCAGCGAGACCGAACGCTTGCGCGGGCTCACCGAGCGACTGCTTTTGCTCGGTCGAATCGAGGCGCGCGAGCCGCCGCGGCTGAAGGTGGACTTTGCGGCGCTCGTCGCGAGTGAGGCGGCTCGCTTCAGCGAGATCGAGTTGCAGCTGCCCGAGCACGCGCCAGTCTTGGGCCGGGAAGCCGATCTGCGCATGGCTGTCGCGAACTTGCTCGAGAACGCGCACCACCATCGCAGCCAGGCGAAGGTGAAGGTCGCTCTCTCCAGCCGTGGCTCGCGGCTTCGACTAAGCGTCGAGAACGACGGACCCGGTATCAGCGTCGCCAACCAGGCCAACGTGTTCGGCCGCTTCTTCACGACTCGAAGGGAGCAAGGTGGCTCGGGCTTGGGCCTGGCGATCGTACGCTCGGTCGCCGAAGCTCACGGCGGAGAGGCAAGCTTTACGAGCGCAGAAGGACGCACCGAGTTCACGCTGGTCCTTCCGCTCTCGCCGAGGTGAGCTGCCGCAGGGTAGAAAAAATCGTGCGCACGACCGCAAAGTCTCTTGACTTGAATCACGACCTTAGAGAAAGTGCGCCCGCTTGTTAGGGCGGAGCCCGAGCCAAGCGCGTCAGGTTGACGCTGGTCCGCCGTCCTTCGGCAAGCAGCGTCTCAGGGTCCCTTGGGGGATCGTCTAATGGCAGGACGCAAGATTCTGACTCTTGCTATCAAGGTTCGAATCCTTGTCCCCCAGCCAACCTCGTACTCTTAGTTTTCTCTTTATCTTCTGCGCTTAACGTTCTATCTCGGTCATCTTTCTTAGCTCGGCAAGCTGGGTCCCATCGTCTAGCGGTTAGGACATCGGCCTCTCACG
>CAITIQ010000446.1 GCA_903892415.1 uncultured delta proteobacterium | reverse complement strand
TAGTTAACAGCCCCCAAACTCACTCCGACTCGCTCGCCTAGGTCGCGTTGGCTAAGGCTAGGATCCTCGTACAACAGGCGGAGGATCTGAAATCGCGCCTCTTCTTGAATTTTTGCTCTGTTGTTCAATGTGTTGTGCGCACGCTACCGCCGCACCCGTGCAGCCGAAAGGCCGGTGCGCGGCGCTGGGCGGCCGATCGGGCCGACCCATAGCGTTCAAAGTTGAACAAGGATAATGGCAACTTACTGCGATTGCATGACTTTCGTCATGAATCGCGGCCAAGCGTCAGTCCGCGTTGACGATTTCCCCGACCCCCACCCTCACCCGGCTCTGCCGCCCGAGCAGTTCGAGCAACACCGTCGCACGCTCTTCCCCTTCGGCCAGATCGAACACGGCCTCGAGGGTGGCGAAGGCGCCGGTGACGATCCGCACCTTCTGGCCCTGCTTGAACATCGGCCGGGCCGCTTGCGGTTCCTCGGCGGCGTTGCGCAAGCCCTCGATGAGCTTAAGGGGCACCTCAGCCACCTGCCCGCCGAACCGCACCAGCGAGGTCACCCCCACCGTGCTGCGCACCGGCGCCCAGGATTGCTCGTCGGTCGCCCCCACGAAGAGGTAGCGCGGGAAGAGCGGCTCCTCGACCCAGGTCCACTTGCGGCGGCGCAGTTTCTGCACCCGCAGCTGGGGGCAGAGGACCTCGAAGCCCTGGCGGCGCAGGTTCTCCTCGGCGAGGGCCTCTTGGCGGGGCTTGGTATAGGCGAGTAGCCAGTGCATGGGGGCGGAATCGTACCCTCACCGACGGCACCCGGCTATGATGCGCATGTATCAATGCGCATCATTCAACGCAGGGGACACCCTCATGCCCACCAAGCGCGCCACCAACCTCACCCTGAGCTGCGACACCCTCGAGGTGGCCAAGCGCCTGAAGATCAACCTCTCGCAGGTCTGCGACGACTACCTGCGGCAATTCGTTCGCGAGGAGCAGGAGCGCCGCTGGCGGCAAGAGAGCGCAGCGTTCGTCGCCGCCTACAACCAGACGCTCGAGGCCGAGGGTCTGCCGCTCGAGGAGTGGCGGAGTTTCTGATGGCTCGGTTCGATGTCTATGCGACCCCTGGGCGCCATGCCGACTCGACGCCCTATCTGCTCGATGTCCAAAGCGACCTGCTCGATGGCTTGGACAGCCGTGTCGTCATTCCCCTGCGCCGGCGCGAGCGTTTCCCGGCCGTGCCGCTCGCCGATCGGCTGACGCCGACCCTCTCCATCGCAGGCGCGGAGTTCATCTTGGAGACGCCGAAGATGGGTGCGGTGCCGCGCCGCGCGCTCGGCGCACCGCTGCTCTCGCTTGCCGCGGAACAGGAGCGGGTGACGGCAGCGATGGAGTTTGTGTTTCAGGGGTTTTAGCTAGGAATGGCGCTTCTCCCTCGTACGCCATAGGGCCTAGGCTGTGGGTGACCCGAGGGGCAATGTTGCCCCCGCCACAGTACGAATAAGTATGTACTTGACTATTTATACAGACATTATCGTATACTCGCCGGATGTCCGCTTCTCCGGTTTCGAGGGCTCTCGACCTGCTGCACCGCTGCGGCATCGTTCGCGCACGCGATCTCGCAGCCATCAGCGTTTCGGGAGCGACGCTGGCGCACCTGCTGGACAGAGGCGATTTGATCCGCATCGGTCGCGGTCTCTATGCGCCGCCCGGGCGGACGGCGACCGAATCCAACCAACTCGTCCAGATCGCGATGCGGTACCCGAACGCGGTCTTCTGTCTGCTCACGGCGCTGCAGATCCACGGACTCACCACCCAGTCACCTCACGAGATCTGGCTCGCGGTCGGCTCTCACTCGCGCGCGCCGTCGCCGGCGTACCCGCCGCTGCGGGTGATGCGGTTCTCGGACCTCTCGCTGGGGCTTGAACAGCGGCTGATCGATGGCGCCGTCGGCATCCCGGTGACCTCGGTCGCGAAGACCGTCGCCGACTGCTTCAAGTTCCGCAACAAGGTCGGCGTTGACATCGCCATCGAGGCGCTGCGCGATGCCTGGACTCAAAGAAAAGCGACGATGGATGAACTCTGGGAAGCCGCGGAGTGGTGTCGCATGACCCATGTCATGCGGCCCTACCTCGAGAGCGTGGTGTGACGCCGGTCACCCGGCGGTCGGCGCGACGCTTCGACGACGTGGAACGCCCTATCCCGACAATCTGCCTGTTGGATTGACGGCAGCGTTCGCGGAACACCCGCTGAAGCAGAGTCAATGGTCGACCTTCCTGTCGCGGAGCGGTCTCGACGCGCCGGCGTTGCCGGTCATCGTGGCACTGCTCCGAGATTCTTTGGGATATCTCTTCGAGGGAGCTGCACACACGACGCCGCCGAGCCCTTGAAGAGGGTGGTCCATTGGGCTACCCTCTGTTTCCATGAGAGGCAAGACGATCCACTTCCGCAAGCCCGGCGCCAAGCCCGCAGGCTACATCGACGCCAAGCGCGTCGATGCGACGACCGAAGCCGACATCGCCGCGCACAAGGCCGAGGACGATGCAGCCGCCAAGCAGGATGCCGCTCGGTATGTGCGTCGGGTGCGGCGGCGGCTTGGCTTCAGTCAGTCCGAGTTCGCCGACCGCATCGATGTGTCGCTCGACACCATCCGCAACTGGGAGCAGGGCAAGCGCCGCCCGACCGGCGCCGCCAAGGCGCTCCTGAAGGTGCTGGATAAAGCGCCGGAGGCTGCGTTGATGGCGTTGCGGTGAGGGCGTACCAAGACCACCGACTGGGGGAGCTCAGTTACCTCATCGAGCGCGACTACAGGCCCGCGTGAGCGCGCAGCCAGTGGGCGAACGAGGATTCGTCCACGCGGGATTGCGCCAACTCGATCATCTGCTGGCCGGCTTCCTCGGTGTCCCAGTCGAGTTCGAGACCATGGGCGGTCAGGATGACATCCATGACCTGGAACGCGGTCCGTTCGTTGCCGTCGTTGAAGCAATGGCCCTGTGAGATCGCCGCCGCGTAAGCGGCTGCTAACGCGAACGC
>CAITIQ010000445.1 GCA_903892415.1 uncultured delta proteobacterium | reverse complement strand
GCACGAGTCATTCTTGTTGCTGCATCCACCTTTGGTGGAATGACCCGTGCCAAGTCGAAGGTCCAACGGGGCCTTCGGCCGGTTTTCCGAAGAGCACGAGTCATTCACTTCGTGCCTTCGGCACTCCGTAGACCTCCGTGGACTCCGTCCACTTCGTGGACTCTGTCCACTCCGGGTCTGTTCACTGCATCCACCTTCGGTGGAACGAGCGAGCGGCGCAGATTTAGAGCGGGAAAACCATTCCCGTTTGAAGCTCGACGGCAACGCGCTTCGCGTCTCCGTCGGGTGGCGACTCGTACGAGCCGATCCCGACCTCGACCCTGTGCGTCCCGACGCAACGCAAGAACACCCGCTGTCCAACGGACTCAGTGCCAAGCTCACACTCGACCCGCATCACCCTCGGGTCATCGGCGGCAACCTCGCCGTCGTAGTCGGCGCGCATGAACAGCACGTCGACGGTTGGGCGCAAACAGGGCCCCATTTCGCGCCACTCATCGTACTCGACGCTCGGGTCGATCACGTCGGCGAGCTGCCCGTGACGGGCACGTCCAACGCGGTAGCGGAAAGCATCGCGCTGCTCCGTACGCTTGGTTACGCCGATCTTGTCCAAGCGAAGAGCCAAGGCTCCGAGGGCTGTCGCCGTCTTCACCGTCGCCGTCGAGAGGTTCGTTCTGTCGGGCTCGCGGAACTTATGAATTCGCACATTCGCCGGAAGGCTCTTGGTCAACATGTCCTGCAATCCCAAGTGCATCGACATGCGTCCGCCCAGGAACACGCGCAATCCCTCGTGTGGATCGGAGCCGCGAGCCAATCGCGTGAGCGCCGACGCCAAGCGCAGGTTGAACTCCTGGATTGCGGCTGAGAACCAACTGTCCATCAGCTGCCGCAACGTCATTCGGTTGAGCGAGATCTTGACGTCGACCTGTCCGCCCTTCAGCGACCCCAAGCGCACCGATGTCGGCAGTCGGTAGGTGGGGTCACCTTCGAACAACGGGCGCAGTGCGTCCTTCAGGATGGTGGTGTTGGCGCGAGCCTCCGGACACGGAATCAACACGGCGTCGGCACCGGGCAGCGCCGGCTCTTCCGCCGGAATATCGATCGGCACCTCCAACTGAAGCATGTCGGTCAGGTGGTCTGCAAAGACGCGGTAGGCCAGCCGGTGAAGGAGGCGCTCTGCGCCGAACCACGGGATGACCGCTGGTTCGAGGTGCTCGATGATGAGGGTGAACCCCTCCTTCTTCTCGTCCCCGCTCGGCTCCCGCAGCGTGCCAAACACGAGACCCGTTTCACTCGCACCGGCCTCGAACACGGCGAAGGTGATCGGACCGTCCTTGGGGATCGCGCTAAACGTGCGGTAGGCGTGGGCAAGGAAGCAGATGGCGCTCGGCCCAGCGTCCGCGACGATCAGCTTGTCGAGCTCATGGTACTCGAGCAGGCCTGCAGGCAGGCTCTTGTAGATGCCGCGTCGAATCGCCACGAGCACCGACCGTCGGCGTTCGGCGGACCATCCCGTCGGCATACAAATCAAGTAGCGGTTGGTGATACCGCGCAGCCGATGATTGACGTGGAGCCCGATGTGGTAGGCGTAGGCCTCGATCGGGTCGAAGGGGTCATAGGCGCCAATGCCTTCCTCGTCGATGATTGGCGGCGCCGGCTTTTTGATCTGCTCGGGGCTGTCTGGGTCATTGATGCCGCGGAGCCTGAAGAGCTTGTTGTGGTCCGACCAATCTCGGATGAGCGGCAGCTCGGTGATGCTTGCTGCGGCGCGGAGGAAAGCCGGGGACTCGACGGCGGTGGACGCAAAACCAACGCGAAAATCCTCGAGCCGAACGTGCGGTTGAATGACGCGCTCGCGCCACGCGCGCAGGGTGCCCTTTAGGTCGACGAAGGTCAGCTCCGCCGGGTTCTCGTAGTCGGCGGGGCGCTTGACCGGCTCTTGGGTGCAAAGTCGGAAGAACTCGGGGTTCGATCGTTCGGTGCGGGTTGCGACTGTGAACGAGCGCGCTCCGACGTCGATCACGCACCACTCACCGCTGCGCAGGTCCTGACGAGGATCTCGGCGCACGACATTCGCTGGAGCCTGGTCACGGTCGGCTCGGCCCTGCTTGCGGAGGATGCCCACGACCTTGCCTTGCCGAAGCACTGCGATCGCTCGGATGCCGCTGTAGCGCGAGCCCTCCCAGGTTCCGCCCTCTGGCGAGACCAAATGAGGGCCAGGCACGATAGGAAGCCCAGCAACTTGGTTGGCGAACAGGTCGGCTACTTGGTCCGGACTCGGGGTGGCGTCGTAACGCTCAACCTTGATCGGCGGCGCGTAGTAATCCTGCGGCCCGTTTCCATAAATGCGCGGCGTAGCCTGAATCAACTTGAGGTACGGAATCGGCGACGTGCGCTCATCGATCAAGAATTCCTGAAACGTCGCTTGCGGCGTAAGCAGGTTTTCCATCTCCGGTGCGAGCCGAGGCACCGTGTTGTTCATCTCGGTGCCAAAGTAGAAATACTTCGTCGGCGCGTTGCCAACGAAAGCGGCGATCCGAACCGGGTTGAAGGCTGCAGGCGGCTCGAGCGGTGGCAGCGCCAGTAGGTAGTCAAGCACGACCATCGTGCTCCACGATTGACCGAAAATTGTCGATTCCCAGCCGACGACAAGCGTTGGGAACTCGCGTTGCGAGAGACTAGCGACGGAGGTGATGGCCTCAGCCTCAGCAAGTCTTTCCGGAGCGATTGACAGCTCGTAGAGCGCCATAGGGGAAAACTCGTGTGTCGTGGCGGCGTAAGGGGCGGCTCAAGGGAAACCGAGCCCGGCCGTGGGACCCGTATGGTCGTCACAGCACAACGACTGCAGAGTGCGGCCGCGCCTGGACCTTACCAAAACCCCGCAACCACCAAGAAACTTTTTCCTCAGTGGGAGCGGCAAAGCCAAGCGGCAAGCACTCGACCCGGAGGCACAAACGAAAAAACGCTCGGAATTATCCGAGCGTTTTCCCCTTACGAGCCCTCGCGCCTCAGGTCTGAAGCGTGCGTGCCCTTTACTACCCCGCAATTTCGAGCGGGAGACGGGATTCGAACCCGCGACCCTCAGCTTGGGAAGCTGATGCTCTACCAACTGAGCTACTCCCGCAAACTCGAACGCGGCGGACCATAGTTGAAACGGCTTTCCTTGGCAAGCGTCTACCGACTCGTTTCGCAATCGCGGAATGAGTGACCCCGCGCGGCTGTTGTCGGTGGCGATGTCGAAAGAGACGATTTTGTGGGCCCACCTCGCGCAGACCAGCCATTTTGACTGGCTCGTCGCGAGGGCGGCGCTCTCAATCAGGAGCGTGGAAGTAGAAGAGGAAGTCAGTGTCGATGGTGCGCTCGCCTCACTCCAAAGGCCCATACCGTTTCGACCGACGCTTGTTTTGGCTTCGTTGGACCTGCCAAAAGCGCCGCAGGGTGCCGCCATCGTTGCGCGCGCGGCTCTTTCTCTTCACGTACCAGTGATCATGCTCGGGTTGGGAAGTCGCTGGGTGGCCGACGATCTACGAGAGCTGCCAACCCTCGGTGGGGAGGCGACAAGCCAGGAGTTTCGCGCCGCTTGGCGCCAAGCGAAGGCAATCCTGCGCCGACGTGAGGACAGGACTTCCCTCGCGGCGCCGCTTTCGTTAAGAGAAGGCCGTCATGAGCGCCAAGGTTGTGCAGACCCGATGTGAGTGTCAGGCCACTCTTTTTGCCGAGCTGACGGCGGACCGTTGCGTGGTCGGTGGTTACGCGGCGCGGGCAGGCAAGCGAGAAACGGCTCCCGCACACTCCATCAACAAGGATGGGGCGAACTTTGATGTTGGTTGGCTCTGTCCCTATTGCGGCCGCAACGTAATGAGAACGTTTGCCGCAACGGCCTAGCTGGCTCGCTTCCTACCGACATTTGGTGTAGGCCAGGGCATGGCCGTCACTTCACCCTCGCAGCCCATCTCGGACTCGACCTCGCTCAAGCGGCAAGCCTCGTTCTCTGTCGTCGAGGCGCCGGGAGTGGCTAGCGCGAACGCTGCGACCAAGGTCATCAAGTCCAAGGCGACGTCCGCATTGGAGCGCGCTCGCACCGAGAAGCCGAACACCTGCCAGATGTTCGAGACGCCCATTATCGAGGCGTTTTCACGTGTGCACCCCCTGATGCCCTTCTTGTTTTGGCTGCCGATTCTCGGGTACTTCCTGTTCGCTGCGGTGAAGAGCACGCTCTCGGTACCAGCCGCCTTGGTTGCGATCGTCGGCGGCGTGCTCTTCTGGTCGCTGACCGAGTACCTCCTGCATCGCTACGTCTTTCACAAGGTATCGCCGAGCTTTGCAGGCCGGCGCTTCTACTTTGTGTTGCATGGTGTGCACCACGACTTCCCCTTGGACACGTCGCGCTTGGTCATGCCATTGGGCGTGAGCATCCCGATGGGCGTGGTGGTTTACTGGCTGCTCCGCTTCCCGCTTGGTCCGGTCCTGATTGATCCTGTCTTCGCAGGCTTCGGCATCGGCTATCTCGCGTATGACGGAATCCACTACGCCACGCATCACTTTCGTATGAACGGCTTGGTCGGCGGCTTCCTCAAGCGCTACCACATGGTTCATCACCACACTGGCGAGAATGCTCGCTGGGGCGTTTCTTCACCGCTTTGGGACTTCGTGTTCCGCACCACGGGCACGCCGCTTCCGGCTCGGCGCGGCTGAGCAGGAACGCGCGTTTCGAGCGCTCTAGTGCGCCCGCAGCGTGTGACTTGAGAAGAAGCGCAGCAGCTCCTTCTCGCGACCCTTCGGAAAGCGATGGTGATTAGCAGTTGCACGTTTTGGCGTGCACTTGTTGCGCGTCGCGCACGCCGGTTCGGCCTTGGCGTCGTCCCCAACGCGAATCAGCTGTGTGTCGCCTCCCCGCCGCTCAGCCCAACTCTCGAGACCAGCGCACGGCGCGATCGCGTCACACGCTCGATAGAGTAGCCACGCCGGAGGTGGAGGTGTTGGGCACTCCCAGCTAGCCGCTCCTGGCAGCGGAGCGAACGCGCTCGCCGCGGCCACCCGATCTGCGCGAATGGTCGCGTAAGAAAGAGCAAACGTACCGCCTTGACCCAAGCCAAAGGTGTACACCCGGGCTCTGTCGACGAGGCCTCGCTCTTCGAGCCGCTCGAGGAACTTATCGGTGGCGAGCACGTCTTGATTTTCGGCTGCAACATGGGCCAGATCGAAGCCATTGGTGCTTGCGGCAAAGTTCCGTCCCTGAACCCCAAGAATCGCGAAGCCAGGCTTGTCAGGCGAAATTCGAGTGGAGGACGCAAGCTCGCGAAGTGAAGTGAGCTTGATCAGACTCGAAGGGTCGTCGAGCGCCGGACCCGTTCCGTGAAAGAAGAGAACGATTGGCACAGGCTTTTGCGCGAGAACCTCGGCCGACGCGTAAAGACAGCCGTAGCGGGGATCTCCGCTGGCCTCACGCCACTCCATCACTTCGGCCCCGCGACAAGCAGGCCTTCCCTCCACACGACGGACCGGCGTCGCGCTTCCCGTCGGGGTGAAGCAGCGGGCGTCAGGCGGTTCTCTCACCACCGGCGGGGCGAGCGAGGCGACCGCCGACGCTTTGGCCGACGGACTCGGGCGAGGGGAAGCTGTAGCGGAAGTTGTACTCCGGGCAGACCCGTCAAAAACGCTGCGCAGATCGGACGGATCCACATTGCTGCTCTCGCAGCTCGACGCCAAGCTCCCAAGGAGCGCTACCAGGACGACGCGGCTGGGCACTTCTGCGGCATACACAGCTTCCGGTCCGCCGACCACCTCCTACCGAGAAGGGCGGGTCGAGCGCGTGGGTACTTTGTCGGAAGCCCAGGCACGCGTATGTTTCGGGCTCGCATGTCCCAGCCTTCCCCCACGACTACGCCAGAAGGATCCGTCCCCGCAGGCTCGCTTCGAGAGGCGATTGAGATCAAACGCGTTCGAGGTGAAGTGTTCTCGATGCGCGACGCAGTGGCGATCGTCGTTCCGCTTTGCACCCACCTTCACCAGGCGCACAAGCACGAAGGCAACTCGCGCTTCTTCGTTTACCCATCCATTCTCGTGCACGGCAAAGCCGGGACTGAATTGGACTTCGACCGTGCTCGAGCCCTGCCCTCGCACGAACGCGATCGAGCTGTGATTGCGCCTGAGTGCCGCAAAGGAGAGCTTGGAGATGACCGCGCCAGCGTCTTCGCCGTCGGGGCGATTTTGTACGAACTCGTCACTGGCGAATCGATTGGCCCCGGCATGCGGCGCCCAAGCGAGATCAACCCGAAGCTCCCGCCATCGATCGAGGTCGTGTTGGGCAAAGCGTTGGTTGCAGACCCAAAACACCGCCCGCACGATCTGGCCGCGCTGGCACAAGCGCTCCATCACCTTGCCCCCGCTGGGTCGATGCCCCCGCCTGCTGCCGACGAGTCGCATTTGGACCACGAGGACGGATTCGATGTTGACGTATCCCTCTCGATGTTGCCGCCCGCACCAGTTGGCCGGCCAGTACAAGCGGTCGTTTCAGCGATTGACCCCGGTCCGCCATCCTCTCGCGCAAGGCCTGCCGCAGCTCCCCTCCCCGACCTCTCGAATGCCGATCCCACCGTTCGACTCGCGGCCACCAAGGCGCGGCTCGAGGCGGACCCGCGACCTCGCTACGTCGTCGTGAAGCTCGGCATGGATCACGGGCCATTCTCCGCCGTCGAGCTGCTGCAACAGATCGCTTCGCACAGCTTCACCTCCGAACATCTGCTGCGCGACACGCTCAGCGGCGAGGAAAAAAAACTCGAAGAATGGCCTGATTTTACGCTCTTTGCGCATCAGGCGCACCTCAACCGCGAGATCAAACAAGAGCGTAAAGCGCTCGAGAAGGTCGTCACCGCCGAGCGCCACCGCGCGCAGTGGAAGGTGCTGCTCGGCGTCACCCTGCTCGGGCTCGTGATTGCTGGTGGCGCGGGCTACTGGCTCAATGAACGCAACCGCTCCTTGAATGAACAGAAGCTTCGCGCCGAAGAGGCTTCCAACGTCGATGCTGAGGGTGCGCTCTCGGGGAAGACGGAGGGCAAAGCCCCCGGCGGTGGACCCATGCCCGGTGGCGGCGGTGGTGGGAAGTACCCGGTCGTTGCGGGTGGCGGCTCCTGTGAGTCGGCAAAACGCAAGTACGTCGAGGACTACACCGCGCAAGGCGTTCCTCCTGATTTGACCGCAGGGGCTTACACCGGCGTGCTGGCGAACGGCGCCTACCTCAACTCGTGCGGAGTCCCGAGCCACATGGCGGTATCGGTTTGTGCGGCCGTTCAGAACGGCCGTGCGGTCGGAGTCACCGTGAGGACCACCCCGTCAAACCCGGGGATTGAATCGTGCGTGCGCGGTCAAGTGATGCAGAAGAGCTTCCCATCGCACCCGCGGATGGACGTCGTGACGACGACGTTCGCGGCAAACTGAGCGGACCCGCCCTCGTGACAACCTCCTCGCCGCAAGGTCAGATCGTCGTCTCCGCGGTGAGCAAAGAGTTCGACGGTATGGCGGTGCTCGACGGAGTGAACCTCACCGTTCCACATGGCTGTCTTTACGGTCTGATCGGTCCTGGAGCCTCCGGCAAGAGCGTGCTGCTCAAGATCATCACTGGCCTGATCAGCCCCGACTCAGGAAAGGTGCTGGTGGAGGGGCGCGACGTCCACGCAATGAGTGAGCTAGAGCTGGCCGAGTTTCGGCTGAAGTTCGGCATGTTGTTTCAAAACAACGCTCTCTTCGACTACCTCAACGTCGCCGACAACATCGCATTTCCGCTCCGCCGGATGACCAAGCTCGATGAACCAACCATCGCCAGCAAGATCGCTGAACGACTCAAAGTGGTCAGCCTGCCTGGCTTCGAAGGGCGGTTGCCAGCAGGCCTGTCCGGCGGACAAAAGAAGCGCATTGGCGTTGCTCGGGCCACCGTGATCGACGCTCCCTACGTCCTCTACGATGAACCGGCCGCTGGGCTCGACCCGGTAACCTCTCAACGCATCTTCGAGCTCTTGCGGAAGGAGCAACGCGAGAAGAACGCAACCGTCATCATGGTCTCCTCGGACCTCGACCGACTGCTGACCGTGACGGATAGGGTCGGCATGCTCTACCGTGGCCGACTCATCTTCGACGGTACCACTGCAGAAGCAAAAGCCAGCACCGACCCTTACGTGCGGCAATTCGTTCACGGCCTCACCGAAGGCCCGCTTTGAACCTTCAACGAACGCGATCTTTCAACGAACGCGACCCTTCAACGAACGCAAACGAGAACCATGTCCAACGCACCGGATGACGCCCAGAACGCTGACAACCAAACCCAGCTGGCGTTGAGGCGAACCTTCGTCGATCGCCTACGTTACTCCCGTTCGAAGAACCCTAGCACCGCCACCACCTTCGACCGCTTCGTCGCAGTGAGTTTGGCCGTGCGAGATCGTTTGGTTGAACGCTGGATCGAAACGCAGCGCACCTACTACGAACAAGACACAAAGCGGGCGTACTACCTCTCCGCGGAGTACTTGCTGGGCCGCACGCTCCGCTCCAACCTGAAGGCGCTAGCGATCTACGACGACTACAAGAAGGTGCTCGCAGAGATTGGCATCGACCTCGACGAGGTGCTCGAGCAGGAGCCGGATGCTGGTCTCGGCAACGGAGGACTCGGGCGGCTCGCAGCCTGTTTCTTGGAATCGCTGGCAACGCTCTCCTTGCCGGCGATCGGTTACGGAATTCGCTACGAGTTCGGCATTTTTGAGCAGGCGATCCGTGACGGCTATCAAGTCGAGCGGGCTGACGAATGGCTGAAGTTCGGCAATCCGTGGGAGTTCGCTCGTCCCGAGTACACAGTGGCCGTGGGCTTTGGTGGGCAGACCCTGCACGTGCCGACGGAAGACGGCTTCCGAGTCTTGTGGAAGCCAGCGACGAAGGTAACCGGCGTCCCCTACGACACACCGGTCGCGGGCTATCGCTGCAACACCGTCAATACGTTACGCCTATGGGCAGCCCGCGCCGACCAGGAGTTCGACTTCCAGCTGTTCAACGCCGGCGACTATCTGCGCGCTGTTGAAGAGAAGAACGCCAGCGAGGTGATCTCGAAGGTTCTTTACCCCAATGACAGCTTTGAGATCGGCCGCGAGCTGCGTTTGAAGCAGGAATACTTCTTCGTCGCCTGCTCGATTCACGACATCGTCCACCGCTACCTCAAGCAGCACGCCACCTTTGCGTCGTTTAGCGAGAAGGTCGCCATTCAGCTCAATGACACCCATCCGGCGATCGCCATCGCCGAGCTGATGCGGGTGCTGGTCGACGAGCACAACGTCGAGTGGGAGGAGGCCTTCAAGCAGACGGTTGGCGCCTTCGGCTACACCAATCACACGCTATTGCCCGAGGCCCTCGAACGTTGGCCCGCGGCAACCTTCGCTCGGCTATTGCCACGCCATCTCGAGCTGATTCAGGAGATCAATCGACGCTTCTTGCGCGAAGTGACCACCCACTTCCCCCATAGCCCCGAGCTTGTGTCGCGCATGTCGATCATCAGCGACGGCGCCGAACGCGAGGTGCGTATGGCTCACCTAGCGGTTGTGGGTTCGCACTCGGTCAATGGCGTGGCTCAATTGCATTCCGATCTGGTGCAAGCTCGGCTGCTCAAGGATTTTCACGATCTCTGGCCGGAGCGGTTCAACAACAAGACCAACGGTGTGACACCTCGCCGGTGGATCCTCGAGTGCAACTCCCAACTATCCAACCTTCTCACCGAGCGCCTCGGAACCGACTCCTGGGTGACCAACCTCGAGGCACTCAAGCAGCTTGAGCCCTCGGTAGAAGACGCCGAGTTCCGCACCTCGCTTCGCACCATCAAGATGGAGAACAAGCTCGAGTTGGCGAAGTTGATCTTCAAGCTGACGAAGCTTCGCGTCGACCCCCAGTCGATGTTCGACGTGCAGATCAAGCGGCTTCATGAATACAAGCGGCAGCATCTGGCGGCGCTGCACGCCGTCACCCTCTATTTGCGCGCCAAACGCGGCGAGGCCGTTCAGCCGCGGACGCTGATCTTCGGCGCCAAGGCTGCGCCGGGCTATCGGCGGGCAAAGTTGATCATCAAGCTGATCCACTCGATCGCCGACATCATCAACGGGGACAAGCGGCAGAGCGCTGTACGCATCGTGTTCATGCCCAACTACCGAGTGTCTTTGGCAGAGCGCATCATCCCGGCGGCGGATCTATCCGAGCAAATCTCGACGGCAGGAATGGAGGCGTCGGGCACGGGCAACATGAAACTGGCGATGAACGGCGCCCTTACGATCGGCACGCTCGACGGCGCCAATATTGAGATTCGTGAGGCGGTTGGTGAGGAGAACTTCTTCCTTTTTGGTCTCACCGCCGAAGAGGTGCTCGAGAAGCAGCGGCAACGTCTCACTGGGCGGGCAGCGCTCAAGAACGACCCGTTGCTCGAGGAGGCGCTCAAGCTGATCCGAGAAGGGTTCTTCTGCCCCGAGGAACCAGACCTGTTCCACCAATTGGTGGACGATCTGCTCGGCTACGACCAATACCTGGTGCTCGCCGACTTCGCCGAGTACGCTCAAAAGCAAGCGGAGGTGGAGCGTGAGTTCCGCAACACCGACGAGTGGACGCGCAAAGCCGGGTACAACATCGTGCGCATGGGCCGGTTCTCGAGCGACCGAACCATTCGTGAGTACGCTGAAGGGATCTGGGGCGTTTCCCCTTGCGCCATCGCTTCCCCGCGAGACCCGTCACTCGTCCCCAACGCCCACCCCGACCTCGTCTAGCGTTTCACTTTCTGCATCCCCGCCCCTTGCGAGAGGGGCGCGAACGCATCAATGGGAAGGTACATGGCCTCCGACGACTTCGATTCAGACGACGAGAAGGAAGGGGGAACGGCGACCAAAGACCGCGCAAAGGTCGAGAAGGCCCGCCGTTTCAAGGTGCTCTTCCACAATGATGACTACACGACCATGGAGTTCGTCATTCTCGTTTTGATGAAGTTCTTCTTCAAAACGCAGACCGAGGCAGCTCAAATCATGTTGAGCGTCCACCATAAGGGTCACGGGGTGGCCGGAATCTATCCGCGTGATATTGCAGAGACGAAGGTCCATAAGGTGATGGACTTCGCCAAGGAAAACGGGATGCCTTTGCTCGTCACCGCCGAGCCGGAGTAACAGGACGATGCGCATAAGCCCTGAGGTGGAGGTGGCCTTCGGTCTCGCGACCCGCGAAGCCGAACGACGGCGCCATGAGTTCGTCACGGTTGAGCACCTGCTCTACGCGTTGACGTTCGACGACGAGACGCGTGACGTGCTTCGGCACTCGGGGGCCAACCTCGAGCAGCTCAAGAAGCTCTTGTCGGACTATCTCGACAGCGAGATCGAACAGATCCCTGAGGATGAGTACGACTCGCCAGTGTTGTCGCTCGGGTTTCAGCGGGTGGTGGGCCGTGCAGCCATGCACGTGCAGTCCTCCGGCAAGGAGGACTTGAAGGGCAAGAACATCCTAGTGTCGCTGTTCGGTGAGCAAGACTCGGCCAGCGTTGCGTTCCTCAGCAAGCTGGGAGTGAGTCGGCTGGACATCGTCAGCTACATCTCCCACGGGGCCTCCAAGCTCGAGGACGGCACCGTGATCGGCGCGCCAATGGAAGAAGCCGAGGGAGAGGACGCGCCGAAGGTCAAAGACCCGTTGAAGGCCTTTGCCACCAACCTCAACGAGGAGGCCAAGGAGGGCCGGATCGATCCGCTGATCGGTCGCGACGACGAGGTAATGCGCACCATCCACGTGCTATCGCGACGGCGTAAGAACAACCCGCTGCTGATCGGCGACGCCGGAGTCGGCAAGACGGCTGTGGTCGAGGGCCTGGCGAAGCGCATCGTCGAGGGCAACGTGCCCGATCCGATCAAGGACTTCACGATCTTCTCGCTCGATCTCGGCGCGCTCGTCGCAGGCACACGGTACCGCGGAGACTTCGAGAACCGCCTCAAGGCCGTGCTCAAGGCTCTCGCCGACAAACCTAACAGCGTGCTCTTCATTGATGAGATCCACACGATCATGGGTGCTGGAGCGGGCTCCGGGACGATGGACGCATCCAACTTGCTCAAGCCGGCGCTCGCTTCGGGCCGCCTGCGTTGTGTTGGTGCCACCACCTTCGAGGAGTTTCGCGGTCACCTGGAGAAGGACAGCGCTCTCGCTCGCCGCTTCCAGAAGATCGAGATTGGTGAACCGAGCCTCGATGAAACGCGAAGGATCCTCGAAGGTCTGGCTCCCAAGTACGAAGAGCATCACCAGATCACCTTCTCAAAAGAAGCCATCGCCGCCGCGGCGAATCTTGCGGCGCGTTACCTGCGTGACAAGAAGCTGCCGGACAAGGCCATCGATCTGTTGGATGAAGCTGGAGCGGCTGCCCGTTTGAAACACGGCTCGGGCCACGTCGTGACGGAGGGCGACATCGAGCACGTCGTGTCAAAGATGGCGCAAATTCCGCCGAAGCAGGTCTCTACCAATGACCGCTCGCAGTTGAAGAACCTCGAGGTCGATCTTGGTAAGGCCATCTTTGGTCAGGAAGAAGCCGTTCGCACGGTAGCTTCGGCGATCAAGCTCTCGCGCGCTGGGCTGCGCAGTCCGGAAAAACCGATCGGCTCGTTCTTGTTTACCGGCCCCACCGGCGTTGGCAAAACCGAACTCGCCAAACAGCTCGCGAAGTCACTGGGCATTGCGTTCACCCGTTTCGATATGAGCGAGTACCAAGAGCGCCACACCGTATCGCGCTTGATCGGTGCACCGCCGGGCTACGTCGGCTTTGACCGCGGCGGGCTGCTCACCGAACAGATGGCGAAGACACCGCACGTGGTGCTGCTGCTCGACGAAGTCGAGAAGGCCCATCCCGACGTGTTCCAGGTGCTCTTGCAGGTGATGGATCACGGCACGCTCACCGACAACAACGGCAAGAAGGCCGACTTCCGCCACGCTGTAGTCATCATGACCAGCAACGTCGGTGCTCGGGACCTCCAAACCTCGCGGGTTGGCTTTGGGGAGCGCGGGGTCGTCGGCGATGATGACCGTGCCTACAAGAACCTGTTCAGCCCTGAGTTTCGCAATCGGTTGGACGCACGTGTTCGCTTCGGACCTCTCGACAAGAGCGTCATGGGCAGCATCGTCGACAAGTTCATTTTGGAGCTCGGAGCGCTGCTTTTCGACCGCAACGTGACCATCCGCGTTACGGACGCTGCTCGCAGCGTGCTCGCCGAGAAAGGCTACGATCCGCAAATGGGCGCGCGCCCGTTGGCCCGAGTGATCGAGGAAGAGGTAAAGACCAAGCTGACCGACGCCATTCTGTTTGGGGCGCTGGAGCACGGTGGAGAGGCCTTGGTGGACGCCGAGCCCGCCGTTGGTACGGAGTTGGGGAAGCTGGTGTTCAACTTCACTGCGGCTCCGCCACAGGATTCGGACAAGCCGTCCTGATGCCGAGCTTGGCTCCACCGAAGGTGGACAACGCGAACAGGCTGACGCCGGCCTGTTCGCGAGTGGCGCGCCCAAGCCTTTCGCTCCTACGACGCTTTGGCTCGTTCGTCTTCGCAGGCGCGCTGCTCGTAGCATGCAAGGCCGAGGAGAAGGACAAGCCGATCCCGCTGCCCAGCGGCCGAGCACCCAACTCCTCCGGCGTCGTCAGCGCTATAGCGGTCTCCGCGGGCCCCGTCCTTGGACGTTGTGAAATGCGGTCCGAGGTCGAGAACTACTGTCTCGAGTTCCAAGACGCCGAGATCGAAGCTGAGTGGAAGTCGCTGTGTGGTGGCGTGTTCGGCGAAGGCCGCTGTTCAATGGAAGGCGCTGTTGGAGCCTGCCGGCTTCCTGACGGCACCGTGCGGGTCGGCTACCCGCCCCGCCCCTCGTCGTACTTCGAGCGAGCTTGTCGTGAATCCCAGGGCCAATGGCACGCAGGCTCGACGCTCAGCACGACGCATACGGTGGTCGTGGCAAGTTGTTCGGGCAAGTATGAAGAGGCGTGCGAAGAGGAGGAAATCCACAGCACGTCGCGGCTCGCGCCTGCCGAGGACGAGTGCAAGTCGTTCGGCGGCAGCTTTCAGAAAGGCCGAGCTTGCCCTCGCGAAACGCTGCTCAGCGAGTGCGATCTTCCTGGTAAGAAGCGCCTGCTCATGACGGGCCCGGCGAACCCCGAAGCCCGCGGGAGGTTTTGCACGCAGAAAAAGGGCAAGCTGATCAATCGGGCGCCCGAGCCGGCGCCTTCAGCTTCGGTGGCACCAGACCTCGACCCTCCCCCGGAGAAAGGGGAAGTCGAGGTTCACCACTAACGGTCGCGCAGCGCACCTCAGCGCGGGGCGAAGGACTGTACCAACTCGTCGAACGCCTTGCGGGCGCTGTCCACCGTCTTGGCTGGCCCGGTCAACTTGAAGAAGTGAGCTTCTCCCTTGGTGCCCTCGACGATGGCTCCGAGCAGCATGGAGTTCTCCTTCGGACCCGAGGCCGGTGCACCTGGCATCGACATGCCCATGAAGGTGCCCTCGATGGTCACGACGCTCACCTTGAGGGCGCCAACCGTACGCTCTTCGACGTTGGAGCGGACGTCGCCGCTGAACTGCTTCTTCCAACGCTCGATGTTGGAGGTCGTGTCACCGCCGGCCTGCGAGACCGAAAGTTCTGCGCCCTCGCTATCACCTTCCGCTGGCTTGACCTTGTAGGTCGCCAAGCGCATCGGGCTCGGCTTGTCGACGAGTTCGAAGCTCGCAGGTGCCGTCCACTTGAGCGTGGACTCGCGCGGACCGCCTTGCTTGGCGGGAGCAGCGGTGTTTGAGGAAACGGCGGTGGTACTCTTTGCGGCCTCAGCGCTGGGGGCCTTCGGCTCGTCAGAACAGGCCACCGCAACCAGAGCCAGTGCCATCAGCAAATTGCGCATCGTTAGTAGCCTTCCGTCTTCGAAATGATCTCGTTCATGATCTCGCGAGTTCCACCACCGATCGGGTAGAGGCGAGCGTCGCGATAGAGGCGCTCGACCAGCGACTCGCGCATGTAGCCGTAGCCACCGTGAATTTGCACCGCTTCCGATACCACGTGCATGACGGTGTCGGTCGCCGTGTTCTTGGCCATCGCGGCCATCGACGTGACCATGTCTCCGCGCAGAAGACGCACAACGGTGGCTTCAACAAGAGCTCGCGCCGCGGCGATCTTGGTCGCCATATCAGCGAGCTTGTGACGAATCACCTGGAAGCCGCTCAACGTCTTACCGAACGCTTGTCGTTCGCGCGCGTACGCCACCGACTCGCCATAGGCGAGCTCCGCGATGGTCACGCACTGAGAGGCGATCAGGATGCGCTCGTTGGCGAAGTTCATCATGATCGGCACGAAGCCTTGGTTCTCTTCGCCGATCAGGTTCGACACTGGGACGCGCACCTCATCGAACGAGAGTTCGGCGGTGTCCGACGCCCACCACCCTGTCTTCTTCAGCTTCTTGGAGACTTGGAACCCCTTGCGATTGGTTTCGATCATCAGCAGGCTGACGCCGCCGTGACCCTGGCCCCCCGTTCGCACAGCGGTGGTTACGAAGTCTGCGCGACAACCCGACGTAATGAAGGTCTTGCTGCCACTGACGACGTATTCATCGCCGTCGCGCACCGCACGAGTCGTGAGCGAAGCAACGTCCGAGCCTCCACCGGGTTCGGTAATGCCGAGCGCGCTGATGGCTTCACCGCGTAGAACAGGCCTTACGAAGCGATCGATCTGATCGGCGGTGCCTAGTCGCACGATGGGAGGAAGCGCGATGCCATGACTCCCCAAGCCAACCACCACCCCGACGTTGTGCCCTTCGAGCAGCATGGCCGAGCTGGCAGCGAGCACGTGCGACAGATCACCGCCACCGCCGCCCATCTCGGTCGGGTAACCAACGCCAAGCACGCCAGCCTCTGCCGCCTGCCGATAGAGTTCACGCGGGAACTCTTCGGCTTCATCCCACGCGTGAGCATTCGGTCGGATGTGCTCTCGTGCAAAACGTCCGACCTGCTTGCGCAGTGCTTCGTGAGCTTCGGTCTCGTAAACGGGCAACATCAATCGAAGGCCGAATTCGGCGAAGGAGCAGGTTTGCCGGGCTTTCCAGGGGCGCCTGGCTTGGCCGACACGACAGCCTTCGCCGAGGGGCCAGCTTTGGCCGAAGCGCTGGGAACAGCCACCGAGCCGCCGGGGCGGGCCGCCGAGCCGCTGAGGACCGCCGACACGGCGGGCAAAGCCGTGGGGCGCGCAGGAGCGGTGGCCGACGGCTGCGGGGCCTTGGCGGAAGGCGTTTGCGCAGCCGAAGCCGAGGGGGCTTTGCGCTTGGGCGCCTCACTCACCACCTGGAAGCGGTTGGGTTCGGTCAAACCGTCGCAACCGAGAGCCGCGAGAAGCGGAAAAATAGATAGGAATTTCAAGCAGGTACGCTCGCTTCGCAACACCATGGGGCGCAGCCTACCATCGAGCCGTGATAGGACAAACGAGAAGCCATGGATCATCGCTTTCGAACGCTCTTCAATCAGCGCTACACCGACGCCTACTATCAGGGCTTTCTTCGCGACCTCGAGGGTCGAGTCGGATGCCCGATTCCCTACCGCGTCGCGGAGACGCCGTTCTTCGTGCCCTCGGAGTTGAGAGACCGACTTGCGGTGCACGCACGCGAGGTCCTGGCTCTGGTCACCGAGAAGCAGGCGCTCGAGCGGATGGAAGCGGCCATTCCCCCGGCTTGGGATGTCCCGCAGATGGACGCTCAACCACATTGCGTTCAGATCGATTTCGCGATCGTGCAAAACACGGACGGCTCCCTCGATGGCCGCGTCGTTGAACTGCAGGCCTTTCCTTCCCTCTACGGCTTGATGGTGCTCAAGCTCGAAGCGGCCCGCACGGCCCTCGCGGCGATGTCGCCTGAACTCGATCGTGATTGGTCGATCTACTACAGCAAGCTCACGCGCGAGACCTTCGTTCCGCGCCTGGCTTCAGCGATCTTGGACGGGCATGATCCGGAGGAGGTCGTCCTGCTCGATCTCTCGCCGGAGACCCAGAAGACCTACCCCGACTTCGTCGCGACGAAGCTCCTGGTAGGAATCGACGCTGTTTGCCCGACCAAGCTGATCAAAGTCAAAAACCAACTGTTTCGCGAAAAGGACGGGCGGCGGGTTCCGGTGCGCCGCATCTTCAATCGCATCGTCTTCGACGAGCTGGGCAAGGCCAACGTCCAATTGCCGTTCAACTACACCGAAGATCTCGACGTCTCGTGGTGCAGCCACCCCAATTGGTATTGGGTGATCTCGAAGTACTCGCTTCCCTTCGTTCACCACCCGGCGGTGCCGCGAGCCCGCACCCTGGCAGAGATCGGCGCCGACGTTCCGGAGGACTTGGAGAACTACGTGCTCAAACCGCTGTTCTCTTTTGCCGGCGGTGGCGTGAAGGTGGATGTGACGCGAGCCGACGTGGACGCCGTGCCCGAAGCGGAGCGCGCTGGGTACATCCTCCAAGAGAAGATCAACTACCACCCCGGCATCCCGATGCCGGACGGTAATGGCGTCAAGGCCGAGGTTCGTATGATGTTTTTGCGTACGCCCGGCGAGACGACACCGCAGCTGTGCCTCAACTTGGTGCGACTATCACGTGGGAAGATGCTGGGCGTCGACCAGAACAAGAACCTCACCTGGGTCGGCGGCGGGATTGGCCTGTTTGACGGGCCCGGAGACTGACGGGCGCGCTCTCCGACGGCGCTGCCGATCAGCTCGCCAGCGCCCACGCCCCACCGACGACCGAGAGGGCTACAACACCAAGCAGCGCCTCGACCGGCCACTTCACCTTCGGCAGCCAGCGCACCGCGAAAGCGATGGGGAGGCCGACAACCAAGCCAGCAGCAAAGCCGAACACATGCGCGAGTACGTCTGTCTCGGGGCTCGCCCCTAGCGTACCGAGCAGCGTGAGCCCTCCCACGATCGGCGCGACGAACTCCGTCCACGGGCGCTTTCCTTCGGGCGTCCAGCTGCGCCGTGCGAAGGCCACGATCTGCAACGTGGCGAGCAGCCCAATGATCGCGAACACGCCCGTCGATGCACCGATGGACGCGTGATGCAGGCCCTCGGAGCGGTAGAAGAGACCGTTTGCGAGATTGCCTAACGTGCCCGCGGTAACCACGCCGAAGAGCGCAGTTCCAGGGCCTGCCCTGCGTTCGAGCGCACGGCCGAAGATGCTGCCAGAGACGAGATTGGACACAACGTGTGCGCCGTCAGCGTGCAGCGTCAGCGCGGTAACCGCGCGATAGGGCTGCTCCAAGATCCGCGCAGCAACGCTAGCTCCCCGCTCGAAATACGCGCCGTTCGGCGAAGCGACTGGCCCCGTGATCCAAGCGAAGACCACGAGGGCGACGAAAGCCATCGCCAAAAGGGGAAGGCCGGCATACCGAGGACGCTCCCGCTGAACCTTGGGAGGGAAGTTGCGGTTCTCCTCTTCGTACGAGTTCAGGTTCTTTCGCGCTCGTGCGTAATCTCGGTCGTGCACGAGCAAGAACGCACCGTGGGCGGCGTGCACCACAGAATGAGCAATGCCCACCGACGTGAGCACCAGCGCCCCTTCTCGCAGCGACTTTTCACTGAGATGCGGGCCAATGGCGGTGAGGCCTGGCGGCGGTACTTCAGGCGGCGCCGGGACCTCGGCGTCCGACGGCCGACCAACCAAGAGGTTGAAGGTGGAGTCTGCGTTGGTGGGCAGCGTCATGATGCCCGCAGCTTGAGGCTCGTTTGGGAGGTGTCAACCGTCGCTTGCGACGGCGGTCGAGACCGAATACCCCTGAAGCCGTGACCTCCGCTCTCACTCACGGAATCAAAGTAACCGTTACGAGCCAATACGTGCCGCAACAGTCGTCGCCGCAGGGGAAACGCTATGTTTTCGCCTACACGGTGAAGATTCAGAACGAGGGTTCTACGGCCGCACAGCTCAAAACCCGCCATTGGATCATCACCGACGGCAACGGCAAGGTGGAAGAGGTCCGAGGCCCTGGCGTCGTTGGCCAACAGCCGTTGTTAAGGCCCGGCGAGCAGTTCGAGTACACGAGCGGCTGCGTGTTGGAGACTCCCCGTGGCTCAATGCGGGGCAGCTACCAAATGTTTCGCCAAGACGGATCGTCATTTGATGCGCAAATTGCTCCGTTCAGCCTGGCGCTCCCCTACTCCCTCAATTGAGGCTTTCTTCGCACAGTTTGATGAAGGTTGGGCGCCAAGTCTCGCGGCATTGTGCTACTAGTGTGGCTCGCACTTCCTTGTTCATCCGCTCTGCCTTCGCGAGCACTCAGGAGAATTCCATGAAGCGACAGTTTCGATCGGCCACGCTCATTGGTTTTGGCTGCCTGATTGCGGCCGGGTTTGGCTGCTCGGCAGGCGTGGATGATGAAGCGGGCGGCGCACCCACCACCACGGGCGGGAGCGGCGGCGCGGTGACGGGCGGCGGCGGCTCAGGCCCCACCACGACGACGGGTGGCATGGGCGGCATCGGCGGGTCAGGCGGGAGCACGTTCGTGCAGTCTGGCGGCTCGGGTGGCAGCGGTGGCGAGGGCGGGTCGATCATCAATCCGTGCGGCACCGGCTGCGGACCGCAGGAGCTTTGTGACGGCATCAACAAGGGTCTCGACGACGACTGCGACGGCGACGTTGACGAGGGCTGCGCTTGCTCCGGTGGTCAGGCGTCTTCGTGTTTCCGAGGTGATTCGTCCTACCTTGAAGACCCAGGTTGCGCACCGGGTACCATGCAGTGCACCGAGAACGGCCAGTGGGGCCCTTGCACTGGCGGCAAGCACGCCTTCATCGACGCCTCCAATCCCGAGCTGTGCTTCAACGCAGACCAGATGGGCTGTCACCCAATCAACGGTGTCCCCTTCCAGGTGATCGACCTCGCGGAAGGCGCCGGCAACTTTGATGACGGTGCTGACTCTGAGATGTACGAGGTCGCCTGTCCGGCGGGCGTGACGCCCTGCCCGATGGTGACTGGTTCGGACTTCACGGCGTTGCAATCCGGTGAGTACACGGTCACCTACACGAAGACCGTAGACGGCAACACCGAGACCTGTGAGTTCCCGCTTTACATCGGCGCGCGCGGTCTTCGCGTCGAGCTTTCGTGGGACTACCCGGCCAGTTCCAGCGTGGATCTCGATCTGCACCTCAAGCAGCCCGATTCCACGTTGCAGTGGGACCTCACCGGCAGCGGCTCACCGCAGGACTGTGGCTGGGGCAACTGTAAGGCCGGCGACTTCCTACCGCCGTTTGCTTCGGCCCTCGCGCCCAATTGGTTCCCAGCCAACAACGTCCCGCCGGATCCGGTCAACTGGTACGAGGATCCCGTGCTTGAATCCAACCTTTGCTACTTCGCACCTCGGGGAGAAGGGGCCGCTTGGGCGCAGGGCATGCAGGGCTGTCACAGCCCTCGTCTCGATCTCGACAACATCTCGTGTGATGTGACGCAAACCAACGCGTCCTCTACGAGCTTCTGTGCGCCAGAGAACATCAACATCGACTTCCCGCCGAAGGACCAGTGGATGCGCGTGGCCGTGCACCAGTATAGCAACTTCGGCGGCAACACGATTCACCCAACGATCAAGATCTTCTGCGACGGCGCCCTCGCGGCCGAGCTCGGTCCCCAGGGGTTCTACGAGCCGGAAGCTCCCTTCACCTGGACTTCGGCTGACAACGACAAGGTGTGGATCGTTGCAGACGTGCTCTTCCACGAGGACGAGTGCGTGAAGCAGTGCATCGTTGAGCCACTTTACCTCGCTGGCACCAAGAACCCGATCGTGTTGACGGATCCGCAAGCTTCGTCCCCGAACGGCAACGGCCCGCCATACGCACAGAACCCGTTCTTGCAGTAAGCCAGGCTAGCTGCTGAAGTTTGGCAGAGAGAGGGAGTCCTTCGGGGTTCCCTCTTCCACATTTGCCTACGCGAAAAAGGTCGCTTCAAACGAAGCGCTCCGGGCCTCGGACCTATCGCCCAGTTGTCGAGAGGGTGTTCCAGAACAAGAGCGTCTCGCGTGGACGCTCTTTGGCCAGCAGCGACAAAGCCGCCAGTGCCTTGCCGATGTACGTCCACTCTCCAGGAACGCCAAAGCACTCCTCGAATCGTTTCGCACCGGCCTCGGCGAGAGGAGAACGCCGACCGTAGCCGGCACCAAGGAAGCGAGGTTCAACGGTTAGCCGCAGTGGGCGTCTTCGCCTTGGACCACCATGCCGCTCGATCAACCGTTCGGTGCGGTAGGCGAGTGCGCGCAACGTGAGTTGGTTGGACGCGAATGGCTCCGTGATTCGAACTGCGATGACTTCAACCTCGAGATCCGCGAGCGCGCTACCAAGGGCCAACCCGACAGCCGTACCGCCGCTGCCGCACGCCACCACGATCGAGTCGGGTTTTGGAGCCAGTCCGAGATCGACCTGCTGCTTGAGTTCGAGCAGGGCATCGACGTAGCTGAGGTTGGCCAAGGCAGTAGAAGCACCGGGCCCGATGAAGTAGGTCTCGCGCGCCCGCGCAAACTCGAGCGTGGCGCGAGCCGCCGTGGAGATGTAACCGCCGGAGCGGAGGCACGCACTGCCGAAGCGCAGATTGGCTAGCTGGGCGCTCTCGACGAAGGCCGAGGGTTCTTGGTCGAACAGGAGCGCCTTTACTCGAAACCCGAGTGCCCCTCCGTGTGCCGACAAACTCGTGACCTGCGTCGAGCCGAGGCCGCCAACGGTGAGTAAGGTCTTGGCACCTTGCTGCGCGGCGTCTGCGAGCAGCCATTCCCAGCGTCTGACTTTGTTGCCACCGTAGATCGGCGAGACCTTGTCGTCGCGTTTGACCCAAACGCGCTCGCCAAACCCGGGCAGCGGCTCGACAGGGGTAACAGCGCACAACGGAGCGAATGGCAAACGCTCGAGGCGTGGTGCCAGCGAAAGCAGCGGACGTTGGTCAGCCGGTCGTAGGCCCCTGGAGGCGCCGTCACGAAAGAGCGTCGGCATTGGCTGTCGTATCGCTGCTTGCACCTGGCCGCGATGGTGGGAACACGGCGTCGCGCACACCTGGATCGGAAAGATACGATTCGGTGAGGCGCGAGCGCTTCGCGTAGCCGAACGGACCCAGCGCGGTCTTGAGCACGCCGCTCACCGCTTTCCCGGCGAACGCGCCAGCCACAAGCCGCGCCCGAGCGACCACCGACAGGGACGAGAGCGGTGCCTCGATCAGGCCGATGCGCATGAGACGCAACTCCATCATTCGCAAGCTGTGGCGCGTAAACTCAGGCAGCTGCCGCAATACGGCGTGGTCCTGCGGCAGGTGCTTCTTCATGTAGCTCTCGACGCGCGCGACAGCGAGCGACGTAACGATCGCCTGCCCAAGCAAACGTGTTCGGATGGATGGGTCCTTCGCCAACGCCGCCATCGTTCGCTGTTCACCGAAGTCCACGTGCCGCTCTTCTTGTTTCACGCCGCGTTTGAGGATGGCGACGATCTCCGGATGATCGACTGTGTCGATGAGAGCGTAGAAGCACTGCAGCACGAGCCCTTCCCCTACCGCCATCTCCAGCGCCACATGCTCCTCCCAGGTATCCGGCATCGCGCCTGTAGAGAGAAAACGCACTGCTGGGTGAGCCGCCGCCGGTTTCTCACCAAGAAGCTGCAGGATGTGAAGGAAGTTCCCAACATGCTGAAACTCCTCGACGGCCTGACGCGCCAAGAACCGGGCAGCCTCCAGATCGGGAGCTGCGTAGAGCCAATGACCAATCTGTATGCCGGTCACTTCGCCATAGAGAAACTGGTTGACCGCCCAACCGAGGACTTGGCGATCGCGCACTGGGTCGAGCCGAGCTCCACCAAAATCGAAGGTCATCTCTTCACGGGTCAGCAGCATGGCGCCTCCACTCGTGAGCCTAGCATCGGTTCTGGTATAGGTGCCTGATGACACGAGCGATCAACTTCAACGCTGGCCCCGCCGGGCTGCCCCTTCCGGCCCTTTTGCGAGCTCAAGAAGAACTCGTCGACTTCGAAGGCACGGGGATGAGCATCCTCGAGCACAGTCACCGTGGGAAGGCCTTCGAGGCTGTCCACAACGAGGCCATCTCGCTGCTTCGTAAGCTGCTCGGGATTTCGAGCGACTACGAGGTGCTCTTCCTTCAGGGTGGTGCGAGCCAACAGTTCGCCACCGTACCGATGAATCTCCTGCCTGCTGGCCAGAGCGCTGACTACGTGATCACCGGCGGCTGGAGTGAGAAGGCATATGAAGAAGCGCAGCGCATCGGCACGGTGCGTATCGCCGCCAACACAGTCGAGAACAAGCGCTACAAGCGCATCCCAAAGGTTGAAGAACTAGAGCTCGATGACGGCGCGGCCTACGTTCACCTAACCAGCAACAACACGCTGTTCGGCACGCAGTGGCACTCCTTCCCAAAGACGAAGGCGCCCTTGGTCGTCGACATGTCCAGCGATATTCTCGCGCGCCGACTCGACATCAGTCAGTTCGGCATGATCTACGCTGGCGCACAAAAGAACATCGGACCGAGCGGTGTTGTCGTCGTGATCATGCGCAAGGAGCTGATCGAGCGCGGGCGCAAAGACATCCCGGTGATCTTTCGCTACGAAACGCACGCCAAGGCCAACAGCCTCTACAATACCCCGCCCACCTTCGCGATTTACCTGATGCGCAACGTGCTTGCGCACCTTGACTCGATCGGTCTTGAAGCGGTCGAAGAGGCGAACCGCAAGAAGGGAGAGCTTCTCTATGGAGCGATCGACGAGCTCGCGGACTTCTACAAGGGCCCAGTCGAAAAGGAGAGCCGCAGCCTGATGAACATTGTCTTCAACCTGCCCAGCGAGGAATTGGAGAAACGCTTCGTCGCTGAAGCGCAGAAAGCCAACATGGTTGGTCTCGCCGGCCACCGCTCGACTGGCGGCATCCGCGCTTCGACCTACAACGCGGTTTCCCTCGAGGACGTGGCGCACCTGGTCGAGTTCATGCGCTCGTTCAAAGCCAAACAAGGCTGAAGGCTGAGTGATAGCGAGCGGCGAGGGTCCCTCGCCGCTCGCGCGCGTTCATTGCGGAATCGGGTCGGTGCCGACCTTGGTGCCAGGCTTGGCGGTCCACTGGAAGTTATCGACGAGCGTCGTCGAGTCGAGCGAGCCGTCACCCGAATCATGCACGGCGAACCGCACGCGGATCTCTGCGTTGCCCGCGACGGGCGCAGTTGTGCGCAGCCAGCCTGTCGCGCCGTGGTCCTGACCGGCGAGGTCAAAGCCAAAGCCGGTGCCGATCAGCTCGATATTGCCAAGCGAGCAGTTGAAGATCTTGCCTCCCGCCATGCACGCCAGCGGCGGGTTCTCCGGACAACCGCAGACCTCGAGCAAGGCGTTGTTCACGCTGATTGGGTTGAGGTCACCGTCGAAGGAGATGTTGCCGTCGGTTTGGCCTTCTGGGATCGGGTCGAGGATCGCCAGGAAGAAGTCGTTGTACGTGCTGCAAACGAACCCGGGCCACTCGTAGGTGTAGAAGTCGAAATCGAAGGAGAAGCCGGTGGCGTTGGAGGGCGTGCGCACCACGAGTTCGACCCCGGTCGGATCGTAGGGTGTGCCGGTGATGTCCCCGGGACAGGCGGCCGCCTCCTTTGGAAAGCCCTGTGCGAACCCACCGGTGTAGCCCTTGATGTAGCCGCTCACATTTTGGTAGCCCGGATCATCTGGGCGGCGAGCCGAACCGCTCGAGAGAGCGAGCATGCGCTCTCCCTGACGAACGCTGAGGTTCGGCCCGAAGTCGTCGAGGAAGCCGTGACCCAAATGAAAGGCCGCGAGGTTGTTGCTGGGCGGCGGACTTCCGTCGGCCATGACCCAGGATGCACTAACGACACCCCAGTCGTTAGGGCCGGCGGACGTCTTGCAAAGGTCCACCGCCGCCGCAGCGGCAAGCGGATCCATCTCGTCGACCAAGATGCCCGCGTCGCAAAGAACCGGCTCCTCCACCTCATCCGTGAGCCCGTCGCAGTCTTCGTCGAAGGGCCGGCCATTGGGCGCCGTTGCAACTTCAATGGCGTTGGGATTTCGCTTGGGATCACAATCTTCACAGTCGCCTTGGTTGGGCGTGAAACCATCTCCGTCGACGTCATCATCGGGGCCGAGCGGATCGCAGTTGATCACGCCCCCCTCGCCACCTTCACCCCCCGCCCCGGTACCGAAGGAGCCGGAGGAGCCGCCTCCTCCCGTCGAGGTGCCCCCCTGCGAGCTACCGGCGGTGCCGCTGGTTCCACCTGTGCCGCCAGCAGCGCCTCCGCCGCCGGGCCCACCCGTGGAAGTGGAGGAACCCGCCTGGCAGCCCAGCGCAACGGTAACGAGGACGATCGAAGGCAAGTAACAACGCATGAAAACCTCCACTACCAAGTTAGGCGACGACGATCAGAACTCAGAAGACGCAAACATTCTCGAAGTTGCAGAAGTAACCCGAGCGACACTCGGTGCTGTCAGCGCAGGTCTTCAGGCACGTTCCCAGTGCATTTCCGGTGAAGAACGCTGTTGAACATTGACTGCCTGCGGGGCAGTCGGAGCCGCCGACTGTGCAGTACTCAGAGCAGTAGCCCCCGGGCCAGTTCTGGTGAAATTGGTCGATGCAGAACGGGTCATTGCCGTCCGATTGGCACTGGCTGTGGAGCTGGCAAGGAGCTCCGGCCGCGAGAGGCCCGCTCGCGCAACTCGGCGAGCTGGCACAAGCAGACGGGTCGGCGCAGTCGGTGAAGCTGTCGAAGTCGTTGTCAGCGTAGTCCTGACAATTGAGCTCCGGCGGCTTGTCACAGATCAGCTGGCCACCTCCGTCATCGACGCAATCCGTACCGGCTGGGCAATCTGCAAACGTGGCGCAGCTCTTGAAGCAGACGCCGTGGAACGAGATGTTGAGGTCTTTGCATACGCCCGCATTCGGACAGTCCCCTGGCCCATCGCAGAACTCGGAGCAGTAGCCGTTGTTGAAGCCCTGATTGAAGTCCAAGCAGATGGGGTCCCCATCTTGAGCGGCGCAGTTCGTGTTCTGGAAGCAGTTGCTCCCAACTTCACCGGACCCTGGCTGACACTCGAAGCTGCCCTGACAATTATTGGGATCATCGCAATCGACGAAGCCATCGAAGTCGTCATCAAACTGGCCGTTGCAGAAAGACTCGGGGAACGGCTGGTCGACGCTGATGTTGTAAAACGTGTCGAAGCTCGATCCCAGCGACTCAACCACGACGTAATAGGTGGTTCCGGCGGTGGCGGGAAACGAGAGATTTTCACTATTGTTCGCGCCTTGCTGATTGCGACAGGCGATCTCCGAGCCGGCGTCGCTGCAGACGGTGCGAACCGAGACCACCACGTCCGGCGAAGCGAACACAGAGATCGCCAAGTCCCCGTCGATCGCCGCCGTCACCCCCAGCAAAACCTCGGGCGAGTTGGCTAAACTACATGAACCGTCGAGCACATCCGGCTTGCCGGTGAAGTTGCCAAACTCGAACGTCGGCACGCCGACCGCGCCCACCGCAGCGCAGGGATCTGTGCAGGCCAGCGCGTCCCCGCAGTCTTCGGTGTCTTCGCAATCGAAGAGGCCGTCTTGATCGTTGTCGGCCGAGTCTCCGCAAGACTCCTTGGGGGTACAAGCCGACACGACGACGCCGCAGAAAGGGTTGCAAATGAGCGTGCCACCGCTGAGTCCGAAGGTGGCGCAGGTCTTGTCCCCAAAGTCGTTCCCATCGCAGGCCTCGTTGCCATCGATGGTGCCGTTGCCACAAAGGTTGGGACCGCTGCCGCCCATGCCGCCAGCGCCATCCCCGGCGGTACCGCCCTCACCGGCCGAGCCACCGCTCCCGGCGATACCGCCCTCACCAGCCGAGCCGCCGCTCCCCGCTGTACCGCCGCCCTCACCGGCTGAGCCACCGCTCCCGGCGGTACCGCCCTCACCAGCCGAGCCCCCGCCACCACTCGGGCTTTGTTCCTCCGCGCAGTGCAGGAGAACGGGTAGAAAGACGAACAATCCACACAACTGACTGGCGCGCCGCAAAGTAAGGCCCATAAGGTCCGTATCGTTACCAGATCTGCGCAGCCGGTGGAACGCGGAGCGCGATAGAAACGGCTCGGGACCCCTTCGCAATGCGCAATTCGGGTTCGCCTGCCGAAGCAAGCTGTAGTACCGACGAGGCTGTTTCGCGCACTTTCAGCCACAGGCGCTCAGGAAATCAAAGCCATGCGTTACCGAGCCGATCTCCGAACTCTTGCCTTCATGGCCACGTTCTTCGGACTGGTCGCCGTTCAATGGGCGGTGCCGGCCGCAAACATCTTCAAGGGCGCAAGTCTGCTCGTAGCGCTGCCGCTCTTCGGGTTAACGTGCTTCTTCTCGTTTTTTTGCGCAGTTGCGACGCACAACACGATCCACTCTCCGGTGTTCGAGAAGCGTTCGCACAACCGTATCTTCCAGACCATTCTCACCACGACGTACGGCCACCCGGTGAGCGCCTTCGTGCCCGGTCACAACTTGAGTCATCACAAGCACACCCAGACGCGGCGTGACGTGATGCGCACGTCAAAGACGCGCTTCCGCTGGAACCTGCTCAACGGCTTGCTCTTCACCGTGATGGTTGCTCCTTCGATCATGAAGGGTGAGAGCCAGTACTTTGCGCAAATGAAGGAGCGCCTGCCCACTTGGTTCAAGCAGTACCGGATTGAGTTTTGGTTCCTTCACGGGCTTTACGTCGTTTTGCTGTTGCTGAATTGGAAGTGCTTTCTGCTGTTCGTGTTTCTGCCGCACAAGTACGCCGCCTGGGGCATCGTGACGATGAATCTGTTGCAGCATGACGGCTGCGACGCCGACTCGAAATACAACCATTCGCGCAACTTCGTCGGTCCGCTCGTGAACTGGTTCACGTTCAACAACGGCTACCACACCATCCATCACGAACATCCGGGCCTGCACTGGAGCCTCACGCCTGCTGCTCACGAGAGCGAAATCCACCCGCACATTCATCCCGCGCTCGAGCAAAAGAGCCTGCTCGCGTACATCTTCCGCACGTTCCTTTGGCCCGGCAAAAGGACCACCTATCTGGGTGAGCCGCTGGTCCTCCCCTCCGAAGGGCCCGACGAGAATTGGGTACCGAAGCCTGAAGACACCAAACAAGATCTGGGCGCGATCGCTCCGGCGTGAAGTTGATGAGCACGAACGCTGAAGAGTCGTTTGACCCCGGTGGACCTTCCGCCTTCGATGGCGTCTTCGGTCTGCCCACGTCCCACGCAGACGCCAACGTGGTGCTGATTCCGGTGCCTTGGGAAGCGACCACCTCGTATCGACGAGGTACAGCTGCGGGGCCGGCAAACATCCGCGAACGCAGCCACCAGGTGGACCTTTTCGATCGGGATTTTGGTCGCATCTATGAGGCCGGCGTGTTCATGCACGACGCCGACCCAGCCATCCTGCAATTGAACGAGAAAGCGTGTGAGCTCTCGCTGCCGATCGTAGAGGCAGGCGGCGCCGACACGCCGGAGCTCGAGCTCGCGCTCGCCAAGGTGAACGCGATGAGTCGGGAGCTGAACGCTCGTGTTCTTGAATTAGCCGAGCACGAGCTTTCGCAAGGTAAGCGTGTTGCCGTCGTAGGGGGTGACCACTCGACTCCGTTCGGCTTGATTCAAGCGTTGGTGAAACGCTATCCCCGGCTCGGCATCCTGCACATCGACGCCCACGCGGACCTGCGCAACGCCTACGAAGGTTTCGAGCATTCGCACGCATCGATCATGTTCAACGTTCACGAGCAATTGGCGGTCGAACGTATCGTGCAAGTTGGCATTCGGGACTTCAGTGAGGACGAGGCAAAGTTAGCTGAGACCTCACCGCGCATTCGGTCCTTCTACGACGGGGACTTGGCTGATCGACTTTTCAACGGTGAAAGCTGGCACGCGATTGCGACCGAGATCGTCGAGACTTTGCCCGAGACTGTCTACGTCTCCTTCGACATTGACGGTCTTCAACCTGACCTGTGCGCGAACACCGGCACTCCGGTACCAGGCGGGCTGGGCTTTCGAGAGGCGGTTTATCTGCTGCGCGCCGTCGCAAAGCATCGCAGGGTCGTCGGGTTTGACTTGAATGAGGTCAACGGAGCGGCTGAGTGGGATGGGATTGTCGGGGCCCGCCTGCTCTACAAGTTGATCGGCTGCATGATTGCGAACACGAAATGAGATCGTGCAGGAGTGACAGAAGCAAGCTGGCAACTTGCTCTTCGCTCCCGCAATCCCATTGAGGAAAATTGGCCCAATAGCAGTTGGCATGCGATTGGCTAGCGATTGAGAGCCTACCCGGGCCCCCTGCAAAATGAGCCGTTCAACCCCTGCTACCGCTGAGTGCCCCACCGGTTCCGACGAGGGAATGCCCTCGGGCCGGCCCACCCCAATTCCTGCGAGTGGTCGTCGAGCACGAGCCAACGAACTCGGGCGACGCCTTCCTACCCTCAAGATTCGCCCTTGGTCGCAGTTGCCAGGCGTCATGGCTTACATCGTGACCAACGAGCTCGGCGAGACGATGGACGCTTGGGGCCTTGTTTCGGACGAGGGGCTGGAGAGAGCCACCGCCTTCCGACAACGAGTGGTTCGCGGCTCTTTCGACGGTAGCCACACGCTGGAGACGATCGGAAGCGGACGGCTCCTTTCAGTGGTGCGGCCCGACGACTGGTTCGTTCACGTCGAACTCGAACCGAGCACCGATATCGCCGGAATTATCGCAATTCTGGGTGGCCGGGCGACTCAGTCCCAATAGCTTTTGCGCTGAACTTCGGCTGCGTAGAGATCAAACCTCCACACTCGTGCGTCATTTACGGGGGCTGCATGCTAGGCTGAGCGCGGCTTAGCGTGCGCCGATGACCGCGGGTGGGCAGAACCGATGAATGACGAGGAGATAGCGTACCGTCCCGGGCAAATACTCGCGGGCAAGTACCGGGTCGACAAGGTAATCGGAGTGGGCGGCTTTGGCGCCGTTCTGCAGGCTACACACCTGCAGCTCGAGGAGCCGGTAGCGATCAAGACGTTGCTTCCCCACGCGGCGAAGAACCCCGCAGCGGCAGAGCGCTTTCTACGTGAAGCAAAAGCCGCCGTGCGGATCCGCAGCGAGCACGTCGCTCGCGTGAGTGACGTCGGCAAGCTCGACGACGGCACGCCGTACATGGTCATGGAGTACCTCGCTGGCATGGACCTCTCCCAGCTGGTGAAGGCCCACGGCGTGCAGCAATTTCACGACGTTGCCGAATGGGTCATTCAGGCTGGAGAGGCCATTGCGGAGGCCCACAGTCTCGGCATCGTGCACCGCGACTTGAAGCCGGCGAACCTATTTTTGACGCGCAAAGTTGATGGGGCGCCCTGTGTAAAGGTGCTCGACTTTGGGATTTCCAAGCTGACCAACGAGCTCGGTGACAAGGGCATGACGAAGACGAGCGACGTTATGGGCTCGCCATTTTACATGTCGCCCGAGCAGATGCGCTCCACGCGAAGTGTCGACGCTCGCTGTGACATTTGGGCGTTGGGCGCGATTCTCTATGAGCTGATGGCTGGGTGCACGCCGTTCGACGCGGAGACGATGACGGCGCTCGTGGTCAACATCATGCAAGAGCCACCGCGCGAGATCACAAGCTTCCGTCGCGACTTGCCGCCAGCGCTGCGGGATATCGTTCTCAAGTGCCTCGAGAAAGACCCGAACGCACGCTTCAACGACGTCGCTTCATTGGCAACGGCGCTCGCGCCCTTCGCACCAGCCCGAGCGCAGGCGGTATTGCAACGAATTTGGGCCATCTCGGGCAAAGGGCCAACCAGCGGCGCGAGCGCGCCTTCTGGGGCGTCGGCCGTCAAAGCTACTGTTGCTGCAGGACCTGCAATCCACACACTCGGCGGTGGAATCCCTGCTTCGGCGTTGCTTTCCGAGCAAGCCCGCATGACCCCAGGCGGCTCGCATCCGGTGCACCCCACGCTCTTGCAGGACGCCGGCATTCAGCAGCTAGCTTCGCAAAGTGGTGGAGTCGTTCAGGGTGGGATCTCGTCGGGCCACGTTTCGCAGAGCCCAGCGGTGGCAATCCCAAGTCCTCCGGCGCAGTCGTGGGGGGCCACCTACGCTGGAAAGAAGCCGTCGAGTTCGCTTCCTTTGGTCGTTGGCTTGGGTGCGCTCGCCGTTGCTATCCTTGGCGGCGGTGGGTTTTTGCTGCTGCGTGGCAAGGAATCAGCGGCGAATCCCAACGTGGCAAGCAGTTCGACGAGCCCGAACAGCGAACCCAGCGGGTCCCAAACAGACCCCGCGGCAGCCTCCCCCACGCCTGCAACCAACAGCGCCGTCGTGCCGGCGGCTGATGCACCTTCACTCAAAACAAACCTTCAGCCTGGCAGCGGTGGAGCCGCACCCACCACGACCACACCCCCCAGCACCCCGACTACTGCCCCGCCCAGGCCATCGCAAACGCCGGTGCCAACGAGTGCTCCCAGTGTGGTTGTCGTGCTGCCGCCGCAACCAACCACTCCGCCGCCGCAACCGACCACTCCCCCAAAGCCGCCCAAGAAGCCCGGCGGTGATCCCTTGTTTCAGGGCACTGATTAAACCCGGTGGGGCGCTGAGTTCGTGCCCCGAGCGCGGAAATCTTGCCGCACCAAAGACGCGACCACGAACGATTGGCTAAGTATCAATCATGCAGAAGACCAGCTTATTCCTTGTCCTAGCCCTCGCGACTTTCCCAAAGGTAGCTCTTGCTGGCGGTGAAGCTGCGGCTGAAGCTAGCGGAACAACGGCAGAACCGACAACGACAGCGGCCGCAGGTGAACCGGCCACAGAGCCCGAAGCGGAGGTCTCAGATTCCGACAAGGCCCGTGCAACCAAGCTGTTCAACGATGGGCGCACCTTGATGGACGACGGGGACGTCGCTGGGGCCTGCGAGAAATTCCAAGAAAGCCAAAAGGTGCGGCCGGGAATTGGCACGCTCTACAACTTGGCAGACTGTCGCGAGAAGCTCGGCCAGACCGGAACCGCGTTCAAACTTTTTACCGAGGTTGCTGATCGCACGAAGGCCGCATTGCAGGCTGATCGAGAGCAGAAGGCGAAAGAGCGGCTCTCCGCGCTCGAACCACGCCTCATGCGCATCCGCCTATCGGTGCCGCAAGGCGGCAAGGTGAAGAGCGTCAAGGTTGACGGCACCTTGATTGGCCCGCAGGACTACAACAAGGCGCTGCCATTCGACCCAGGCGAGCACACCGTTGAGGCCACGACGGCCAAGGACGACGGCGAGCCGTTCAGCGAAGAGATTGACCTCAGCGAGGAAGGCAAGACCGTGACGATCGCCATTCCGGTGGCGGCTGGTGCCAAAATGAAGCCACGGCTGGGCATGATCATCGGCGGTGGTATCACCATGGGCGTTGGTGGCGTGGCTTTGCTCGCCGCGACTGGCTTGGCCCTGAGCGACGACCCACCTGGAGGACCCATTGTCGGGCTTGGCCTCCTTGGCGTGGTCGGCCTCGCCGTGGGCATTCCCATCTTCGCCGTCGGGTTCAAGAAGCGTCCGGTTCGCGACGGCTACTACGAGGTGCCCGCCGAACTCTCACCGATCCCGACCGTGGCCATTGGTCCGACGGGCGGCTCCCTCACCTGGGAGTTCTGAGTCCCGGCCGGAGTATGCGGCGTTTAGGCTCAATGCTGCTACTGGCGTCAATTTGCGTCGCCATTCCAGCCGACCTGATGGCGCAGCAAAACACGCAGTCGCTCACCGCACCAGCGGTTGAGAACTGGGCGACCAAGCGAGCCCGGGAGCTGACGGAACTTGGCTCTGCCTCGTTGCGCGCCGGACAAGTTGATTCAGCGGTTGCGCGCTTCAATGAGGCGATCGCAGCGGATGGAAGCTACGGCCCCGCATACCTCGCGCTGGCCCGACTGCGGGAATCCACCGGCGAGCTCGATGAAGCGGTGAGCGTGCTCAAGCTCGGGATGGAGCGCATTCTCGGTTTCTGGGACGGTCTATTCGCACAAGCGGAGCTTTTTGCGCGAGCCCGCCGCTTTGATGAAGCCACCAAACTGCTGTGCGAGTTCCGAGTTGCCAACCCAGCGAACGAGCCTGGGCTCGAGAAGTTGCTCGAGGTTGCGGCCGCCGCAGATCGGCTCCCAGTTGCGCTCAGTGCAGCGCGCAAACTGCTGAGCCTTGCGCAGGCTCGCAACGATGCCGCAGCAGCGAAGCGTGCTGCTTCCAAGGTACGCGCGCTGATGACATTGGTGGGAGGAGTGGATCCGGTCGTCGCGGGAGGGGCTCGCCGTGAGCCGGTGCGTCGCGCGTTGGCCCGATTTCGTCCGCGCTAAAGCAGCTCAAGTTGCCCCACGCGATCCTTCGGACTAGACCGCTCGGCGATGAATGAATCGCGCACTGTGAACAAGCCGGCAGCTAAGGGCAGCCCCGATGCTACCCGCGCGAAACAAGCGTTTGCAGACTTGCTTGCCAAAACCAAGCCGGCAGTTGAAGCACAGATGACGGCGCAGTTCGACGCTGTGCGCAAGCAACGCGCCGCGTTGGGGCCTGAAGTCCTGGCTGTCCTCGATGCCGCGAAGGACTTGTCGTTGCGCGGAGGTAAGCGCTTTCGCGCGGCACTGCTCGCTGCCAGCTACTTTGGAGTGGCGCCGCGCGCGCGCAAAGAGGTCGCGACGATGGGCGGAGTCGCGCTGGAGATGTTGCAGAGCTACCTGCTGATCCAAGACGATTGGATGGATGGGGATGTCGAGCGGCGCGGCGGCCCGAGCGCGCACATCGCGATCGCTACCACCCTCAAGAGGAACAAGCTGCATACGCCCGAGAAGCTAGGGGCAGTCGGCGCCCTCTTGGCGAGCGACTACGTGTGGGGGTTGGCCGTCGGCGCGCTACTCAGCAAGCCAGTGCCGGCGGATGTGCAAGGGCCGGCGCTGCGCTACCTGCTCGCGATTCACGAAGACGTCGTTTTTGGTCAGGTGCTCGACACTTTGTCTCCAAACGCCAACGTCGAGGTCCTTCACGATCTGAAGACGGGCAGCTACACCGTGCGCGGCCCGCTCGGATTAGGCGCGGTCCTTGGCGGAGCGCCGCTGAAGACGCAGCGCGCGCTGTACGCCTTCGCCGACCCGCTCGGGGTCGGCTTTCAGTTGCGCGATGACCTCCTGGGCGTGTTCGGCACCGAGGCCGAGGCAGGTAGACCGCAGGGTTCGGATCTGCTCGCCGGCAAGAACAGCGCGGTCGTGCGTGAGGCCAAACCAAAGCTGCGCGGAGCCGGAAAACGCGCCGTCGAACAAGTGTGGGCCAAGCGGCACGCGACCAAGAGCGAGATGGCGGCCGCAGTCGCGGCGATCGAAGCGACAGGCGCTCGCGAGTCCGTGGAGAAGCACCTCGCGACCTTGTGCACGCAAGCTGAGAAGAAGGCTTGGGGGCTGCCGCTAGCCGAGCCTGCGCGGTTGGCGCTCTACGGAGCGTCCCTTGCTATTCGCGTCGGGCCGGGCGGGCGCGAGGCGCGATGAAGCCGACGTTCGAAGGTCGCGGCGCCGGCAAGGTGATCATTTTCGGCGAGCACGCCGTGGTTTACGGCGTCCCGGGGATCGCGGCTGGCATCGAGCGTGGCGCGGTGGCGCACGCCAGCCAAACGGGCGAGCGCTCCACGCTTCGGCTTGGGACGAGCGAGGTCTATTCGGATGACCTTTCGAGCGACCTCGCCCGCTCATTTGCTTCGCTGCTGGCTCCCGAAACAGCACCGCTCTCGGTGACGGCGCGCGCGGACATCCCACCCGGCGGTGGGCTCGGTTGCTCAGCCGCGCTCGGTGTGGCGATCGCTCGTGCGGTGTTGCTGGCGACCGAGGCGAGCGATGAACAGGCTGTGTTCGAGCGAGCGATGGCTTGGGAGCGCGTGTACCACGGTAACCCCTCGGGCATCGATACGGCGGCGGCGTTGCTCGGGACCTTCTTGCGCTACGAGCGCGGCCAGAAGCCGAATGAACTCGCAACTTCGAAGGACCTCTGGCTCGCTGTCGGCTACTCGGGCAAGAGCGCTTCGACCAAGACGATGGTTGAGGGCATCGCCGAGCTGCAGCACTCAGCACCCGCGCTACATCGGCGTTTTCTCGAGGGCGTGCACGCCCTGGTCGAACAAGCCGAGCGCTGTCTGGCGGCGACGCAAGAGGACGAGCTCGGTGCGCTGTTCGATGCGAATCAGCAGCTGCTGCGCGAAGTCCATCTCTCCACCGAGTCAATCGATGACATGTGTCACGTCGCTCGCGAGGCTGGTGCCAAAGGCGTCAAACTCACCGGCTCCGGTGGCGGTGGAAGTGTGATCGCGCTCGGCGGCTTCGGCGCGCCCGATGAAGCCAACTCATCGGCGGCCGAGCGAGCACGACGCATCGCCGACGCGTGGTCTGCACGCGGCTATCTCTCCTTCCCCACCCGTATTCGAGCGCGTCAATCTGGGAGCAAAGCGTGACCCAACAAGCGAATTCAACGAGCAAGACAGCGACTGCCATCGCTCATCCGAACATCGCCCTGTCGAAGTATTGGGGCAAGCAGACCTTCGGCCACAATCTGCCTGCAGTGCCCAGCCTCTCGCTCACGCTGCGCGGTATGCAAACCAAGACCAGTGTGACCTTTGACGGCGCCCTCGCGAGCGATGCGTTCGAACTGAACGGTCAACCTGCTGAGGGCGTCGTCCTACAGCGGGTGACGCAGATGCTCGATCGCGTTCGTGCGCTCGGTGGCTCAGCGGAGCGCGCCCACGTGGTCTCTTCGAATGATTTTCCGACCGCGTCCGGTCTCGCCTCGAGTGCCTCGGCGTTCGCTGCGCTCGCGACGGCCGCGACGCACGCGCTTGGCCTTCAGCTATCGCGCGACGTTCTGTCGGACTTGGCCCGACGCATCAGCGTCTCCGCAGCCCGTTCGCTCTTTGGCGGCTTCGTCGAGCTGCGTGCAGGCGTACCGAGCGATGAGGCGCTCTCCGCCAACGAGGTTGCCGGCCCGGACTTTTGGGACGTAGCGATCGTCGTCGCCGTCACGCGCGAAGGAGCGAAGGATGTCGGCTCGAGCGACGGCATGAAACACACGCGCGATACCAGCCCGTACTACAAGGCGTGGGTCGACTCGGCACCAGCCACCTTCACCCATCTGCGCGCCGGCCTGCTCGAACGTGACCTTACCAAGATGGGTCCTGCAATCGAGCAGAGCGCCTTGTCGATGCACGCCGGCGCTCTCGCAGCGAATCCGGCCATTCTCTACTTCAGCGGCGCGACGGTGGAGGTGATCCACGCCGTGCGAAAGATGCGTGCAGGCGGTCTCGAGGGTTACCTGACGATCGACGCTGGGCCTCACGTGAAGGTGTTCACGCGCGGCGCCGACGCCGAGAAAGTCGCCGCTTACCTTGCCTCGGTCCCTGGCGTCCTTCGCACCATTACCGCACGGCCCGGAGCCGGGGCCACGGTGGTCGCGGGCTGATGCCTCGCGCGCGCGCTCCCGGCAAATTGGTGCTCTCCGGCGCCTACAGCGTGCTCTACGGCGCGCCGGCGCTGGTCACCGCGGTCTCGCGCTTTGCGTACGCTGACAGCGAGGGCGACGCCGTTCATGTTTCCGAAGAGGTGCGTTGCGGGGTTGAACGAGGCCTGCTGGCGAAGCCGTTTCGAGTCAACGCTGACGAGCTTCGAACGGCCGATGGTCAGGGCGGAAGCCGCAAGCTCGGCCTTGGTTCGAGTTCGGCGATCTTGCTCGCGAGCTTGCTTGCGCAAGACCCTTCACGTGCGGAGCCGGGTGGACGAGAGGAGTTGTTCCACACCGCACTGCAGGTCCATCGGGCGGCGCAGGGCGGTGGGAGCGGCGCGGATGTAGCTGCTAGCACGTTCGGTGGGACGATCGCTCTTCGCCGGTCGACGTCGGCGAATGAGCCTCCCATGATCGAGCCGGTTGGGCTACCGAACGACAGCGTCGTGCGCGTATTTGCCGCGCGCGAAAGCGCAGTTACTTCTGCGTTTGTTGCAAAGGTGAAGGCGTTTGCTGAAGCGGAACCCGAGCCGTTCGCCGTGCTGATGAAGACCGCGATCGCAGCGGCCGAGCGCGCGCACAGTGCGCGGCAGGCAGAGCTACTCTCTGAGGCACTTCGTGCACAATTCGCAATTTTGGCCGAGCTTGGAGATCGCGCTGGGGTGGCCATCGTAACGCCCGAAGTGCGAGAGCTAGGCGCTGCTGCGGCGAGGGAGGGCGCGGCGCTTGGACCGAGCGGCGCTGGCGGTGGAGACGTCGCGTTCTTTCACGCGCGGCGCGAGCCGTCGCCACAGCTCGTCGCCTCCGCGCAGAGCCTGGGCTACGAGCTGTTACAGCTTGAGGTAGGGGCGCCTGGCGTAAGCGTATGGGCCGGTGAAGTACGCGCCCCACGAGGTGTTTGGTGAGGCCGATATTCATCGTCGCTACGACACTCGCGTTGCTCCTTGGTTGCAGGCCGCTGACCGTGAAGCGCGCGGCCTTCGGTTCGACGTACGAGGGCCGCTACATCCCTGCCCGCGCCTACGAAGCCTACGCACGTGGCGTCGTCGCTGAGCGTGACGGCGCCATGAACGATGCCCTGGCCGCCTTCGAAGAGGCTTCGCGCTTGGACCCTGACGGCGCAGAACCGTTGACGCGGATCGCAGCCGTACACTGCTCAACGAAGCGCGTCGCGGAAGGGCTCGCCGTGCTCGAGCAAGCAAAGCAGCTGGGCCCGTCGTTCGCTTCCGTCCATGCCGAAGCTGCGCGTTGTCAACTGATGGCAAGCCAACCCCGGTTGGCGCTGGCCGAGGCTGAACTCGCCCTCGTCTTGGCGCCGGACAACGGCGAAGTAATCGAGCTCCTGGCCCGTGTGCTCGACCAGTTGAAGCAAACAAGCCGTGCGGACGCTCTTCTGCTCGCCTCCTGCCTGTCCAGTAGCGGTGCGGGTCTGTGTCACGCACTCGAGCAGCGCGCGAAAGAGGCTGGCAACGCGGAGCTCGCCCGAGCCGCCTCCGCCACGCACGCGCGCTCTGGACGCCCAAGCAAAGAGACCTTGTCCTCGGTTGATGCGGCGTTGCGCATGGGAGATCTGAAGCTTGCTCGTTCGCGAGCGCTCCGAGCAGGTCTTGCGCAAGGTGAACTCGCGCTGCGCGCCCTCGCGCTTTCTCGCGCGGACCTCGCGTTGGAACAAGCCAGGTTAGTAGCGCTTGCTTCGCCCGATGATCTCGCGAGCCACGTCGCTTGGATGCTGGCCAGCGGCTCCGATCGCGACCAGCTCGATCAAGCGATGAGCCCGTCCCTTTCGCCAGGCACACTCTCGCCGCTGGGAGAACTGTTGCTGTACGAGTGGCTGGCTGCACGCCTCGGTGCGCTCCTCACGATCGCCCCACCGCGCGTAGCTACCTCCGAGGACCCGCTGCTCGAGAGCGTTAGCCGGCGCGTTAGCGCAAGCTTCGACGGGCAACGTCGATAGTGGTGCGATAAAGGCGGTCCGCCGCTCAGTGCGGACGGGGTTGCGCGGTAGGAGTGCGGCCAGCTGCTGGGGCCCCTGTCGAAGCAGCGCCGGAAGGAGTTGCCACCGCCGAGGCCGATGCTGCCGTCGAAGCAGAAGGCGAAGCGCTCGTCGAAGCCCCAGCTCCGTCCGCTGCAGCCTTGCGCTCGAACGGCCCCGTAGCGGGCTTCTCGAGCTTGTCCTTCGACGCGTCGTAAACAAGCTCAACGTCACGCACGTTTTCCCCCTCCGCGATGGTCACGCTGATGCTCTCGTCTGGGGTTCCCTTGATCAAGCCGGGCAGCATGACGTTAACGTCCACCGCGCCAACAGGAATCCCCTCAATCACGTATTGCCCTTCGCCATCCGTGACGTCGTGAGTTGGAAACTTCAGCACGAGCACGCGCGCTTGCAAGAACGGTTTGGCTTGGAAGTCACGCAGTACGTAGTTGAGCGCGGGCTGAGTCGGGTAAAGCTTGATTGGCGCGCCTTGCGGCAACGCAACCATCACGGAACGGTAGGACGCCCCGTCAAGAAAGGGCGTGTACGAGCCGAGATGGTCGAGGTTCTGGATCTCGAGACGCTGCCCGAAGGTCGCCGAGTAGAGGCGCTGGTCGAAAGCACACCCCTGCACTTTGACCGGAACCACTGGGGCTTTGGGCGGGACGAAGGCGTCGTAGCCAGTCACGCTCACCAGCGCGTCGGCAATACCGCCACCTGGGCTCTTGCGAAACGTGCGACCGTACATCGCCTGGGCGTTCGGGCAGTCGGCAGGAAACGACCACTCCGCGCTTGGGAACTCGTCCCCCCGAATGGTTACCTTTCCTCGGAGCGTGCCGACCTTCCCTGCATAGGGCGTGCGGCCCGATGAATTGATGACCTTCTCGACTTCAGCCTGGGACCGAGGAATGCCCAGCCACGGGGGCAGAGGCGCGGAGGCAGCAGCAGAGGCCGCGCCTGAAGCGACAGGAGCGGCGCTATCTCCGCAAGCCGGAGTGGCCAACAGGATAGCGCCCCAAGTCAAACCAGCTGCTGCTCTCAACGCCATTTGCAAGCTCAGATGAGCGCAGCCTTCAGAGCCATCCCGAGCGACGAACCGGGCATCAAGCCAACGCCGAGCACGAAGATCGCCGCGAGCACGAGAGCAGCTGTGACGTAGCCGCTCTTCATCGGTACTGCGACCGGAGCACCGGCCATCGGCTCACGCATGTACATGTAAACGAGCACGCGCAGGTAGTAGTACGCCGCCAGGACGCTGTTGAGGAGCAGCAGCACCGAAAGCAGATTGAGCTCGGCGCCGAGGGCCGCCTTGACGATATAGAGCTTGCCAAAGAAGCCTGCCGTCGGCGGCATACCGGCTAGTGAAAGAAGAAACAGAGTGAACGCTGCGGCCGCAGCAGGGTGGCGCTTGCCGATCCCAGCCAAGTCCTCATAGCTCACCGCCTCTTTGCCACGACTGCCACAGAGCACCAACGCGCCAAAGGCACCGGCCGTCGAGAAGGTGTAGGTCAGGAGGTAGAACAGCACGCTCCCCTGCCCGTCCACGTTCGCGCGCACCGTCGATGCCACACCCACCATCACGTAGCCGGCGTGCGCGATGCTCGAATAAGCGAGCATGCGTTTCACCGACTCTTGGCGGCCGGCCACGAGGTTCGCCACGGTCATCGTCAGCACCGCCAAGGTCGCGATCACCGGCGGCCACCCAGAACCCCAGCTCATCGACGCCGGGTCACTGAGCCCACCCAGAAGCACCCGCAACATCATTGCGAACGCAGCGCTCTTGACGCTCACCGCCATAAAGGTGGTTGCTGGAGTGGGAGCGCCCTCATACGCATCGGGGGCCCACATATGGAATGGCACCGCGCTCACCTTGAAGGCCATGCCCGCGAGCATCAGCACCGTACCGACGATAACGAGCCCGAGCTTGCCCGAAGACGCAGGCACCGCCGCGCTGCTCGCTAGCGAAACGATGCCGGCTCGAATCCCGGCCAGGTCTGTGTGGCCGGTTGCTCCGTAAAGCAGGGCTCCGCCGTACACCGTGAGCGCCGCTGCAAAAGAGCCCAGAAGGAAGTACTTCACTGCGGCTTCCGTGCTGCGTGGGGATCCGCGACGGAACCCGGTCAGACAGTAGACGCCAAGAGACATGGTCTCGAGCGCGACAAACAGCGCAAGCAGGTCCGCGGCCGCGACGAGAGCGATGGCTCCGACGACACTGAACGTTATCAGCGGATAGAACTCACCCCGCTCGAGGCGATGCTCCGGCAGATAGCCACCAGCGAGCAGGGCCGAAAGACCGCCGCCCGCCGCAAGCACCATGGTGAAGAACAGCGTGAAACGGTCGAGCACGAAGTAAGGCGCGAGCGACTTCACGACGACGAGGTTTTCTGGCCCATAGAGCCAGACCGCCATCGCCGCTACCGCACCCGCAAACAGGGTGATGGCCGTTCCCAACGCAACACCGCTGGAGTCACTGTCCCCTTCAGCCCGCTTCGGGCCGATGGACTCGGTGAGCATGAGGAGTGTCCCGCCGAGAACGATCACGAGGATCGGCGAGAGTGCAAGAAGCAACTCGAACGTCACTGGGCACCTGCCTTGGGCTCAAGCACTCGCGGAGCCACAACCGGTTGGCCCGCAGCAGCTGGAGCGGCCGCAAGCACGTTGGGTTCTTGGGGAGCTTCCCACTCTGGGGCGCCCTCCAAGAATGGAGAGGGAATCACGCCCTCGGGGAGCATTTTCGCTAGGTTGTCGTCGGAGTAACGCACCAGCGCCCCCGATACGACTCGCAGGTGGTTACCGAGTTGGTCGACGGCCTTTTCACTTCGGTTGAGGAACAGATTGGGGAAGAAGCCAATCACGAAGATCATCACGATGAACGGAGCGACTGCCAACGTCTCGCGAGGACTGATGTCGGACAGGCTCTTGTTCTCCTTCGACAGTTTGCCGAAGAAGACCCGCTGCACTACCGAGAGCATGTACACCGCTGCCAGGATCACGCCGAAAGCTGCGCCTACAGCGTGCACGCCGGAGAAGTTACCGAGCAGATCCGAGCTGTACGTTCCCATGATGACCATGAACTCGCCGGTGAACCCGTTGGTTCCAGGGACACCCACCGAAGCGAACGTGGCGATCAGGAAGAGCGTCGTGTACACCGGCATGACCTTGGCGATGCCGCCGTAATCTTTGATCAGCCGCGTGTGCTTGCGGTCGTAGATAACGCCTACCAAGAGGAAGAGCGCGCCGGTGGAGATACCGTGATTGACCATCTGAATCACGGCGCCCTGCATGCCCCCTGTTGTTCCGCCAAAAAGGCCGAGCATGATGTAGCCAAGGTGGGCGACTGAGGAGTACGCGATGAGCTTCTTGATGTCGTCTTGCTTCCAAGCGACCAGCGCTGCGTAGACGATACCGCCCAAGATCGCGATGCCCGCAAGGTTAGGTCCGAAGCTGACCGCCTGCGTTGGGAACAACACCATGCTGAAGCGCATGTATGCGTACGTTCCGAGCTTGAGCATCACGGCCGCGAGGATGACTGAACCACCCGTTGGAGCCTGAACGTGAGCGTCGGGCAACCAAGTGTGGACGGGCCACATCGGCACCTTGATGAAGAAGGCGATCGAGAACGCCCAGAAGCACATGGTCTGCATGTTCTTCGGCAGCACCACGCGCACGAGCGACAGGTAGTCGAAGCTGTAGTTGCCAGTCAGCTTCTGGTGAGTCCAGACCATGTACACGATGGCGGCGAGCATCAGCACGCTGCCGAACATCGTGTAGAGGAAGAACTTGATCGCTGCCTTGATCTTGTCGGTACCGCCCCAGATGCCGATCATCAGGTACATCGGCACCAGCATCAGCTCCCAGAACACGTAGAAGAGGAAGAGATCGAGCGAAACGAAGGCGCCAATCATCGCTCCCTGTAGGAACAGGAACGCGAAGCAAAGCTCCTTCACGCGAGTCTTGATCGAGCCGAACGAGGCAAACGCCGCGATTGGAGTGGTGAAGGTCGTCAAAAGGACGAGCCAAAGGCTGATGCCGTCGACCGCCACGTGGTAGCGAATGCCGAGCGCCGGGATCCATTCTTTGATGTGCTGGAAGTGCCAGCCCACCGTCATGTTCGCCTCGAGCAGCCACAGCGAGGCGATGAACGTTACCGCCATCGACGCGTAGGTGAAGTAGCGAAGTCCCACGAGGCCCTGACGGGGCAGGAAGAGGACTGCAACGCTGGACACGATCGGCGTGAAGACCAACAGCGTCAGCAGGTAAGGCCACTCCGAGGGCTTTGCGTTTACCGCCGCTGATGAAGGGTCTGGCCAAAGGCTGACCACCAACCAAAGGGTTGCCGCCAGAATCGCTCCCAAACCGAAGCGTTGCTTGGTGTTCTTGCCCGTCGGCGTGACTGCACCAACACCAAACGCCGCCACCATACCCAGAAGAAGTGAGGGGCTCATTTCACTTACCTCCTTGGCGAATGAAGTCGCCGAGGTCTTTGCCCTCGATCTTGATTGGCTGACCAGGTGTTGGGCTTGGGGCCGCTCCTGGAGCTTGCCCTTGTGCGCCTTGAGGTTGGACAGGGATGACGCGCGGTGGAAGAGTCGAGGTTGGCCGCGTTACCGTGATGGTCTCGACGGCCTCTCGGCCGAACACGTTCTTCACGGTGACGGTGATATTGCGTGTGCTGCCTTGGTTCACCACGAACTGGTACTCCTGCATCGAAGCTGAGAAATCAGGAGTCGCCCCCTCCCCCGGCTTGCCGTTCTCGCTCCACTTGTAGGTGTATCCAAGGCCGGGTGCTGCCTTCGCAACGACCTTGCCGGACGCTCGAAGCTCGGCTTCATCGACGGAGACCGAGGCGTGAGGCTGGACGAAGAACCAGCCCAAGCCGGCCACGCCAAACACAACCCCTGCGGCGTACACCTGAACTCGCCCGGTGTGGAAGAGGCGCAGAACAGCGCCTGCGACCTGCGTCACTGCTGACGTGAGTCTTGCAAGGACGCCATCGACAATCCACTGGTCCGCCATCGTGAAGATGTCGGCGAGCGCATCGACCATACCGATCACGGTGGCGTCATAAAGCTCGTCGATGCGCCACTTGTCGAAGATGAGCTGGTAGAGCCGCGGCCAGGAGGCCTTGAACGACTCCTCAGCGCGCCCCTCGCCCTTCAAGTAGATGACATACGCCAGGCCAATACCGCCAAAACAGGCGAGAGCACCGGGCACCATCATCAACCACATGGTGCCACCGTGCGGCGCCATCCGAGTGGTGACACCGAGCGCGGTGGCCTTCGCAAAGATTGGCTCGAGCTTGTGAACGAGCGGAGCAATGTGCAGAGGCTCGGCGCCCAGGAAGCCGGCAAACACAGCGAAAGCTCCGAGCACTACCAGCGGCAAGGTCATCGGCCAGGGGGACTCGTGAGGGACCGGTCCCTCGAGCTTCTCGTCGGTCTCGTGATCGCCGTGGCCGTGATCGTCATGGCCGTGACCATGGTCGTCGTGGCCGTGATCCTCATGACCGTGCGCGTGCGGATCGACCCAACCCTGCACGATCTTCCAACCGCGGAACTCGCCGTGGAACGTTAGGAAGTAGGAACGGAACATGTAGAAGGCCGTCATCGTCGCGCCCAGAATGCCAACCCAGTAGATCGCCGAGCCAAGCCAGGCCGGTGGCAACCAGAGGTCGGTGCGAGCCGCAGGCCCTCTGGTCTGGTTGATGAACGCCTTCCAGAGGATCTCGTCCTTCGAATAAAAGCCGGCGGTAACGAACGGGAAACCAGCGATCGAAAGGCACGACACCAGGTAGGTCGCGTGAGTGATCGGCATGAACTTCCGCAACCCACCCATGTTGAACATGTCTTGCGACTTGTCGGTGTCGTGGATTCGCCCGTGCATGGCGTGAATCACGCTACCGGCACCAAGAAACAGGCAGGCCTTGAAGAACGCGTGGGTGAAAACGTGGAAGAACCCAGCCGTAAAGGCGCCAACGCCGACGCCGATGAACATGAAACCAAGCTGGCTCACGGTGGAGTAGGCCAACACCTTCTTCAAGTCGCGCTGGAAGAGCCCCATGCTGGCGGCGAAGATCGCCGTTGCCGCGCCAGTCACCGTGATCACCGTCATCGCTGCTGGTGAGAGGACGAACACGTCGCTCATGCGGGCGACCAGGTAGACGCCTGCGGTTACCATGGTGGCGGCATGAATCAGCGCTGAGACTGGAGTCGGACCGGCCATCGCGTCCGGAAGCCAGACGTAGAGCGGGATTTGAGCGCTCTTACCTGCGCAACCGAGAAACAGTGAGAGGGCGACGAGCGTGGCCGCCTTTACCTTGATTGCTTCTTGCGGCAAGAACGCGTCCGCGAGGAAGGCGGGCCAGATGCTCTTGTCTGCATACTGCGCATGCCACTGCGCTTCGGTGGGAAGGTTCCCCAGCGGCCAGATGGTGACGTCTGCAGCGAGCAGGTTGCCCGACGAACTGCGGATACCGTCGAAGGTGAGAGCGCCGCAGAAGTAAACCAGCATCGCCATCGCGCAAAGCAGACCGAAGTCGCCGATCCGGTTCGCGATGAAGGCCTTCTTGCCGGCGGAGGCGTTCTTATCCTCAGTGAACCAGAAGCCGATCAGCAGGTAGCTGCAGAGGCCCACGCCTTCCCAGCCAACGAACAAGATCGGCAGGCTGTCTCCCATGATGAGAACCAGCATCGAAAAGATGAAGAGGTTGAGATAGGCGAAGAACCGGTAGTACCCCGGGTCATCCTTCATGTACTCGCTTGAGTAGAGGTGGATGAGAAAGCCAACGCCCGTCACGACCAGCATCATCGTTGCCGTCATGGCGTCGACACCGAAGGCGACGTCCACAGGGACGTTCGAGCCCGCGCGGCCGCTCACGGAGAGCCAGTGCCATGCGTGCCAAAAAACCTTCGGAGCGGGCTTTCCTTCTTCACCGTGAAGACCCATCACGACGATGAAGGTCATCACGCTGGCAACGAAGGAGAGCGCCATGACCGAAAGGGCCATGAGTCGCACGCCCTCTTTGCCGAGGCGCTTGCCGAACACTCCGTTGACGAAAGCGCCTAGCAGCGGCAGCGCGATGACCACCGCGAGCAAAGCGAAGTCGTTGATTGGAAACAGCTTGGTGATGGCGTTCACGTCAGTTCCTCAGTAGGTCTGCGTCGTCCGAACGCACCGTTTTGCGCACTCGGAAGAACGAAAGGACGATCGCAAGACCGATAGCGGCTTCACTCGCCGCAACGATGATGATGAAGAAGGCGAACACCTGGCCGCCGTGACTTTGCGGATACATCCGGTTGAAAGCCACCAACGTCAGGTTCACTGCGTTGAGCATTAGCTCGATGCTCATGAGCAAAACGAGCAGGTTTCTTCGCAGAAGGAAGCCCACTGCGCCAACGGTGAAAAGCACGCCGGCGACGGTGAGAAAGTATTCGAGGGGGACCTGGTTCACGAGGACGCTCCTGTGCCTTCCGGCTCAGCGGATTTTTCTGCGTGAGCAGCGCCGTGACCCAGTCCGATCACAGCCTCCGACTTCGCTTTGGCCGCTGTCTTCTTTGCGATTTCACGCTCTACGACCGGCATGAAGAGCGCCGCACCTTTTCCGCTCGCAACGGCCATCGCGCCTACGACGGCGACGAGCAGCAGCACACCGGCCAGCTCAAACACCACGACCTTCTGCGTAAAAATCTCCCGGCCGATCAGCTCAACCGTGCCCATACCAGCAGGAGGGGGGCTCATTCGGGTCAACTCCGACCCGCCACCCATGCGGGTGATGACCCAAAGCGAAAAGGCCGAGAACAACAGAAAAACTAGCGCGCCCGCGTAGCGACCAAAGGCGCCACGAGCATCGCTCGTTCCCGTCGAACTCGGCCCAATCAGCATGATCACGAACAGGAAGAGGATGACGACCGCGCCGGCGTACACGACGACTTGAACTGCGGCCAGCAACTCCGCTGCGAGCAGCAGGTACATGCCGGCGACGCCCAAGATCGTCGTCAGTAGCCCCATCGCCCCACGAATGGGGTTGCGGGCGGCCACGGTGAAGACTGCGCCCAACAGGACGAACAGTGTGCAAAAAGCGAAAAAGACGACTTCTAACTTAGCCATTCGAGTGCGTGCCTCGTTATGCGAAAGCGGCGGTCAGGACCCCTCGGCCCGACGGGGAGCCGCTGGCTTGCGCGGCGGGAAGAAGTCGGGAGCCAATGTGCCTGTCCCCGACTTCCCTTCACTCTTCACGTAGGCCTCCAGCTCCTTACGGAACTGCTTAAGGAAGCCCATCGTCGGCATGGCCGTGCCTTCGCCAAAGGCACAGATGGTGTTGCCCATGATGTTGGAGGCGATTTCACTCATGCGGTCCAACTCCTCGAGTTCGGCTGTGCCCTCGCTCACCCGACCGATGATGCGGTTGAGCCAGGCGCTGCCTTCGCGACAGGGCGTGCACTGTCCGCAGGACTCATGGCGATAGAACTGGAGCAGGTTGCGGAACGCGAGCACAGGGTCCGCTTTGTCCGAGAGCACGATCGCGCAACAAGTCCCAAGCATCGTGCCGAGCGTTCGGTAGGTGTCTACGCCCATCGGCACGTCAAGCACGCTCTTACCGTGCCACGGGTGGAGGGGGCTCTTCTCATCCGGGGCGTTGACCACGTCCTCCGGTCGAAGGATGGGACAGCTCGAGCCGCCGGGAATCACGCCAAGCAGCTCACCGTGGAGAACACCACCCCCGAGATCGTAGATGAGCTCTCGCAGCGTCAAGCCGACCGCGCACTCGAATACGCCGGGCGTCTTCACGTGCCCGCTCACGCCAAACAGTCGCGTGCCGCCATCCTTGAGGTGGTGAAGCGCCGAGAGCTTGCTGAAGTTCTCTCCCCCCATCTCGAGCGCCGTCGGTACTGCCGCGATGGTCTCGAGGTTGTTCACGGTGCTCGGCATGCCGAAGGCCCCAGCTTGAGCAGGAAACGGCGGCTTGAGCCGAGGCTCACCGCGCTTGCCCTCGAGCGAATTCAGCAGGCTGGTTTCTTCGCCGCAGATGTAGGCCCCAGCGCCAGTGTGGACGTAGACCTCCACCGGGTAATCAACGCCGAAGGGCTTTGCTCCGAGGTACCCCTTCGCCTTGGCTTCTTCAATCGCGCCCCACAGGCGAGCCTTCGACAGGTGAAGTTCATCGCGAACGTAGATGTATGCGGCGTGCGCTCCGATGCCGAAGCAGCCGATGATGCAACCTTCAACCACTGCGTGAGGGTTGAGCTCCATCAGCGTTCGGTCCTTGAACGTACCCGGCTCGCCCTCGTCCGCGTTGATCACGAGGTAGTACGGCTTGTCCGCCTTCGGCGCGGGCATGAAGGACCACTTCACTCCCATCGGGAAACCGGCGCCTCCTCGACCGCGGATATTTGCGGCCTTCATGTCCTCAATGAGGGCTTCACGGGACATGCTCGAAAGCACTCGTTTTGCCTGCTTGTAGCCCCCGTCACGTTCGTAGGG